>NZ_JAHYSR010000010.1 GCF_019431455.1 Paracoccus bogoriensis
CACACCGCAGCGGCCGCCTAACCATGAGCCCGGCAACGCTGCCCCGACCCGATTTCAACATTCATCGGGACATCCCCCATTTACCAATGAATTCAGGATAGACCACTCCCCCTTGCTTCAGGATAGGATCGGGCGCGGGGAAATGGCTGATCTCAGCGGCCCTTTCGTGCCATGATCCCGCGCGCGGGATCAAAGCCCCAGAGCGCAAGCCCCAGAAACAGCATGAAGGTCAGCGCAACCCAGCCAAGGCTTTCCAGGTTCAGCCGAAGGTAAAGCGCAAAGCGGATCAGTTCGACCGCGTGGGTAAAGGGGTTCCAGGCGCAGATGTCGCGCAAAATGCGCGAGGACTCGGCCATGCGCCATAGCGGGTAAAGCGCCGTGGACAGGAAGAAGACCGGGAAGATCACAAAGTTCATCACCGCTGCGAAGTTTTCAAGCTGCCGGATGGTCGAGGCCAGGAACAGCCCCACCGCACCCAGCATCAGCCCCGAGACGACCAGAGCCGGCAGCACCGCCAGATAGCCGAGCGGCGGCAGCCGGACGCCGAAGGCCCAGGCGATGACCAGGAAGGAACAGGCCTGCAGGATCGAGACCAGCACCCCTGCCATGAGCTTGCACAGCAACAGCCACCAGCGCGGCATGGGCGCGGTCAGCAGAAGCCGCATCGAGCCCATCTCGCGGTCATGAACAAGGCTCAGGGCGGATTGCATCGCGTTGAACAGCTGGATCATCGCGACAAGGCCCGGCAGGATGTAGATTTCGTAGGTGATATAGGTTTGATAGGGCGGCGTGATCGACAAGCCAAGCGCCGCACGAAAACCCGCCGCAAAGACCAGAAGCCAGATCAGCGGGCGCACCAATGCGGCCAGGAAGCGGTCGCGCTGCGTCAGGAAGCGCAAGGCTTCGCGCGACATGATCGCGGTCATGACGCGCAGGGCGGATCTCATGCGGCATCCTCTGTCAGGGCCAGGAAATGCGCGGCCAGCCCGCCCGGCGGCGCCAGCGCGTCGGCACGCCCCGCTTGCAGGATTGCGCCGCGATGCAGGATGATCGCGGTGTCGGCGGGGGCGATTTCATCGACCAGATGCGTCGCCCAGAGGACCGCGATACCATCCTCGCGCGCCAGGGCATGGACATGGGCGGTGATCGCGGCGCGAGACCGGGCGTCCAGGCCCACGGTCGGTTCGTCCAGCAGCAGCAGGCGCGGGCGGTGCATCAGGGCGCGCGCGATCTCGAGCCGCCGCCGATGGCCGCCATTCAGGTCGCGGGCGCGTTCGCGGGCGCGTTCGGCCATGTCCAGCCGTTCCAGAGCCTCGGATGCGCGCATTGCGGATTGCCGGGCGGACATGCCGTGCAGCGCCCCGAAATAGGCCAGATTGCGCGCCACGCTGAGATCCAGATCCAAGGTCATCTGCTGGAAGACGACCCCCATCCGCGCCAGCGCCGCGCGGGGATGGGTCTGCAAGTCCTGCCCCATCACCGAAATCCGCCCCTGCCGGGCCACGAAAAGCCGCGTCAGCAGCGCGAAGAGCGTCGATTTTCCCGCCCCGTTCGGCCCCAGAAGCGCGCAGAATTCCCCCGCGCGCACATTGAAAGAGACGCCTTTCAACGCCTCTTTCCGTCCATAGCGGAAGGCCAGGTCCAGAACCTCGAGCGCGTGCATCAACTGCCTGCGGGTCGATAGGCCGCGCCCCAGGGAAAGCGGCCGACCTTGATCGTCTTGACCGGCTCGCCGCGCACAAGGTCGATGACCGTCACATCGCCCGAGACTCCGTTTGTCGTGAACAGCTTCGTCTCGTCATCAGACATGGCCATGTGCCAGACACGCCGCCCGACAAGGTGGTATTCCAGCACCTCGTAGTTCTGCATGTCCACCACGGCAACGCGGTTCGCGGGACCAAGCGCGACATAGGCGCGGGTCATGTCATCGGTCAGGCGAAAGCCCACGGGCTGGATGTCGTGGGCGTGCACGTCGGGAATTTCGAAGCGGATTTCAGCCAATTCCTCGAAGGTCTCGGTGTCGAAGACATGCAGGCCGCCGCCAATCTCGGCGCTGACGACCAGGCGCTTGTCGTCGCTGGTGAATTCGGCATGGCGCGGGCGCGATCCGACCAGCGAGTTGTGAAAGATCTCGTGCGTGGTCGTGTCGATCCAATGCGCCATGTTTGTCGTTTCCGATGTGGTGATGGCGATGGTGCCGGCATGGTTGATGGCCTTGCCCTCGGGTTCGACCCCGACCGGGATCTGTGCCACGATCCGGCGGTCCACGACATCGAGGACCGAGGTGATGTTGTCATCCTCGTTCGAGATGTAGATGTGGCGGTTGTCGGGATGCAGGGCAAAGGTCTCGGGGTTCTCGCCCGAGGGCAGGTTGTGCAGGATCTCGCGCGTGGCCGTGTCGATTACCTGGATCGTGCTGTCATCCGAGGCGCAGAGATAGGCGACCTTGTAATCGTGGCTGAACATCAACCCGCGCGGGCGGGCGCCGACCTGGATCGTCTCGATCACCTCCAGCGACGGCACGTCGATGATGCTGATCGTGTTGTCGCGTTCGTTGGACACCCATACCTCCTGCGCGACAGCGGGCGCGGTCATCAGGGCGGTCAGGGCAATCGCGGATACGGTGCGGGCAAGCATGGGCATTGTCCTTTCAGTCGAAGGCAGTGCATTCGGTTTCGGGGCGGTCGCGCCCCATCGTGTCGAGCGTGCTGACCTGATGCAGAAAGCCCGGCATCGGCGCCATGGCGACCAGCGCGGTGCGGGTGGCGATGGGGATGGGCTGGCGCATCTGGCCGTTCCAGCCGCGATAGGTGATGGCGGCGCCCTTGAAGGCGGCCAGCTCGAATTCGTCCCCCAGGATGTAGTCCCGCAGATCGGCGGGATCGGCGGTGCCGGTGCGGGTCACGGCCTCGCCCACGCTGCGGACCGCTGCCCATGCCGCGTAATCGACCGCGCCCATCGGCCTGTCGGCCAGCCGCTTGAAGCGCAGTTGCAGCTGCGCGGCCCCATAGGCCTCGACCCGGTCCGACCAGGCGTCAGGGCGCGCGCCCGCCGATCCGGCGACGGGGCGGGGCTCCCATGCGTGAAATTCCAGATAGGGGGCGAAATCGTTCGTCTCGTCCGCGGCCAGCATCACGTGATGGCTGGGAAAGTCCTGCGTGAACAATGGAAATTCCTGCCCGATATTGCGCCGCATGTCCGAGGACATGTCCCATTCCTTTTCGGCCCGGATACGCGCGCCGAACTTTGTGGCCGCGTCGCGCAAGGCCTGGGCAAAGGCGCGGTCCGGGTCGCGCTGGCCGGTGATCATCACCAGATCGGTCCAGCGGCGCGACACAAGAAACTGCATCAGCGCATCGGCGCGCATCGCGTAGCTGGGCATCGTGTGCAGCAGGTTTGCCCGGCAATCCGCCTCGCGCAGGGTCTCGTCCTCGGCGCTGGCGTTGAAGATCAGCGCGCCTTGCGCCTCGGGCAGATCGGCCAGGGTCAGGATCGCCTTGGCAGGAGCGTTCACGACCAGGATGCGGCTTTCGGCCAGAACCGCGCGGGCTGCCTCTGACCAGTCGCCCTCCGCCGGCACCACGGTTTCCGTCAGGCTGTAGTCGTGCCCCATGAAGCCGCCGGTTGTCGCATTGTCCGCCAGCCCCAGCACCGCGCCCATGCGGCCCAGATCATCGGGGATCGGGTCAAGGTTCGTCAGGACCGGCGGGCGTTCGACCTGCAATTCCAGATAGGCGATCGCCACGTTGATCGGCTCGGCCACGGCCGCGGCGGCCAATGCGGCAAGGCAGACGGGTAGCGCATGGATGCAGCGGATGGCTTGCCCCCTCCCAAAGGCTGCGTCGAGGCTATCGCGGGGGTTGGGACGATGGAAACTTCTACCATGGTCGTATTTCGTCCCGTCCCGCGCCTTTGTTTCCTTGGGTTCGACCAAGCCGGAGGAGAAATCGCATGACCCGCAGCACCGCTTTCGCGGCCTTGACCGCCATGACGGCCGCCATCGCCCCGCTGACCGCCCATGCCATCGGCGGCGATCTGGCCACCCAGCCCATCGCGCTGGAGGCGCTGGAGATCGGGCAGGGCGACAACGGGTTCGGCGTCAGCGTGGCCGAATACCGGTTGCAGACCGGACAGGCCTACAGCCTGCAGATCAACGCGGTGGGCTGGCACGAATGCAACTGGCAGGCGCCGTCGTTCTTTCGCAACGCCTGGCTGCGCAAGATCGAGGCCGGCGGGATGGAGATCAAGGTTCCATCCCTGAACGAGCTGGAGATGACTTCGGATGGCGAGGCCGAACTGTTTTTCGTGCCGATCCGTCCCGGCACCTATGACTGGGGCTGCCGTGGGCTGGAGGATCGGGGTCTCGCGGGGGTGTTCATCGTCCAATAGTCGTATGGCTTTTGGTCGAATGGCGCCGCCGCCATGCCCTCGATAGCCTGCGACGGAACAGACGGACCAGGAGGAGTGACATGTCCGACAGCCTGAAGAAACTGCCGCTGGCCGTGTTGGCCCTGTGCCTCTCGGCCGGTCTGGCGCTGTCGCATGGCGATGTGGCGCCGCAGCCCGTGAATACCGAGGGGTTGCCCGAACTGGGCGAGGATTTTGCGCTGGAGAATCCGTTCCGCGATCCTTCGGGCGAATACTGGGACCGCGCGGTCCGCATCGGGGACAGCGCCTATAATCAGAACTGCGCGCGCTGCCACGGGCTCGAGGCAATCTCGGGCGGGCTGGCGCCGGATCTGCGCTTTCTTGCCGCCGAGGAACTGGACGACGAATGGTATCTGGAACGGTTGCGCAACGGCGCCGGAGACAGGATGCCTGCCTTCGATGGCGTGATGAACCAGCAGGCCATGTGGGCGATCCGCACCTATATCGAGACGCGCCCCGACCCGGACGGGATTGCCGAATACATGCCACGCCTGCGCGAGATTCGCGACGGTCTGCGCGCCAAGCAGGAAGCGATCGCCGCAGGCACGGCCAGCATGGACGATTATGCCGATGAACTCGCCGCGCTCGAGGCCGAGCTGACCCAGATCGCCGAAGCCGTGCCGACCCTGTCCGGCGCGCCCAAGGCCGACAGCATCGCCCGCCGCGCCGCGATCATCCTTGCGACCAAGGCTGACACGTCCTTGCGTGGCGCCGACGAAACCCTGACCGTCGGGCTGTCGGTTGCGCGCTGAGCGCCTGCCGCAAGGAGACGCGATGCGACATATCTCCCGGATCGCCGCATTCATCGCCGCCATCGTCCTGACCCTTGCCGGGGCGGGGCTTTGGGCGCGGGAATACCCCTCGGACGATTCGGGTCGTGACCGGGTGGGCATCGACATCGACGAAATCCGCGAACGGGGCTTCATCGAGATCGGGGTCTATGAAGATTTTCCCCCCTATTCCTGGCGCGACGAGAAGGGCACGCTGATCGGGGTGGATGTCGATCTGGCCAAGCTCATCGCCCAGGATCTGGGGGTCGAGCTGCGTCTTGTTGACCTGCCCGCCGACGAGGATGTGGACAAGGACTTGCGCAACTACATCTGGCGCGGTCATTACATGGGCCGGCGCATCGTCAATGTGCTGATGCGCGTGCCCTACAACCGCGAGCTGGATCACCGCAACGAACTGGCCGCGCTGACAGGCCGCTATGCGCAGGAACGCCTGTCGATCGCCTATCGGGTTTCGGCCTTTCCCGACGAGCCGCCCTTTCCGGGCAGCTTCCGCATCCATCCGGTCGGCGTCGAGGATCATCGTCTGGCCGATTTCTACCTGACCGGCCTGCCCGGCGTGCTGCCCAACATCACGCGCCGCCGCTCTCTGGACGAGCTTTTCGCCTTGCTGCGCAATGGCGAGGTGGTCGCGGTGATGGGCCTTCGCGCCCAGCTTGAACATCATGTCGGCAGCGATCCCGATCTGGCGGTGGAATCCGGTCCCTTGCCCGGTCTCGGAATCGGCACCTGGCCCATCGGCATCGCCACGGCCTTCTACACCGCGCGGATGCTCGGCTACGAGGTGGACGACATCCTGACCGCCGCAGTCGCCGATGGCCGGGTCCAGGCGATTTATGAGGCCCATGGCCTGACCTGGGAGCCTCCCGGCCGCTGAGGCGCGTCAGTGCCGGAATGCGCCAAACACCCTTGCCGCCCGCGCCGCTGCGCCCTAAGACGAAAAGGGCGGCCCCGTGGCTCAACTGGATAGAGCAGCCCCCTCCTAAGGGGCAGGTTACAGGTTCGAATCCTGTCGGGGTCACCAGAAATTTCTGGATTTTACGTTTATTCGTGGGCTTTCTTTCCGGTTCGTCGAACCGGCTCCGGCTCCGAAAGCTCCGGCGCATCGGCTGCACCGCACCGATATTTCCGCGAGAATCGAGCATCGGTTGATCCTGTGGCCGCCGGATCGGTATGGCCGAGACACTGCGCGATGTCCTCCATCGGCCGCCTCGGCAGGAGCCGATCCGCTGTCCTGCGCTGGTCGTGCAGAGTGCCGTGCTCGATTCCTGCGCGCTTCACCGTCGCGTTGAGGCCAGTCGTGATCAAGCCGACGCGGCCTTCTTATTCGATCGCATTGCGCGAGAGGGCCGCAGCCTGACCGGATCAAAGCGCAGACCCCAGGGTGATGTTGATCGGCGCCTTGGCGCGGCTGTTGCGCGACCCGATGTTGCTGGTCGCCAGTTCGATCAGGCCACCCGTCTGACCGAATGGATGCGTCACGTCAATTCCGCGCTGCAGGAATGTTGCAACAACATCCTGCTGATTGCGAAGATGTGCGGCGCCGTCAGCACGGCCCGCGCGTTAGGCGCCGGGCCAGCACGTCAATATGGGCAAAGGCGTCGGCGCCTGGCCGAAACGACGGAAGGCGGGCCGGGCTAGCCTGTCCGATAAATGCCTGACGCTGAGATGATTTATGGTGCTGCCGGAGAGATTTGAACTCTCGACCTCTCCCTTACCAAGGGAGTGCTCTACCCCTGAGCTACGGCAGCTTTTGTGTAGCGGCGTTTAGCCCCTGCATCAGACCAGTGCAAGGGGGGGGTGTGCGATTTCTGGCATAAAATATGGGCCTTCATTCCGGCGTCGCGTTGCCTTGCTGGACTGTCACGCCAAGCGGCGCTAAGGGCGAGGCATGAGCAAGCGATCCGGAAACGGCACCCCGGCAAGAAGCCGCGACGAGAGACTGCGCGAGGCACTGCGGGCGAATCTGCTGCGGCGCAAGGCGCAGGCGCGCGCGCGAGCGACGGCGGATGACATATCGGACATCACGGGCACGGCCGCAGCACCGGCGGCCGAAGCGGAAACAGGCAGGGACGAAAGCTGATGGATCAGATCATCGTGCGGGGCAATGGCCCTTTGAAGGGTGAAATCCCCATTGCAGGCGCCAAGAATGCCTGTCTGACGCTGATGCCCGCGACGCTTCTGACCGACCAGCCGCTGACGCTGACCAATGCGCCGCGCCTGTCGGACATCCGCACCATGACCGCGTTGCTGCAATCCCTTGGTGCCGAGGTGGCGGGGCTGCAGGAAGGCCAGGTTCTGGCTCTGTCCAGCCATGCGCTGACCAGCCACCGCGCCGATTACGACATCGTGCGCAAGATGCGCGCCTCGATTCTGGTTCTGGGGCCGATGCTGGCGCGGGACGGCGTGGCCGAGGTCTCGCTGCCCGGCGGTTGCGCGATCGGGGCGCGGCCGGTGGACCTGCATCTGCGTGCGCTCGAGGCGATGGGCGCCTCGCTGGACCTGCGCGACGGCTATGTCCATGCCCGCGCGCCGCATGGCGGCCTGCGCGGCGCGGTCTTTGAATTCCCGCTGGTCTCGGTGGGCGCGACCGAAAACGCGCTGATGGCCGCGACCCTGGCGCGCGGCACGACCGTCCTGAAGAACGTCGCGCGCGAGCCCGAGATCGTCGATCTGGCCCGCTGCCTGCGCGCGATGGGCGCCCGGATCGAGGGCGAGGGGACCGGCACGCTGACCATCGAGGGCGTCGATGCCCTGCATGGTGCGACCCATCCCGTCGTCACCGACCGGATCGAGCTGGGCACCTACATGCTGGCGCCGGCCATGTGCGGTGGTGAGGTCGAATGTATCGGCGGACGGATCGAGTTGCTGGAGGCATTCTGCGAAAAGCTGGACGAGGCCGGGCTTGTCGTCGAGGAAACGGCGCGCGGCATCAAGGTCTCGCGCCCCAATGGCCGGGTGCGGGCGGTGAACGTCACGACCGCGCCCTTCCCCGGTTTTCCGACCGATCTTCAGGCGCAGTTCATGGCGCTGATGTGTCTGGCCGACGGCACCAGCATCCTTGAGGAAACGATCTTCGAGAACCGCTTCATGCACGCCCCCGAACTGGCCCGGATGGGCGCAAGGATCGAGGTCCAGGGCGGTCATGCCACCGTCCACGGGGTCGAGACGCTGCGCGGCGCGCCGGTCATGGCCACCGATCTGCGCGCCTCGGTCAGTCTGATTCTGGCCGGAATGGCCGCCGAGGGTCAGACCACGGTGAGCCGCGTCTATCATCTGGATCGCGGCTACGAACATGTCGTGCGCAAGCTCCGCGCCGTCGGAGCTCATATCGAACGTGTCAAGGAGGACTAGCCCATGACCCGCGACGCCCGTTTTGCCGATGCAGACCCGCGCCCCCTGGCCCTGAAGGCCGAGGATGAGGTCGATCTGCGCATCCTGTCCGCGCTGGTGCAGGATGCGGTTCTGGTGGGTTCCGACATCGCCCATGACCCGCGTCGCCGCTGCCTGTCGATGCTGCTGACGCGCTTTCGGTGGGAGGATGCCGAGGCCGCCGAGGCCGAGGGACGTTCCTTCGAGCGCGTCCGCTCGGTGCTGGCGATCGGGGATGTGATGCGCGTTCTCAGCGATGGTGTGGTGCGCGACGCGGATACGGTTCTGGCGCTTCTGGCGATCCGCTGGCAACCGGGCGAGGACGGGACCGGGCGGCTGGTGCTGGATTTCGCGGGCGATGGCACGATAATGGCCGAGGTGGAGTGCATCAACCTGGACTTGCGCGATGTCACCCGCCCGCATCTGGCGCAGTCGCGCCAGGCGCCCAGCCATCCTGATTGAGGCTGGCGGGCAGGGTCGCCGCGTCACCCTGTCCGATGGAAAGTGCTGCGCAAGGCGGGGATGACGTGCCGGGTCGGAGATGCCCGGTTTTCGGCAAGGAGAAAGACGATGCCTGTCTGGCTGAACATGGCGGATGCCGATTTCGAGGCGGGCTTTGGCCGGATGTTGTCGGCCAAGCGCGAGGACTCGACCGATGTAAGCGACGCGGTGGCTGCGATCATCGCCGATGTGCGCGCGCGCGGCGATCTGGCGCTTTGCGAGCTGACGGCGCGTTTCGACCGGCTGTCGCTGACGCCCGCCACACTGCGCTTCACGCCCCAGGAAATCGAGGCTCATATCGCCCGTGTCACGCCCGAGGATCGCGCCGCCCTGGCCCTGGCGGCCGAACGCATCCGTGCCTATCACGCCCGGCAGATGCCCGAGAATGCCAGCTGGACCGATCCCGAGGGCGCGACGCTTGGCTGGCGCTGGTCGGCTGTGTCTGCGGCAGGTCTCTATGTGCCGGGCGGGCAGGCGGCCTATCCCTCCAGTGTGCTGATGAACGCGATCCCGGCGCGGGTGGCGGGGGTCGAACGGCTGGTCATCTGCGTGCCGACGCCGGATGGGGTCGTCAACCCGCTGGTCCTGCTGGCGGCCCAGTTGTCGGGCGTGGACGAGGTCTATCGCATCGGCGGCGCGCAGGCGGTGGCGGCGATGGCCTATGGCACCGACACCATCGCGCCGGTGGACAAGATCACCGGGCCGGGCAATGCCTATGTCGCGGCGGCCAAGCGGCAGGTCTTTGGCCGCGTGGGCATCGACATGATCGCGGGTCCGTCCGAGGTGCTGGTGATCGCGGATGGCGATCAGAACCCTGAATGGCTTGCCTGGGATCTGCTGGCGCAGGCCGAACATGATGCCGATGCGCAATCAATCCTGATCACCACCGATGCGGGCCTGGCCCGCGCCGTGGCCGAGGCGGTGGACCGGATCATCCCGACCTTGGACCGCGCGGCCATCGCGGGCGCAAGCTGGCGCGATTACGGCACGCTGATCGTCGTGGACGACCTCGACCAGGCCGCCGCCCTGTCGAACCGCATCGCGCCCGAGCATCTGGAACTCTGCGTGGCCGACCCCGAGGCCCTGGCCGCGAAATGCGTCCATGCCGGCGCGATCTTTCTGGGCGCCCATACGCCCGAGGCGGTCGGCGATTACGTCAGCGGGCCGAATCACGTCCTGCCTACGGCCCGGTCTGCCCGGTTCAGTTCGGGCCTTTCGGTGATGGATTTCCTCAAGCGCACGACGCTGGCGCGGCTGACACCGGGTGCTTTGGCAGCCATCGGCCCCGCCGCGGTGCGGCTGGCCGCATCCGAGGGCTTGCAGGCGCATGGCGCTTCGGTTCAGGCTCGGCTGGGGACGCTGAACGAAAGGCCTGCCGGATGAGCCGTCTGATCAGGATCGAGATAGACGACAGCGCGGCACCGCCCGCGACCCCCGAGATGGAGCAGGAACGCCGCGTGGCGATCTTCGACCTGATCGAGGAAAACAGCTTCGCCATTCCCGGCCGTGACGGTCAATCCGCCCCCGACGGCCCCTTCGTGCTGGAATTGTGCATCCGCGAAGGTCGTCTTGTTTTCGACGTTCAGCAGGAAAACGGTGGCAAGGTCGCGGAATTCCATCTGTCGCTCGGGCCGTTCCGGCAGGTGGTCAAGGATTATTTCCAGATCTGCCAGAGCTATTTCGACGCCGTCCGCCGCCTGCCTCCGGCCCAGATCGAGGCGATCGACATGGCGCGGCGCGGCATCCACAATGAGGGGGCGCGCACGCTTCAGGAACGTCTGGAAGGCAAGGCTGTTCTGGATGTCTATACGGCCCGGCGCCTGTTCACGCTGATCTGCGCGCTGATTCCGCAGGCGTGACGCGATGGCCCAGGACAAGATCCCCTCGTCGATCCTGTTCTGCTGCGATCACAATGCCATCCGTTCCCCCATGGCCGAGGGGATGATGAAGAAGTTCTACGGCCGTGCCGCCTATGTGCAGTCGGCAGGCGTCAAGAGCGACATGGAGGTGGACGGCTTCGCCATTGCCGTCTGCGACGAAATCGGCGTGTCGCTGGCCCATCATCGCAGCCGCAGCTTTGAAGAGATGCAGGATTGGGGCGATGATCTGGGTCAGTTCGACCTGATCGTGGCCCTGTCGCCTGCCAGCCAGCGCATGGCGCTGGAAATGACGCGCCATGCCCATATCGAAGTCGAATACTGGCCGATCATGGATCCTTCGGGTCTGGCCGAGAGCCGGGACGCGAAGCTGGCGCTCTATCGTCAGGTGCGCGACCAGATCGAGACGCGGATGCGCGAGCGCTTCGGCGCGCCCCGCCCGGCAGAGAACGATTAGCGCCGCCGCCAGTTGGCCGGCACATCCCAGATCGGGCGGTCGATCTCGGCCTCGACCTCTTCGCGAGTCAGGCCGATATCGCGCAGCATCGCATCATCCAGTCGCGACAGGTCGATCCGTGTGCGCCGGACATCGAACATGGTCAGCAGGCGTTCCAGCAGGCGCGGGCGGGGGATCACGCCTTGGCCGGTGACGACGCGCAGCATGGCATTGGGTCGGGTGGTCATGGTTCAACTCCGCTGATTACTATCATCACAATAGATTATTTGCACCATTTCGATATTTCTTATTGATGAATAGACCTGCCAGTGATATTTGTGAAACGAATGATTTTGATCTGTTCCATCAGGGATTCTGAAGGATAAGGCAGGGATGCGAAATCTGGACATAGCCACGCTGCGATCGCTGCAGGCGGTGGCCGAATACGGTGCCGTGACGCGCGCGGCCGAAGCGCTGAACATGACCCAGAGCGCATTGTCGATGCAGATGAAGCGGCTGGAGGAGGTCTTTGGCCGCCCGATGCTGGAACGCTCGGGCCGCGGCGTCGTCCTGTCGGATTTCGCGCAGGATCTCTTGGGCGAAAGCCGCAAGCTGGTGGCGCTGAACGATGCGATCCTGTCCCGCTTCACCGGCGCCCGCCCCGAGATGCGGCTGCGCGTGGGGCTGACCAGCGACTGGCTGTTCGACCGGGTGGCGCAGGCCGTGCGCGCCTTTCGCCGCGAGAACGGGCAGGTCGAACTGATCATCAACGATGCCCGCAGCAAGGATCTGCGCGCGCAGATGAAGCGGGGCGAACATGACGTGATCCTGACCACGGAATTCGACGCGCCCGCCGGCGCGACCCATCTGGCCAAGGTCGATCTGGCCTGGTTCGGCGCGCAACGCGGCAGTGCCTGGCGCGAAAGGCCGGTCCCCATCGCGAATTCCCCCCATTGCGCGTATTACCCGGTGGGCATGGCCGCGCTGGAGGATGCGGGCATCGAGTGGGTCCAGGTCGTGGGCGATGGCGGCAGCGACACCTGGCGGGTGCTGGCGGCGGCCGATCTGGGCATCACGATCCTGCCACGGGGGATCTCGGCCCCAGGACTGGAGGTGGTCGAACATGGCGGCGCCCTGCCGCCTTTGCCGCCGACCTGGCTGAACGTCTATGTCGCCGACGGCCCCGCGAGGCTGGTTGCCTCTGATTTTACGGGCTATCTGCGCCGTGCCGTCTGCGAGGTGGCCGCTGCCGCGGCCTGAGACCGTGTCAAGCGAATCGCGCAAGAGCATCCTGCAGGCGTGTTTTTGAGTTTTCATCGTCGGTCCGCCCACGCGCGGGTGATCATTCACGGCATCGACAAATTCAGAACGTAAGGTTACGTGCCCGTCCATCATGCGCTGCTGGAAGATCGGCGCGACAGGCCGCTGGAGATGCTCGAGCGCGGTATCAGCGGCTATGAAAGCCCGGATGCGGACAGCGAGTCGCTGGCGATGTGGCGCGACGATCTGCCCCAGGCCCATATCGTCGGGCTGGATATTGCGCCCAAGCAGCTTGACCTGGGGCCGCGCGTGACGATGATTCAGGGGAGCCAGATCGACCCGGCGGCGATCGCGCACCTGATCGCGGAACACGGCCCCTTCGACGTGCTGGACGATGGCAGCCATCACAATGCTCATCTCTGGCAGAGCCTTATATTGCTGTTCCCGGCGCTCAGGTGCAGCAGGCTGTAACTGGCCGAGGATATGCAGGCGGCCTTCATGCCGGCTCTTGGCGGCGCGGTCACGATGACGCTGCCAAATACGATCGGCAGTTTCGGCGGGCTGGCGCTGGACCTTGGGCATCGTGACGCCAGGATGCCCAAGGGGCCTCTCATCTCGCGCATTGACCGGATTTACAACATCATCGCTGTTATCGCCGCCGAGGATGGCGCCGTCCCCGAGGCGATGCCTCTGACGCCGGGCGGGGCGGCGCTGGCTGTCGGGCGTGCGGCGCTTTGGGGAATGGACCTGACCGCGCCGCGCGACGAACAGGGCGATTCTGCCCTGTGGGAGGATCATCTGGCCCTGCGAAACCGCCTCGGCCGGATGGCCGATGGCGAGGCACTGGCCATCCCCGGCAGGCCCGCCGCAACCGCGCCGATCCTGAACCTGTTCCAGCAGATCGACCTGATCGAGCAAGCGCGGGTTTTCCCGCATGTCCAGCCGATCGAGACCGCGCCCCTGATCATCAGGATGTCGGCCTTTCGCGATGGGGTGCTGTTGGTCAAGGGGCCGAATGATTACCCGTCGAACGACTGGTTCCATTGCGCATCGAAACGCGCGCGCAGGGCATTCCAGTGGTATTATGACGTGCTTCTGGAGGCCGGGCAGCAGAGCGTCCCGCAGCTGCCGCAATTCGATCGGTTGCTTGAAGTGCTGCACCAGGCGCATCGCCATGCCGTCGCGCCGTCCCCGTTGCGCCGTCTGGTCCAGCAGGATCGCGCCGACAGCACGATTGCCGCGCTGGCGCGATCGCGGCAGCGCGTGCCGGGTGCTGGCACGAGGCCGCCGCTGTCGCCCAGCCTGCGATCCGCAATGGTGGCGATCCGTTGCTGGGCGCGCTGCTGAGCTGGAGCCTGAGGAAGGTCGAGACACATCGCGAGGACGCGCGCGACGTGCTGGGCCTTGATCCAAAGACCGACGACGACATGCTGAACGCAACCCATCCTGGCGCGTTGCGACGCGGCCAGGCCGCCCGAGGGCGTGATGGCCACCGCGATTGCCTATCTGCGCCACGATCTGGGCGCGGGGCCCTCTCTGGTGCAGATCGGCTGAGGCCGGAACGGGGTGCGGCGGGCGCGTCCCGCTCCGGGAATTGGTGCGGGTTGTGTCAGACGACCACGCCCGCGCCCTGATCGGCGGGGCCCGCCACGGCGCGGAAGGCCGCGAAAAGCTCGCGCCCCAAGCCCTCGGAACTGTGGCTGGCATCGTGGATCGCGGCTTCGCGCGCGTCGAAATCGGCCTCCAGGCAATCCAGGGTTCCCGCAACCGCGTCCAGCCGCACCAGATCACCGTCACGCAGCCGCGCCAAGGGGCCGCCGCCCGCCGCCTCGGGGGCAACATGGATCGCCGCCGGCACCTTGCCCGAGGCGCCCGACATCCGCCCGTCCGTCACCAGCGCGACCTTGAGGCCGCGATCCTGCAACACGGCCAGCGTGGGCGTCAGCGAATGAAGCTCGGGCATTCCGTTGGCGCGCGGACCCTGGAAGCGGACGACGACCACGGTATCCTGGGTAAATTCCCCGGCCTTGAAGGCCGTCTTAACCGATTCCTGATCCTCGAAGACGCGGGCGCGAGCCTCGATGATGCGGCGTTCGGGGGCGACGGCGCTGATCTTGATGACGCCGCGGCCCAGATTGCCGGAAAGCTGCTTCAGCCCGCCGGTCCGCGCGAAGGGGGCGCTGATCGGGCGCACGATCCGGTCGTTCAGGCTTTCACGGGCGCCTTCCTCCCACCGGATGCCGGACCCGTCCAGCTTGGGCTCGACGATGTAACCGTCAAGCCCCGTGCCGTTGACGGTCTTGACATCCGCGTGCAGCAGCCCGGCTTCCAGAAGCTGGCGGATCACGAAGCCAAGCCCGCCCGCCGCGTGGAAATGGTTCACATCCGCCAGGCCGTTGGGATAGACCCGCGCCAGAAGCGGCACGGCCTCGGACAGGTCGTTGAAATCCTCGATGTCCAGGATCACGCCCGAGGCGCGCGCCATCGCCGGCAGATGCAGGACAAGGTTGGTCGATCCACCTGTCGCCATCAACCCGACGATTCCGTTGACGAAGGCACGTTCGTCCAGCACTTCGCCTGCGGGCAGGTATTCGTTGCCCAGATTGGTCAGTTGCGCGGCGCGCTGCACGGCGGCGACGGTCAGCGCCTCGCGCAGTGGCGTGCCCGGATTGACGAAGCTGGAGCCGGGCAGGTGCAGGCCCATGAACTCCATCAGCATCTGGTTCGTATTCGCCGTGCCGTAAAAGGTGCAGGTGCCCGCGCTGTGATAGCTGGCCATCTCGGCGGCCATCAACGCCTCGCGTCCGACCTCGCCCGTGGCGAATTGCTGGCGCACCTTGGCCTTTTCGTCATTGGGCAGGCCCGAGGGCATGGGGCCTGCCGGCACGAAAACCGCCGGGATATGGCCGAACGTGCCGGCCGCGATGATCAGCCCCGGCACGATCTTGTCGCAGACCCCCAGATAAAGCGCGGCGTCGAAGCAGTCATGCGACAGCGCCACCCCCGCCGCCAGCGCGATCACGTCGCGCGAAAAGAGCGACAGCTCCATCCCCGGGCGGCCCTGCGTGACGCCGTCGCACATTGCCGGAACGCCGCCCGCGACCTGCACGGTGGCCCCCGCCGCACGGCCTGCGCGCCGGATGATGTCGGGATAGCGCTCATAGGGCTGGTGCGCCGAGAGCATGTCGTTATAGGCGGTCACGATCCCGATATTGGGCTTGCGCGAATTGGCCAGATCGGCCTTGTCCGCCATCGCGGCATAGGCATGGGCCTGATTGCCGCAGGACAGATGGGCGCGCGCCGGACCGTCCTGGGCTGCGCGTGCGATCTTGGCCAGATAGGCGCTGCGCGCCTTGTGCGAGCGTTCGCGGATGCGGTCTGTCACCCGGTCAAGCGTGGCGTGAAGGGTCATCTGGGGCTCCTCTGGCTGTGAAGACGATATACAGCGTTAGCGGTAACGGTTCAACCGGGCTGCCGCCTGGCCGCGGTAAAGGGCCGGGATTTGCCGCCCGCAGGACGGCCATATCCGGGCCTGGCTGCGGCTGCGGCTTGTCTGACGCGGCGGCGCGTGTCAGATCGGCCGGGAAAGGAATCCCGTCATGTCCGACCTGCCCGTCATCCGCCTGCGTCCGAAATCCAAGCCCCAGGCCATCCGCCACGGCTTTCCTTGGGTCTATGCCGACGAGGCGGTGCTGGACCGGCGCACGCGCGGCCTTGCGCCCGGCGCGCTGGCCGTGCTGGAGGATGCCGAGAGGCGTCCCTTGGCGCTGGTGACGGTCAATCCCAACTCGAAGATCGTGGCGCGGGTGATGGACGCCGATCCCGGGGCGCGCATCGACGCGGCTTGGCTGGAGTCGCGCCTGTCGCGCGCGCTGGCCCTGCGCGAGCGACTGCATGATGCGCCCTTCTACCGGCTGGTCCATGCCGAGGCTGACGGGCTGCCCGGTCTGGTCATCGACCGTTTCGGCGATCATGCCGTGATCCAGCCCAACGCCGCTTGGGCGGACGGGATGGCCGATGCCATCGCGGATGCGCTGATCGCCGTCACGGGCGTCAAGACGGTGATCCTGAACGGGCAGGGGCGGGCGCGCGGGCTTGAGGGGCTGGACGAGCGGATGGAGGTTCTGCGTGGCGCTGCCCCCGAACGGCCGGTTCCGGTGACGATGAACGGCGCCGTCTATATGGCCGATCTGATGGGCGGGCAGAAGACCGGGCTGTTCTACGACCAGCGGCCGAACCATGCCTTTGCGCAGCGGCTGGCGGGAGGCGGCGCGGTTCTGGACGTGTTCAGCCATGTCGGCGGCTTCGGGCTGGCGATGCTGGCGGGCGGGGCCTCCAGCGCGCTGTGCGTCGATGGCAGCGCGGCCGCGCTGGAACTGGCGCAGCAGGGCGCGCAGGCCATGGGCGCCGGAGACCGGCTGGAGATCATGCGCGCCGATGCCTTCCATGCGCTTGAGGCGCTGGCCGCCGAGGATCGGCGATTCGAGGTGGTAATCTGCGATCCGCCCGCCTTCGCGCCCTCGAAACCCGCGCTGAATGCGGGCCTTCGCGCCTATGAGCGGGTGGCGAAGCTGGCTGCGCCTCTGGTCGCGCCGGGCGGCTATCTGGGCCTGTGCAGTTGCAGCCACGCCGCCGACCTGACCGCGTTCCGCAATGTCAGCGCGCGCGGGATCGGGCGTGGTGGGCGGCGTGGCGTGCTGATTCATACCGGGCAGGCCGGGCCGGATCATCCGACCCTGCCGCAGCTGGCCGAGACGGGCTATCTCAAGGCCCTGTTCTTCCGGCTGGACTGATGCGCGCCCTGTTGGACGCCAACGTGCTTTACCCCACCATCCTGCGCGAGATCCTGTCGGATCTGGCTTGGGCGGGGCTGTTCCAGCCTTTGTGGTCGGCGCGCATCCTCGCGGAATGGCGCCATGCCGCCGCGCGCCTGGGTGACGAGGCCGCTGCGGTGGCCGGGGCCGAGATCGCGCTGTTGCGGCTGCGGTTTGCGCAGGCGGAATGCGACGGGCAGGGCATTGCCGCGATTGATCTGGATTTTCCCGACCCCTCCGACCGCCATGTGGTCGAGGCCGCGTTGGCAGGTCGCGCCGATCTGATCGTGACCGCCAATCTGCGCGATTTCCCGCCCCGGATCATGGCCGGGCTGGGGCTGCGGGCCATCCATCCCGACGCGTTCCTGCTGGAGCTGCATCGTCGCAATCCGGTTGCCGTGCGCGCCGCGCTGGAGGCCGCGCGCGCACGGGTCTCTGCCCTTGGGGGCGGCATGGACATGGCCGAAATGCTCAAACGCTGCCGCCTGCCGCGGTTGGCGCGTGCCGTGAAGATTGAACCCGGTTGATGTTAACGCTAACAAAAGATAAGGCGAAGCCGATCCACAAGGAGGACAGCATGGTCTCGCGCGTCATTCCGGTCGATGATTTCGATCTGGTGATCTTCGGTGCCACGGGCGATCTGGCCCACCGCAAGATTCTGCCGGGCCTGTTCCGGCGCTTCAAGGCCGGGCAGATCCCGGCGACCAGTCGCATCATCGGCGCCGCCCGCACAGCCCAGGACGACGATGCCTTTCGGGCCGAGGCCGCGGGCGCGATCCGCGAATTCGGCGGCGTGACCGGCGAGGATCCGCAACTGGCCGAATTCCTGTCGCTGCTGGGCTATGTCGCCATCGACGCGCGGGGCGAGGGTGGCTGGCAGGAACTGAAAGCCCGGATGCGCCCCGGCGCGGTCCATGCCTTCTACTTCTCGGTCGCGCCGGCGCTGTTTGGCGATATTGCAGAGCGGCTGGCCGGGCACGGGATCGCGGATGATGACAGCCGTATCGTGGTCGAAAAGCCCTTTGGCCGCGATCTGGCCAGCGCAAGGGCACTGAATGCGACGCTGGCGCAGCATTTCCACGAGCATCAGATTTATCGGATCGACCATTATCTGGGCAAGGAAACCGTCCAGAACCTGATGGCCGTCCGCTTCGCCAACGTGCTGTTTGAGCCGCTGTGGAACGCGCAATTCATCGACCATGTGCAGATCACCGTGGCCGAAACCGTCGGCGTGGCCGGGCGTGGCAGCTATTACGACAAGTCCGGGGCGATCCGCGACATGGTGCAGAATCATCTGATGCAGCTGCTCTGCCTGATCGCGATGGAGCCGCCCTATCATTTCGACCCCGACGCCGTGCGTGATGAAAAGCTCAAGGTGATCCGCGCGCTTGAGGCCGTGCCGCCCCAGGATATCGTGCGCGGTCAGTATCGCGGCCATGATGACGATTACCTCAAGGATGCCGAAAACCCCGAATCGCGCACCGAAAGCTATGTGGCGATGAAGGTCCGCATCGCGAACTGGCGCTGGCAGGGCACGCCTTTCTACCTGCGCACCGGCAAGAAGCTGCGCGCGCGCACCTCGGAAATCGCCATCATCTTCAAGGAACCGCCGCATTCGATCTTTGACGATAGCGGCCAGCCCAAGGCCAACGAGCTTGTCATTCGCCTGCAACCGAATGAGGGCATGAACCTCAAGGTGATGATCAAGGAGCCGGGGCCGGGGGGGATGCGGCTTGTGCAGGTGCCGTTGGACATGTCCTTCGCCGATGCGCTTGGCCCCGACGGGGCGGACATGCCCGATGCCTATGAGCGGCTGATCATGGATGTGATCCGGGGCAACCAGACCCTGTTCATGCGCGGCGACGAGGTCGAGGCTGCCTGGGCCTGGACCGATCCGATCATCAACGCCTGGGAGGACAGCAAGCGCCGCCCCGAACCCTATGACCCCGGATCCTCGGGCCCCGACGAAGCGTTGCGCCTGATGCATCGCGACAATCGCCGCTGGAGGGAGATCAGGTCATGAGCATGGAATTCCGAAACTATCCCGACCGCGAGATGCTGGCCCTGTCGCTGGCGGATTGCATCGCCTCGCAACTGGCGCAGCATCTGCGCAGCAACGAACGCGCCACGCTCTGCGTGCCGGGCGGAACCTCGCCCGCGCCGGTCTTCGAGACGCTGTCGGGCACCGATCTGGACTGGGACCGCGTGACGGTCGTGCTGGGCGATGAACGCTGGGTGGATGGCGATCACAAGCGGTCGAATTCGCGCCTGCTGCGGCGGCATCTGCTGAAGGACAAGGCGGCCGCGGCGCATTACATCGACCTTTACACAGGCGATGCCTCGCCCGATCCGGCGACCGAGGCGCTGGCCGCGCGGCTGGCGCCGCATCTGCCGCTGACGGTGGTGCTGCTGGGCATGGGCAACGACATGCACACCGCAAGCCTCTTTCCCGGCGCCGATCAGCTGGCGGCCGCGATGGCTCTCGACGCGCCCCCGGTCATGGCGATCCGTGCCGAGGGCGCGGAAGAGCCGCGCATCACCCTGACGCGCCCCGTTCTGGCCGAGGCGCTGAACATTCATGTGCTCATCATGGGGCCCGAAAAGCGCGAGGCGCTGGAGCGCGCGCAGAAGCTCGATCCGATCGAGGCGCCGATCCGCGCCTTCCTTGACCAGGCCATCGTCCACTGGGCCGAATGAGGACCGCCATGTCAGATCTCTGGAACCGTCTGCAATCCTATCGTCGGGCGCAGGGAGATAGGCGCATCGAGTCGCTGTTCGCCGCCGATCCTGCCCGCGCCGAGGTGTTTTCGGCCAGCGCCGACGGGCTGGTGCTCGATTATTCCAAGACCACGATCGACGCGGGGGCGCGCGACCTGCTGCTGACGCTGGCGCGCGATGCGGCGGTCGAGGCGCGGCGCGAGGCGATGTTCTCGGGCGAGAAGATCAACGAGACCGAGGGCCGCGCCGTCCTGCACACCGCGTTGCGCAACCTGTCGGGCCGCGTGGTCGTGGATGGTCAGGACGTGATGCCCGCTGTGCGCGAGACCCATGCGCGCATGTCGGCCTTTGCCCGCGCGGTCCGCGAGGGCGGCTTTGCGGGGCAAGGCGGGCGGATCACCGATGTCGTCAATATCGGCATCGGCGGCTCGGATCTGGGGCCGGCCATGGCCGCGCTGGCGCTGGCGCCCTGGCATGACGGGCCGCGCACGCATTTCGTCAGCAACGTGGACGGCGCGGATATCGCCGACACGCTGAAGGGGCTGGACCCGGCCACCACGCTGGTCATCGTTGCCTCGAAGACCTTCACCACGATCGAGACGATGACGAATGCGCAGACCGCCCGGGACTGGATGGCGGCTTCGGTCTCTGACCCTGCCGCGCAATTCGTGGCGCTGTCCTCGGCCACCGCCAGGGCCGCCGATTTCGGCATCCCGGCCGAGCGGGTCTTTGGGTTCGAGGATTGGGTCGGCGGCCGTTATTCGATCTGGGGGCCGATCGGTTTGTCGCTGATGCTGGCCGTAGGGCCAGAGCGGTTCGACGAATTCCTTGCGGGCGGCGCCGCGATGGATGCGCATTTCCGTGCCGCCCCGCTGGAGGCGAACCTGCCGGTTCTGCTGGCGCTGGTGGGCATCTGGCACCATCAGATCTGCGGCTATCCGACCCGTGCGGTTCTGCCCTATGACAACCGCCTGATGCGCCTGCCCGCCTATTTGCAGCAGCTCGAGATGGAATCGAACGGCAAGCGCGTGGCGATGGATGGCAGCGATCTGCCGGTCGTCTCGGGGCCGGTCGTCTGGGGCGAGCCGGGCACGAACGGACAGCACGCCTTCTATCAACTGATTCATCAGGGCACGACGCCCGTGCCTTGCGAATTCATCCTGGCCGCGCGCGGGCATGAGCCTGATCTGGCGCATCATCATATCCTGCTGGCCGCGAATTGCCTGGCGCAGTCCGAGGCGCTGATGCGCGGGCGCAGCCTGGACGAGGCGCGCGCGCTGATGGCGGCCAAGGGGCTTGAAGGCGCCGAGCTTGAACGCCAGGCCCGCCACCGGGTCTTTCCGGGCAACCGGCCTTCGACCACGCTTCTCATCGACCAACTGACACCCCACACGCTTGGGCAGATCGTGGCGCTTTACGAGCATCGCGTCTTTGTCGAGGGCGTGATCCTGGGGATCAACAGTTTTGACCAATGGGGTGTGGAACTGGGCAAGGAGCTGGCGCTGAAGGTCGAACCCTTGCTGAAGGGCCAAGGCGAGCCTGGGCACGATGCCTC
Organism: Paracoccus bogoriensis; assembly: GCF_019431455.1. Classification (GTDB taxonomy): domain Bacteria; phylum Pseudomonadota; class Alphaproteobacteria; order Rhodobacterales; family Rhodobacteraceae; genus Paracoccus; species Paracoccus bogoriensis. The sequence continues at coordinate 21,750 of NZ_JAHYSR010000010.1, forward strand.
GACCCTGCGGCTGGCCGGTCTGATCCGGCGGCTACGCGGCTGAGGCACCCGAAGGTAGGCTGCGGGCTGGGGGCGCTTCCCCCCGTCCTGCGGACTTTCCCAGGGGTATTTGGCCCAAGGCAAAAGCCTGGCGGCTTTTCCTTTGCGCGTGTCCGCGCTAGGGTCCGGGCGCTAGCGAAAGGACTTGATATGGCGTTCTTCTCGAAGTTGCGAGAGCGGCTGACTCGATCCTCCTCGAAGATCGGGGCGGGGCTGGACGAGATCGTGGGCGAGGCCGAGGCCGCGCCGGCCAAAGCCTCCGCGTCTGCGGGTCTGGTGGGGCGGCTGTTCGGGCGGAGCGATGGCGAGACCGCGCCGCGCCGGGTGCTGGACGACGCGATGCTGGAAGAGCTGGAGGACATGCTGGTGCAGGCCGATCTGGGCGTCGAGACCGCCCTGCGCGTCACCGCCAACATCGCCGAGGGGCGGATGGGGCGGCGGCTGTCCTCGGCCGAGTTGCGCGGGCTTCTGGCCGATGAGATCGCCCGGATCATGGCGCCGGTTGCCCGGCCTCTGCCGATCTATGCCAAACGCCCTCAGGTCGTGCTGGTCGTGGGCGTGAACGGCGCGGGCAAGACCACCACCATCGGCAAGCTGGCCAGTCAGTTCCGCGCCGCGGGCAAGTCGGTCGTCATCGCGGCGGGAGACACGTTCCGGGCAGCCGCGGTCGAGCAGCTGCAGGTCTGGGGGCAGCGCGCCGGGGTGCCGGTGATGGTCGCGCCCCAGGGCAGCGACCCGGCCAGCCTGGCCTATGATGCGATGGTGCGGGCCGAGGCCGAGGGCGCCGACCTGCTGATGATCGACACGGCCGGGCGGTTGCAGAATCGCCAGGATCTGATGGCGGAATTGGCCAAGATCGTCCGGGTGATCCGCAAGAAGGATCCAGAGGCGCCGCACAACACCTTGCTGGTCCTGGACGCCACAACTGGCCAGAACGCACTGAGCCAGGTCGAGACCTTCCGCAAGCTGGCCGATGTTTCCGGACTGGTCATGACCAAGTTGGACGGCACCGCGAAAGGCGGGGTTCTGGTCGCCCTTGCCGACCGCTTCGGCCTGCCGATTCATGCCATCGGCGTGGGTGAGCAGATTGACGACCTGGATGCATTCGATGCTCAGGAATTCGCCCGTGCTCTGGTCGGGCTGGACAGCTAGGGAACGGTCTGCGGCGTCGGTTCGACCAGAGCGCGGGCCGGATTGGCAATGTGGCGCTGCACCAGCCGCCGCGTTGCATGACCCGCAGGCACGTGGCGCGCGGGGATCGGCGCGGCGACCAGGGTCGGGGCCTGATCGCGGATCGTCGAGGCCATGCGGGGGCCAAAGGCGCGCAAGGCCTGTGGGCCGGGCAGCAGGCTTTCGGTCCAGGCGCCTTCGGTCAACAGGATCTGGTGTCGCTGCATCAGCAGATGCCAGTATGTGACGGCAGGGGTGCGGCGATCGACAAGGATACCGGGCAGGCCAAGCAGATGGCGCGCCGGGGCCATGATTTCGGCCCTGCCGAACATCCGTTCCGCGATGCGCGAGCGCAACAGGATCCGGTGCTGGGGCGACACGACCAGAGCGCGGGCGGGCTGCCCGGGGCCGAGCGCGCCCGGCTCGATCCGGATCGGTCGGTGCTGCGGAGAAAGGTCCAGCGCAGGCGCATCCAGATGGCGGCTGCCGGTCCAGATCAGGCTCTGCCAGCCGTGATCCAGCGTCATCAACTGCATCCCGGGGCGCAACGATTCGACCGGCAGCAGACCCGTGCGGGTCAGAATCAGCGTGCCCTCGGCCAGACAGGGCGGCGGGTCGCCCGGCAGGCTTTGGGACAGAGGCGGCGCGTAGGCCAGCGCGTTGTCGTTCCCCCCGATCTGGTAAACAGCGACTTGGCGCAGCGGCAGCGATGGGTCGAAGCGCGGAAAGACTTCGACCCCGCTCGGCGTCGCGACGGGCAGAGGAAAGACCAGAACGCTGTGGCGGTCGCCCAGCTCGTCACCGACATCGTTCGCGGCAAAGAGGCGCGGCAGGATCATCGCGAAGCGGTTGCCTTGGCTGTCCTCCATGATCGAGCCGATGAAATTGTTCAGCTGCGTGCCGATTGGCAGCGTGGTCGCGCTGTCGCCGAAACCGATCATGGCGGGACGGGTCAAGGTCTGGCCGGTTTCGTCAGGGGTATAGATACTGTTGTGAAAACGGTCATCGTCATCCAGCAGATAGATGGTCGAGATGACCGGCCCATCAAGCGTGAAGGGCGTGGTTCGCCCATGGAAGGGCGCAAACATCTGTGGAGAGCCGCTGCCGACATTGATCGGCTGACTGACCGTCAGCACGGTAATCTCGCGTTCCATCGGCTGCCCCTGTGCCTGTTGTTACCGACGCGCCGATGCGCGTTTTTCACCGTGCTAGCGTCAACAGGTTAACGTCTGGTTAACAGAGGTTAAGGAATCCTTTCCCCGTGGCGCCTCCTTTCCCCGTGGCGCCGAGGTTCCCCTCTCGCGATAGGGCGTGCTGCCATATTGCGCCCTGTAACATTTCGAGAAATGCGACGGGCTTGAAAAGCCCGAGGCCAGCGCGATCTCGATGATCGACATCTCGGTCTGCATCAGCAGGTTGCGCGCCCGGGCCAGACGGGTTTCCATATAGTAACGCTTGGGGCTGCGGTTCAGATAGCGGCGGAACAGGCGTTCCAGCTGACGGGTGGACATCCCCGCATCCTGCGCCAGTTGTGCCGGGCTGATCGGCTCCTCGAGATTGGCCTCCATCCGGGCGATGACGGCGGCAAGGCGCGGATGACGCACGCCGATTCGAGTGGGGATCGACAGGCGCTGGCGGTCCTGTTCGGTGCGGATCGCGGTATGCAGCATCTGGTCGGCCACGTCTGCGGCGATCTGGTCTCCGTGATCCTCGGCGATCAGGTGCAACATCAGGTCGATGGAACTGGTGCCTCCGGCTGCCGTGAGACGGTTGCCGTCCTGCACGAAAACGGACCGATAGGGATCGACGCCCGGAAAGGCCTCGGCGAAGCCGTCATGGTTTTCCCAATGGATCGTGGCCTTGCGCCCCTCCAGCAACCCGGCCTCGGCCAGGATCCAGGCGCCGGTGCAGACCGCCCCGATCCGGGCGCCGCCGCGCGCCTGGCGGCGAAGCCAGGACAGGACCGGCCGTGTCGCCTCGCGCGCGATGTCGGTGCCGCCGCAGACGATCACGACCTCGTCCCGGCCGGGTGGGGCTTCATCTTCCAAGCCGCCGTCCAGCAGCACCCGCGTCCCGTTTGAACAGGTGGCTACATCGCCAGACGGGCCGACCAGGCGCCATTCATACAGCGTTTGCCCCGAGGCTCGGTTGGCAAGCCGAAGGGGTTCGATCGCTGCCGTGAAGGGCAGCATGGTAAATCGATCCAGTAGCAGGAAGGTGAATCGGCGCGGTCTTTGCGATGGCATGAGGGCTGTCTTGGCTGCGGTTCCTTCCTCACAGAAGCAAGCTTTCCGGTCCGTCACAAGGGTCTGCCTGGCCCTTTGCGCAAAGCGGCTTCAGATGCCGTCAAGCCTTCCCACGACGGTTGTTAGCGACTATACGGACCGCATCGTTTTTCCCAAGGAGCATGGAAGATGTCGCAGGAGCTTCGCAAACCCGCCACCACCCAAAGCTGGGACAAGGCTGGCTGGCGCGCCTATCCGCGCGTCCAGATGCCCGATTATACCGATCCGGTCGCCCTTGCCGCGGTCGAGGAGCAATTGCGCCGCTACCCGCCGCTGGTCTTTGCCGGCGAGGCGCGCCGCCTCAAGGCCCAGCTTGCCGAAGTCGCCGCGGGCCGCAGCTTCCTGCTGCAGGGCGGCGATTGCGCCGAAAGTTTCAGCGAATTCAGCGCCGACAACCTGCGCGACACGTTCAAGGTGCTGTTGCAGATGGCGGTCGTGCTGACCTGGGGCGCGCAGCTTCCGGTCGTCAAGGTCGGCCGGATGGCGGGCCAGTTTGCCAAGCCACGCAGCGCGCCCACCGAGATCGTGAACGGTCAGGAACTGCCCAGCTACCGGGGCGATATCATCAACGGCTTCGACTTCACCCCCGAAGCGCGCGTCCCCGATCCACAGCGGATGCTGGCGGCCTATACGCAGGCCGCGGCCTCGCTGAACCTGCTGCGCGCCTTCTCGACGGGCGGCTTTGCGGACATGCAGCGCGTGCAAAGCTGGATCGCCGATTTCGTGGGCGGCCCGGAAGCCGCAAAATATCGCGACATCGCGGACCGGATCAGCGACGCGATGGCCTTCATGCGCGCGGCGGGCGTGAATTCCGAGACGGCGCACCAGCTGTCCAAGGTGGATTTCTACACCAGCCACGAAGCGCTGCTGCTGGAATACGAAGAGGCGCTGGCACGCATTGATTCGACCACCGGCCTGCCGGTCGCGGGATCGGGCCACATGTTGTGGATCGGCGACCGCACCCGCCAACCCGACGGCGCGCATGTCGAATTCTGCCGCGGCGTGCAGAATCCGATCGGCCTGAAATGCGGCCCGACCACCACGGCCGAAGATCTCAAGGTGCTGATGGCCAAGCTGAACCCCGAAAACGAGCCGGGCCGCCTGACCCTGATCGCGCGTTTCGGCGCGGGCAAGGTCGGCGATCACCTGCCGCGCCTGATCCAGACCGTCCAGGCCGAGGGCGCGCATGTTGTCTGGTCCTGCGATCCGATGCACGGCAACGTCATCAAGTCCTCGACCGGCTACAAGACGCGGGCCTTCGATTCGATCCTGCGCGAGGTGCGCGAGTTCTTCGCGATCCACAAGGCCGAGGGCACGATCCCCGGCGGCGTGCATTTCGAGATGACTGGCAAGGACGTGACCGAATGCACCGGCGGCGTGCGGGCTGTGACCGACGAGGATCTGTCCGACCGCTATCACACTGCCTGCGATCCGCGCCTGAATGCCAGCCAGTCGCTGGAACTGGCCTTCCTGGTGGCCGAGGAACTGCGCGCCCGCCGCGAAGAAGCTGCCCCTGCGCGCGAGGTCGCCCGGGCCTGAACGGCCGGCCGCATGAACGAAACGGCCCCGCCTCGGCGGGGCCTTTCCATGTCGGCCGGTTCATTTCCAGCGGCGATGCACCCAGAACCACTGGTCCATATGCTGGCGCACCAGAACCTCCAGATCGTCGTTCAGCGCCTGCATCATCTCGGCCGGGCTGGCCTTGGCGACCGGTTTGCCCACATGGACGCGAAAGCGCAGACCGTCGGGCAGGCGTATCCCCGCGATGGGCACCAGAACGGCGTCGTAGCGCAGGGCCAACTCGGCAGGCGTCAGCACGGTCCGCGTCGGCAGGTCGAAAAAGCGCAATTCGGCCCCGTCTTGGTCATACTGGTCGAAGCCCAGGGCCAGCCAGCCTCCGCCCTTGAGAAAGCGCAGCATCGCCGCCAGGCCGGCCCGGCCGCGCGGGAAAAGCGGCTCGGCGATGGCGGTGATGGCGGGGACATAGTGACGGTTGAAGGCCTGATTGTTCATCGGCCGGTAAAGCGCACCGACCGGCCAGCCGCGTCCGGCAAGCGCCGCGCGCATCGCGTCGTAATTGCCGAAATGCGCGCAGGCCAGGATCACCGGGCGGCCTTGCGCAAAGGCCTCCTCCAGCACGGGCAGGCCCGGCCCCTCCAATGGGTCCGAGGCATGGATGCGGGCGGTGAACTCCTCGCCCGAATAGATCTCGGCCAGGGACCGCCCGGCATTGTCGGGAACCGCGCGCAGAAGCGCCGCGATCTCGGCCTTGGACAGGTCGGGTCGAGCCATCTCCAGATTGGCGCGGATGCGCCGCCGCCAGCCCGCGACCGGCGCCAGCAGCCGCGAAAAGATCCAGCCCATCGCCGGGATGCGCCGTTCATAAGGCAGAAGGCGCACGGCGCCCATCAGCACCAGAAAGGCCGCGTTGCCCAGGCGGTCGGCAAGGCGGGGGCGGTCCTCGCTCATCCGGCCCTCCGCGCGGCGCGCGCGGCCTGCGCCTCGCGCGACCAGACATAAAGCCCTGCCAGGACGATCACGGCAGCCCCCGCGACCGTCCAGAAATCGGGCAATTGGCCAAAGAACAGCCAGCCCCACAGCCCCGCCCAGACCAGTCCGGTATAGCCGAAGGGCGCCAGCGCCCCGGCCTCGGCCTGAGAGAAGGCGCGCACCAGAAGATACTGGCTGAGCGTGCCCAGGATCGCAAGCAGCCCGAAGGCCCAGAGATCAGCGGCAGCGACCGGTTTCCAGACGAAGGGCAGGGCCAGGCTGGTCAGCGCCGTCCCCACCACCGCCGACCACAGGACCGAGGTCACGACGCTGTCCGCCCGGACCATCCGCGTCAGCAGCGCACCCGCCGCAAAGGTGAAGGCCCCCGCCAGCGGCAGCAGTGCTGCGGGTTGAAACACGCCCAGGCCAGGCCGGATGATCAGCATGGCCCCGAACAGTGCGACGACAATTCCCGCGACCCGGCGCGGGCCGATCTTTTCGCCCAGAAACAGGGCGGCGCCAAGCGTGATCAGGACCGGGTTCAGATCCATGATGGCGGTCGCTTCGGCCAGCCCGATATAGGCCAGCGAGGTGAAGAAAAGCCCGACCGATCCCAGTTGCATCAGCGCGCGCGCGAATTGCAGCCCTGGCTGCCGCGTCCGCATCAGCCGGGGCAGGTGACGGTGGAAGATCAGCGCGAAAATCAGCAGGTTGCCCATGAAGCGCGCCCAGATCACCTGACCTGCGGGATAGGTCTGGGTCAGGTGCTTGGCCGTCGCATCCATCAAGGTAAAGCCCAGGATCGCCGCCAGAAGCAGCCCGATCCCCGCTGACTGGCCCGAAAAGCGGCCCAGCGGCGGGGCCATGTCAAGCACAGGCCGGGGCATCGTCACCCGAGCGCGCAGCCCAAGGCCGCTTGTCGCCAAGAGGGCCAGGAATTGCGCGGTCTTGCGCCGCCAAGGAGGGCTTGTCCCTCACAGAAGCGCCTTGGCACGTTCCGCGACCGCCTCGGCGGTGATGCCGAAATGCTTGTAGAGCGCGGGCGCAGGCCCCGAGGCGCCGAAACCCGTCATTCCCACAAAGGCCGATTTCGCCTCGGAGCCTCCGAGGCCCAGCAGCAGCCGGTCCCAGGGCTGGCCGACCGCCGCTTCGACCGCGACGCGGACGGTGCCGGCGGGCAGGATCTTGGCGCGATAGGCCTCGTCCTGCGCCAAAAACAGTTCGATCGAGGGGACCGAGACGACACGGGTGGAGACGCCATCGGCCTCGAGCGTCTCGCGGGCGGCCACAGCGATCTCGACCTCGGAGCCCGAGGCCATCAGCACGACCTGCGGCGCGGCCGAGGCCTCGCGCAGCACATAGGCGCCCTTGGCCGACAGGTTCCCGTCGATCTCCTCGCGCAGAAGCGGCAGGTTCTGGCGCGACAGCGCCAGCACCGAGGGACGGTCGGTCTGCGACAGCGCGATCTCCCAGGCCTCGGCGGTCTCGATCTGATCGCAGGGGCGCAGCGTCAGCGTGTTGGGCGTGGCGCGGCAAATGGCCAGATGCTCGACCGGTTGATGGGTCGGTCCGTCCTCGCCCAGGCCGATGCTGTCATGGGTCATCACATAGACGACCGGCAGGCCCATCAGCGCCGACAGCCGCATCGCCCCGCGCGCGTAATCGGTAAAGGTCAGGAACGTCCCGCCATAGGGGCGGAAGCCGCCATGCAGCCAGATCCCGTTCATCGCCGCCGCCATGCCGTGTTCGCGGATGCCGTAATGGATGTAGCGGCCCAGTCGGTTTTCGGGGCTGAAGACGCCCTGACCGCCGGTCTTGGTGTTGTTGGAGCCCGTCAGGTCGGCCGAGCCGCCGAAATTCTCGGGCATCGCGGCGTTCAGCACTTCCAGCACGTTTTCGCTGGCCTTGCGGGTCGCGACCTTGGGCTTGCTGCCCAGCGTCTGCTGCTTGAACGCGGCGATGGTCGGCGCAAGGCGCGGGTTCGGATCGGTGCCGATGCGGGCGGCAAAGGCGTCGCGCCGGGTGGCGTCCAGCGCATCGACGCGGGCCTGCCAGGCGGCGCGCGCCTCGGCACCCCGCGCGCCGATCTGGCGCCACTGGGACAGGATCGGCTCGGGGATCTCGAAGGCGCCGGCGGTCCAGCCGTAAACCTCGCGTGTGGCGGCGATCTCGGCCGCGCCAAGGGGCGAACCATGGGCCTTGCTGCTATCGGCCTTGGCGGGCGAGCCGAAGCCGATCACGGTCTTGCAATCGACCAGAACCGGGCGGCCGTCATCCTGTGCGGCCTCGCGCAGCGCCCGGTCGATATCGGCGGCGTCATGGCCGTCGCAGGACAGCACCCGCCAGCCCGAGGCCGCAAAGCGCGCACGCTGGTCGGTCTTGTCCGACAGGCTGACGCGGCCGTCGATGGTGATGTCGTTATTGTCCCACAGAACGATCAGGCGACCCAGCTTCTGGTGGCCGGCCAGGCCGATCGCTTCCTGGCTGATGCCCTCCATCAGGCAACCATCGCCCGCGATGACCCAGGTGCGGTGGTCGCACAGATCGGCCCCGAACTCGGCGCGCATGGCTTCCTCGGCCATGGCGAAGCCGACGGCGGTGGCGATGCCCTGGCCCAGAGGGCCGGTCGTTGTCTCGACCCCCTCGACATGGCCATATTCCGGATGGCCTGCCGTGATCGCATCCAGTTGACGGAAGTTGCGGATCTGGTCCAGCGTCATCTGCCGATAGCCCGTCAGGTAAAGCAGGCTGTAGATCAGCATCGAACCATGGCCCGCCGACAGGATGAAGCGATCGCGGTCGAACCAATGCGGCGCCGAGGCGTCGAATTTCAGGTGATTGCGAAACAGCACCGTCGCCACGTCGGCCATGCCCATCGGCATACCCGGATGGCCGGAATTGGCGGCCTCGACCGCATCCATCGACAGCACGCGGATCGCGGCGGCGAGGTTCCAGTGATCGGGATTGGCAGAGCGGCGGGCGGCGATGTCCATGTCGGATCCCTTGCGGCAATGAGCTTCCGTCACCTGTTAGGTTGGATGAGGTCCGGTTGCAAGCCGGGCGTCAGCTTTCGCCGCTGCGCGATGCTGCCAGCGGTCTGATCTTGAGCCGCGTTATCCGGTTCTCGCGCCGCGTCACGACCTCGAAGCGATAGCCGTGGAAGCTGAAGACCTGACCCTGTTCCGGGATCGACTGCGCCATGTGGATGACCAGCCCCGCGACCGTATTCGCCTCGTCATCGGGAAGGTTCCAGTCCAGCTGGCGGTTCAGGTCGCGGATCGTCATGCCGCCATCGACCAGGTAATCGCCCTGGGGGCCGGGTTTCAGCACCTGTTCGGATTCCGTGTCGTGTTCGTCGGTGATCTCGCCCACGATCTCTTCGATGATGTCCTCCAGCGTCACAAGGCCGCGCAGGCTGCCATATTCGTCCACGACCAGCGCGAAATGCGTGCGGCGCTTGAGAAATTCGCGCATCTGTTCGTCAAGCGCCGTGGTCTCGGGGACGAAATAGGGCGGCATCGCCACGGCCATCAGGTCAATCCGGCGGTCGCCCGCCGGGTCGCGCTGGTCACGAACCGAACGGTTTACTGCGCGCAGCAGATCCTTGGCATGAACCACACCCACGACGTTTTCGCGTTCGCCTTTATAGACGGGCAGGCGGGTATGGGGGCTGGACAGCACGGCTTCCAGAATGCGCTCGGGGGGCATGTCGGCGTCGATCATCTGGATCTCGGAGCGGTGGCGCATGATCTCCTCGACCGTGCGGTTGCCCAGATCCAGCGCGCCCAGAAGGCGGTCGCGATCCTCCTTCTGAACCGCGCCCGAGGCATGACCGATGGACAGGGCGCCCGCGATTTCTTCCTCGATCGAGAACATATGCGCGCTTGCATCGGTCTTGAGCCCGAACAGCGCCAGGATCAGCCGCACGATGGCCCGAACCACGGCAACGACCGGCGACAGCAGGATCGTGACCAGACGGATCGGACGCGCGACCAGGATGGCCACCTTTTCGGGGGCCGAGATGGCATAGGTCTTGGGCATCACCTCGGCAAAGATCAGCACCAGCACCGTCATCACCAGCGTCGCCATGGCCACGCCGCCGCTGCCCAGCACCCGTGTCAGAAGCGCGGTGGCAAGGCTGGCGGACAGGATGTTGACCACGTTGTTGCCCAGAAGGATCGCACCGATCAGCTTTTCGCTGTCCTCGGTCACGCGCAGCGCGGCTTGTGCGCCCGTCTCGCCCTTGTCGGCGCGGGCCTGCAGCTTGGACCGGCTTGAGGCCGTCAGCGCGGTTTCCGAACCCGAAAAGAAGGCCGAGATCGCCAGAAGGCAGGCAATCGCGCCGCAAGTCAGCCAGAACACGCTGTCGAAAATACCTGAAGGATCGTCCATTGTGTTTTGAGAAACCTATGTTTTTCTGTTTTTCGGGGCAGCAAGAGGGTGATGCTTCAGAACCAGTTCCCGCATCCTTGCAGTGACGACATGGGTGTAGATTTCCGTCGTTCCCAGATCGGCATGGCCCAACAGGGTCTGGATCACCCTCAGATCGGCTCCGCCCTCCAGCAGGTGGGTGGCGAAGGCGTGGCGAATGACATGGGGCGTGACCCGCGCGGGGTCCAGCCCCGCCATCAGCGAAAGGCGCTCCAGCAGGCGCGAGATCGCCTGCCGGGACATGTGGCCCGCCTTGCCGGGGGCAGGGAACAGCCAGCGGCCCCCGCGCCCCGCGACCAGCTTCGCAAGGGCGCTGCCTTCGGGCGCATGGTCGCGATGGGCCAGCCATGCGGTCAGGGCGCGTCGTGCGGGGCCGGTCAGGGGAACCAGACGCTCGCGTCCGCCCTTGCCACGGATCAGCAGCAGTTCGGGATCGCCCCGGCAGCCTGCGACGGGCAGTTCGACCAGTTCGCTGACGCGCATCCCGGTTGAATAGAGCAGTTCGACCAGACAGGTCGAGCGCGCGCGGTCGGCCTGGGTCCGGCCGAATCTGGGGGCGGCTTGCAGCAGCAGGGCGATTTCGGACTGGGACAGGCTGCGGGGCAGGCGGTGCGTCCGGCCCGGCCCGCTGATGCGGATGGCGGGATCGTCGGGGCGCCAACCCTCTTCCAGGGCGAAGCGGGTGAATTGCCGGATTGCGGAAAGCCGCCGCGCCCGGGTCGCGCGTGACAGGCCCTGCGCCTCGCAGAAGGTCAGATATTCCTCGATCCGCTCGCGTGTCAGATCGGCCAGGCTCAGCGACTGCCGCGCCAGCCATCCCGCCAGGTCGTTCAGGTCGCGCCCATAGGCCAGAAGCGTGTTGCGCGCCGCTCCGGCCTCGGCGGCCTGGGCGTCCAGAAAGGCGGATATGGCCGCAGAATCGCGGCTCATGGTGTGCCTGTCATCCGGGGCAGCAGGGTGATCTGTTGCTCGGCACGGCGCGCATCTTCGGTCAGGCCAAGCGCGCGCAGCATGGCGATGCCGCGCCCGGCCCGTGCCAGATCGCCTTCCAGCGCGGCGTCGATATCGGCCATGGCCAGCAACAGCGCCTCGCCGCGCGCGCTTTGCGGCGGCTCGGGGGGATCGGCGGCCAGTTCGGGCGCGGGCTCCGGCGGCTCGGTTCCGGTCAGGCCGCGCCATTGTCGCAGCAGGGTGATGATCTCGGCGGTGCGCGTGTCGCCGGGGTAATGGTCGGGCAGATCGGCGCCGACCATCGCGGCCAGCAGATCCGCCATGCCGGCGGCGGCGAATTCGTCAAAGGCACGGGGCAGGGCCTGCGCCAGATCGCCCGATTGCAGCGCCGCCTCCAGCGTACGCATTGCGCTGGCGCGTTCCCAGACCCCGCCCGAGGCCGCAGGACGCTGTTCGCCATAGATTGCCCGCAGCCGCAACGGCCCAAGCGCGCCCGACCGCGCCAAGCGCTCGGCGGCTTCCAGGCGGGCCTTGAAGCCGCTGTTCGGCCGCAGATCGCTTTGGGCGAAGGCCACGGGCAACGTGCTGGTGGGCAGGGGCTGGCCGATCGCTTCGTGGATGCGGAATTCAAGCGGCGTTACCCGATCGGCCGGCACCAGCGTCTCGCCGCCATCGACGAAGGCATCATCGAGGAAATGCGTCAGCAGGATCGCCTGACGTTCGTCGATCAGGCCAAGGCTTTCGGCGCCATGCAGGCTGATCGCCGCGGCTGCCCAATCGCCGGTCTGCGCCAGGCAGAAGATCCGCGCCGGAAAGCTGGGCGCAATGCCGGGCGTGCTGTTCATGATGCGGCAGGCGCGGTGTTCGTCCCCTTCCAGCAGCGCGATGTCGAACAGGCGGCGAAAGATTTCGGGATTGCCGACACCTGCGGCCAGCAACAGCGATTGCGCCTCGTCCAGCGCGCCCATGTCCAGCAACCGGTCCACCCGGGCCATGAACAGCCGCCCCTGCGGATCGGGCGCGCCGTCGATCTGGGGCGGGGCAAGCTGCGCGGTCAGCACACGCCGCATCAGCGCCTGCATGGATTGCAGCCGCGCCGGTGTCTGCAACAGCAGCGCCGATAGCTCTGCCGGGTCGCTGCCTGCCCAGAGATCAGCCGGCAGACCGGCCCGGCGCGGGCTCATCGTGCCCGCCCCGTCGGGATTGCCCTGGTCGAGCCGCGTCACCAGAACCGGCCCGACTTCGCCGCTGGCCGCGACGGGTTGACGCGACATCGTGTCGGGTCCGGGCGGGGGCTCGTCGCCTGGCCGCCAGGCCGAAGTCTCGCGCTGCGGCCCGCGCACGCTGCCCGACAGCCAGTCGCTGGCCGACAGGGGCTGTCCCTGCCCGAATGCCGGCGGCGCGGGGTGAAAGAGGATCAGCGCCAGAAGGGCGGCGAGGGCGTGCCTTTCAATCACCCGGCGTCCCCAGTTGCAGCGGCAGGCGTTTTTCCTGACGTATCGGTTCCATATCGCCGAAATAGGCGTAACCGGCCAGACCGGCCAGAGCCGCCAGAATCACCACCGCCAGAACCTTGATCAGCCGCATTACCCTGCCCTTGCTTGCCCGGTCGAACCGGAGACCTGCCTTGCCCGTGCCCGGTCTGATGCCGGGTCCGGACGGATTATATATGGCAATTCCGGGAAGATCACGCCATTCAGTCGCAAGATGAAGGGATTGCGATGCGACGGCGACTGATCAGGCATATCGTGCTGGTGGGCATGATGGGAGCGGGCAAGACGGCGATCGGTGGCGAATTGGCGCGGCGCCTCGGCGTGCCGTTCCGCGACTCGGATGCCGAGATCGAGACCGCCGCCGCCATGACCATCACCGAGATCTTCGCCCGCGACGGCGAGGCGTTCTTTCGCGCCCGCGAGGCCGAGGTGCTGGGCCGCCTGCTGGCGGGGCCGGTCGGTGTGATCTCGACAGGCGGGGGGGCCTTCATGCAGGAGGGCAACCGCAAGGCCATCGGGCGCACCGGGGTCTCGGTGTGGCTGGACTGCGATATGGAGCTTCTGTGGCAGCGCGTCCGGCAGCGTCCGACCCGCCCCCTGCTGCAGACCGCCGATCCCAAGGGCACGCTGATCCGTCTGATGGCAGAACGCGCTCCGGTTTATGCGCTGGCCGATCTGCGCTTTGCCGCGCAGGCGGGCGATAGCGTCGAGGCCTCGGCCGGGCGCCTGCTGGACACGCTGGAGAATGCGCCCGTCTGCCCTTTTGCCCCCCTGTCAAAGGACCATCCCCGATGACCGAGACCGTCACCGTCCACGTTCCCCTTGGCGCGCGCGCTTATGACGTTCAGATCGGGCCGGGTCTGATCGGCATGGCGGGCGCTTGGATTGCGCCGCTGCTGGCACGGCCCCGCGTCGCAATCGTGACCGAAGAGACCGTCGCCCGGCTGCACCTGCCTGCCCTGGAGACGGCGCTGAAATCCGAAGGGATCGGCTGCCGCGCGCTGATCCTGCCGGCAGGCGAGGGGACGAAAAGCTGGCCGCATCTGATGCGCTGCGTCGAATGGCTGCTGGAACAGCAGATCGAGCGGCGCGATGTCGTCCTGGCCCTGGGCGGCGGGGTGATCGGCGATCTGGTGGGCTTTGCAACGGCGATCCTGCGGCGCGGCGTGCGTTTCGTGCAGATGCCCACCACGCTGCTGGCGCAGGTGGACAGCAGCGTCGGCGGCAAGACCGGGATCAACAGCGCGCATGGCAAGAACCTGATCGGGGCGTTTCACCAGCCCTCGCTGGTGCTGGCCGATACCCTTGTGCTGGATACGCTGAGCCCTCGCGATTTCCTGGCCGGTTACGGCGAGGTTGCGAAATACGGATTGCTGGGGGATGCTGATTTCTTCGCCTGGCTGGAGGAAAACGCCCCCGGCCTGCGCGATGATCCGGCGCTGCGCCTCAAGGCAATAGCGCATTCGGTGGCGATGAAGGCGGGCATTGTCACCCGCGACGAGACCGAACAGGGCGAGCGTGCGCTGCTGAACCTGGGCCACACATTCGGCCATGCGCTGGAGGCCGCGACGGGCTATTCCGACAGGCTGCTGCATGGCGAGGGGGTGGCGATCGGCTGCGCGCTGGCCTTCGACCTGTCGGCGCGGATGGGCCTGTGTTCGCAGGAGGCGCCCAGCCGGGTTCTGGCGCATCTGCGTCAGATGGGCTTGCCCGCCCGCCTGTCCGAGATCGCGGGGAATCTGCCTGACGACCGGGCGCTGATTGCGCTGATGGGACAGGACAAGAAGGTCGTGGATGGCCGCCTGCGTTTCGTGCTGGCGCGCGGTATCGGTGAAGCCTTCGTCAGCGATGCCGTCGATGTCGCCACGCTGGAGGCCGTGCTGCGCGACGCGCGCTAGGTTCTGCCTCCGTCCCGGCCCGGAAAGCCGCGCGCCCCCCCATCGAGGGGGGCCGCACGGCTGGCTGCCGCGCAAGCCCGATCAGGCGGCGCGCTTGCGGTCCAGCATCGCCTCGACCATGGCATCGGCCACGCGCGCGGGGGGCTGGCCGCTGGCGGCGGCGCGCTCCAGCATCTGGGCCACGCAGCCCGCGATGCCGGCCAGACGTTCGAGCCGCCAGGCGTCGTTCTTGCCGTGGATCTCGCTGGCGACGCTGATGATGCCGCCCGCATTCACGACGTAATCGGGCAGATAGGTGATGCCGCGCGCGGCCAGCGTCTCGGTCAGGTCGTCGCTGGCCAGCTGGTTGTTCGCCGCGCCGCAGACCAGCCGCGCGGTCAGATCCGGGATGGTCCGGGCGTTCAGCACGCCGCCAAGCGCGCAGGGCGCGAAGATCTCCATCTCTTGCTGAAAGACCTGATCGGGCGCGCAGATGGTGGCGCCAAGCCGGTCCGCCGCATCCTCAAGCGCCGCCTGATGGATGTCGGTCACGATCAGCCGCGCGCCTGCGGCGGCCAGCTTTTCGGCCAGCGACAGGCCGACATGGCCCAGACCCTGCACCAGAACGCGCCGACCCGTCAGGTCGTCGCTGCCGAAGACATGGGCCGCGCCCACGCGCAGGCAGCGAAACACGCCCTCGGCCGTCCAGGGCGAGGGGTCGCCCGAGGCGCCCGACAGCCCTACGGCGTAACGGGTGACTTCCGCCGCATGGGCCATGTCCTCGGGCGAGATGCCCACATCCTCGGCCGTCCAGTAGCGCCCGCCAAGCGCCTCGACCGCCTCGCCAAAGGCGCGCATCATCGCGGGCGTCTTGTCCTGCCGCGCATCACCGATGATCACCGCCTTGCCGCCGCCCAGCCCCAGATCGGCCATGGCGTTCTTGTAGCTCATGCCGCGCGCCAGCCGCGTCACGTCGTGGATGGCCGCCGCATCATCGGTATAGGGCCACATCCGGCATCCGCCCGCCGCCGGGCCGAGCACCGTCGAATGCAGGCAGATCAGCGCGCGCAGACCCGCTTCGGGGTGCTGGGCCAGCACGAGGCGCTCGAAACCGTCGGGCGGGGTCAGGTCGGTCAGGGTCAGGGGCATGGCTTGCATCCTTTGTCCGGTTCTGCCCTTCAGCAAAACGCCGCCCCGACATGGTTGCAAGCACAGGATCATTCCGAAAGCGGCGGCAGGGGTGCGCGCAATTTGCAAGCCAGCGCCCCGGGGCCGGGGGCAAGATCGCTACGCCGCGGCGCGGCGCGGGTGACGAAAAAGGGCGGCCCGCCGGACCGCCCCAAGGTGATTCGCCTGATGCGTCCCGATCAGAACGGGATCTCGTCGTCGTAATCTGGCCGACCGCCGCCCGAAGGCCCGCCCGAGGGGCCGCCGCGGCTGCTGCCGTAATCGTCATAGCCGCCGCCCATGCTGCCGCCGCCCATGCCGCCGCCGCCCGCACCACCGCCGCCATCACCGCGCCCGTCCAGCATGGTCAGGTTGCCGCCCAGCCCGCGCAGGACGATCTCGGTCGAATAGCGGTCCTGGCCCGACTGGTCCTGCCATTTGCGGGTTTCCAGCGCGCCTTCGATATAGACCTTGCTGCCCTTCTTCAGATAACGCTCGACCACGTTCACGAGGCCCTCGTTGAAGATGGCGACTGTGTGCCATTCGGTCTTTTCGCGGCGTTCGCCGGTGGTGCGATCCTTCCAGGTTTCGGATGTCGCGATCCGCAGATTGGCCACCTTGCCGCCGTTCTGAAAGCTGCGGATCTCGGGGTCGCGCCCAAGATTGCCGATCAGGATGACCTTGTTGACGCTGCCTGCCATGACGGAGTTCCCTTGTTCCAAGCCTTGAAGGCCGGTCTAGCGCAGCCGCGGCCTCAGCCGCAAGCCATCAGGCGATGGGCAGGCCGCCGCCGAGCAGGGCAGGGCGCGATGCTCGGGGCGCAGGCGGCGGGTGGCGAAGCGGGCAAACCGGTGTATAGTGCCGGCGCTGAAGCAGCGACAAGCTGACGAACACGAGGGCAGAGACATGCGGTTCACTCATCTTCTCAGGCTCGCGATCTGCGCGGCTTTGGCCACGGGCGTTGCGGCACCGGTCTCGGCCGAGGGGCTGCGGCTGTCGGGCAGTTCGTCCAAGTCGCGCGCCGAGCAATTCGCCCGCCAGACCCGGCTGATGGATTCGCGGCTCTCGACGCAATACCAGCAATCGGCGCGGCTTCAGCCCGGCCGGATCGAGCAGGCCATGCCGCTGGCCCCCGATGGCGGCAACATTCCCCGCTACACCGGACGGCGCAGCGAATACCTGCCCCATGCCCGCGCGGCGGCGCAGCGCCATGGCATCCCCGAGGATCTGTTCCTGCGCCTCGTCCAGCTGGAATCGGGCTGGAATCCGAACGCACGGTCGCACAAGGGCGCGATGGGGCTGGCGCAGCTGATGCCCGGCACGGCGGCGAAGCTGGGTGTGAACCCGCATGATCCGATGCAGAACCTCGATGGCGGGGCGCGTTATCTGCGGATGATGTATAATCAGTTCGGCAATTGGCGCCTGGCGCTGGCGGCCTATAACGCTGGGCCGGGGGCAGTGCAGAAATATGGTGGCATCCCGCCCTATCGCGAGACTCGCAATTATGTGCGGATCATCGCCGGAGGCTGAAAGGGTCGCGGCCTAGCGCCGCAACCCCGTCTCGCGCAGCAGGCCCCTGCGGCGAGCCTCATAGTAATAGCCGCGCGAATACCACATGATTGCCCGGTCGGGATTGCCGTCCGCGACGATCCAGGCGCCGCGCAGATAGCGCACGCCGTATTTCAGGTTCGTGTCTGCATCCAGCAGCCCCGTATCCGGCCCGCGAAAGCCCATCGTGCGGGCGGTCTGGGGGTGAAGCTGCATCAGCCCGTAATAGGGGCCGTTGCGGGCAACTGGTCGGTGGCCGGATTCGCGCAGCACCACGCGCTGCACCAGGGCGGGCGGCACGTCGTAATGCGAGGCCCAGAAATTGATGCGCTGGCGCAGATAGGGCGTCTCGTTCGGATAGAGGCCAGTATGGGTCAGGCCGGACCGCGACGTGGCGCTGTCGCCGCCACAGGCGGCCAGGGCCAGCGCCCCGAGGACCAGCCCGCGCCGCCCGAGGCGGGAAGCGTGGCCCTTGTCGGACGCGGCGGCGCGGTCGGCGGGGAAAGGCTTCCCCGCCGGGCCGGTCAGGGCGGACATCGCCGCCTCAGGCATGGATCGCCCCGCCGCCGCAGGCCAGCGCCGCCTCGCGCACCGCTTCCGACACGGTCGGATGGGCGTGGCAGGTCAAGGCCAGATCCTCGGCCGAGGCGCCGAATTCCATCGCCACGCAGACCTCGTGAATCAGGTCGCCCGCCGACGGCCCGATGATGTGGCAGCCAAGGATGCGGTCGGTTTCCGCATCCGCGATCAGCTTGACGAAGCCCTCGCCCAGGAATTGCGCCTTGGCGCGGGCATTGCCCATGAAGGGGAACTTGCCGACCTTGATCTTGCGCCCGGCCTCCTTTGCCTGTTCCTCGGTCAGGCCGACATTGGCGACCTCGGGCGTGGTGTAGATGACGCCCGGGATGACACCGTAATTCACATGGCCGTGCTTGCCCGCGATGACCTCGGCCACCGCCATGCCCTCGTCCTCGGCCTTGTGCGCCAGCATCGGGCCGGGGACCGCATCCCCGATGGCATAGATGCCCTTGACGCTGGTGGCCCAGTGCTTGTCCACCTGAATAAAGCCGCGATCGGTCAGCGTCACGCCTAGCGCGTCGAGGCCCAGACCCTCGACATGGGGGCGGCGGCCGGTGGCGACCAACACGACATCAGCGCTGATCTCATGCGCGCTGTCGTCCTGTTTCAGCGCGTAGCTGACCTTGACCTGATCGCCCGCTACCTCGGCCGATTGCACCGAGGCGCCGAGGGTAAATTTCAGCCCCTGCTTGGTCAGCATCTTCTGGAACTGCTTCTGCACCTCGCCGTCAAGGCCGGGGGTGATCACGTCCAGATATTCCAGCACAGTGACCTCGGCGCCCAATCGGGCATAGACCGAGCCCAGTTCCAGCCCGATCACGCCCGCGCCGATCACGATCATGGATTTCGGGATCTGCTTCAGCGCCAGCGCGCCGGTGGAATCGACGATGCGGCCCGCCTCGTTGTCAACCGTCACACCCTTGAGCGGCGCGGGGGTCGAGCCGGTGGCGATCACGATGTTCTTCGTCTCGTGGACCTGATCGCCGACCTTGACCTTGCCCGCTTCGGGAATCGAGGCCCAGCCCTTGAGCCAGTCGATCCTGTTCTTCTTGAAGAGAAACTCGATTCCCTTGGTGTTGCCTGCAACGGTTTCGGCCTTGTAGCCCTGCATCTTCTGCCAATCGACGGTGATTTCTGGCGTGATCAGGCCCATCTTCTCGAAGTTCTCATGGGCTTCGTGCAGCATATGCGTGCCGTGCAGAAGCGCCTTGGAGGGGATGCAGCCCACGTTGAGGCAGGTGCCGCCGAGCGTCTCGCGCCCCTCGACGCAGGCCACCTTGAGGCCCAGCTGGGCCGCGCGGATCGCGCAGACATAGCCGCCGGGTCCGGCGCCGATCACGATCAGGTCATACATGGCAGTTCCTTTCGTCAGGCCGCAGAACCGGGGGCTTCGCGCCCTCGGACCCCCGCGGGATATTTGGTCCAAGGCAAATCACAGCAGGCTTGCCATGATCATGAGGATGGTCGCCACAAAACCCACCGCCCAGATGATCGAGCGGCCCGGCACCCAGCCCAGCAGATAGGCAGGCACATAGAGGATACGGGCGCCGAGATAGGTCCAGGCGAGGATGGCGGTGATGATCGAGCTTTTCTGACCGAGCGTCACCACGACGACAGCAATGGTGAAGAGGATCAGCCCCTCGAAATGATTGTTCAGCGCACGCTGCAGGCGGCCCGCGCCGCCGGTCAGCACGTGGCCGGCCAGTTCGTCGCGCGTGCCCATCGCCGCGCGGCGTCCGATCTGGCGCTGTGCGGCCAGTGAATAGGCGATCATCTGTGCGAATTGCAGCAGGCCCGCCAGCGCCAGCACGGTCAGTTCGGAGGTCATTGTCATGCCGTTTCGCGCCCCTCTGTTCCTGCTTTGCCTTAGCGCGTTCGCACAGGGCGGCGCAATCTGTTTGCCGGGTCAGGGGCAAGGTGCGGGCAGGCGCCGGTGCGGGTGATCGGGGCGGGCTTCGGCATGGGCTGTCCTGGGCCGGGCAGGGCCCGGGCGCGGGGGGGCGCGCCCGGGGCCGAGGGTTTTCCGGCGGTCAGAGATCCATCAGCAGGCGGCGGGGATCTTCCAGCGCCTCCTTGACGCGGACAAGGAAAGTGACCGCGCCCTTGCCGTCAACGATGCGGTGATCGTAGCTGAGCGCCAGATACATCATCGGGCGGATCACGATCTGGCCGCCGACGACCACGGGACGGTCCTGGATCTTGTGCATCCCGAGGATGCCCGATTGAGGGGGGTTCAGGATCGGCGAGGACATCAGCGAGCCATAGACGCCACCATTCGAGATCGTGAAGGTGCCGCCCTGCATCTCGGCCATCGACAGCTTGCCGTCGCGTCCCTTGGCGCCGAGTTCGGCAATTTCCTTCTCGATCGTGGCAAAGGATTTCTGGTCGGCGTCGCGCACCACCGGCACCACAAGCCCAGAGGGCGTGCCCACTGCGACGCCCATATGAACGAAGTTCTTGTAAACGATGTCGGTGCCGTCGATTTCCGCGTTGACCTCGGGGACTTCCTTCAGGGCGTGGCAGCAAGCCTTCACGAAGAAGGACATGAAGCCCAGCTTGACCTTGTGCTTCTTCTCGAAGGCGTCCTTGTATTCGTTACGCAGCGCCATGATGCCGCTCATGTCGGCCTCGTTATAGGTCGTCAGCATCGCGGCCGTATTCTGCGCGTCCTTCAGACGCCGCGCGATGGTCTGGCGCAGGCGGGTCATCTTGACCCGCTCCTCGCGCCGCGCATCGTCGGCGGACGAGGGCGCGCGGGCGGCGGCGGGGGCCGGGGCGGATGCCGGGGCGGGGGCCGAGACAGCGCGGGCCACGTCTTCCTTCATCACGCGGCCGTCGCGGCCCGAGCCCTGAACCTGGTCGCGGTTCAGACCGGCCTCGGCCATGGCCTTCCTGGCGGAAGGGGCGTCCTCGGGGTCGCGGGGGCGCATCTCCTCGGGGCCGGCGTTTTTCAGCACGGTCTCTTGCGCGGCCTGTGCGCCGCTGGCGGCGGCGGATTGCGTG
Source organism: Paracoccus bogoriensis (assembly GCF_019431455.1). Lineage (GTDB taxonomy): Bacteria > Pseudomonadota > Alphaproteobacteria > Rhodobacterales > Rhodobacteraceae > Paracoccus > Paracoccus bogoriensis. The sequence goes on from NZ_JAHYSR010000010.1 coordinate 42,783, forward strand.
CCGCTGGCGCCCTCGGTGATGATCGCCAGGCGGGCCTTGGCATCGACCGTGGTGCCTTCGCCGGCCAGGATTTCGGCCAGAACGCCCGACGCGGGGGCCGGAACCTCGACCGAGACCTTGTCGGTTTCCAGCTCGCACAGCATCTCGTCGGCGGCGACCTGGTCGCCGGGCTTCTTGAACCAGGTGGCGACGGTCGCTTCCGTCACGCTTTCACCAAGGGCGGGGACCATCACGTCCACGGATTTGCCGCTCATCTTGCCTTGTCCTTCCGGGGTCTTGTCGGCCTGCGATTGGGCCTGCGGTTTCTCGGGCTTGGGTTCGCTGGCGCCGGCATCGGCCAAGCCGATCCGGGCCAGAAGGGCGTCGGGGGCGACGGTCTCGCCCTCGGCTGCAACGATCTCGGACAATATTCCCGCGACGGGGCTTGGCACCTCGACCGTCACCTTGTCGGTTTCCAGCTCGCAAAGCATCTCGTCGGCCGCGACGCGGTCGCCCGGTTTCTTGAACCAGGTGGCGACCGTCGCCTCGGTCACGGATTCGCCCAGAGCGGGAACGTGGACTGGCGTGCTCATCGGCTCAGCCTTCCAGGCCAAGCGCGTCGGCGATCAGGGTCTCCTGCTCGGCCTTGTGGCGCGAGGCGAGACCCGTGGCGACCGAAGCGGCGGCATTGCGGCCCGCATAGCGCGCCCGGGTATGCCTGGCGCCCACACGTTCGAGGCACCATTCCAGATAGGGTTCGACAAAGGTCCAGCCCCCCTGGTTCTTGGGCTCTTCCTGACACCAGACGATCTCGGCCTGCTTGAAACGGCCCAGTTCCTTGACCATCGCCTGAGCAGGGAAGGGATAGAACTGTTCCAGACGCAACAGGTAGATGTCGGTGATCCCGGCCTCGTCGCGCGCCTTGAGCAGGTCGTAATAGACCTTGCCCGAGCAGACGACGACGCGCCTGATCTTGTCGTCCGCGACCAGTTCGGTGGCCGAGCCGCCGCGCTGCGCGTCGTCCCACAGAACCCGGTGGAAGGTGCTGCCGGTCTGGAATTCCTCGGCCCGGCTGATCGCCATCGGATGGCGCAGCAGCGATTTCGGGGTCATCAGGACCAGCGGCTTGCGGAACTTGCGCTTGAGCTGGCGGCGCAGGATGTGGAAGTAGTTTGCCGGCGTCGTGCAGTTGGCAACGATCCAGTTGTCCTCGGCGCACATCTGCAGGAACCGTTCCAGTCGGGCCGAGGAATGTTCCGGCCCCTGACCCTCGAAGCCGTGGGGCAGCAGCATGACCAGACCCGACATGCGCAGCCATTTCTTCTCGCCGGACGAGATGAACTGGTCGAACATGATCTGCGCACCATTGGCGAAATCGCCGAACTGCGCCTCCCACATGACCAGATTGTTCGGTTCGGCCAGCGAATAGCCGTATTCAAAGCCCAGCACCGCATATTCCGAGAGCATCGAATCGATGACCTCGTAATGGGCCTGACCCTCGGCGATATTGTTCAGCGGGTAATAGCGCTCTTCGGTCTGCTGGTCGATGAAGGCCGAATGGCGCTGGCTGAAGGTGCCGCGGGTGCTGTCCTGACCGGCCAGGCGGACACCATGTCCCTCCAGAAGCAGCGAGCCGAAGGCCAGCGCCTCGCCGGTCGCCCAGTCGAAGCCCTCGCCGGTGGCGAACATCTGCTTTTTTGCTTCGAGCAGACGACCCACGGTCTTGTGCAGGTTCATCCCCTCGGGAACGGTGGTCAGCGCGGTGCCGATGCGGGTCATCATCTCGGGCTCGATGCCGGTCTCGCCCGCCACATATTCGTCGCCTTCGCGGTCGAGCCCGGACCACTTGCCGTCAAGCCAGTCGGCCTTGTTCGGCTTGTAGGTCTTGCCCTGCTCGAATTCCTCGTTGAGATGCTTCTGGAAGGCGGCCTTCATCTCCTCGATCTCGCCCTCGGGGATCAGGCCTTCGGCGACCAGACGCTCGGTGTAGAGCTGAAGCGTGGTCTTGTGGCTCTTGATCCTGGTATACATCGCCGGGTTGGTGAACATGGGCTCGTCGCCCTCGTTGTGACCGAAGCGGCGGTAGCAGAAGATGTCGATGACGACATCCTTCTTGAATTTCTGCCGGAATTCGGTCGCCACCTTGGCGGCATGGACCACGGCCTCGGGATCGTCGCCGTTCACGTGGAAGATCGGCGCCTCGACCATCAGCGCGATATCGGTCGGATAGGGCGAGGTGCGGCTGAAATGCGGCGCGGTGGTAAAGCCGATCTGGTTGTTCACCACGATATGAATGCAGCCGCCGGTGCGATGGCCCTTGATGCCCGAAAGCTGAAGACATTCGGCCACGATACCCTGACCGGCAAAGGCTGCGTCGCCATGCAGCAGGATCGGCAGAACCGAAGTCCGGTCGGTGCGGTCGCCAAGCTGATCGCCCTTGGCGCGCGCCTTGCCCAGAACGACCGGGTTCACGGCTTCCAGGTGGCTGGGATTTGCGGTCAGCGACAGGTGGACGCTGTTGCCGTCGAACTCGCGGTCGCTGGATGCGCCCAGGTGATATTTCACGTCGCCCGAGCCATCCACGTCCTCGGGCTTGAAGCTGCCACCCTGGAATTCGTTGAAGATCGCGCGATAGGGCTTGCCCATCACATTGGCCAGCACCGACAGGCGGCCGCGGTGGGGCATCCCGATCACGATGTCCTTCACGCCAAGCGCGCCGCCGCGCTTGATGATCTGTTCCATCGCCGGGATCAGCGCCTCGCCGCCGTCAAGGCCGAACCGCTTGGTGCCCATGTATTTCACATGCAGGAACTTCTCGAAGCCCTCGGCCTCGACCAGCTTGTTCAGGATGGCGCGGCGGCCTTCGCGGGTGAACTGGATCTCCTTGCCGAAGCCCTCGATCCGCTCTTTCAGCCAGGCAGCTTCCTCGGGGTTCGAAATATGCATGAATTGCAGCGCGAAGGTGCCGCAATAGGTGCGCTCCATCAGGTCGCGGATCTGGCGGATCGAGGCGACCTCAAGGCCCAGAACATTGTCGATGAAGATGGGACGGTCCATGTCCTCGGGACCGAAACCGTAGCTTTCGGGGTTCAGCTCGCCATGGTCGGGCACGCTGCGCAGGCCAAGCGGGTCCAGATCGGCGTGCAGATGGCCCCGGATGCGATAGGCGCGAATCAGCATCAGCGCGCGGATGCTGTCCAGCACCGCCTGACGCAGCTGCGCCTCGGACAGGGCGACGCCCTTTTCGGCGGCCTTGGCGGCGATCTTCTGGCCGGCCGCCCTGGCCTCGTCCTTGCTGCCGGCCGGCCATTCGCCGGTCAGCGCGCTGGTCAGTTCATCGGCGGGCGCCGGAGGCCAGTCCTTGCGCGACCAGCTTGCGCCCTGGGCCTCGCGGGCGGCATCGGAGCGATCGTCGCCCAAGCCCCGGAAGAAAGCGTCCCAGGCCTGATCGACCGCAGCCGGGTTCCTTGCCCACTGCCCGTAAAGCTGTTCCACATAGGCCGCGTTATGGCCCTGCAGGAACGAGGAATCGTGAAAATCGGTGTTCTTAGGCTGCTCGGTCATGGTCAGTCCCCGGTTCAGGGCGGAAAGGCGCGCTCAGGCGCAGTGAATATCGAAGATGCGGGCGCCGGGATCGGCGAGGGGGTCCAGCCTCGGCTGCGGCCGGACAAAGGCGGGGGCGCGCCGTTCCAGCCCGCACAAGGCGACGGCCGCGCGGCTTTCGGCATCGGGGGGCGCCAGCGCGGGTAGGTAGATCACCCGCCAACCGAAGTCGCGCCGCGCCACGGTGCGGACCGGGGCGGGCGGAAGCGTCGTTGCCCGATGCAGGTCGGTGCGGGCCGGAACGCCGCCGGGCAGGATGTCGGTCGTCATCCGCTCGCCGCAGGCCGTCAACGCCAGAAAGGCCGCCAGCGACAGGGGCAGGTGGCGCAGCGCCGGGCGTTGCGTCGCGTCTTGCCGGGGCTGATCCGCCCTTGGTCCTGTCACTGTCTGGCCCTTCCCCTGTCATGCCGCCCCCTATGAAAGATGGGGGGCGGGGGGTCAAATCATCAACCCTTGATCGCCTTCAGCACGGCCTCGCCCAGTCCGGCGGGGCTGTCGGCGACCACGATCCCGGCCTTCTTCATGGCCTCGATCTTGCTCTCCGCGTCGCCCTTGCCGCCCGAGACGATCGCGCCGGCATGGCCCATGCGGCGGCCCGGAGGCGCCGTGCGGCCAGCGATGAAGCCCGCGGTGGGCTTCCACTTGCCCTTGCGCTTCTGCTCGGCCAGGAATTCGGCGGCCTCTTCCTCGGCCGAACCGCCGATCTCGCCGATCATGATGATCGACTCGGTTTCGGGATCGTCCAGGAACATCTGCAGCACGTCGATATGCTCCATCCCCTTGATCGGGTCGCCGCCGATGCCGACGGCCGAGGACTGGCCCAGACCCACATCCGAGGTCTGCTTGACCGCCTCATAGGTCAGCGTGCCCGAACGCGACACGACGCCCACGGAACCGCGGCGGAAGATGCTGCCCGGCATGATGCCGATCTTGCATTCGTCCGGCGTCATGATGCCCGGGCAGTTCGGCCCGATCAGGCGCGACTTGCTGTCGGCAAGGGCACGTTTGACTCGCATCATGTCCAGGACCGGGATGCCCTCCGTGATGCAGACGATCAACGGCACCTCGGCGTCGATGGCCTCCAGGATCGAATCCGCCGCAAAGGGGGGCGGCACATAGATCGCAGTCGCATTGGCGCCCGTCCTGGCCACGGCCTCATGGACCGAGTTGAAGACCGGCAGGCCCAGATGGGTGGTGCCGCCCTTGCCCGGTGTCACGCCGCCGACCATCTGCGTGCCATAGGCGATCGCCTGTTCGGTGTGGAAGGTGCCTTGAGACCCCGTGATCCCCTGGCAGATGACTTTGGTATTCTTGTCAACGAGAACGGCCATCATGGCCTCCTTGCGTAAGCGACGCCCATGCGCCGCGATGTTCCAGAGGAGGACGCGCCCCGCGCGCGCCCGGATGGGTCAGCCCTTGACCGCCTTGACGATCTTCTGCGCGGCGTCCGACAGGTCGTCGGCGGCGATCACGTTCAGGCCCGACTTGGCGATGATCTCCTTGCCCAGCTCCACATTCGTGCCCTCCAGGCGCACGACCAGCGGGACCTGCAGGCCGACCTCCTTCACGGCGGCGATGATGCCCTCCGCGATGATGTCGCAGCGCATGATGCCGCCGAAGATGTTGACCAGGATACCCTTCACGTTCGGGTCCGAGGTGATGATCTTGAACGCCTCGGTGACCTTCTCCTTGGTCGCGCCGCCGCCGACATCCAGGAAGTTCGCCGGTTCCGCGCCGTAGAGCTTGATGATGTCCATGGTCGCCATGGCCAGGCCCGCGCCGTTGACCATGCAGCCGATTTCACCGTCCAGCGCGATATAGTTCAGGTCGAACTTCGAGGCGGCCAGTTCCTTCGGGTCTTCCTCGGTCTCGTCGCGCAGCGCCAGGATGTCGGGCTGACGATAGAGCGCGTTGTTGTCGAAGCCCATCTTGGCGTCGAGGCACTTGATCTGGCCCTCGGGGGTCACGATCAGCGGGTTGATCTCCAGCATCTCCATGTCCTTTTCGATGAACATGCGATACAGGTTCTTGACCAGGGCTACGCATTGCTTGACCTGCGCGCCTTCCAGGCCCAGGGCAAAGGCCACGCGGCGGCCGTGGAAGTCCGACAGGCCCGAGGCCGGATCGACCGAGAAGCTGACGATCTTCTCGGGGGTGTGGGCGGCCACTTCCTCGATGTCCATGCCGCCCTCGGTCGAGGCGACGAAACTGACGCGCGAGGTCTGGCGATCCACCAGCAGCGCCAGATACAGCTCGCGCGCGATGTCGCTGCCATCCTCGATATAGACGCGGTTGACCTGCTTGCCGGCGGGGCCGGTCTGATGCGTGACCAGGGTGCGGCCCAGCATCTGACGGGTCAGCTCCTCGGCTTCCTCGACCGACTTGGCCAGGCGGACGCCGCCCTTTTCACCGGCTTCGGCTTCCTTGAAGCTGCCCTTGCCGCGGCCGCCTGCATGGATCTGCGCCTTCACCACCCAGAGCGGGCCATCAAGTTCGCCGGCAGCGGTCTTGGCCTCGTCGGCCTTCATCACGATGCGGCCATCGCTGACGGGCGCGCCATATTGCCGCAGCAGCGCCTTGGCCTGATATTCGTGAATGTTCATCGGGGCCCCCTCGTTCGGTTCCAGGATTTGGCGCCTTGTGCCACAAGCCGAAGGGACCGAGAACTGAAATCGCGGCGAAATCGGGAAAAATGGCGGGAAAGCGACCAATGTGATCACAGCCTGAAATGCTGTGATCACAGCCTGTCGCCTGATAGCGCAAGCAGGTCGATCAAGCAGGTCGATTCGGATTGCGCACGCATGATGGATGCGCGGCTTGCAAGGCCCGTGGTGCGGTATCGCAACGAGAAATCGGGCCGGGCAAGCAAAAGGGGCCCGGCCAGAGGCCGGACCCTTTCGCTGGTCTGACGGATGATCGTGCGACGGGCCGGATCAGGCCAGCGCGCTGTCGATGCCCTTGCAGGCCTCGACCAGGCCCTTGACCGCATTGACCGAATTGTCGAACATCGCCTGTTCGTCCCTGTCCAGCTTGATGTCGATGATCTTCTCGACACCGCCTGCGCCGATCAGGGTCGGCACGCCGACATAAAGACCCTTGAGGCCATAGGCGCCGTCCACATAGGCCGCGCAGGGCAGGACGCGCTTCTGGTCCTTGAGATAGGCCTCGGCCATCTCGATCGCGCTGGTCGCGGGGGCGTAGAAAGCCGAGCCGGTCTTGAGCAGGCCCACGATCTCGGCGCCGCCGTCGCGGGTGCGCTGGACGATGGCGTCCAGCTTTTCCTGCGTGGTCCAGCCCATCTTGACCAGATCCGGCAGCGGGATGCCCGCGACGGTCGAATAGCGCACCAGCGGCACCATCGTATCGCCATGACCGCCCAGAACGAAGGCCGTCACGTCACGCATCGACACACCGAATTCCAGGCTCAGGAAGTGGCGGAAGCGCGCCGAATCCAGCACACCCGCCATGCCGCAGACCTTGTTGTGCGGCAGGCCCGAGAATTCGCGCAGCGCCCAGACCATCGCGTCCAGCGGGTTGGTGATGCAGATGACGAAGGCGTTCGGCGCGTATTTGGCGATGCCTTCGCCCACGGCCTTCATGACCTTGAGGTTGATGCCCAGCAGATCGTCGCGGCTCATGCCCGGCTTGCGCGGCACGCCGGCGGTGACGATGCAGACATCCGCGTCTGCAATATCGGCGTAATCGTTGGTGCCCTTCATCACGGCGTCGAAGCCCTCGGAGGGGCCCGATTGCGCGATGTCCAGGGCCTTGCCCTGCGGCGTGCCCTCGGCGATGTCGAACAGCACAACATCGCCCAGTTCCTTCATCGCGGCCAGATGTGCCAGCGTGCCGCCGATCTGCCCCGCACCGATGAGTGCGATCTTGGGTCGGGCCATGGATTACCTCCGATTGTCCAGGTGAAATGTTGCGCGGTGGTTAGAGGCTCGCGCAACGAATCGCAAGGCCCGTGCGCTGCGGCGCGGCGTTGGTATCCCTAACACCCGTGATTCCCCGCCCCGCCTTTGATGACTCGCCCCGGAACAGGGGGCGCGTAAAGGCTGCCGGTCGAGGGGGGATTGCGCCGCAGCTCGCGGTGATCCGGGTTTGCGCAGGCGCTGGTCCCGGGCCGGTTGGCCCCGCAAGGACTGGCCCGGACGGAACTGGCGGGTTAGGTCTGGGCAGACCGCCCAACCGGAGGCCAGATGATCCGTTCCGCCCTCTATATCCCCGCCGCAAATCCCCGCGCGATGGAAAAGGCCCGTGACCTGCCCGTCGATGCCATCCTGTTCGATCTGGAGGATGCCGTTGCCCCTGATGCCAAGGCCGGGGCGCGTGACCATCTGGCCCGCGCGCTTCAGGCCGATTACGGCCCGCGCCAGCGCATCCTGCGGATCAACGCGCTGACCACGCCCTGGGGCGCCGATGACGCGGCGCTGGCCGCACGGATGGCGGGCCATCTGGATGGGGTGCTGCTGCCCAAGACCGCCGGGCCGCAGGATCTGGACGCCTTGGCGGCTCTGGTGCCCGGTCTGCCGCTCTGGGCGATGATCGAGACGCCGCAGGGCGTTCTGTCGGCCCCGCAGATCGCCGCGCATCCGCGCCTGCACGCCCTGGTCATGGGCACCAACGATCTGGCCCGGGAATTGCGCTGCCGCAACCGGGCCGACCGCCTGCCGCTGCTGCCCGCGCTTGGCGCCTGCCTGCTGGCGGCGCGGGCGCATGACCGGCTGATCCTCGACGGGGTTTATAACGCCTTTCGCGACATCGACGGCCTGCGGGCCGAGGCCGAACAGGGGCGCGACCTGGGCTTTGACGGCAAGACCCTGATCCATCCCGACCAGATCGCCATTGCCAATGCGTGCTTTGGCCCGACCGAGGCCGAGATCGCGCAGGCCCGCCGCGAGATCGCCGCCTACCAGGCCGCGCTGGCGGCAGGGCAAGGTATTGCGGTGCTTGACGGCCGCATCGTCGAGAATCTGCACGTCGAAGCCGCCCGCCACCTGATCGCCCGCGCCGAGGCGATTGCGAAAGGCGCACATCAAGGGCAGTCTGCGGGCAGTCTTGATCCAGCCGGAGACGCCAGATGACGATCCTGATCCTTGGCGTGGCCCTGTGGTGGGCCGCGCATCTTTTCAAGCGCATCGCCCCCGAACGTCGTGCCGCCATGGGCGACCGGGGCAAGGGGCTGGTCGCGCTGGTGCTGCTGCTGTCGGTGCTGCTGATGGTCGTGGGCTATCGCCGGGCCGACGGGGCGTTCTTCTGGGGGCCGCATCCGGCTCTCGTCGGCATCAACAACCTGCTGGTGCTGCTGGCCTTCTATCTCTATGCCGCCGACGGGATGAAGACCCGCGTGACCGCCTGGCTGCGCCATCCGCAGTTGACGGCATTTTCACTCTGGGCTTTTGCGCATCTGCTGGTCAACGGCGACATGCCGTCCTTCATCCTGTTCGGCGGGCTGCTGGTCTGGGCGCTGGTCGAGATCGTGGTGATCAACCGCGCCGTGCCGGTCTGGAACCGCCCCCGCGGCCCGTTCCCCGCCCGCAAGGAGGCGATGGCCGCAGCGGGCGCCGTGATCGTGACGCTGGTTGTCGGTGTCATCCATGGCTGGATCGGCCCCTGGCCCTTCGGAGGCGCGTGATGCCCCTGATCTATCGCATGATCACCGAGGACGACACGTCCCAATTCTGCCATCGCGTCAGCGAGGCGCTGTCGAAGGGCTGGCAGTTGCAGGGCAGCCCGACCATGGCCTTTGATGCGGCGCGCGGGGTAATGCGCTGCGGGCAGGCCGTCACGAAACAGATCGACACGCCCTATCATCCCGACATGAAGCTGGGTCAGCAATGACCGGCGGATTCGCAGCGCCGCCGCCGATTGCGCTAACGCGGCCAAGGGCTTGCGGGGCAGGCCGCCCCCAGCGGCGCGACCTGTGATCACAGGCAGGACGTGCGTGATCACAAAGCCTGCGAATCCGCGCCATTTCCGCGCAGTGTCTGGAATCAGCAAGTGACAGTCGCCACAATACCGGTCAAGAGACCGCAAATCGCCAGCCCGCGCGGCCAGCCCGAACCCAAGGACGGTGGCTGGCGCGGGTTCTGTCAGAACCGATCAAGGAGGGCCGCCTCATGGCCGATGTGAACCGGGGTAACCGGCCGCTTTCCCCCCATCTTCAGGTCTATCGCCTGCCTTTGCCGGCGATCACCTCGATCATGACGCGCATCACCGGCCACGCGCTGGTGGCGGGTATTCTGCTGCTGGTCTGGTGGCTTGTCGCCGCCGTCTCGAGCCCCGGCGCATTCGCCGCCGCCGACTGGGTGCTGCGGTCCTGGATCGGCTTTCTCGTGATGCTGGGATCGACCTGGGCGCTGTGGTTCCACCTGCTTTCGGGCGTGCGCCACCTGTTCTACGACGCGGGCATGGGCCTGGAAATCGAGGACGCCAAGCGGTCCTCGTGGGGCATCATCATCGGTTCGGTCGCGCTGACCGTGCTGAGCCTGATCATCTTCTTCACCTGAGCCAAGGGGGCAGACAATGCGCTACATCACTCCCCGCAAGGCCGCGATCGGCATGGGTTCGGCCCGCACCGGGACACTGCATCACTGGCAGATGACTGTCACTTCGGCCGCGCTGCTGATCCTGACGCCGCTGTTCATGATCGTCGTGGGCGGCGCCATCGGTCTGGAACGCGCGGCGGTCATCGCTCATTTCGGCCGCCCTTTTGCCGGGATCGTCACGGCGCTGTTCATCGTGGTGGGCATGATCCACTTCATCAAGGGCACGCGGATCATGCTGGACGATTACCTGCATGGCACCGCCAACCGCGTGGCGATCATCGTCTCGCACATCTTCGGCTGGGGCGTCATCGCCACGGCGCTGTTTGCGCTGGCCAAGATGGCCTTCACCACTCCCGTGATCTGAGGACGACATGGCTGCTTACGAAACCCAAACGCATGATTATGACGTCGTGGTGGTGGGCGCCGGGGGCGCTGGTCTGCGCGCGACGCTCGGCATGGCCGAACAGGGTCTGCGCACGGCCTGCGTGACCAAGGTCTTTCCGACCCGCAGCCACACGGTGGCCGCCCAGGGGGGCATTGCCGCCAGTCTGGCCAATATGGGCCCCGACAACTGGCAATGGCACATGTATGATACCGTCAAGGGGTCGGATTGGCTGGGCGATACGGACGCCATGGAATACCTGGCGCGCGAGGCTCCCAAGGCGGTCTATGAGCTCGAGCATTACGGTGTGCCCTTCTCGCGGACCGAGGATGGCAAGATCTATCAGCGTCCCTTCGGCGGCCACACGACCGAATTCGGCGAAGGCCCGCCCGTGCAGCGCACCTGCGCTGCGGCCGACCGGACCGGCCACGCGATCCTGCACACGCTCTATGGTCAATCGCTCAAGAACAACGCGGAATTCTTCATCGAATATTTCGCGCTGGACCTGATGATCACCGATGGCCGCTGCACCGGCGTCGTCTGCTGGAAGCTGGATGACGGCACGATCCATGTCTTCAACGCCAAGATGGTCGTGCTGGCCACCGGCGGCTATGGCCGCGCCTATTTCAGTGCGACCTCGGCTCATACCTGCACCGGCGATGGCGGCGGGATGGTGGCGCGTGCGGGCCTGCCTTTGCAGGATATGGAGTTCGTGCAGTTCCACCCGACGGGCATCTATGGCTCGGGCTGCCTGATCACCGAAGGCGCGCGGGGCGAGGGCGGCTATCTGACCAACTCGGAGGGCGAGCGCTTCATGGAGCGTTATGCGCCGACCTACAAGGATCTGGCCAGCCGCGACGTGGTCTCGCGCTGCATGACGCTGGAGATCCGCGAAGGCCGCGGCGTGGGCGAGCACAAGGATCACATCTTCCTGAACCTGATGCATCTGCCGCCCGAGACCCTGGCCGAGCGTCTGCCGGGCATCAGCGAAAGCGCCAGGATCTTTGCCGGCGTCGATGTGACCCGCGCGCCGATCCCGGTCATCCCGACCGTGCATTACAACATGGGCGGTATCCCGACGAATTACTGGGGCGAGGTTCTGGCCCCGACCGAGGATGATCCGGACCGCGTCTTCCCGGGCCTGATGGCGGTGGGCGAGGCAGGTTGCGCCTCGGTTCACGGCGCGAACCGGCTTGGCTCGAACAGCCTGATCGACCTTGTGGTTTTCGGCCGCGCCGCCGCGATTCGCGCCGGTCAGGTCGTGGACCGCGCGGGCGCGGTTCCCGCGACCAACAAGGCCGAACTGGACCGCGCGCTGGACCGCTTCGACGGGCTGCGTCACGCCAATGGCACGGTGCGCACCGCCGAGCTGCGCGACCAGATGCAGCGCACGATGCAGGCCGATGCCGCCGTGTTCCGCACCGACAAGACGCTGGCCGAGGGCTGCCGGAAGATGGAGGCGATCGCCGCCAAGCTGGACGATCTCAAGGTCACGGATCGCGGTCTGATCTGGAACACCGATCTGATGGAAACGCTGGAGCTGACCAACCTGATGCCCAATGCCTTGGCGACCATCGTCGCGGCCGAGGCGCGCAAGGAAAGCCGCGGCGCCCACGCGCACGAGGATTACCCTGAGCGGGATGATGCCAACTGGCGCAAGCATTCGCTTGCCTGGGTGGAGGGGAACAAGGTTAAACTGGCCTATCGTCCCGTTCATCTGGAACCTTTGACCAGGGTCGAGGAAGGCGGGATCGACTTGCAGAAGATTGCTCCGAAGAAAAGGGTTTACTGATGCGCTTGAAACTGTTTGCGGCCTTTGGCCTGTCCGCTGCCGTGCTGGCGGGCTGTGTCGCGCCCGTTCCGGTGCCCGGTCCGGCGGTGCCTCCGGCACCTGTCGCCGCGCCTGCGCCCACCACGCTGGATGCCGCGTCGCGTCAGGTGGCGCGCAACACGATCCAGCGAGAGATCCAGAACCGCTTTCAGGGCGTGGATGTCGCCCCCTGGACCGATTGCGTGATGAACAACGCGACCACCGCCGAACTGATCGACATCGCCCAGATGTCGAATGCGGGCTCGAGCGGCGTCAGCCAGAGCGTGGCGGCCATCGTCTCGCGTCCGGCCACAACGCAGTGCATCGCCGCCGCGGCGCGCCGGGCGTGATCCGATGGCGTTTGCGCGGGCCTTGTCTGCAATGTTGCTGCCTCTGGCACTGGGTCTGGCCGCCTGCGGACCGGTCCCGGTCGAGCAGGCCGAACGCAGCTGCCTGCGCGACGCCGAACTGGCGCAGCGTCCGCGGGGCGAGGTCGCTATCGGGGTCGGCTCCGGCCCCGGCGGCACCCGCACCGCGGGCCGCGTCACGCTGGAGGTCGGCAGCGATTATCTGGCCGGACGCGACCCGGCCCAGGTCTTCGATCGCTGCGTCCTCAACCGCTCGGGGCAGATGCCGACGCGCGGACTTTACCAACAACCCGGCTGGCGGGGTTGATCATGGCAGGGGCTGACACCAGCACGCCCGCGGGCCGTCCGATGATTCTGCATCTGGGGGTGCAGAAGACGGGCACGACCTCGCTGCAGCGTTTTCTGCGGCTGAATGCCTCCGCCTTGGCCGACCGGCTGATGATCCGCACGCCCGAGCAGGGCACGCCGATGCGCCCCTTGGGCCGCGCGGCGATCCGTCTCAGCCTTGCCCCCGGCGGCGATAATGAACACGCGCTGCGCGCGGCCTTCGAGGATGTGCTGGACACGCTGCCCGATGGCCCGCAGACTGCCCTGATCAGCCATGAGAACCTGGCCGGAGCCATGCCCGGCAATGGCGGCGAGACGCGGCTTTACCCCGCCTTGCCCCGGATCGCGCAGCTTCTGGACAAGGTCGCGCAGCAACGCGGCTTTGCTCCGATCTTTGCGATCTGCACCCGCAACATGACCGACTGGAAGCCCTCGGTCTGGGCGCAGGCGGTGCGGACGGACGGCTATGCCGGCGACTGGGACCGGTTCCAGCGCGACACGGCGGACCTGCCCGGTTGGGGCGATCTGTTCCGCCGCATGGGTGCGAAGCTGGGCGCGCGCCGCGTCCACCGTCTGCGGCTGGAGGATGAGACGGATCCTGCCCGCCCTGCCACCCAGCTTCTGCGTCTGGCGGGCCTGGACCCGGCCCGCATTGCCACCCTGCCGCCACTGGAGGGTCGCGCGATGGAGCGGCTTTCGAGCGGATCGACCGAATTTCTGCGCCGCATCAATGGATTGGCGCTTGATCCTGGAATCCGTGACAAGGTGGCGGAGCTTGTTGCGCGCTCGCAGACATTGTTTGCGGCCGATTGGCCGCCCAAAGGCACTTCCTGAAAGGAGCAACCCATGGTCCAGTTTACCCTGCCCAAGAACAGCCAGATCCGGGTCGGCAAGACCTGGCCCAAGCCCGAGGGCGCGACGAATATCCGCAAGTTCAAGATCTACCGCTGGGATCCCGAAACGGGAGAGAACCCGCGTCTGGATACCTATTTCGTCGATCTGGACAAATGCGGCCCGATGGTGCTGGATGCACTGATCAAGATCAAGAACGAGATCGACCCGACCCTGTCCTTCCGCCGGTCCTGCCGCGAGGGGATCTGCGGCTCCTGCGCGATGGTCATTGACGGCGGCAACCGCCTGGCCTGCATCTTCGGCATCGACGAGGTCGCGGGCGATATCGCGATCTATCCGTTGCCGCATATGCCGGTGGTCAAGGATCTGGTCCCCGACCTGACGCATTTCTACGCCCAGCACGCGAGCGTGAACCCCTATCTGCAAACCAAGTCGCCGACGCCCGGCAAGGAATGGCGACAGTCCATCGAGGATCGCAAGAAGCTGGACGGTCTTTATGAATGCATCCTTTGCGCGTCCTGCTCGACCTCGTGCCCCAGCTATTGGTGGAACGGCGACCGCTATCTGGGCCCGGCCGCGCTGTTGCACGCCTATCGCTGGATCATCGACTCGCGCGACGAGGCCACGGGCGAGCGGTTGGATGCGCTGGAGGATCCGTTCAAGCTCTATCGTTGCCACACGATCATGAACTGCACGAATACCTGCCCCAAGGGCCTGAACCCCGCCAAGGCCATCGCCGCCATCAAGCACATGATGGTCGAGCGCGCCGCCTGACACAGCACGAATCCCGAAGGCCCGGAGCATGATCCGGGCCTTCGGCAATCAGCCCCGGCTTTTGCGGACGTAAAGTTCCAGCCGGTGATGGACGATTTCATAGCCCATTTCGGCGGCGATCTCGGCCTGAAGGCGCTCGATCCGGTCATCGGTGAATTCGATCACCGCGCCGCTGTCCAGGTCGATCATGTGGTCGTGATGGGCCTCGTCGGCGGCCTCCCACCGGGCAGGTTCGCCCTGGAATTCCAGCTTGTCGATCACGCCCTGCGCCTGAAGCGTGGTCAGCGTGCGATAAACCGTCGCCAGCGAGACACCTGCCCCTGCCGCGACCGCCCGCGCGTGCAATTCCGCGGCATCCGGATGGTCGGATGCCGCCGCGATGACCCCCAGCAAGGCCGCGCGCTGCCGCGTGACCCGCACCCCCGCGCCGCGCAGCGCCTGTTCCAGCCTTTTTCTGCGTTCCTTGCTCATGGGCTCATCTTGCCGCAAACAGGCGCCAGTTGCAACTGGTTCGCAACTGTTGACAGTTGCGAATGATTCGCATATCCATGCGGCACAGGAGGATTGCATGACCCGTCTGCTTGCCGCCGCTCTGACCTGCCTTCCCGCTCTGGCCTTGGCCGATCAGGTGAAGGTCGCGACCAGCTTCACGATTCTTGCCGACATGGCCCGCAACGTCGCGGGCGATCTGGCCAAGGTTCATTCGATCACCCGCCCGGGCGCCGAGATCCACGATTACCAGCCCACCCCGCGCGACGTTCTGGGCGTGCAGGACGCCGACCTGATCCTTGTGAACGGGATGAACCTGGAAGGCTGGATCGACCCTTTCCTGGCACGTCTTGGCGATGTGCCGGTCGCGGTTCTGACCGAAGGGATCGAGCCCATCGCCATTGCGGGCGGCGGCCATGAGGGCCAGCCCAATCCCCATGCCTGGATGTCGCTGGAGAATGCCGCGATCTACGTAAGCAATATCGTCGAGGCCCTTTCCGCCGTCGATCCCGACAATCAAGCGACCTATGCCGCCAATGCCGAGGCCTATCTGGCCCGGCTGGCCGAGGTGATCGGGCCGCTGCGCGATCAGGCGCGCGCGCTGCCCGAGGATCGGCGCTTTCTGGTCACGTCCGAGGGCGCCTTTTCCTATCTGGCGCGCGATTTCGGCCTGACCGAGATGTATCTGTGGCCGATCAATGCTGAAGGCGAGGGCACGCCCCAGCAGGTGCGCCGCCTGATCGACCTGATGCGCGAGACGGGCGCGCCGGTGATCTTCTCCGAAAGCACCGTATCCGACCGTCCGGCGCGCAGCGTCGCCGCCGAGACGGGCGCGCGTTACGGCGGCATCCTCTATGTGGACAGCCTGTCCGATCCCGGCGGCCCCGTGCCCACCTATCTGGACCTGTTGCGCGTGACCGGCGAAACCATCGTCACCGAACTGGCCGCCGAATGAGCGAAACCCCTGCCATTGCCGTCCGTGACCTGACCGTCGCCTATCGCAGCGGCGTCACCGCGCTCAGCGATGCCAGCCTCGATGTGCCGGCCGGGTCGGTCACGGCTCTGGTCGGCGTGAACGGGGCGGGAAAATCGACGCTGTTCAAGGCGCTGATGGGGCTGGTCCCGCATGGCCGGGGCGAGGCGCGGATCATGGGCCTGCCCGTGGCGCAGGCGCTGCGCCGCAACCTGGTCGCCTATGTTCCCCAGACCGAAGACGTTGACTGGACCTTTCCCGTCCTTGTCCGCGATGTGGTCATGATGGGTCGCTACGGGCAGATGGGCCTGATGCGCCGTCCGCGCCCCGCCGACCGTCAGGCGGTCGAGGCGGCGCTGGCGCGGGTGGGCCTGTCGGACATGGCCGCGCGCCAGATCGGCGAATTGTCCGGCGGCCAGAAAAAGCGCGTCTTTCTGGCGCGCGCGCTGGCGCAGGATGCACGCGTGATCCTGCTGGACGAGCCCTTCACCGGCGTCGATGTCGAGACCGAGCGGCGCATCATCGCGCTTCTGTCCGCGATGCGGGACGAGGGGCGGGCGATGCTGGTCTCGACCCATGATCTGGGCGCGGTGCCTGAGTATTGCGATCGGGTGGTCATGGTGAAGGGCACGGTTCTGGCCTCGGGGCCGACCGAGACGACCTTTACCCCCCAGAACCTGCGCCGCGCATTTGGCGGCACGCTGCGCCATTTCGTGCTGGCCGGCAGCGACCTGCATGACGATCCCGACGCGCCCGGGCTGGATGTGTTCACCGATGACGAGCGGCCGCTGATCCTTTACGACGACCGCCACCAATCCGCGGGGCGTCTGTGATCGGCACGATGCTGGAACCCCTGGCCTATGATTACATGGTCACGGCCATCTGGGCCTCGGCCCTTGTGGGGACGACCTGCGCCTTTCTGTCGGCCTATCTGATGCTCAAGGGTTGGAGCCTGATCGGAGACGCGCTTTCGCATTCCATCGTACCGGGCGTGGCGGGGGCCTATATGCTGGGCCTGCCCTTCGCGCTTGGGGCCTTCCTGTCGGGCGGGCTGGCCGCGCTGGCGATGCTGTTTCTGAACAGCCGCACGGGGCTGAAGCAGGACGCGATCATCGGGCTGATCTTCACCGGCTTCTTCGGGGTGGGGCTGTTCATGGTCTCGCTGAACCCCGTGGCGGTGGATCTTCAGGCGATCACGCTTGGCAACATTCTGGCCATCGCGGCGGAGGATCTGGTCCAGCTTGTCATCATCGCGGGCGTCACGCTGGCGGTGCTGTCGGTGATCTGGCGCGACCTGCTGGTCGTCTTTTTCGACGAAAGCCATGCGCGGACGGTGGGGCTGCGGCCGGGCCTGCTGAAGATCGTGTTCTTCACGCTGCTGGCCGGATCGACCGTCGCCGCGATGCAGACTGTGGGCGCGTTTCTGGTGATCGCGCTGGTCATCACGCCGGGCGCCACGGCCTATCTGCTGACCGACCGCTTTTCGCATCTGGTGCTGATCTCGGTCGCGATCGGGGGGCTGTCCTCGGCGATCGGAGCCTATGCGAGCTTCTTCCTCGACGGAGCGACGGGGGGGATCATCGTCCTGCTGCAGACGGCGCTGTTCCTGCTGGCGCTGGTTTTCGCGCCGAAACACGGCCTGCTGGCGACGCGCCGCAAAAGGCGGGCGCAGGCATGATCGAGACGCTGATCCTGCCCTTTTCCTTTCCCGTCATGCGCGAGGCCGTGCTGATCGCGCTGATCGTGGCGCTGCCTGCTGCGCTGCTCAGCTGCTTTCTGGTGCTGAAAGGCTGGGCGCTGATCGGGGACGGGATCAGCCATGCGGTTCTGCCGGGCATCGTGCTGGCGCATCTGGCGGGGTTGCCGCTGCTTCTGGGCGCCTTTGCGGCGGGGATGGTCTGCGCGCTGGCCTCGGGCTGGCTGGACGCGAACAGCCGGATCAAGCCCGACACGGCCCTTGGCGTGGTCATGGCGGGGATGTTCGCGCTTGGCCTGGTGCTGATCCTGGCCTTTCCGGGGCGGCTGCATCTGAGCCATATCCTGTTCGGCAACATCCTGGGCGTCACGCCCGACGATCTTGCACAGGCGCTGCCCATCGCGGGGGCGGTGCTGGTGGTGTTGCTGGTCAAGTGGCGCGACTTCGCGCTGTTGGCTTTCGATCCCGTGCAGGCTCGGGCGGCGGGGCTGCGGGTGGACTGGCTGCATTACGGGATGCTGGCGATGATCGCGGCGATGGTGGTGGCGATGCTGTCCTCGGTGGGGATCATCCTTGCGGTGGGCCTGCTGATCGCGCCGGGCGCCATCGCCTTTCTGCTGACGCGCAGGCTGCCCGTCATGCTGGCGCTGGCGGCGGGAGTGGCGGGGCTGGCCAGCCTTGGCGGGGTCTGGGCCAGCTTCTGGCTGGACAGCGCGCCCGCGCCCACGATCATCGTGATCCTGACCGGCGCGTTCGTCCTGGCCTTTCTCTGGCGCCAGATCGGCACCGCCCGCGCCTGACACTCTTTTCGCCGCGCCCGCAACCTGTCACTGTCAGCGCAAACATCGCCAAGGACATGCCATGCTGCCGCCACGTTCCGACTTTCCCGCCGATTTCGTCTTTGGCGCCGCCACCTCGGCCTATCAGATCGAGGGCTCGGGCGCGGGCGGGGCGGGCCTGTCGCATTGGGACACCTTCGCCGCGACGCCCGGCAATATCGCCGATGGCAGCGACGGGCGCGTGGCCTGCGACCACCTGAACCGCTGGCCCGAGGATCTGGATCTGGTGCGCGATGCGGGCTTTGACGCCTATCGCTTTTCCGCATCCTGGGCGCGGGTGATGCCCGACGGCGTGACGCTGAACCCGCAAGGGATGGATTTCTACGACCGTCTTGTCGATGGCATGGTCGAACGCGGGCTGAAGCCCTTTCTGACGTGCCACCATTGGGATCTGCCCGCCGATCTGGCCGCGCTTGGCGGCTGGCAGAACCGCGACATCGCGGCGCGGTTTGCGGATCTCTGCGTCGCGCTGCATGACCGTCTGGGCGACCGTCTGGCCAGCACCGCCACCCTGAACGAGCCCTGGTGCATCGCCTGGCTGTCGCATTTCCTGGGTCATCACGCCCCGGGCCTGCGCGACATCCGCGCCGCCAGCCGCGCCATGCATCACGTCCTTCTGGCGCATGGCACAGCGGTTCAGGCGCTGCGGGCCGAGGGCGCGGCCAATCTGGGGATCGTGCTGAATTTCGAGACCGCCCATCCCGCCGATGACACGCCCGAGGCCCGGCACGCGGCCGAGGTTCAGGACGCGATCTACAATCAGTGGTTCATCCGCGCGCTGATGGGGCAGGGCTATCCCCAGGCCGCGCTGGAAGGCATCGGCCCGCATCTGCCCGCAGGCTGGCAGGACGACATGGCGCTGATCGCGCAGCCGCTGGACTGGCTGGGGGTGAACTACTACACGCGCCGTCTCTACACCGCCGCGCCGGGCCTGTGGCCCCATGTCGCCGAGGCGCCCGGCCCCCTGCCCAAGACCCAGATGGGCTGGGAGATCCGCCCCGAGGGTCTGACCGAATTCCTGACCCGTCTGGCGCGCGACCATACCGGCGCCCTGCCGCTTTACGTCACCGAGAACGGCATGGCGCTGGAGGCGGGCCAGGATGTGACCGCCGATGCCCGCCGCGTGCAGTTCATCGGCGATCACCTGCGCGCGGTCCGCGCGGCGCTGGCGCAGGGCGTCGATGTCAGGGGCTTCTTCTACTGGTCGCTTCTGGACAATTACGAATGGGCCTTTGGCTACGGGCCGCGTTTCGGACTGGTCCATGTCGATTACGACAGCCAGACGCGCACACCCAAGCAAAGCTGGCACGCCTTTCGCGCCATGCTGGCTGGAGGGGACGCCTAGCGCAGCCCCTTTTGCGCGTCGGCCAGGATCATGTCGCTGGCCTTTTCCGCGATCATCGTCGCGGGGGCGTGAGTGTTGCCCGACACGATCGAAGGCATGATCCCGCAATCGGCCACGCGCAACCCCTCGATCCCGTGGACGCGCAGCCGCGGATCGACCACCGCCATCGGGTCGGTGCCCATCTTTGTGGTGCCGACCGGGTGGAAGATCGTCGTGCCGATATCGCCCGCCGCGCGCGTCAGATCCTCGTCGCTGACCAGATCGGCGCCCGGCTTCACCTCGACGGGCGTGAAGGCCGCCATGCGCCGCGTTCCCATCAGGCGGCGGGCATGGTGCAGGCTGTCGATGGCCACCTGCCGGTCGCCTGGCGTGGACAGGTAGTTCGGCGCGATGGCGGGCGGGCCGTCGGGCGTGGTCAGGTGACAATGTCCGGTGCTTTCCGGCCGCAGGTTGCAGACCGAAACGGTCAGGCCCGGAAAATCGTGCAAGGGCTGGCCGAAGGCGTCCAGCGACAGGGGCTGGATGTGATATTCGATATTCGCCGTCTCGAAGGAATCGGATGATTTCGCGAAGATGCCCAACTGACTGGGCGCCATTGCCATCGGCCCGGTCCGGCGCAGCGCGTATTCCAGCGCGATTCCCGCCTTGCCCCAGATCGTGCGCGCCCGGTCGTTCAGCGTGCGCGCCCCCGAGATGCGGAAGATCATCCGCAATTGCAGATGGTCCTGAAGGTTCTCGCCCACGCCGGGCAGGTCATGGACCGGCGTGATCCCGAGCGCGCGCAGCCGTTCGGCCTGACCGATGCCCGAGCGTTCCAGAAGCGCGGGCGAATTGATCGCGCCCGCCGACAGGATCACCGCGCCCCGGGCGCGGGCATGGCGGGAAAGCCCGTTCTGGATCAGCGAGACGCCGGTGACGCGGCGGCCCTGCAGGGTCAGGGCCGAGACCTGGGCGTCGGTCTCGATCCGCAGGTTGGGACGGCCCCTTGCGGGGTCAAGAAACGCCTTGCGCGCGTTCCAGCGGATGCCCTTGCGCTGCGTGACGGGGAAATAGCCGACCCCCTCGTTGTCGCCGCAATTGAAGTCGGGATTGGCGGGCAGGCCCATTTCCTGCGCGGCCTCGGCTACCGCATCCAGGATCGGCCAGCGCAGGCGCTGGCGTTCCACCCGCAATTCGCCCTGATCGCCATGCAGGTCGCAGGCCGGTTCGTAATGGCGTTCGCTGCGGCGGAACAGCGGCAGCACGTCGTCCCAGCCCCAGCCCGGATTGCCCGCCTGCCGCCAGCGGTCGTAATCGGCGGCCTGCCCGCGCATGTAGATCATCCCGTTGATGGACGAACAGCCGCCCAGCACCCGCCCGCGCGGATAGTTCAATCGCCGCCCGTTCAGGCCCGGCTCGGGCTCGGTCCGGTAGCACCAGTCGAGGCTGGGATCGCCCATCGCGTAAAGATAGCCCACCGGCACATGCACCCAGAGCCGGTTGTCATGGCCGCCCGCCTCCAGCAGCAGGACGCGGTTGCGCGGATCGACCGACAGCCGGTTGGCCAGCACGCATCCGGCCGAGCCCGCGCCCACGATGACATAGTCGTATTCGCCCAGATCCTGCATCCCGGTCCTCCCTCGTGCGAAAGGCTAGACCGGGGTGCGGGGGTGGGCAAGTCCCGCTCAGGCGGCCTGCGCGTTGCGGCGCCAGGCGGGGAAGGGGTCGGCCATGCCGGACCAGAGCTGCGGCGTCGCGGCCAGAGCCTCGGGGATCAGGCAGGCGTCAAGCTGCGCGCGCAGCCGCGCTTCGTCCATGCCCGATCCGATAAAGACCAGCTCCTGCCGCCGGTCGCCGAAAGGCTCGGCCCAATGCGCGTCCAGATAGGCGCGTCCCTCGGGATGGGTCGGCCAGCGGTCGCGCGGCACCGAGGCCCACCATTGCCCGAGCGGCCTGACCGAGGACAGCGCCCCCGCCAACGAGAACTCGGCCACCCAATCGGGCCGCGTGGCGATCCAGAAATGGCCCTTGGCGCGGATCACGCCGGGCAGGGGGCCGTTCAGCGCGGCATGGATCTTTTGCGGATCGAAGGGCAGGCGGGCGCGATAGACAAAGCTGGTGACGCCGTATTCCTCGGTCTCGGGGGTGTGGTCGGCGAAACCGTAAAGCTCGCGCGCCCACATGGGGTGGCTGTGGGCGCGGTCGAAGTCGAACAGCCCGGTATCCAGGATCTCGCGCGGTGCCACGCGGCCGTGATCGGTCTGGATGATGCGGGCATCGGCATTCAGCGCGCGGATGATCTTCAGCGCGGCATCGACGCGGTCGGGGCCGGCATCGCTGCATTTGTTCAGCACGACCACATCGGCAAACTCGATCTGGTCGGTCAGCAGGTCCACCAGCGTGCGGTTGTCGGCATCGCCCATCACCTCGCCCCGGTCGGCCAGGAAATCGTGGCTGGAATAATCGCCCAGCAGGTTCACCGCATCCACGACCGTGACCATCGTGTCCAGCCGCGCGACATCCGACAGGCTGTCGCCGTTCTCGTCGCGGAATTCAAAGGTGGTGGCGACGGGCAGGGGCTCGCTGATGCCGGTCGATTCGATCAGCAGGTAGTCGAAGCGCCCGGCCTCGGCCAGCTTGCGGACCTCGGCCAGAAGATCCTCGCGCAGCGTGCAGCAGATGCAGCCGTTCGACATCTCGACCAGGGTCTCGTCGGTGCGCGACATACCGCCCTCGGCCCGGACCAGGTCGGCGTCGATATTCACCTCGGACATGTCGTTGACGATGACGGCGACGCGCAACCCCTCGCGGTTGTTCAGCACGTTGTTCAGCAGCGTCGTCTTGCCCGCGCCCAGAAAGCCGGACAGCACGGTGACGGGAAGGCGGGGATCAGTCATGGGAATCTCCTGGCAGTGGCGCAATATAGTTATATTATAACATATCTTCGCACAACCGGTCATTGACGGCCCGCGCCCTTTGCGCCATGCCGCGGCTCATGCTGCGTATCGACAACATCTCGTATTCCATTCAGGGTCGTCCCTTGTTCGCAGGGGCCAGCGCCACCATTCCCGAAGGCCACAAGGTCGGGCTTGTCGGTCCCAACGGGGCGGGCAAGACGACGCTGTTCCGGCTGATCAGGGGGGAAAGCCAACTTGACGGCGGCTCGATCAGCCTGCCCCCGCGGGTGCGCATCGGCGGCGTGGCGCAGGAATCTGCAGCCACCTCGCGTTCGGTGCTGGATACGGTGCTGGACGCCGACCGCGAACGCAGTGCGCTGATGGCCGAGGCCACGACGGCCACCGATCCCGACCGCATCGCCGAGATCCAGACCCGGCTGACCGACATCGACGCCTGGTCGGCCGAGGCCCGCGCGGCGACGATCCTTGACGGGCTGGGCTTTTCGACCGCCGATCAGGCCCGACCCACAGGCGATTTCTCGGGCGGCTGGCGGATGCGGGTGGCGCTGGCGGGGGTGCTGTTCGCCCAGCCCGACCTGCTGCTGCTGGACGAGCCGACCAACTATCTGGACCTCGAGGGCGCGCTGTGGTTGGAGGGTTATCTGGCCCGCTATCCGCATACGGTCATCATCATCAGCCACGACCGGGGCCTTCTGAACCGCGCCGTCGGGCATATCCTGCATCTCGAGGACAAGAAGCTGACGCTCTATACCGGCGGCTATGACAGCTTCACCCGCATCCGCGCCGAGAAACGCGCCCTGCAGGCCGCCGAGGCCAGGAAGCAGGCCGACCGCCGCGCGCATCTGCAACGTTTCGTGGACCGCTTCGGCGCCAAGGCCAGCAAGGCGCGCCAAGCCCAGGCCCGCGTCAAGATGCTGGCCAGGATGGAGCCGATCACCGCCCCCGAAGAGGCCAGGTTCCACCGTTTCACCTTCCCCCAGCCCGAGGAGATGTCGCCGCCCATCATTGCGATGGAGGGGGTCAGCGTGGGTTATGGCAACCGCGCGGTCCTGCGCAAGCTGAACCTGCGGATCGACCAGGACGACCGGATCGCGCTCTTGGGCCGGAACGGGCAGGGCAAGTCCACCTTGTCCAAGCTGCTGGCAGAGCGGCTTGATGCGATGGAAGGGCGGATCACACGTTCGCCCAGGCTGCGCGTGGGTTACTTTGCCCAGCATCAGGTCGATGAACTGCGTCTGGACGAGACACCGCTGGACCACATCCGCTCGGTCCGCCCGGACGAAGGACAGGCCAGGCAGCGCGCCCGGCTGGCCGGCTTCGGCCTGATGGAGGCGCAGGCCGAAACCAGGGTGCGCGACCTGTCGGGCGGGCAGAAGGCGCGGCTGTCGCTGTTGCTGGCCACGATCGACGCGCCGCATCTGCTGGTGCTGGACGAGCCGACGAACCATCTGGACATCGAAAGCCGCGAGGCCCTGTCCGAGGCGCTGAACGATTATACCGGCGCGGTGGTGCTGGTCAGCCACGACATGCATCTGCTGGGGCTGGTCGCGGACCGGCTCTGGCTGGTCAAGGATGGCGCCGTTGCCCCATACGAGGGCGATCTGGACGATTACCGCAAGTTCCTGCTGTCCGGCGATACCCCCGCCGACAAGCCCGCCGAGGCGGCAAAACCCGCCGCGCCCAGGAAACCCTCGCGCGATATGCTTCTGAGTTTGCGCGCCGAGGTGCGCAAATCCGAAGAGCGCGTCCGGAAATTGACCGAGATGATGGGCAAGCTGGATGTCAAGCTGGCCGATCCGGCGCTGTATGCCGATCCCGCCGAGGCCGAGAAATGGGGCAGGAAGCGGGCCGAGGCCGTCCAGGCCCTGGCCTTGGCCGAAGATCTCTGGATGAAAGCTCTCGAAAGGCTTGAAGCCGCAGAAAAGGGATAGCGCGACGGCCGGGCAGATTGCCATTGAGGCCCGTCGTGGAATAGAGCTTGCTCAACAACCCCATCGCATCCGGGAATTACGTTGAAATACGCGCTCGCCCTGGCCCTTGCAGCTTCGTTCTCAGCCGTTACGCCGCTGCAGGCGCAGGTTGTGGGGCGTGCGGTCGATCTGGATCTGGGGCTGGGCGTCGAGCTGGGGCCCAGCTACCCGGGCGCCGATGATGGCGCCGAATCGCCCTGGCTCATCCTGCGCAATCGCGCGGCCAGCGACGGCCAGGGCTTTTCGGTCTCGCCCTCGTTCGGGCTGAAGGGCAAGCGCGAGGCTTCGGACGGCGATCTGCTGGACGGGCTTGAGCCGATCGACCGCAGTGTCGAGGTCGGGCTGCGGCTAGGCTATGGGCTGGGTCCGTTGGCCGCCTATGTCACGGCCCGGCGCGGTTTTGGCGGGCATGAGGGTGTGACCGGAGCGGTCGGCCTGCGCTATCGCACCGAATTGTCGCCCGAGATGACGTTGTGGTCTGGTGTTCAGGCCGCCTATGGCAATGCCCGCTTCAACAATACCTATTTCGGCATCACCGATGTCGAGGCGTCGGCCAGCGGTCTGCCCGCCTACGCGCCCGGGGCTGGTTTCAACGAGGCCGCAATCACCTTCGAGGCGCGTTATGCGCTGAGCGACAGCACCGCCCTTCTGGGCGAGGTCCGTTACGGCAAACTGATCGGAGACGCCGCCGATTCGCCGGTGGTGGCGGAAACCTATCAGCCCTCGCTGCGCTTGGGCGTGGTGCGCCGCTTCAGCTTCGGCTTCTGACGCACAGGACGTTGCCGACATCCAGGGCCGTGGAGGCGCGCCGAATGTGCGGCGCCCCGAATGCGGTCTGTGTTCCTGACGAAGGATTGGAGCGGGTGATGGGAATCGAACCCACGTATTCAGCTTGGAAGGCTGCTGCTCTACCATTGAGCTACACCCGCATGTTGCCTTCTATAGGCCGGGCAGCGCCGGGGTTCAAGCGCCCCCGGACCGGCTAGCGCCGGGCGGCGAAGAAATCGCGCAGCAGCGCGCGCGCCTCCGGTGCCGCCAGGCCGGGATAGACCTGCGGCCGGTGATGGCATTGCGCGTGATCGAAGACTCGTGCGCCATGCAGGACACCGCCCATTCTCTGATCCTCGGCCCCAAAGTAAAGCCGCGCGATTCGGGCAGCCGAAATCGCCGCTGCGCACATGGGGCAGGGCTCCAGCGTCACCCACAGGTCATGGCCCGGCAGCCGCTCGGAGCCCAGCGCCGCGCAGGCCGCCCGGATCGCCAGGATCTCGGCATGGGCGGTGGGGTCGGAGAATTCGCGCGTCCTGTTGCCCGCCGCTGCGACCACGCGCCCATCGGGCGAGGCGATGACCGCGCCCACCGGCACCTCGCCGCGCAGGGCAGCGGCACGGGCCTCGGCCAGGGCCTGATCCATATGGCTGAGAAAGCGGCTCATCGCGTCGTCTTGCCGAAAGCCCGCCCTGTTCGCAAGCACCGCGCCGATTTTCCTTTCCCCGCGCCGGTCCAGCGCCTAGAAGCGCAGACTTGACCCCGCAGCGATGCGCAGGAGGATCGCATGACCGACGACAAGACCCCCGCCCCCAAGACCGAACCCGAACGCATCGCCAAGGTGATGGCGCGCGCCGGCGTCGCCAGCCGCCGCGAGGCCGAGCGCATGATCATCGAGGGCCGCGTCACTGTGAACGGCAAGAAGATCGACAGCCCCGCGCTGGACATCCTGCCGACCGACCGCGTCGTGATCGACGGCAAGCCGATGGAGGCTCCGCAAGAGACGCGGCTGTGGCTGTATTACAAGCCGCTTGGCCTTGTCACCTCGGAATCCGACGAAAAGGGCCGGCAGACTGTCTTTGACGCGCTGCCGCGCGATCTGCCGCGCGTGATGACGGTCGGGCGGCTCGACCTGAACTCCGAGGGGCTGCTGCTGCTGACCAATGACGGCGAGCTGAAGCGCCGTCTGGAACTGCCCGCGACGGGCTGGCTGCGCCGCTACCGCGTGCGCGTGAACGGCACGCCGAACGATTTGACCTTTGCGCCCCTGCGTCGCGGCGTGACCATCGACGGCGAGGATTTCGCGCCCATGGAGATCAAGCTGGACAGCCAGCAGGGCGCGAATGCCTGGCTGACCGTCGGCATCCGCGAGGGCAAGAATCGCGAGATCCGCCGGGCCATGGCCCATGTCGGCCTGCAGGTGAACCGGCTGATCCGGATCGGATACGGGCCCTTCAAGCTGGGGGCGATGGAAAAGAACGAGGTGGTCGAGGTCAAGCGTCGCGTCCTGCGCGATCAGCTGGGCGGGCTTCTGACCGGCGATATCCGGGAACGGCCGCGCGAGATTCGCCCCCGTGGTGCCGAAGGCCGGCGCCAGGGTGTCGGCCCGCGATCTGCGGCGGGGGGCGGTGCCGAACGCGGCAAAGGCGACGAGGCGGGCGATGGCCGGATGGCGCGCAGCCCGGGCGCACGTCTCCGCACAGTCAAGGGCGGCCAGCGTCCGCCCTTTGGGACGCCCCATCGCGGGGCCGGGAAACAGGGTATTCGCCCGGCCTCGGGCGATCGTCCGCAGCCGCAGCCGGCGGGCGGCAAGACGCGCGGGACATCTGCCGACCGCACTGCCCCGCGCAGCCGCGATGCCGCCACCGAGGCCAGGCCCGCCCGCTCTGGCGGAAAACCGGGTTTCGGAGGCAGGGCCTCGACAGGCGGCGCCCGCTCCGAGGCCGGCAAGCCGCGCAGTCAAGGCCATTCGCGCGGCGAGGGCGCAGCGTTTTTCGAGAGCAAGCGCCCCGACAGCGGCGCCCCGCGCGGCAAGGGCGGCCTTGCCCGCAAGCCCGGCGGCCCGCGTCCCGAAGGGCGCGGCAGGAGCGATGCGCCTCGGACGGGCGGCAAGTCCTCTGGCAAACCGGCGGGCGGCGCATCCGGTCCGCGTCGAGGCGGTAGCAGGCCAGGCGGCAAGCCCGGCCGCCCCGATCCCGGCAAGGGCGGCAGGCCGCGCGGCTGACCCCGATGGAAAAGGGCGCCCTGTCAGGGCGCCCTTTTCATTCCGGCAACGTCTTGCACTTACTTGGTCAGGATCAGCTTGCCTGCGCGCGTGATGCGCAGCTGATAGACCTGTTCATCCAGCACGATCAGCGCCTGATTGCCCCCTCGTGTCAGCTTGATTGCGTCATGCTGGGGGATATGGGCCAGCAGCGAAGTGCCGGGGCGGGTGAAATCGGCGGGGCGCGTTGCGGTCATGGTCAGCCTCTGATGACAAGGGTTCGACGTGATATCCCAAAGCTGACTGATTCCGTCGGGAATGTCAAAGTAAAAGAGTCGGGTTTGATGAACTCGCCCCAGTTCGAATCAGGTATGCGAAAAAGGCGCGGCCATGACGACCGCGCCCTTGTTCTGTGCTGGCTTTGTCCCGTGCTGGCCTTGCGGGGCCGCCTCAGTCTTGAGCGAAGCACTCGGTAATCGTGTCGGCCATCTGACGCAGCATGTCCTGATAGGTTTCCGCGCCTGATCCGCCCTGCGGATCAAGCGTCCCGCCAAGGCGGGTTTCGGTGCCTTCGATCACGGTGTCGATCAGGCGGGCGTCATAAGCATATTCGGGAAAGGCGCAGGTGGCGCCGGTCTCGGCGATCTGGCGGCGGATCTGGTCGATCCGGGCCGCCGAGGGGCTGGACGCATCGCCAAGCGCCACCGGAATGGCCGGAGCGATCCCGAAGCGGTTGGTAAAATAGCCATAGGCGTCGTGAAAGACGACCATCCGTTGTTCCGCATGAGGCGCCAGTTGCGCGGTCAATTCGGCCTGCAGCGCAGTGATGCTGTCGGCGGCCGTCGCGGCATTTGCGGCATAAGTCGCGGCATTGTCGGGGTCTTGCTCGGACAGGCTGGCCGCGATCGCGCTCAGCCAGACCACCGCGTTCTGCGGGTCCAGCCAGGCATGGGGATCGGTACCTTCGTGGCTGTGATCGTGCCCGTGCCCGTGCCCGTGTCCGTGGTCATGCTCATGGTCATGGTCATGGTCATGGTCATGCCCGTGCCCGTGCCCGTGCCCGTGGTCATGGTCGTGCCCGTGGTCATGAGCTGTCCCGGTCGCGTAGTCCTGGAGATGGGTGCCCTCAACCCGCAGCAGTTCCAGCCGCGCCGTCTCGGCCGACAGATTTGCGGCGGCGCGGTCCAGCCAGGGGGTCAGTTCCGGCCCAACCCAGACCAGCAGATCCGCCTCCTGCAAGACCTGCGCATCCGAAGGGCGCATCTGGTAGTGGTGAACGCTGGCGCCCCTTGGCAGAAGCACGCGCACGTCGCCCAGATCGCCCAGAACCTGCTGAACCAGAGACGCCGTTGCAGGCATGTCCGCGACCACATTGCCCGGCGCGGCCAGGGCAGGCGCGGCGCTCAGCGACAGCAATGCTGCGATGGATGCGGTTTGACGCATGGGGGCCTCCTTGCTTCTGTTGCGATAGGGCGCTTGTCCGTGTTACAAGGTAACAAGTCAAGCTGAACGTAATGCTATAACAAATCCTTGAGCGCGAGGCCCTGTGTCCGATCGCCTATACCAGCCATCCGATCCCGCGGCGGCCTTCCAGCCGCATGATCACCGGCATTGCAGCAGCGCAGCCCTGGACGCGGCCGAGGCGCGCCTGGCGCGTCAGGGCGCGCGCCTGACCCCCGTGCGCCGACGCACCTTGGAGATCCTGCTGGAAAGCCATCGCGCGATGGGTGCCTATGAGGTGCTGGACCGGCTGGCCGCCGAGGGCTTCGGCCGACAGCCTCCGGTCGCCTATCGCGCGCTGGAATTCCTGGTCAGCCACGGTCTGGCGCATCGCCTGCAACGTCTGAACGCGTTTGCCGCCTGCCTGAATCCGGGTCATGACCACAACCCGGCCTTTCTGATCTGCCGGTCCTGCGACCGGGTGGCCGAGGCCGAGGCCGCGCCGGTTCGCGCCGTCCTGTCCGATGTCGCTGCAGCCGCCGGGTTCCGGGTCGAGCGTGCGACGATCGAGGCGCTTGGCCTCTGCGCCTCCTGCGCGGCGGAAGGTGCCGCATGAACGCTCTGATCCAGGCCGAGGCGCTGACCATCAACCGCCCCGACAGTGCCATCACCGTGCTGGATCGCGTCGATTTCCGCATCAGCCCGGGCGAGATCGTCACCGTGGTCGGGCCGAACGGCTCGGGCAAGTCCTCGCTGGTGCGGGCGCTTCTGGGGCATATGCCGCTGGCGGGGGGGCGCGTGGCGCGCCGGGCCGGGCTGCGGATCGGCTATGTGCCGCAGAAGGTTCATGTCGATACGGCGATCCCGATGAATGTGCGCCGCTTCCTGTCGCTGCCGCGCCGCGTCAGCGATGCCGAGGCCGAAGCGGCCTTGGCCCGCACCGGCGTTCCGGGTCTGGGCAGGCGGCCATTGACCCAGCTTTCGGGCGGCCAGTTCCAGCGCGTGCTTCTGGCGCGCGCGCTGCTGGCGGACCCGCATCTGCTGGTGCTGGATGAGCCGACGCAGGGGCTGGATCAGCCGGGCATCGTGGCTTTTTACCAGTTGATCGAAGAGGTGCGTCGGCAGACCGGCGCGGCCGTGCTGATGGTCAGCCATGATCTGCTGGTGGTCATGCGGTCTTCGGACCGTGTCATCTGTCTCAACGGGCATGTCTGCTGCGAGGGCACGCCCGAACATGTCAGCAACGCGCCCGAATACCGCGCCCTGTTCGGGGCCGAGGCACAGGGGATGCTGGCGCTTTACCGCCACCACCACGACCATGATCATGACGGCACGGTTTCGGGACATGTCCACGGGCCGGGCTGCGATCACGACCACGGCCACGCCTGAGCGGCGGGCACGACAGGACAAGACATGCTGGACGATTTCTTTACCCGCGCAATTCTGGCGGGGCTTGGGCTGGCGCTGGTGGCGGGGCCTCTGGGCTGCTTCGTCGTCTGGCGGCGGATGGCCTATTTCGGCGATTCGACCGCCCATGCCGCAATTCTGGGTGTGGCGCTGGCCCTGGCCTTCGACATCTCGATCTATGCGGGCACGCTGGCTGTCGCTGTGGTGATGGCGGTGACGGTGGCAGCGCTGGTCTCACGCGGGCAGGCGATGGACACGATGCTGGGTGTGCTGTCCCATTCCGCGTTGGCCTTCGGCCTTGTGGCGATCAGCTTCGTGCCGGGGGCGCGGTCGGACCTGTCGGGCTATCTGTTCGGCGATATCCTGGCGGTGGGCCGCAGCGATCTGGTGCTGATCTGGGGCGGTGCGGCGCTGGTCCTGGCGGTTCTGATGATCCGCTGGCAGCGCCTGCTGACCAGTAGCCTGAACGAGGAACTGGCCATGGCTGTGGGGATCGACCCGCGGGTCGAACGGCTGGTCCTGTCGCTGGCGCTGGCCGTGGTGGTCGCCCTGGCGATTCGAGTGGTGGGCTCGCTGCTCATTTCGGCCATGCTGATCGTGCCGGCGGCGGCAGCCCGCGGATGGGCCGGCTCGCCCGAGCGGATGGCCGCCGGTGCGGCATCGATTGCGGCGGCCTCGGTCGGGTTGGGATTATGGACAAGCCTGCGTCTGGACAGCCCGGCCGGTCCCACGATTGTGACCGTCGCGGCAATTTTTTTCGTGGCTTCCCAGATCCTTCGCCGCCACTAGTGCGATTTTGCCACGCTTTTCCAAGGTAATGGCCCCGTCCGGAACGAAGCGCCACCAAGCGTGTTTGCCAATATGCAACACCTGCCTGGACCCGGCGCGCCTCTGAATTAATGCTTCTTTTCAAGCGTCCGGGTTTGTGCAAGTGTCGCACCGATGTTGCCGGTGACGGCAGCCTTCAATGAAACGGAGCATGATCATGACCAAATTCGCTACTCTCGCTGCCGCACTGACCCTGTCGGCTACCTCGGCCTTCGCTGGTGGCTTCGTTGCCCCCGTCGTCGAAGTCGAGCCCGTCATCGTCGAAGAAAGCGCCGCCACCACCAACGCTGGCCTGGTCGTTCCGGCCCTGCTGCTGCTGGCCGTGATCGCCGCCGTCGCTTCGGACAGCGACGACAGCTGATATCCGGCGGGTCGTTCGATGGCCCGTTGACAGGGGGCTGGCCCGTTCGGGTCGGCCCCTTTCCTTTTGTCCGCCCCGCAAATGCCGTGACGCGGTAACAGGAAAACGCCGGCCCCGCAGGGACCGGCGTTTTCCTGTTCCGCGTGGCGCCCTGTCAGGGCCGCAGCGTCGCGATCGTCACATGGCCCAGTCCCGGGCCTACCCATTGCCGCGAGGCAAGAATCTGCCCGCCCTCCAGCGCATAGGTGTTCTGGAAGCGCGTGCCGTGGCCTTCGCAGTCTTCGGTCATCAATCCGGTCTGCGGGCCCGGCGCGACGGTGCAGGCGAATTGCAGCGGCCGTTCCAGCCCGTCGCCTGACAGATAGCGCATGATACGCGTGCCCTGACCGGCACGGCCCGCCCGGATCAGCGCCTCGGTGCCCGGCTCGGCGACCGACAGGTCGCGGCCCAGACCGCGGGTGCCGACCAGCATGCCACCGCGCAGGATCACGGCCTCTTCCGAAGGGGTCATGTAGGTCCGCATCGCGCCATTCTGGCCGACCATGGCCATGATCTGCGTCTGGCCCAGCGTCTCGAACCCGACCTGGATCAGGGGACCGGGATTGACGCGCAGAGCCTCGGCGGCGCGTTCGGCGTCACTGCGGGCGGGTGCGGTCGTCTCTGGCGCGCCTTGGGCGCGGGCGACGCGGTCGGCCAGCACCGCCTGCGCGGTGCGCGTCACGACGCCCGGACCCTCGTTGCCGCAGGCGGCCAGCGCGCCCAGCAGGGCCAAGGCGGTCAAGGCCTTCATCGGTTTCAAGATCATCGCCAGAAACTCCCCCAGCCCTGTTGCATCCTGACGCCGTGGCTGTCGCGCACCTTGTCATAGAGACGATCCTTGACCTCGACCCGCGCGCCCCCGTCACGCGACAGCGAACGGATGCGGCTTTCGGCCCGCTCGCGGGTCGGCGTGCCGGTCGCCCAGGAAATCGGGATCGAGAAGGTCACGCCCTTGTCGAAGCTGCCTTCGCCGAATTCCTCGGCCGACAGGTCGGTCTTGGTCGCATAGGCGCCGACCCGCCAGCCATTGGCGAATTCGCGGGTCAGCGTGAAGGTCGCGCCCCGGTCGCCCGCCAGATACTGGCCGACATCAAGCTGCGCAATGAAGCCCTGGCTGAGTTCGTAATAGGCCGAGACATGGCCCGTCGTGACCTCGTAATCGCGGAAATCGAACCGCGCATCGAAATCGCGCTTGCGCACGCGGTTCACCTCGGCGCCGAAGGCCAGGGGCGAGTTGACCGGTTTCCACAACACCTCGGCCGAGACGCCGCCATAGGCGCGTTCCAGCAGGCCCACGGTCACGCGGCTATAGACCTGATCCGAGGGCTTGGCGAACCAGGCCAGCGTCAGTTCCGGAATGATCGGGCTGGTATTGCCCGCATACATCCGCGTGTCCGACCGCACGCGCGGCACACCTTCGGGCGTGGTCTCAAGCGAGGGATCGGCCAGATATTCCTCGGGGGTAAAGCGGCGGCCGCGTTCGCCCGGAACGCCGGGGCCGCTTTGCCTGATGTCGCCGAAGGCGCGCTGGCGGATGGCGCCGGTGGCGATCAGGCCGGGCAGCAATTCATAGCTGGCCCGCGCCTCGGCGCCGAATTCGTAGCGCAGGGGTTCTTCGGGATCGAAGAGGCCCAGATCGAAATAGGGCCCGATCCGCCAGCGGAAGCGCGGGAACAGATCCTCGGTCTGGATCAGCCCGGCGGGACGGGGGGTGGCATCCGACAGGTCGGTTGCGGCGGCGATCTGGCCGACTTCGGTGTTTTCAAGCCGCTCGATATCGCTGCGGCGCAGGGTGACGGACGAGGTCGGCAGCCCGTCCGCCGACGAGGTGATCACGAAGGTTTCGACCGTGGCAGGCAGGGCGCGGGTCATCAGACGCGCGGTGCGCCCGATCGCCTGCGCCTGCTGGTTGTAGCGGTTGTTGCGGATGCGCAATTCCGCCCGCGTGGCCGACAGGGTCATCGATTCGAGGATCTGTCCCTCTTTTGCCAGCGCATCGGCCAGAACCTTTTGCAGCACGGGGCGGGCGGTGGGGTCGCTGGCCCATTCGGGCGACCAGGCCTCGGGATCGGCGGCGGGGGCGGGGCGCGGGCGCACCGGGGCGGGGGCCTTTTCCAACCCCGAGGGATAGGCGGCCTCGCGCGGGTTCAGCGTCACGGTGAACTGTGCGCCGATGCTTTCATTGCCGATCGTATAGAGACCAAGCTGATAGTTCCGGCGCATCCGGTAGCTGGCGCCGAAATTCAGCCGGCCCGGCTCGGCACTGCCCTGCTGGAAAAAGCCGCCATTGCTGTAGCTGGCCTGATAGACATCGTTGGAATATTCCGCCGTCAGGGTCAGCCGGTCGTTCACGTCCCACGACACCGAGCCGAAGGGCCGCGCTTCGCCTCGGAACCAGTCGCTGGTATTGGCGGTGCCGCCCAGATCGGCGGCGTCGATCACGCGCGGCCGACCCGCCAGCGTGCCCCAGCCAAGCCCGATGCTGGCCCGGACATTCGGCGTGACCTGCCGGGTCGCCACGATGTATTCGCCCGAATAGACGCCGGTGCCTAGAAAGTCCTGAAGGCCGATGGAGACAGCCGGCCGCCAGCCCTGCTGCTCGAAGAGCTGGTAGCGCAGGTCGAAGGACCGGTCCCAGATGAAGCCGTCATTGCGGAAATCGTTGATCCCGTCCACGCGGGAATAGCGCAGATTGGCCGTCAACTGCGGAAGAACCTGAAAGAAGACGTTGTTGCGCAAGGCATAATCCGAATAGGATATGGTCGCGCCAAGACTGCCCTCGGGCAGGGTTTCGGCGGTGGGCGTGTCGATTCCGCCGGGCATACCATAGGCCGACATGTTACGCGCGACCAGCGGATCGGCGGGGGCCGCGCCGGGGATCGTCAGCACCGCAAGGGGCAGGGTGGTGGCCAGAAGCTGGCGCAGCAGGGGTGATCGGCGCATGGGCAGCATCCTCTTGGCGATCGTGGCGGCTGGTCAGAGGTGGGGTCGGTCCGCCTCTGGCAGGGATCGTTGCGGCGCGCCACACAATCATGCGTGAGGGCGCACCGGAACCGGCTCAGTTGGCCGGGGCATCGGTAGCGGTGGCGGTGCCTGGCGCGGCGCAGCCCGTTCGGGTCTGGCCCTGCACCGTCAGCCGCGCGGTCAGCGGAAAACCTTCGCCGGCCATGCTGTCCTGACATTCGCCCGGGCGCAGGTTCAGCACGAAGGGCCGCCCGCCCAGCACGCCGATATATTCGACGCCGCCGGCAAAGTTCAGGCGGTTGACCTGGATGATACGGCCGGATTGGTTGTCGGGCGTGCGATAGGTGGCGGTGTTGCCGGCGACCTGCACGTTCCAGAAAGGCTCGTTGCCGCGCGCCACAAAGGCCTGGGCGCGATAGGTGAGGGGCTCGACCGTGGCGACGGGGCGGGCCTCGGCGCCGGTCTCGATGGGTTGGACCAGCGGCGAAACAGCGGGCGGGCGTGGCCCTGCCGGCGTCTCGGGCTGCGACTCGGCCTCGGCGCCAAGGCCGATATTGCGGCGCAGGTCGGTCATGGCCTCGCTGTCGCAAGCGGCAAGGGGCAGGGTCATCAACGCGACAAGCGCGAAACGCGAGAACATGGGCTCTGGCCTCTGGATGGCAACGGGATCACTGTCGCACAAGCGTTAGCAACCCCGGCCCGGCACGGCAAGCAGGCAGCGCCGGATGGGCAGGACACCGCCCGCCCTGGCGCATCAGCAATTCGGCACGTTCACGGCCAGTCCGCCAAGCGAGGTTTCCTTGTATTTGTCGGACATGTCGCGGCCGGTCTGGCGCATCGTCTCGATGGCCGCGTCCAGCGGCACGATATGGCTGCCATCGCCGCGCAGGGCCAGGCTGGCGGCGCTGACGGCCTTGATCGCGCCAAGGCCGTTCCTTTCGATGCAGGGCACCTGCACAAGGCCCTTCACCGGATCGCAGGTCATGCCCAGATGATGTTCCAGCGCGATCTCGGCGGCGTTCTCGACTTGCCGGGGCGTGCCGCCCAGAACGGCGGCCAGCCCGGCGGCGGCCATCGCACTGGCGCTGCCCACCTCGGCCTGGCAGCCGCATTCCGCGCCCGAGATGCTGGCATTATGCTTGATCAGCCCGCCGATCGCCGCCGCTGTCAGCAGGAAATCGGGCAAGAGCCGCTCGGACGCGCCCGGCACATGGTCCAGCCAGTAGCGGATCACGGCGGGCACCGTCCCG
Source organism: Paracoccus bogoriensis (assembly GCF_019431455.1). Lineage (GTDB taxonomy): Bacteria > Pseudomonadota > Alphaproteobacteria > Rhodobacterales > Rhodobacteraceae > Paracoccus > Paracoccus bogoriensis. The sequence goes on from NZ_JAHYSR010000010.1 coordinate 78,898, forward strand.
GCCGCGCCGTTCGTGGGCGCGGTGACGACACGGCCGCCGGCTGCGTTTTCCTCGTTCACGGCCATGGCATAGACGCTCATCCAGTCGTTGATGACATGAGGCGCGGTCATGTTCAGCCCGCGTTCCTGGATCAGCTTGCGGTGGATGGCGGCGGCGCGGCGGCGCACGTTCAGCCCGCCGGGCAACACGCCTTCGGTCGCAAGACCCCGGTCCATGCAGTCGCGCATGATCGCCCAGATCCGCGCCAGCCCTTCGCGCAGTTCGCCGGGGGCGCGGAAGCAAAGTTCGTTTTCCTCTTTCATCCGGGCGATGGACTTGCCCGAAGCCTCGGCCATGGCCAACATCTCGGCGGCGCTGGCAAAGGGATAGGGCACCGAGACCGAGGCATCGCTGCGTGTCTCGCCCGCCCGTGCGGCCAGTTCCTCGGCAGTCAGCACGAAGCCGCCCCCGATCGAGTAATAGACGCGGTGCAGGATCACGTCGCCCTGCGCGTCGGTGGCCGAGATGGTCATGCCGTTGGCGTGGCCTGGCAGGGGGTTGTCGTAGTCTAAGCGCAGATCCCGGTCGGGATCGAAGGCCAGGGCCGCAAGGCCGGGCGGTTGCAGCCGCTTGCTGGCGCGGTTCTCGGCCAAGGCGGCCTCGGCCTGGTCGGGGTCCAGCGTGGCGGGGTGGAACCCGGCCAGGCCCAGGATCGTGGCGCGGTCGGTCGCATGTCCCTTGCCGGTGAAGGCCAGGCTGCCATGCAGGCTGGCGCGCAGCCCATGCGCGGTGAAGGGCTGGGCGCGCAGGTCGTCCAGAAAGCGCGCGCCCGCCACCATCGGCCCCATCGTATGCGAGGATGACGGACCGACGCCCGGCTTGAACAGATCGAAGACCGACAGGAACATGGTTCACCCTTCCCCCTTGCATTCCGGCACCCATCTAAGCAGGAGCGGCAACCCGCGGCCACGTCTGTCCGCGACGCATTGCCCCCGCAGATGCGACAGCATGTCGGTTTGCGCCGTGGCACCGGCACGCACGGGCACGCACATGCGGGCTGGTGCCGTGGCCTGGCAGCGGTTCGCATCGCATCTGCCCTTTTCATGTGCGATGTGATCAAATGAAAGGCAGAGACATCCCGCCTGCGAATTGGGCATTGCACGCGGGGATTGCTGCCCTTGCGGGCTTGCCGGCCCGGCGCGAAGGAGAAGTCATGCACAAATCGCAACCGATCATCCTAGGCGATACGCAGCTTGGCCCGCCGGTGTTTCTTGCACCCATGGCGGGAATCACCGATCTGCCGTTTCGCCGCGCCGTTGCGCGCTTTGGCGCGGGGCTGATGGTCAGCGAGATGGTCGCTTCGTCCGAGATGGTGACGCCCCGCCCCTCGACCCGCGCGGCGGTGCGCGCCAAGGCCCTGACCGAGGGACGGGGGCCCGTCAGCGTCCAGATCGCGGGACGCGAGGCGGCGGCGATGGCCGAAACCGCCCGCATTGTGGCGGGGATGGGCGCGCGGATCATCGACATCAACATGGGCTGCCCGGCCAAGAAGGTGACGGGCGGTCTGTCCGGCGCGGCATTGATGCGCGATCTGGATCACGCGATGAGGCTGGTCGATGCGGTGCTGGGCGCGGTCAGCGTGCCGGTCACGCTGAAGATGCGGTTGGGCTGGGATGACGATTGCCTGAACGCCGCCGATCTGGCGGGGCGGGCGCGCGATGCGGGGGTCGCCATGCTGACCGTGCATGGCCGCACGCGGGCGCAGTTCTACAAGGGGCGGGCAGATTGGGCGGCAATCCGGGCGGTGGCCGATCTGCCGGGGCGTCCGCCTGTGGTCGCGAATGGCGATGTGGTGGATGCGGCCAGCGCCCGGGCCGCGCTGGCGGCCTCGGGGGCGGATGCGGTGATGGTGGGGCGCGGTGCGCAGGGGCGGCCCTGGCTGCTGGCGCAGATCGCGCATGAGCTATGGGGCGCGCCCGCGCCCGAGGTGCCGCAGGGCGCGGCCCTGGTCGATCTGGTGGCCGAACATTACGAGGATATCCTGGGCTTCTACGGCACCGAGCTGGGCCTGCGCGTCGCGCGCAAGCATCTGGGCTGGTATGCCGAAGCCGCCCGTTCCCCCCGACGCGCCGAACTGGTGCAGGCCGAGACCCCCGCCGCGACCCTGGCCCTGATCGCGCGCGCCTTCGCCGAGGCCCCCCATCCCGCGCAGGAGGCCGCATGAGCCATTCCCGCCCCCGCGATTTCGTCGAGGCGCAACCGGGGCCGGGCTGGGACTGCCTGCCGCTGCCCGCGCTGATCCTTGACGGCTGCGGGCGCATTGCCGCCATGAACGAGGCGGCGGAGTTCTGGCTGAACCTGTCGCGCAACTCGACCCTGGGCAAGGCGCTGGAGGGCGACGAGATCGCCACGCGGCTGCGGATCGACCCGGCGCTGGCGCCGATGATCGCACGGGTCAAGGCGACCGATGAGACGGGCTATCACCCCTCGGTCGCATTCGAGATCGGCGACCGGGCGGGCGGCCATCTGACGCGCCGCGCCGCCGTCCATCTGGGCCGGGGCGCCGAATCCGGGGGCGCGGTCAGCCTGCTCATCGTCCCGCAGGAATTGGACGGCATCCATCAAAGCCGCAGCATCCGCAGCGCCGCGCGCAGCGCCATCGGCATGGCCGAGATGCTGGCCCACGAGATCAAGAACCCGCTGGCGGGCATTCGCGGCGCGGCTCAGTTGATGGCAATGAACGCCAGCCCCGAAGACCGCGAGATGGCCGAGATGATCGTCAGCGAATCGCGCCGCATCGTCGCGCTGCTGGATCAGGTGGAGCGCTTCGGCGATACTTCGCCGCCGATTCTGGCGCCGGTCAACATCCATGACGTGCTGGAACAGGTCCGCCGCTCGGCCCAGGTGGGTTTCGCCAGGGGCCTGCGGATCGTGACCGATTACGACCCCTCGCTGCCCATGGCACTGGCGGATGCCGACCAGCTGATGCAGGTCTGCCTGAACCTGGTGAAGAACGCCGCCGAGGCGCTGGCGGGCAAGACGGGCGGCTTGATCCGGCTGCGCAGCTTCTATGACCACACCCTGCGCCGCCCCCCCGACGAGGCCGATCCCGCAGGCCGCCCGCTGCCCCTGCAGATCGAGGTCGAAGATAACGGGCCGGGCTTTCCCCCTGCGATCGCCGATCAGGTCTTCGAGCCCTTCGTCTCGGGGCGCGAGAACGGCACCGGGCTGGGGCTGGCGCTGGTCAGCAAGATCATCACCGACCACGGCGCACTGATCCGCGTGGACAGCCGCCCTGGACGCACCGTTTTCCGACTTTCACTGCCCAAGGCATAAGGACCGAACCCATGGACGGAACCGTTCTGATCGCTGACGACGACCGCACCATCCGCACGGTGCTGACGCAGGCACTGACGCGCGCGGGCTGTCGCGTCCATGCGACCGGCAGCCTGGCGCAATTGTCGAAATGGGTCGAGGAGGGGCGCGGAGATCTGGTCATCACCGACGTGATGATGCCCGACGGCAACGGCATTGATCGTATTCCCCGTTTTCGCGAAATGCGCCCTGATCTGCCGGTCATCGTGATTTCGGCGCAGAACACCATCGTCACCGCGATCCGCGCCACCGAGGCCGAGGCTTTCGAATATCTGCCCAAGCCCTTTGACCTGCCAGACCTGATGTCCAGGGCAGGCCAGGCCCTGTCGCGCCGCCCGCGCAAATCCGATCCTGTCCCCGAACCGCTGGCCGCGCCGCGCGATACGGCCGATCCGGCCATGCCCCTGATCGGCCACGCGCCCGCGATGCAGGCGCTGTTCCGCATGGTCGCGCGGGTGCTGAACGCCGATCTGCCCGTCCTGATCGCGGGCGAGGCGGGCGTAGGCAAGACCACCATCGCACGCAGCTTTCACGACCTGTCGGATCGCCGCGAAGGGGGGCTTGCGATTCTGACCTCGGCCGATTCCGGAGACGAGGCCATCGCCCGCGCCACCGACCGCGCCCGCGGCGGCACCATCGTCATCGAGAACCCGGCGGGCTTCGATCCGGCCGCGCAGGCCCGCCTGATCGGCATGATCGAGGCGATGGAAAGCGGCCCCGACCGCGCCAGCGCGCCGCGCATCGTGGCCACGATCGGCCCCGACCCCCAGGCCGATGTGGCGGCGGGGCGGTTGCGTTCGGACCTCTATTACCGGCTGGCGGGGGTGACGATCAGCGTGCCGCCCCTGCGCGCGCGGGTCGATGACATCCTGCCGCTGGCCTCGCACCTGCTGGCGCGCGCGGCCTCGCAGGGTCTGCCCGAACGCAGCCTGTCCGACGAGGCCTCGGCCATGCTGCGCGCCCATCCCTTCCCGGGCAATGTGCGCGAGTTGGAAAACATGATGCGCCGTCTGGCGCTGACCGCGAACGGCCCGCAGATCAGCGCGACCGAGATGCGCGAGGCGCTGAGCCAGCAGGCCGGCGTCCGTATGGCCCCCCCGCCTGCCGGCGTGAACGCGCCGGTTGGCCCTGTCGGCTTCCAGCCCGAACAGACCATCCCCATGCCCGCCGCCCATGCCCGCCTGTCGGATTCGGTCGAGGCGCATCTGCAACGCTATTTCGACCTGCATGGCGATGCACTGCCGCCTCCGGGGCTTTACGACCGCATCCTGCGCGAGATCGAGCGTCCGCTGCTGCAGGTGGCGCTGGATGCAACGGGCGGAAACCAGCTGCGCTGTGCCGACCTGCTGGGGATCAACCGCAATACGCTGCGCAAGAAGCTGACCGAGCTGAATATCGAGGTGACACGGCGCCGCAAACTGATGTAAAACCGCCACAGGTCGCAGCGCAAGGGTCACAACGACCCGCGCGCCGCGTTGGAAAAGCCGCGACAGACGGCGGATGTGGGGGTCATGGCGGGGTCCGTATCAGGTCTTGGCTGGGACAATCTGGCTAGATTGCGCCTGCCGCGCGAATCCCGGAAGATTCTGGGCTGGGTCATCCTGCTTGTCGGGCTGCTGCTGGGCGGCGCGACAATCGCGATGCTGGGCCCTCTGGGGCGGGGGCTGGACGGGCGGCTGATGCGCCTGGTGCTGCTGCTGGATCTGGCCTATCTGATCCTGCTGACCGGTTTCGTGATGGCGCGGATGGCGCGGCTGATCCTGGCGCGGCGCACGAACGCGCCCGCGTCGCGGCTGCACGGGCGGCTGGTCGCCATCTTCGCAGGTCTGGCGCTGGTGCCCACGGTGCTGGTCGCGCTGTTCGCCGGCGTTCTGGTCAATATCGGACTCGAGGGCTGGTTCTCGGAACGGGTGCAGCAGGTCGTCACGACCTCGCAGGCCGCAGCCGAAGCCTATCAGGAAGAACACCGTCGCGATCTGTCCGAGGATGCGCGCGCCCTGGCCGGCTTCCTGACTCAGGCGGCCCGCGCCAACCCCCTGATCGAGGATGCCGAGATGCGGCAGCTTCTGGTCCAGGGACAGGCGCTGATCCAGCGCGGCCTGCGCGAGGCCTATATCATCAACGGCGCGGGCGAGATCCGGGCGCGGGGCGACCGCAGCTACCTGTTCTGGTATGAAGAACCCTCGACCGCGCAACTGGATCAGGCGCAGACCGAGGGACTGGTCCTGATCGAGGACTGGGCGAATGACGAATTCCGCGCGCTGGTCGCGCTGCCGCCTTTGGCGGACCGTTATCTGTATGTGACGCGCGATGTCGATGGCAGCCTGCTGGGGCTTCTGGACGAGACGCGCGCGACAGTGGGCGACTATCGCCAGCTCGAGGAAATGCGCGCGCGGGTGCTGTTTGAATTCTCGCTGGTCTATCTGGGCTTTGCCCTTCTGCTGGTCTCGGCCGCGATCTGGCTGGGCCTGTGGTTCGCCAGCCGTCTGTCGCGGCCCATCGGTCTGCTGGCGCAGGCCACAGAGCGGGTCGGGCAGGGCGATCTCGAAGTCCAGGTTCCCGAGCCGCGCACCGGCGACGAGATCCAGACTCTGGGTCTGGCCTTCAACCGCATGACGCGCCAGCTCAAGGCGCAGCGCGACGAACTGGTCGAAAGTTATCGTCTGTCCGACGAACAGCGCCGCCTGTTCGACAATGTGCTGTCCTCGGTCACGTCGGGCGTGATCGGTCTGGACGCCGCTGGCGAGATCGACTTCGTCAACCGCTCGGCCAGCCGCCTGCTGGGCCTGGACCCCCGGCGCGACATCGACGCGCTTCTGTCCCAAGCCGTGCCGGAATTCGCGCCCCTGTTCGACCGCCTGTCAGCCTCGGTCGCGGAAACCGTGCAGGACGAGGTGCGCCTGACCCGTCAGGGCCGGATCGAAAGCCTGCTGGTCCGCATGGCCGTCAGGCGCGGCGGCGATGGCGCGCTGGAGGGATATGTGGTCGCCTTCGACGATGTGACCGAACTGGTCAGCGCGCAGCGCATGGCCGCCTGGGGTGATGTCGCCCGCCGTGTGGCGCATGAGATCAAGAACCCGCTGACGCCGATCCAGCTTTCTGCCGAACGCCTGCGGCGCAAGTTCGGGCCTCTGGTGCCCCAAGGCGACCAGGCCGCACTGGAACAATATACCGACGTGATCATCCGCCAGACCAACGACCTGCGCCGCATTGTGGACGAGTTCAGCCGCTTTGCGCGGATGCCCGAACCCGACCGCGCCGAGACCGATATCGCGGCGCTGCTGCGCGAGGTGGTTCTGCTTCAGCAGGACGCGCTGCACGGCGCCTTGCAGACCGAGATCCCCGACGCCCCGGTGATCGTCGATGCCGATGCCGGGATGCTGCGTCAGGCGCTGACGAACCTGTTGAAGAATGCGGGCGAGGCGGTCGAGGAATGTCTGGACCGTTCCGGCTATGTGCCCGCGATCCGCGTCACGCTGGAGACTGCCCCCGAAACTGTCTGCATCCGCATCATCGACAACGGCCCCGGCCTGCCCGCCGACCGCTCGCGCCTGTTCGAGCCTTATGTGACGCTGAAAAGCACGGGCACGGGCCTTGGCCTGCCCATCGTCAAGAAGATCGTCGAGGAACATGGCGGCAGCCTGTCCCTGACCGACGCGCCCGATGGACCGGGGGCAATGGCCGAAATCCGGCTGCCGCGCGAACGCCACCCCGTCCGCGCGGCCAAGACCAAGAGCAGAGAAAAGGACGAGGCGACATCATGAGCGACATCCTGATCGTCGATGACGAACGAGACATCCGCGAACTGATCGCGGACATCCTGAAGGACGAGGGGTTCGAGACGCGGCTGGCCGCCAATTCCGATGAGGCCGTGACCGCCCTGAACGAGCGCGAACCGGCGCTGATGGTGCTGGACATCTGGCTCAAGGACAGCCGGATGGACGGCATCGACATCCTGAAACAGGTCAAGCGCAACAATCCCGATGTGCCGGTCATCATCATCTCGGGGCACGGCAATATCGAGATCGCCGTCGCGGCGATCAAGCAGGGCGCCTATGACTTCATCGAAAAGCCCTTCAACATCGACCAGTTGATGGTCGTGGTGAACCGGGCGATGGAAACAAGCCGCCTGCGCCGCGAAAACAGCTCGCTGCGGCGCGGGGGCGAGCGTCAGGTCCAGATGCTGGGCCATTCCGCGCCCTTCCGCCGTCTGCGTGATGCGCTGGACAAGGTCGCGCGCTCGAACGGGCGGGTGCTGCTGTCGGGCGAGCCCGGCACCGGCAAGGAAATGGCCGCGCGCTACATCCACGCCCATAGCCCGCGCGCGGATGCGCCCTTCGTCACCGTCCCCTGCGCCACGATCGAGCCCGAGCGGATGGAAGAGGTCCTGTTCGGCCGCGAATCGGCCGAGCGCGGGATCGAACCGGGCCTGCTGGAACAGGCGCATGGCGGGGTGATCTATTTCGACGAGGTGGGCGACATGCCCCTTGGCACCCAGCCCAAGATCCTGCGGGTGCTGACCGAACAGCAATTCGTCCGGGCGGGCGGGTCGGACAAGGTGCGCGTCGATCTGCGGGTCTTGTCCTCGACCAATCGCGATCTGATGGCGGAAATCGCGGCCGGGCGCTTCCGGCAGGAATTGTATGACAGGCTGAATGTGGTGCCCATCGCGGTGCCTTCGCTGGCGGACCGGCGCGACGACATCGCCCTGCTGGCCCGCCACTTCATCGAACATTTCCACGCGACACAGGGCCTGACGCCGCGGGATCTGCCCGAGGAAACCGTCGCCGCGCTGCAATCCATGCGCTGGCCGGGCAATATCCGCCAGCTTCGCAACGTGATCGAACGTGTGCTGATCCTGGCCGAAGGTCCGGGCCCGATCCAGCCCTCGGAACTGGAACCGCAGGGCGCCACTCCCGACAACAGCGATGCGCTGAGCCTTGGCCCGCAGGTGACCGCGATGCCCCTGCGCGAGGCGCGCGAATTGTTCGAGCGCGAATACCTTGTCGCGCAGATCAACCGCTTCGGCGGGAATATCAGCCGCACGGCGCAGTTCGTGGGCATGGAGCGCAGCGCGCTGCATCGCAAGCTGAAATCGCTTGGCGTGGTGGGTGGAATGCGCAGCGACGAGGACATGATGATGGGCAAGTGACCGCGCTTGCGCCTTGCCTGCGGCCGGCATAGGCAGGGGGCTTGCAAGGCGCCGACCCGGAAGGGGGCGCGTTTCGTGCGACACGAGGGCAGTCGATGAAGATCATCATTTGCGGTGCCGGGCAGGTCGGCTGGCAGATCGCGCGCCATCTTGCGGGCGAACGCAACGATGTGACGGTGATCGACAACAATGCCGATCTGATCCGGCGGGCGACCGATGCGCTGGATGTGCAGGGCGTCACGGGCTTTGCCAGCCATCCCGATGTGCTGGATCGCGCGGGCGCGCGCGACGCCGACCTGATCATCGCCGCGACCCATTCGGACGAGGTGAACATGGTCACCTGCCAGGTCGCCCATTCTGTCTTTCAGGTGCCGCGCAAGATCGCGCGGCTGCGTTCGGGCGCCTATCTCGACGCGATCTATTCCGACCTCTACCGGACCGAGCACCTGCCCATCGACGTGGTCATCAGCCCCGAACGAGAGGTCGCCAAGGCCGCGCTGCAACGTCTGTCGGCGCCCTCGACCTTTGATGTCGAGACCTTCCTCAAGGGGCGGGTTCATCTGCTGGGGATCGACCTCGAACCCGATTGCCCGGCGCTGAACACGCCCCTGCGGCAGCTTTCCGAGCTGTTTTCCAGCCTGCGCGCCATCGTGGTCGGGGTGCGCCGCGAGGGGCGGCTTTTCGCGCCCGAACCGGGCGACCAGCTTTTCGCGGGCGATCAGATCTATGTGTTCGCCCATGTCGATGACGTGGCCCGCACGCTGGACATCTTCGGCAAGCCCCCGCGCAAGCAAGAGCGGCTGGTCATCATCGGCGCGGGCAATGTCGGGCTGGCCGTGGCCCGCGCGCTCGAGGCACGTCCCGACCGCATCCGCGCCAAGCTGATCGAGCGCGACCGCGCCCGCGCGGAATTCGCCGCCGACAGGCTGGAACGGACCATCGTGCTGAACGGGGACGGCCTGTCGGTTGAATTGCTGGATGAGGCTTCGGTTTCCTCGGCCGATGCGGTTCTGGCCGTGACCGATGACGACAAGACGAACATCCTGGCCTCGATCCGGGCCAAGCAGGCCGGTGCGCGCATGGCCATCGCGCTGGTCAACGACCCGACGCTTGTGCCGCTGATGGGTGCGCTGGACATCGACGCCTACATCAACCCGCGCGCCACGACCGTCTCGACCATTCTGCGCCATATCCGGCATGGCCGGGTGCGCGATCTCTATTCCATCGGGGACGCCGAGGCCGAGGTGATGGAGGCGCAGGTTCTGTCCACCTCTCCGATGGCGGGCCGCACCATCCGCGACATCGAATTTCCCGAAGGCGCGCTGATTGGCGCCGTGCAAAAGGGCGACCGCATCGTCATGCCCGCCGCCGATACCCGTATCGACGAGGGCGATCTGGTGCTGATCTTCGCCCTGACCGCCGATGTTCCCGAGGTCGAGCGCCTGCTTCAGGTCTCGATCGACTACTTCTGAGGCGCGGGCGATGCGCGCGATCCTGATGCGCCTGCCGCTGCTGGTCCTGGTCTGCGGCCTTGCGGCGCTGATGATGTGGCTGCCTGCGGCCCATGCCTCGATCACGGGCCATGCGGCAATTGCCCGCAACTTCTTCTATGCCGGGCTTCTGATCCTGGTCTTCTGCTTCCTGATCGGACTGGCCATGCAGGGAAACCGTCCGGATGGCCGCGCACCCACGATGCTGCTGAACATGCTGGCCGTTTTTGCGGGTCTGCCGCTGATCCTTGCACTGCCCTTCGCCGAAAGCCTGCCTGATACCGGCTGGTTCAACGCCTGGTGGGAGATGGTCTCGGCACTGACCACGACGGGGGCTTCGCTCTATTCGGCGGACCTGCTGCCCCAGCCGCTGCATCTGTGGCGTGCGCTGGTGGGCTGGATGGGCGGCTTCTTCGTTCTGGTCGCCGCCGTGGCGATCCTTGCACCGTTGCGTGTGGGTGGGTTCGAGCTCATGACCAACCCCCAGGACACCCGCCGCCTGGCCGATACGGGACAGGTGCTGCGTCGGGCCGAACGGGCGGGCCCGCTGATCGAATCCGCGCCCAACGATCCTCTGTTGCGCGTCCTGCGCGCCGCCGAGGCGGTGCTGCCCCCTTATGCCGGATTGACGCTGGCCTTGTGGGTGGGGCTGCTTCTGGCGGGCGATCCGTCCTTTCTGGCGCTGTGCCGCGCGCTTGGAACCCTGTCCACCTCGGGGATATCGCCGGTTCTGGGGCCTGCGGGCGAGGTCTCGGGCTTTGCGGGCGAGGCGCTGGTCTTTCTGTTCCTGCTGCCTGCCCTGTCTCGGCGCTTCTGGCCGGGCGGCGGCACGCTGCGCGCCAGCGAAAGGCTGCGCGACGATCCCGAATTGCGGCTGGCTGCGGGGCTGGTCGCGCTGGTTACGGCGGTCCTGTTCCTGCGCCACTTCATCGGCGCGATCGAGGCCGGCCCGGACGGGCAGGAGCCGCTGGCGGGCATCGGGGCGGGCCTGCGCGCGCTGTGGGGCGTGGCCTTCAATGCGCTGAGTTACCTGACCACGACGGGCTGGAACTCGAATGACTGGCAGGGCGCGCGGGCCTGGTCGGGGCTGACCGCGCCAGGGCTGATCCTGGCGGGGCTGGCGATGATGGGCGGCGGTGTGGCGACCACGGCGGGCGGCGTCAAGCTGTTGCGCGTCTATGCGCTGGCGCGACACGGCGAACGCGAGATGCAGCGCATCATCCATCCCTCGGCGGTGGCGGGCGGCGGGCGGATCGCGCGCCATCTGCGCCGCGAGGGGGCCTATCTGGCCTTCATCTTCTTCATGCTGTTTGCCATCTCGATTGCGGTGGTGGTGGCTCTGGTCTCGATTCAGGCGGTCGAGTTCGAGACGGCGACCATCCTGTCCATCGCCGCGCTGACGAATACCGGCCCGCTGGCGGGCGCGATCCCGCTGACCCCGGTCTTTGAAGGCAGCGCCGGCATCGCCTCGGCCCCGTGGGAGGGGTGGTCGGGTCTGCCCGACATGACCAAGGCAATCCTTGCCGCTGCCATGATCATCGGCCGCATCGAGACGCTGGCGATCCTGGCGCTGTTCTCGCCCGAGTTCTGGCGCCGCTGACAGGCGGTCGCACTGCCTTGCATGGCTGGGAACAACCGCTTAGACATCGTGTTGACAGGGACAGAACAAGACGGACGGCAAAGCAATGGCTGGCGACAAGCAGAATCTGCAGGATGCATTCCTGAATCACGTCCGCAAGGCGAAGGTGCCGGTCACGATCTTCCTGATCAACGGTGTCAAGCTGCAAGGTGTCATCACCTGGTTCGACAATTTCTGCGTTCTTCTGCGCCGCGACGGCCAGTCGCAGCTTGTTTACAAGCACGCCATCAGCACGATCATGCCGGGCCAGCCGATCACGCTTTACGAAGGCGATGACTGATTGGCGGAACTGACGGAAACAGCGGCCCGACCGACGCGGGCCTATGTGATCCATCCCGACCTTGGCCGGGCGCGCACCCAGAGGCGAGAGCCTGAACACGCGCTGGCCGAGGCCGTGGCGCTGGCCTTGGCCCTGCCGGGGATCGAGATGGTCGGCTCGGAAGTCGCCAATCTACGCGAGCCCAATCCCGGCAAGCTGTTCGGCAAGGGCAAGCTGGCCGAGATCGGCGAAAGGCTCAAGGCGCTGGATGTGGAACTGGTCCTGATCGACGGGCCGGTGACGCCCGTTCAGCAGCGCAACCTGGAAAAGGATTGGGGCGTCAAGCTGCTGGACCGGACCGGGTTGATCCTGGAGATCTTTGCCGACCGCGCCCGCACCCGCGAGGGTGTGCTGCAGGTCGAACTGGCCGCGCTCTCCTATCAGCGCACGCGGCTGGTCCGGGCCTGGACCCACCTGGAACGCCAGCGTGGCGGGCTCGGCTTTGTCGGCGGCCCCGGCGAGACGCAGATCGAGGCCGACCGCCGCGCCATCGACGAACAGATGACCCGCCTGCGCCGTCAGCTTGATCGCGTCGTCAAGACCCGCAGCCTGCACCGCGCGGCCCGCGCCAAGGTGCCCTATCCCATCGTGGCTCTGGTGGGCTATACCAACGCGGGCAAATCGACCCTGTTCAACCGCCTGACCGGAGCCGAGGTCTTTGCCAGGGACATGCTGTTTGCGACCCTCGATCCGACCATGCGCGCGATCCGGCTACCGGATGTTGCGGGCGGCGGTTCGGGGCGCAAGATCATCCTGTCGGACACGGTGGGCTTCATCAGCGACCTGCCCACCGAACTGGTCGCCGCCTTCCGCGCCACGCTGGAAGAGGTGCTTGAGGCCGACCTGATCCTGCATGTCCGCGACATCAGCCACCCCGAGACCGAGGAACAGGCCGCCGACGTGGCCGAGATTCTCGACAATCTGGGCGTGGACGAAGATGTCGCCGCCATCGAGGTCTGGAACAAGATCGACGCCCTTGGCCCCGAGACCCGCGCGGCCCTGCGCCGCACCGATGCCCGGACCCAAGGCGTGCAGGCGGTCAGCGCCCTGACGGGCGAGGGGCTGGACGATCTGATCGCCGCTATCGACCACGCGCTTGTCACCGTGCTGGATGAGGAACGCCAGCCCGAGCAGCTGATTCTGGATTTCGCCGATGGTCGCGCCCGCGCCTGGCTGCACGAGGCGGGAGTTGTCGAACGCGAAGAGGCCGCCGAGGACGGGCTGCATCTGCATCTGCGCTGGACCGCGCGCCAGAAAGGCGCCTTTGCGGCCTTTACCGGCGCCGCGCGCAGCGTGGTCGAGGTCGAGGACGAAGCGGCGGATCGCCGCCCCGATCACCGCCCCGGCGGCTGGCACCCCGCTGATTGAACCTGGGCGCACAACCGCGCGCCCTTTGCAACCTTCAGGCGGGCATTTCATACGCCCAGGGCGGGTTCGCGCCGGGTCGCGACACGGTGATCGCGGCGGCCTGCGCGCCCAGGGTCAGCGCCGCGCGGATCTGGTCGGGGGTGATCGCCGCCAGCGCCTCTTTCGACAGCAATCCCTGCCGTTCCAGAGAGGCCAGCACGCCCGCATTGAACGTGTCGCCCGCGCCGATCGTGTCGGCCACCCGTGTCCGCAGGGCAGGCGCATGGATCGTCTCGCCTGACCAGAGCGCGCGCGCCCCGGCCTCGCCGCCCGTCACAAGGACCAGTTTCGGCCCGGATTCCAGGATGCGGCGCGCACCCTCCTCGGGCGAGCGGTCGGGATAAAGCCATTCCAGATCATCGGCCGACATCTTGACGATATCAGCCATCGGCAATAGCCGCGACAAGCGGCCGCGATAGGCGTTCGCATCCTTGATGAAGAAGGGCCGGATATTCGGGTCGATCATCACCGGCAGGCGCGCATGATGGGCCGCGATCAGCCCTTCGAGCGTGGCGCCACAGGGATCGGGGACAAGACTGATCCCGCCTGCGAACAGGGTCGTGACGCTATCCGGCAGAGGGGGGATATCCTCGGATCGCAGCATCCGGCCCGCCGATCCCTCGTCGTAGAAGGAATAGCGCGCCTCGCCATTCGTCAGTGTCACCAGCGCCAGCGTGGTCAGGCGGTCGGTGCGCGGGCAGAGATCGGTGTTCACCCCCGCCTCGGCCAGAGGCGCCATGATCTGCGCGCCGAAAGGGTCGGTGCTGATCGGCCACAGATAGCCCGTCTCGATCCCCAGCCTGCCAAGCGCGATGGCGGTGTTATAGACCGCGCCGCCGGCCAGCGGACGGAAGACACCGTCCTGCGGCACCATGTCGATCAGCGATTCGCCTGCACAGAGGATCATTCCCGGGCCTCTCCAAACTGAATTATTGGCTCAGATACAGGAAAGCCGCTAGCGCTACCAGCGCCAGGGCGACGGCCCCGGTGATTTTCCAGACCGACCACGGGCGCTCACCCATGACCTTGCCGGTCTGGCCGTTCACGACGAAACGATAGCTTTTGCCGTTGTAGCGATAGGCCGCCGACCAGATCGGCAGCAGGATGTGCTTGAAGGTCTCGTTGGCAAAACGGCTGTCCACATGATCGACTTGCTGCTCGTCGCCGCCGATGGCGCGGCGGGCATCCTGATGAATGATCCGAGCCATCTGACGGCGCGCGGCCTCGTGACCATCGGCCAGGGCGACCGTGTAGCCCTCGGCCTCGAAACCTGACAGGAAAGCCGGATCATAGATCGCCAGCGACGACAGATCCCAAGGCTTCATCCCCTCGGCAAAGCGCGGCGGCAGCGCGGTCGAGGCCGGGATCAGCACATCGTTGAACTGCCGCGTGATGCGCCCCGAGACGGGTGTCCAGCGGATACGCCGCTCTTGTCGGCTGACCATCTGGCTTTTGCCGTTCACGTTCTGCATGGTCTGCACGGTGACGTAGTAGGCATCGCCCCGCTGGCCGCGATAATGCGAGACGGAGTCGGCGTCAAAGGTCCAGAAGGGTGAATAGACACCAGTCAGCCGCCGGTCCTTGCGCGCATAGGCAGTCAGCGCGGAGGGCGCGAACCACAGGCTGCCCAGCCAGGCCTTCATCGCGGCGCGGGCCTCGGCCTCGGTTATTGCGAAGGGCAGCACGCCCTGCGGCTTGATGCGTCGCGTCGGGCCGGTATCGGTGACAACGGGCGTCGCACAGAAGGGGCAAGCGCTGGCGTGGTGATTGTCGTCCAGATCGACCTGCGCGCCGCAATTCGGGCAGGACAGGGTCCGAACGGTCTGCACGATCTCTTCCGCCCCGCGATAGAGGTCCAATCCCTTTTCCAGCGGGATCTCTTCCAACCCTCGCGGCAAGGCAGGCTTGGTCTCGGCCCATTGCAGGGCGGTGTCGTCGCTGCTGTCGTCGGCATGGCGGCCGGGCGCGCGGGCAGGGCCGGGGCCGATCTGCTGGCGGTGGCCGCACCAGTCGCAGACAAGGCTCTGCTGGCCGGGACGAAAGGCAAGGCTTGCCCCGCATTGTCCGCAGGGAAAGCGGTGTTCGGCAGGGATCATCCGGGCCTCAGCGCGGCAGCGGGGGCGGCGCCGCAGCAAAGAGCGAGGCAAGCGCCGCGACCTGGCCGGCCTCGACCCAGCCGTCCTGACCCTCGGTCCAGACCAGCGTCTCGCGCGTCAGACGGCCATCGGCCACAAGGCGCGGCAGGTCGGATTGCGGAAATGGCCCCGACGCCGCGCCGTCGATCGCCACATGCCATTGCGGCGCGCGGCCGGGCAGGGGCGGAGGCGTGGCGGGGGCCTGCTGCTGCGCGGGTTGGGGCGCCGTGCCCCAGGGGCCGGGGCGCGAGGCCATGCCCATCGCCGCGCCCATCGCCGCGCCGAAGCCCGCGCCCGCGCCACCTTCGTTCTTCGAGGCGTTCAGCATCGCCTCCGAAGCCGCGTATTGGCTGAACCGGTCCAGATCGCCGATGATGCCCATGCTGGTGCGCTTGTCCAGCATCGCCTCGACCTCGGCGGGCAGACTGACATTCTCGATGTAGAATTCGGGCAGGGTCAGGCCATAACTCTCGATCACGGGGGCGATGGCGCGCGCGACAAGACCCGAAAGCTGGTCGGTATTGGCCGCCATGTCCAGAACCGGAATGTTCGAGCCCGCAATCGCGCGCGAGAATTCCTGCACGATCACGTTGCGGATCTGGTCGGCAATCTCGTCGCGGCTGAACTCGCCCTGGGTGCCGACGATCTCGGACATGAAGCGGGCGGGATCGGTCACGCGCATCGCATAGGTGCCGAAGGCGCGCAGCCGCACCGGTCCGAATTCCGGATCGCGTGCGATGATCGGGTTGCGCGTGCCCCATTTCAGGTCGTTGAAGCGGGTCGTGTTGATGAAATAGACCTCGGACTTGAAAGGGCTGCGAAAGCCGTGATCCCAGTGGCGCAGTCGCGTCATCACCGGAATGTTGTTGGTTTCCAGCATGTAAAGGCCGGGTCCGAACACATCGGCCAGTTGTCCTTCATGGACGAACACGGCGGCTTGTCCCTCGCGCACGGTCAGCTTGGCGCCGTAT
Source organism: Paracoccus bogoriensis (assembly GCF_019431455.1). Classification (GTDB taxonomy): domain Bacteria; phylum Pseudomonadota; class Alphaproteobacteria; order Rhodobacterales; family Rhodobacteraceae; genus Paracoccus; species Paracoccus bogoriensis. The sequence goes on from NZ_JAHYSR010000010.1 coordinate 95,365, forward strand.
TTGATGGCGCGACCCACCGTCGGAAAGCGATAGACCACCGTGTTGCGATCATCCTCGACCCATTCGATGACCTCGATGAACTCTCCGCCCAGGATGTTCAGGATGGACATGGCAACCCCCGTTTTCGCAATCCGCACCTTCTGTATGGCCCCAGGCCGGTCCTGGATCAAGCTGCAAGAGACCGCGTCGCTCAGATGGGGCTGGCCAGCAATTCGGCGGCGATTCGGTGCAGGATCGGCAGGGCCTCATCCTCGGTCATGCCGGGGCGCAGACGCGGATCGTAGAGCATCTTCAGCAGCAATTCGTCATGCCGCGTCAGCAGCGCGAATTCCTCGTCATCGTTGAAGATCGAGGGGCGCGCGTCAGGGCTGTCATTGACCAGACCCATCGCCTGAGCCAGTTCCTCGTGGATACAGGATTGACGCAGAAGCGGGGGCAATTCGGCCCGGATCACCGCGACCGCGCGGGCATAGACAGGGCTTGCGTCTTCCGAATAGGCAAAGACCGTGCAGGTGATGGAGGGGGGCAGGTCGGTCAGGATCGCCACATCTTCGGGCGGGATGCCGGGGACCAGTTCCAGCAGTCGGGGGCCGAAGCTGCGGCGCTCATCCTCGGAGAGGATCAGCACCAGGACATTGCCGTCCTGCGGGTCCAGACGCACCGGATGGCCGCTGGCCTCCGCAAGGCGCGATGCGTAATCCGCGATCTCGGCCCGCCACGCGCGCTGGCGGCCAAGGTCGATCGACGCCCCGAATTCGGGCTGAAACAGCACCGGCTCGGCCCAGCGACGCAGGGGGGCTGAGCTTTCGTGGGCCAGAAGCGCGCCGTCGCGGCGGGAATATTCGTCGCGCAGCGCGATCCGCACGAAGTTGCGCACCAGCATTTCGCTGTCGAAGGAAGCATCGGCCGGGTCGCGGTCGCGCCGCAGCCGGCCCTGCGCCAGAAGGCTGCGTTCCATGCGGGCGTAGTAATCGCGCTGCGCCCGGCTGGCATCGCTGGCTTGGGCCGAGGCAAGGATTGCTGCCCGATTGGCCGCGCGGTTGCGTTCGGCGCGTGCCTCGCGCAGCTGCGCCTGACGATCGGTTTCGGGAAGCGCGGGCGCTTCGGGGGCGGGCGGTGCGGGCGTCGGCGCGGCCGGCATCTCGGCCGGCTCGCAGGCGGCCAGTATCAGCGCCGCTGCCAGACCCGCAAGAACCCGCGCCGGTGCCATCATCCCGCCCCCTGTGTCCGCGAGCGGGCAGAGGCCAGAGCATCGCGCAACTCGGTTTCCATCCGCTGAAGCTCGGTCTCGGCGGCGGCGCGGCGGCTGCGGCCCTCGTCGGCGATGCGCAGACTGTCCTCGATCGTTGCGATCAGCTGGGCATTGGCGGTCTTGACGGCCTCGATGTCGAAGACGCCGCGTTCGGTCTCGGTCCGGATCCGGGCATTGGCCTGGCGCAGGTTGTCGGCATTGCGGGTCAGCAATTCGTTGGTCAGATCGGTCGCTGCCTTGACGCTGCGCGCGGCCTCGGCGCTGCGCTGGATGGTAACGGCCTGGGCCAGTTGTGTTTCCCACAGGGGCACAGTGTTCACCAGGGTCGAATTGATGCGCGTGACCAGAGACTTGTCGTTTTCCTGCACCAGCCTGATCGAGGGTAGCGATTGCATCGTCACCTGCCGCGTCAGCTTGAGGTCGTGGACGCGCCGCTCAAGATCGTCGCGCAGGGTTCTGAGATCGCGCAATTCCTGAGCGCCCATGACCTGCTGTTCCTCGGGTGTGCCTTGCAACGCGGCCTCGCGTTCGGGAATGATCTGGCTGTCCAGCTCGCGCAGTTTCTCCTCGCCCGCCGCGATATACAGCGCAAGCTCGTCATAAAAGGCCAGCGTCTTTTCATAAAGAAGGTCCAGGGACTTGATATCCTTGAGCAACTTCTGCTCGTGTGCCTCCAGGTCGGCGGTGATCCGGTCGATCTGGCTCTGGACCTGTTCGTAATTGGCGACGAATTTCGCGAAAGGCGCCGCCCGGCCCAACAGCCTTTCCCACCAGGTGCGTTCGCGGCGCATGTCCAGTTCGCTGGTGGAAAAGCCCCGGATCGTGGTCACGACCGCGCGCAGGCTGTCGCCTGCGGGGCCGACATCCTTGGTCTTGACATCGTTCAGCATCGCCTGGCTGATCTGTTGCAGATCGGCCTGGGCACGCGTGCCGAAGCGCAGGATGGAATTGCTGTCCTTGAGGTCGATCTCGTCCATGCGGCGCTGGATTTCGGCGCGGGTGGCGGGGTCGGCGGTCGAGGCGCTGACCAGCGCATCGTCAGGTTGGGGCAGGCTGGTCTGGGTCAGCGCCTCGATCTGGGCCTGTGCGGCCAATGCGCGGCTGCGGATCTCTTCGGTCATCTGCATTTCCCCCGTCTGCGGCAGGATCAACCATGCCTGTCACGCCTTCACCATATGGCGAATTTCTGCCGGTTCAACGGAAAGCCGGCGCGAAAGTTTCTCTGCGGCGCGGCGCAGACGGAAAAAGGGCGGACCTGTTGCGGCCCGCCCCTTGCGTTGCAATGACCCGGCTGCGGATCAGGCGGCCTTCTTGCCCGCTCCGAACCGACCGTAGAAGCTGTCTCTGCGCGCGGCCATGTCGCGCAGAAGCGCGGGCGCCTTGAAGCGGTCGCCATGCGCCTTTGCCAGACGGTCGCAGATCGCCACCGCGCGTTCTGCGCCCAGAATGTCCAGCCAGCCGAAGGGGCCACCCGACCAGGGCGCAAAACCCCAGCCCAGAATGGCGCCGACATCACCCTCGCGGATATCTTCGAGAACACCTTCCTCCAGCGCGCGGACGGCCTCAAGGGTCTGGGCGAACATCAGGCGGTGCTGAACATCCTGCAGCGAGGGCTGGTCGGCTGCACGCGGGAAGCGGGCCTCCAGACCTTCCCACAGGCCTTGCCGCTTGCCGGCGTCGTCATAGGCGTAAAAGCCCGAATTCGACTTGCGCCCCATCCGGCCCTGATCGGCCATCCAGAACAGCACGTCATCGACTGCGCCATCCGGATAGGCGTCGCCCATTGCGGCGCGGGTGGCCTTTGCGATCTTGACGCCCAGGTCGATCGAGGTTTCATCGACCAGTTGCAGCGGGCCAAGCGGCATCCCCATCAGCTTGGCGGCATTCTCGATCAGCGTGGGGTTCACGCCTTCGGCGACCATGCGGATGCCCTCGTTGATATACGGGATGATGCAGCGGTTTGCATAGAAGAAGCGCGCATCGTTCACCACGATCGGGGTCTTGCGGATCTGGCGCACGAAATCCAGCGCCTTGGCGACCGCCACCGGCCCGGTTTCACGGCCCTTGATGATCTCGACCAGAGCCATCTTGTCCACGGGGCTGAAGAAGTGGATGCCGATGAACTGCGAGGGCCGCGCGCTGGCACGGGCCAGATCGCTGATCGGCAAGGTCGAGGTGTTGGTGGCAAAGATCGCGTCCGAGGGGATGACGGCTTCGGCCTTCTTCGTGACCTCTGCCTTCACGCCCGGATCCTCGAACACGGCTTCCACGATCAGATCGCAGCCCTCCAGCGCGGCATAATCGGTCGTGGCGGTGATCCGGGCCAGCAGCTCGGCCTTCTGCTCCTCGGTGGCCTTCCGGCGACCGATCGCCTTGTCCATCAGGCCTTCCGAATAGGCCTTGCCCTTGTCGGCGCTGGCCTGGGTCGCGTCGATCAGCACGACCTCGATGCCCGCGCGCGCGCTGACATAGGCGATGCCCGCGCCCATCATGCCCGCACCCAGGACGCCGAGCTTGCGGACGGTCTGATCGGGAACACCGGGACGTTTCGCGCCCTTCTCAAGCGCCTCCTTGTTGATGAAGAGGCTGCGGATCATGGCCGTGCTGGAAGGGTTCATCAGCACATTGGTAAACCAGCGCGCCTCGATCTTCAGCGCCTGGTCGAAGGGCACCTGCGCCCCTTCATAGACAGCACTCAGCAGCGCCTTGGCAGCCGGATAGACGCCCATCGTCCTGGCGTGCACCATGGCCGATGCGCCGACAAAGGTCATGAAACCCGCCGGGTGATAGGGCTCGCCCCCCGGCATCTTGTAGCCCTTGGCGTCCCAGGGCTTGACCAGATCGGCCTCCTTTGCCGCGAGCACCCAGGCCTTGGCCGCAGCCAACGGGTCGTCCACGACCTCGTCCACCAGACCCGCGGCCTTGGCCTTTTTCGGATCGGACAGCTTGCCTTCCAGCAGGAACGGCGCGGCGGCCATGGCGCCCAGCTTGCGGACCAGACGCGTCGTGCCACCCGCGCCGGGGAAGATCCCGACCATGATTTCAGGCAGGCCGATCCTGGCCTTGGGGTTGTCGGCGGCAAAGATCCGGTGCGTGGCCAGGGGCAGTTCCAGCCCAATGCCAAGTGCCGTGCCGGGCAGGGCAGACGCGATAGGCTTGCCGCCCTTCAACGTCTTGGGGTCCATGCCTGCGCGCTCGATCTTTCGCAGGATGTGATGCAGCGACATCACGCCGTCGAACACGCCCTGCGCGCCGCCCTGATCCTTCATGCCGGCGATGACGTTCAGGTCCATGCCCGCCGCAAAATCCCTCTTGCCGCTGGTGATGACGATGCCCTTCACGGCATCATCGGCCAGAGCCTCGTCAATCAGCCCGTTCAGCGTGGCGGCACCGTCCATGGACAGAACGTTCATCGACTTGCCGGGCACGTCCCAGGTGATCACCGCGACGCCGTCAGCGTCCGTCTTCATCGTGAAATCGGTCATGTCCGGGCTCCTCACACGCGTTCGATGATGGTGGCCGCGCCCATGCCGGACGCGATGCACAGGGTCGCAAGGCCGACCTGCTTGTCCTGCCGCTCAAGCTCGTCCAGCAGGGTGCCGATGATGATCGCGCCGGTCGCGCCCAGAGGGTGGCCCATGGCGATCGCCCCGCCGTTCACGTTGACCTTCGCGTGGTCCACCTCGAAGGCCTGCATGAAGCGCAGCACGACCGAGGCGAAGGCCTCGTTCACCTCGAACAGGTCGATGTCGCCGATGGCCATGCCGCTGTCCTTGAGGATCTTTTCGGTTACAGGGACCGGGCCGGTCAGCATGATCGTGGGATCGGTGCCGATCTTGGCAGTGGCGCGAATGCGGGCGCGGGGCTTCAACCCATGCGCCTCGCCGAACTCCTTGCTGCCGATCAGCACGGCCGCCGCGCCGTCCACAATGCCCGAAGAATTACCGGCATGGTGGATATGCTCGATATGCGACAGATGCGGGTATTTCAGCATCGCGACCTTGTCGAAGCCGGGCATCATCTCGCCCATCTCCTTGAAGGCCGGCTTAAGCTTGGCCAGATCGTCGAGCGTGGTGCCGGGGCGCATGTATTCGTCGCGATCCAGGATGGTCAGGCCGTTCTGGTCCAGGACCGGGACGATGGATTTGGCGAAGCGGCCCTCCTCCCAGGCCTGGGCAGCGCGCTTCTGGCTCTCCAGCGCCAAGGCGTCAGCCTGCTCGCGGGTAAAGCCGTATTCGGTGGCGATGATGTCGGCGCTGATGCCCTGGGGAACGAAATAGGACTTCATCGCCAGGCTGGGATCGACGGCGATGGCGGCGCCGTCGCTGCCCATGGCCACGCGGCCCATCATCTCGACCCCGCCCGCGATATAGGCATGGCCGGCACCGCCCTTGATCTGGTTGGCGGCAAGATTTACCGCCTCCATGCCGCTGGCGCAGAAGCGGTTGATCGACAGGCCCGGGATGCGCTCGTCCAGATCGGACGCCAGCACAGCGCTGCGGGCCAGGCAGCCGCCCTGTTCCTTGACCTGGGTGACGTTGCCCCAGATCACATCCTCCACCGCATGGCCTTCGAGGTTGTTGCGCGCCTTGATGGCGTTCAGCAGGCGCGCGGACAGGGCCAGCGACGTCACCTCGTGCAGGCTGCCGTCTGAACGGCCCTTGCCGCGCGGCGTGCGGGCGGCGTCATAGATGAATGCGTCGGTCATGGTTCCTCCTAGCTCGCCCGGGCGGGCCGGGCCGAAACGACCGGGGGGCTTCGCGCCCCCCGGACCCCCCGCGGGGTATTTCTGCAACGAAGAAGATGCGGATTAACCTCTTCTTCATCTTTCGCCGCTTTAATCGGCGCTGCGGTACAGGCTGGGGAGCCGATGACCGCCAACGGAGAAGTCGCCCCGGCTTCTGGGCCGATAACGTCTTACCGCTCGGAAGGGTGGAGAGGCCGGGGCGCACCTGCGGACTTCTTCGTTGTCCAAATACCCATCCGGCCTCGCCCTTGGCGCAGCGTCAGAATGCTTCTGCTTCCAGCCCCATTACCGGCTCTGCACCCGAGCGGATACGCGCCAGGTGCGTTCCGGTCATCGGCAGTTGCCGCGCCATGTAGTAGCGCGCCGTCGCCAGCTTGGCCTTGAGGAACGCGGCATCGCCCGTTCCAGCATCCAGCGCCGCGCGCGCGGCGACGGCAATCCGGGCCCACATGAAGCCAAGCGATACATGCCCGAAGATATGCATGAAGTCGTAACTGCCCGCCAGCGCGTCATTGGGATTCTTCATGCCACGTTCCATGAAGAACGTGGCCGCTGCCTGCAGATCCTTCGAGGCCGCCTTGAGCGGGTCGATGATGTCCCTTGCCAGCGCCTCGTTCGCGGATTGCTCTTTGCAGAAGGACTTGATCATCTCGAAGAAGGCCAAGACGTGCTTGCCCCCATCCTGGGCCAGTTTGCGGCCGACAAGGTCCAGCGCCTGGATGCCGTTCGCGCCCTCGTAGATCATGGTGATGCGGGCATCGCGGACGAACTGGCTCATGCCCCATTCCTCGACATAGCCATGTCCGCCCAGCACCTGCTGCGCCTGCACCGTCATGTCGAAGCCGCGATCGGTCAGGAAGCCCTTGATGACCGGCGTAAGCAGCGAGATCAACCCTTCGGCATCTGCGTCCCCGGTCAGGTGGCTGCGGTCGATCAGATGCGCGCCCCAGAGCACCAGGGCGCGGGCGCCCTCGATGAAGCTCTTCTGGTCCATCAGGCTGCGGCGGATGTCGGGATGCACGATCAGCGGATCGGCAGGGCCCTGCGGATTGGCGGCGCCGGTCACGGCGCGACCCTGCAGGCGGTCCTTGGCATAGGCCAGCGCGTTCTGATAAGCGGGCACGGCGGCTGCGTAGCCTTGCAGGCCCACACCCAGACGGGCTTCGTTCATCATGGTGAACATGGCGCGCATACCCTTGTGCAGGTCTCCGAGCAGCCAGCCACGGGCGCCATCATAATTCATCACGCAGGTTGCGTTGCCGTGGATGCCCATCTTGTGTTCCAGCGCGCCGACCGACACGGCGTTGCGTTCGCCCAAAGAGCCGTCCTGGTTCACCAGGAATTTCGGCACGATGAAAAGGCTGATCCCCTTGGTGCCCTCGCCCCCGCCCGGGGCCTTGGCCAGCACCAGATGGATGACGTTCTCCGCCAGGTCGTGATCGCCGGCCGAGATGAAGATCTTCTGGCCGGTGATCCGGTAGCTGCCGTCCTCCTGCGGCTCGGCTCGGGTGCGCAGAAGGCCCAGATCCGTGCCGCAATGCGGTTCCGTCAGGTTCATCGTGCCGGTCCAGTCGCAGCTGACCATCTTCGGCAGGTAGGTGCGTTTCTGCTCGTCCGTGCCGTGGGCGTGGATCGCCGAATAGGCGCCGTGTGTGAGGCCCTGATACATGTTGAAGGCCATGTTCGCGCTGACGAACATTTCGCCCGTGGCGACGCCCAGGACATAGGGCATCCCCTGGCCGCCATATTCGGGATCGCAATCCAGCGCGGTCCAGCCACCTTCCTTGACCTGTTCAAAGGCCTGGCGGAAGCCCTCGGGGGTGCGCACGACACCATTTTCCAGCACGCAGCCCTGCTGATCCCCGATGATGTTGAGGGGCGCCAGAACCTCGGCGGACAGCTTGCCCGCGGCCTCGAGCACGGCCTCGGTGAATTCGGGTTCAAGTTCGTCATGACCCGGCAGGTCGGATTGCGACAGCTTCAGCACCTCGTGCAGAACGAACTGAAGGTCGCGGATCGGCGGTTCGTAGATCGGCATGACGTTATCCTGTCGGCTGTTCAAGGGATGCGGCGGCAAGGCGCCTTTCGGCATCGGAAAGCTGGTTCTTCAGGTCCGCGATGGCGACCTGAAGCTCGGCCTGCTGACGTTCCATGTCGGCCAGCCGTTCGCGCGCAATGGCGATCGTTGCGGCGATCTGGCTGCCATTCGCGCCGCCCGGCTGATACAGTTCCAGCAATTGCCGGATCTGTTCCAGGCTGAAGCCGAAGCGCTTGCCGCGCAGGATCAGCGTCAGCCGCGCCCGGTCGCGCCGGTCGTAAAGCCGGTGCTGACCGCGGCGCTGCGGAAAGATCAGCTCGCGCGCCTCGTAGAAGCGCAGCGTGCGGGGCGTCACGTCGAACGCATCGCACATCTGGCGAATGGTCATCAGATCGTCGGACATGATATGCGGTTTCTCCTCCATCACCGGCTTTCCGTCCTTGACATCGACTATAGCGCAGGTTGACGCGAACGTAAGCGAGACGCCGCGTCACGTGTCGGTTCTGCCGTTGCGTCAGCCGGGCCGGTCCATCGCGGCCAGCTCGGCCATGCCGGTTTCGCGCAGTTGCGCCAGATCGCTGCGCGCGGCCTGAAGGTCGGCAATCTGCTGGTCCAGCACCGCAAGCTGGCGGTCGGCCATCGCGATCCAGACCTGATACTGCTCGCGCGAGCCCTGCTTGTCGTAGATCAGCAGCCATTGCCGGATTTCTTCAAGCGAGAAGCCGAAGCGCCGGCCGCGCAGGATCAGCGTCATCCGCGCCACCTCGCGCGGGCCATAGAAGCGCGCGCGCCCTTCCTTGTGGGGCGACAGAAGCTCGATATATTCGTAATAGCGCAGCGTGCGCGGCGTGACATCGAAACGCGCGCACATCTCCTTGAAGCTGATCCGTTGGTCGGTCATGCCGTCCTCCTCGCTTTCCCTTAAGGTAAAGTTAGGGTCTTGCCCGGCTTTTCTCAACCGAATCCTGCGGGCAGGTCACGTCCGGTTGATCGGGCGCGATCCGGCGGCTAAGCCTGTGGGGACCAGCCATGTGAGGACGCGATGACCCAGGACAGCGAAGGCCCCGACGCCGCCGATCAGGCGCGTATCGCGCAGCAATTCATCGAGGCCATCCCCCATGCCCGCGCCTTGGGAATGCGTGTGGACCGGATCGGGGCGGGCAAGGCCGAGATCTCGATGCCCTGGGCCGAACATCTGGTCGGCGATCCGCGCACCGGGGTCGTGCATGGCGGCGTCGTCTCGGCGCTGATGGACACCTGCTGCGGGGCGGCGGTGATGGCCCATCCCGAACGGCCGCGCCCGACCGCGACGATCGACCTGCGCATCGACTACATGCGCGCGGCCCGGCCCGGCCAGCGGATCACCGCGCGGGCCGAGTGCTATCACATGACGCGCAGCGTGGCCTTCGTGCGCGCCGTCGCGCTGGACGATGACGAGGGCAATCCCGTGGCCACCGCCACCGGCGCCTTTACGGCGGAGCGCTGAGATGGGCGACAGGAACGAACCGCTGCACGTGATCAAGTCCCGCCGCGACAGCGCCCTGCGCGCACTGGTCTCGGGGGTGCCCTACCTGACCTGGCTGGGCATCCAGTTCGACCGGCGCGGGGACGAGTTGACCGCGATCCTGCCCTTTGATGACAAGCTGATCGGCAATCCGATGCTGCCCGCCATTCACGGAGGCGTCACGGCGGCCTTTCTCGAAGTGACGGCGATCATCGAACTGGCCTGGGCCGCCATGTGGGAGGATCTGGAATCCGGCCGCATCGCCCCCGATGCCGCCGTTCCCGACAGCCTGCCGCGTCTGCCCAAGACGATCGACTTCACAGTGGATTACCTGCGGTCGGGCCTGCCGCGCGACGCCTATGCCCGGGCGCGGGTGGTGCGGTCGGGGCGGCGCTATGCCAGCGTTCATGTCGAGGCCTGGCAGGACAACCGCTCGCGGCTGATGGCGCAGGCGACAGGGCATTTCCTGATGCGGCAGGGCTGAGCCTGCATCCTGCAATGCGCCGCAAGCTGCCCGTTCTGAACGGGACTGACCACGATCGGAAGCCTGCCCCGATGCCGCGGACCCTGACCTTGCTCTCCGATCTGTTCCCGCTGCGCGCGGGCCGGTGCAAGAGGTCACCGGGCCTGCTGCGCCCGCTTTTGCGCTGATCCAGTGCCATGGCGGTGCAACGGGCGAGGGCGCCGCGATGCTGTGGGCGCGCGCCGGTGGAACGCCGCCATCGCCTTGCCGCAGGGTCTGGCCGCGCTGATCGCTCCGGAGCGGTTGCTGATTGCCGGGACGACGCAGAAAACCGATACCTTGGCCGCCGCCGAACAGGCGCCTGAGGGATGGCAGCCTGCCTTTCGTGCTGATCCAGACCACCCATCGCCTGAATCTGCGCGAGGGGGGCGGCCGCAACTGGCCGCGCAGGCGGGCGGCACGACGGATCTGTGCATGACGCCGCAGGACACGGGCTCGAACGCGGCGCAGACGCTCTGGCATTGTGCGCATGTCTTTTCGGACAGGGGCTCGACTCTGATGCTGCGGGAGCTTGAAGAGAGCAAATAAGAAACAATCGAGGCGTGGCATGTCCGCTGGACCTGGCAGGCGTATCGTCTCGATGGGGTTTCCCCGGCTCCCCAGCGAGCGGGAAGCCCGGATTCGCCCGGCTGATGGGCCGATGGCGTTGATCCTGCGCCAGAACAACGCCCAAAGCCTGTATGGCCTGAACGCCGAGGCCGAGACGCCTGGCCTGCGCCCCGGCATGACCCTGCCCGAGGCGCGCGCCCCTTGCCGTCGGCCGACCCTGCCGGAACCGATCGGGCTGGTCTCGGACGCGCTGCTGACGCGGATTGGCAGCCGGATCGGACTGGACAACATCCCTTGCTTCCGCCCCTTGGACAGCCACATCCCGAAAAGAGCTTTGCGCTTGACTCAGCGCGCCTATGTCGAATTGTCCGTCGCCTCCAGTTTCGCCTTTCGACCGCGCCTCGCATCCCGAAGAGCTGGTCCTGCGCGCTGCCGAACTGGGGCGACACGCCATCATTGATCGCAATTCGCTGGCGGGCGTTGTGCACATCTGGACCGCGCTGCACAACCTGTGCGACCATGGGGCCGAACCTGGCTTGCCGATCCGCTCGGCCCGCCAAGTCGTGGCAAAAGGGCGCGCTGACGCCCGACCCAGTTCTGCACCTGCCGCGCCCGCTGGTGGGCGCGCGGAGCGTGCTGCAAGACTGCCCGTTGGAATGGGTCGCGCGGCTTCTGGATCTTGCGAGCCATCACCCCCAGCCGGGAGGGTGACAGCCCCATCCGGCCGGACGAGCTGGACCAGATCCCGCAGGACGAGAGCATCGGCACCATGACCGCGAATGGCACCTTGCGACAGCAGCTGCGGCCACAGTGCTATCGTCGCATGGGCGGGACAGCGATCATCCCGATCCGCAAAAGCAGTAACCGCGAAGGGAGGATTGTCCGGCCGCCAGGGCACGCAACAAAATCCTGCGCGCCCCGCGCACTACGGCAAGGCGTTCCGGAAACAGTGGACGGGATACTTGCCTATGAGTTCCCCTGCGCCTTTGCGATAAAGGAGCCGCCGCCTGGAAGGGTATATATGCCGGGCAGCAGCAGGGGTCGGATCGAGAGAAACCAGGTGCTTCGATCGTGTCCCTTGGAGTGGTGTAGCTGGCCGATGGCCAGCGTGATCTCCGGCGGGGCCGGGGTCAGCCTTCGACA
>NZ_JAHYSR010000011.1 GCF_019431455.1 Paracoccus bogoriensis
TCGCAGCAGCGAGGCCCTTCGATAAAACGCAATGGGCGCAGCCGCTTGAGCTGATTGATGGCTCCGCGCCTGCGCCCATTGCTCACGCCGCCGAATAATGGCACACAAAAAGAGAACAAACTCGACTTACGAGTGGCCCTAAAACAGGGGCAGGTCAGTGTCGCTCGCGTATTAGGCGCGGTTCTCTCGAAAAAGCCGAACACCGCGTTCGCGAAGCTCGGCCGGATAGGCGGGGGGTGAATCTCTGCTTGCTCATAGGGCTCATCCCTTGAGTGTCTTACTCTCCGGTAAACCAGGGGCGGTTCAGCGTGGCAACGCGGTCTGGATGAAGTCGCCGTGCCTGATGTCGTCGCGGGGATAAAGAGCCGCTGCAATCTTTGCCGTGATGTGGGCCAGTTCGATGCCGTGATAAGGGGCATTGATACCCGCAGGCATCGTGCCCGCGAAGCCACCGACACCCATACCAGGCTCGAACACATGCCCATCCTTGAAACCAAGGCGCTGCGCCAGAGCCCACATATTCCGCAAGACGGTCTCGGCCGTATAGAACGCATATTGGCTGGTCTTTTCGACCGTCGTGCGTTCCCTGGGGCGTCAGCAGGCGGTCCAGGTCGGCCGCGATGTCCGGCATCCTGACACGACCGGTGCTATCGGGCAGGGCCGGGGCGAGAACGCCCGCGCCGCCGTATTTCGCCATCGCAGCCCGCTCGTCATCAGTGGCCGGGCGCCCTTCGCGCTCAGGGGTGCGAACAATCTCAATGGTCTTGATCGCGTTGCGGGCGCGGGTCTTGTCACCTCCGGGCAAATCAAGACCGCTCTCGGGGATGACATGGTTCCGAGGGGCCTCTAGTCGTCGCCCATCGTCAGTTCTGCCAAGGCTTCCGCCATCACCATCTCGCGCATCATCACGTCCCCGCACGGGTCGTTCTTGCGCGGGTTCGGGTCCAGATTCGCCCGCGTTCTTGCCACCACGTCCTCGACGTATTCCCTGAGTGCGTTCGGCCCCCGGTTCTGGATCGCGCGCGCCTTGGCTGGCGCCTGCTCGATCATCGCCTTCATCAATGCCGTTTCGATCATGGGATCGGCCCTCCTTCTGTGCATTTCGCCCGATATTATCACGATCCGCAGCATCCTGCGAGCCAGTCGATTGCTCAGGTGCAGCGTTTTCCTCGGCCAGCGCCTTGCGAACCTCGGCCATGACCTGATCGGCCGTGTCAAAGCCGCTCACGTCCTCGCCGTTCAGGTCCATGTTGTCGCGCACATCGGCATAGGCCGCGCGCATGTAGCGTTGGGACTCCGCGACGGTCAGGCCGGTATCGCCCATGAAGTCGCGCAGCATCGCGCCGAACTTGCGGGCGCCCGCCTTGATGTAGAGGCCGGTCAGTTCGACGGCCATGCCAAGGATCTCCGGGTCGAGGCCGCTATTGGCCTGATTCCGCAGCCTGGCCGCCAGCTTCTTCTTCAGTTCGGCCATGCGAGCCTGATCTTCCGGCGACAACGCGGCGGCGATGCCGGATGCGGCGGGGGCCGGACCTGGGGCATCAGGGGTCTGTCCAGAATTGGATATACCCTCTGTGGCGGTAGGGCGCGGGGCCGGTGCTCTCGGTGCCGTGCTGATCGGTCCAGAACTGGACGCATCCGGCGCGGTGGGGCGCGGGGCAGTCTTGCCCGACGCATCGTCAGCGCCCATATTAACAGCACCGCTCTGGCCCTTGGGATCAAGGGGGTTGGACAAGTCCGACGAGGTTCTGGGCCCGGTTTTCTCCCAGAGCGGTTCCTTCCGATCATACTGACCGCGCCGGATCGGCGTTGCGGTCCGCACGTCATGGAAGTCTCCGCTCGCGTCAGGTTCAAGTTGAACGACCAGCAAGCCGCGCTGATCGGCGTCGAGAACGAGATCAAGAGCCCGGTCGTCGCGCCGATAGATCGCCTCGAAATTGCGGGCGATACTCGCCACGAAGTCAGGAATGCTCTCATAACCCAAGTCACGAATCTGGTCGCCGTGTCGCGCCTCGATATGGCGCATTCCCGAGGCATTGTCGCCAATCCGCATCCGGATTGGGCCGCCCTGCCGTCCAATCGCTGCGGCGATATCGGTGCTGATCTGACCGAACGTGTCGGACCCATCCGGCGCGAGAACGAAAGCTGCGGGATCGGAGCTTAAACCAAGGTCATCAAGGCCCGTCTGACCGTCCACCCGCGCCGCAACCTCTCGCGGAGCGTTGTTGGCTTCAGGTCGACTTTGCGCGGCCACACTTTCAGCGGCAGCGACTCGCCGTTCTGGGTTAACATCCTCCGATACGATCCTGTCGGAAGGCGGTCGCTGGTCAGCGCCTTCTCCAAGGGCATCCTTCCCGCCGCCCATGCTGTCCGCGAGGCGCTTCTGCCACCCGATGCGATCCTCGAGCCGGGCATCTGTCACCATGCCCTGCGCATTGCGCTGTTCCTCCATAGCGTGCAGGTCCGCAATCGCGTCGTCGCGGGTGTCGTTCGCATCGCCTGGCTTCGGTCGGCGATTTGCGCGCAGTGTCGAACTGCTCTGGCGTCAGTTCGATTTCTCGGCCCTCAATCCGCACCAATGCGCCGGTCAGCGCCAGCAATGCGGGCGACGAATGACCGCCAAGGACATCGAGCGCATCCTGAACGAGGCCTTCGCGGCCCTCTGGCGCAAGTGGGGCGACAAGTGACTGCCCTACGCCATCTGGTGAACCCGTCCTCTGTCGCGCGCCTCGAACGCGCGCTCGATCACGACCCGGCCGCGCTGCCCATCTTCGAGCGGATCGAACGGGAGCTTGAAGCCGCGCGGGCGCTGATGATGGCCCGGAAAGCGCCAAGCCCGGTCGAGCGTGCCAGGGCGCTGCTGCGGGCGAACGCAGATACGCTTGCAGGCCGCGCCTAGATCGCAGCCTTCAAGACCTGATCGCGCAGGAACACCAGATCGCCGCCCGATCCGTAGCGTTCCCGGTTCAGCGCATGGCCAAGCAGATCGCGACGCACCCGTTCATCCACGCCCGCGACCAGTAGCCGGTCCTCGAAGCTGTGGCGCAGCGAGTAGAGCGAATGCCGGACGGTCTCGAGAAGCCCCTTTCCCCGAAGATACTCGTTCACCGTGGCTGATAGCGTCGCGCTGTTGCTGGCATAGCGGGCGAAGCCCCTGGGCGCGGCCCGGAACGCTTCGAGGCCGATACCGACCAGCGGCAGCACCCGCTTGCTATGCCCGGTCTTGAGCCCCCGGTTTCTGTTCTTCTGAATCACGATATGAGGCACATTGTCGGACAGCCGGATCTCGTCAGGCAGCAACCCGGCTCCCTCGGACGGCCTGTATCCCGTGTTGATCATGCCCAGCAGGATCAGCCGCGCATCCGTTGTTCAATCCATCAAGCGCGCCCGGCGCCAGCAGCTTGCCCTTGATCCAGTCGCGCGAGAAGGGCGGGCGCACATCGTCCTTGTCCTTGTCCTGCTTGAGCATCAGCCCTTCGGTCGAGAAGCCCAGGGCGATCCCGCGCGACCGGCAAACACGCTTCCACATTCCGACCAGGTGAACGAAATCCCTGTTGGCGGTATCGGCTCGCGCCTCACCGTCCAGAACGCGATCCACCCACCACTTGCGGAAGGCAAACATATCCTCGGTCGTGACCTCGGCCACGGGCTTGTTGCCGATCACGTCGATGACGTTCCTGGTGGCCTTGATCCGGGGGTTCTTCCAGCGCCGTATCTGATCCGCGCTCTTGCCGCGCAAATCCTCGGCCGCGACTTCATGGAAGCAGTCCAATGCCTGTGCGACCGTCAGAGCAGGGGGCGAGGCCAGCCCCAGCGCCGCGTCGGCTTCGCGCGGGTCGAACCGTCCAGCCCCGTCCACCGTGCTTTCGATCCGCGCCAGCAGGTCGTTGATCGGCAGTCTGGCGACCTCGGGCGCGGAGAATAGCGATAGCCTCGACGCTGGGCCAGGTTACGCGCCGCCGCCATGCGCGCCTCGGCCTCCTGTTCGGCACCGTCCGGCTTTGCCTCCCAGGCTTCGATCAGTTCCGACCAGACCTGCACCGCCTTTGCCTGCGCGATGGCGCGGCTATCGGTGTGCAGGCTGATGTGGATGATGGGTCGCGGCTCTATCGCGGCATAGCGGACCGGCACCCGCTTGCGGATATGCCAAGTGTTCTCGCGCAGGATGACGGTCGGGATTCTCATGCGCCGATATGGGCAGAATGCCCGGAACGGCGCAAGGGCCTTGCAGGCGGATTGTGAACCATCAAGTGAACCAATCCAGGCCCGTTTCCGAACGGCGCGCGGCCCAGAATGACGAAAGCACCAGCATTTTCTGGCGCTTTCGTCGTCCTGGCGGGGAAAATTCTGGCGGAGAGGGTGGGATTCGAACCCACGGAACCCGTGAAGGCTCAACGGTTTTCGAGACCGCCCCGTTCGACCACTCCGGCACCTCTCCGCGCTCTTGGGTGGTGGGCAGCCATCTAGAGGGCCGGGGGTTGAAGCGCAAGAGGATTTTTACGAAAAATGGCGGAAATATCCCTGACCACGAAAGGGGGTGCCGAATGTCCCCGGCTCTCTGTCTGATCGCGATGCTGACCCTCTTGCCGGCTGCGCCTCTGCCCCATCCCGCCCATGCGTCCGCGCCGCTCTGGCAGGTTGCCCAGGAACAGCACCAGGGACAGCGCATCTGGGACGCATTGCAGATGCAGGCGCTGGTCCCGACCTTGCAGCAAGAGGCCCGCAGCGGCGCCGCCCAGTTGGTCGAGGAGGGGCTGATGTCCGCCGGGTCGCCTGGCTGGCCCGAGATCGTGTCGCGCATTCACGACCCCGCGCGGCTTGGACCGATGCTCCGCCACGCGCTGGGGCGTGCGGCGGAGCAGGCCGATCCGGCGCTTCTGGATCGGGCGCTGGCCTTCTACGAAAGTGGTCCG
This sequence comes from Paracoccus bogoriensis, assembly GCF_019431455.1. Classification (GTDB taxonomy): domain Bacteria; phylum Pseudomonadota; class Alphaproteobacteria; order Rhodobacterales; family Rhodobacteraceae; genus Paracoccus; species Paracoccus bogoriensis. Next base: position 4,914 of record NZ_JAHYSR010000011.1, read on the forward strand.
GGCCTTCGCCTGGCCGCGCTGGAGCACAGTGCCCGCGCGGCGATGCTGGACCCCGAAATCGAAGAGGCCGCCCGGCTGGCTTTCCAGAGCGCCGACGCCGCGCAAGGGTCGCGCGCCCGCCTGATCCGGCGCCTGATCGACGAGGCCGATCTGATCTCGCCCAATGTGGCGACCGGGATGAACACCAGCATCGCCTTTTCGCAAGGCTACGCCGAGGCGGGTGGCTTCGACATGGTCCCCACGCCTGATGAATTGGTGGCCGATGCCTGGGCTCAGGAAGACGAGATCGCGATCGAGGCCGAGACCTGGATGCAGGCCTTCCTGATGCTGGCCTATTCGCCGCTGAGCGATGCCGAGATCGAGTCCTATATCGACTTTGCCACCGCACCCGAGGGGCTGCTTCTGGCAGACCTGCTGTTCAACGGCTTCGACGAGGTCTTTGTGCAGACCGCGCGCGAGATGGGGCGTGCCGCCGCGATGCGCGACGAAGGCCACGAATTGTGAGCGTCGTCCTGCTGGGGCCGCTGGCCCATCCATCCCTCGCGGCTGTGCTGCGGGTCGAGGGGCAGCCTGTCGCGCTTCCGGGATGCCTGACGGGTGGGGCCCGGGCCGGGATCGAGCGTGACGCATGGCCGGCGTTGATACCGGGCGCGGGCAGTGTGACGGGGCTGCGTGTCACGCCCGGTCCGGAGCTTGCGCGCTATGCGGCGGTGATGGGCCTGGGGCCACAGGAGATCGAGGGCGAGACCGTGCTGGGAATTGGCGGCCCGCCTGGCGCCCCCTGGGACGCGATGACCTGGGATGCCGGGCTGGCCTGCGAGATCGCGCGGCAGATCCTCGACGCTCCCGCCGACGCCGATGCGGCCCATCTGGCCTGGCGGCTGCCAATGACGGCGATCTGGGCCGCCAGCCGTCTGCGGGCAGGGGGCTCTGCCCGTTCGGGTGGGCGTGTGGTGGCGCCGCGCGACCCGGCTGACGTGCAGGTCCATGCCCGAAGGCGGCTCGCCTCGGGCTATTTCGCGATGGATGAGCTGGTGCTGAGCCATCGCCGCCACGATGGCGGGATGACCGAACCGATGACCCGCGAGGGATTCCTGATGGGCGATGCGGTCGTTCTGCTGCCGTGGGATCCGGTGCGCGATCGCGTGCTGGTGATCGAGCAGTTCCGCCCCGCCCCCTTTCTGCGCGGCGATCCTCAGCCCTGGCTTCTCGAACCGATCGCAGGCCGGGTCGATGCCGGCGAAAGCGTCGAGGACGCGGCCCGCCGCGAGGCGCGCGAAGAGGCCGACCTGGCGCTTGGTCGTCTCTTGCACGCCTTTGACGCCTATCCCAGCCCCGGCGCCGTCTGCGAATTCCTTTATCAATTCGTCGGTATCGCCGATCTGCCGGATGGGGTCGAAGGGATCCACGGCCTTGACGGAGAAGCCGAGGACATCCGCGGCCATCTGCTGCCGCGGGCCGATCTGACCGCGATGGTTCTGGCGGGGCAGATCACGAATGGTCCGCTGGCCTCGCTTGCCCTGTGGCTGGCGCTGCGGGCAGACGCAATGCGCGCGGAGCTTGGCCTGCCGGGTGCGGGTTCCAAGGCGTAGTGCGCGCGGAGGGCCTGTCCATGCGGGGGCAGGCTTGCCCCTCGGGCGGGGGCATGTGTAGGTAAAGCGCAATGTCACACCAACCGGAGAAAGGTCGATCGCCATGCGAACCTGTTCTGATCTGGCCGATGCGATCGGCAACACGCCCCTGATCCGTCTGAAGCGTGCCAGCGAGGAAACCGGCTGCGAGATCCTCGGCAAGGCCGAGTTCATGAACCCCGGACAGTCGGTCAAGGACCGCGCGGCGCTTTACATCATCAAGGACGCCGTGGCGCGCGGTGTCCTGCGCCCTGGCGGCACCATCGTCGAGGGCACGGCGGGCAATACCGGCATCGGTCTGGCGCTGGTCGGCGCCTCGATGGGCTTTCGCAGCGTCATCGTGATCCCCGAGACGCAGAGCCAGGAAAAGAAGGACATGCTGCGGCTGGCCGGCGCGACCCTGGTCGAGGTTCCGGCGGCGCCCTACAAGAACCCCAACAACTACGTCCGCTATTCGGGCCGCCTGGCCGAGGCGCTGGCCCGGACCGAACCCAACGGCGCGATCTGGGCCAATCAATTCGACAACGTCGCAAATCGTCAGGCCCATCTCGAAACGACCGGCCCCGAGATATGGAACCAGACGCAGGGCCGCGTCGATGGCTTCATCTGCGCGGTGGGATCGGGCGGCACGCTGGCCGGCGTGGCGGCGGCCCTGGCCCCGCGCGGGGTCAAGATCGGCTTGGCCGACCCCGAGGGCGCGGCGCTTCATTCCTTCTACACGACTGGCGTATTCGACAGTCCCGGCTCGTCGATCACCGAAGGCATCGGACAGGGGCGCATCACGGCGAACCTCGAGGGCTTTACCCCGGATTTCAGCTGGCGCATCCCCGACCAGGAGGCACTGCCTATCGTCTTTGATCTTCTGGAGCACGAGGGGTTGTGCCTTGGCGGCTCATCGGGGATCAACGTCGCCGGGGCGATCCGCATGGCGCGCGAGATGGGGCCGGGCCATACGATCGTCACGATCCTGTGCGATTACGGAACGCGCTACCAGACAAAGCTGTTCAATCCCGAATTCCTGCGGGCCAAGGGGCTGCCAGTGCCGGGATGGCTGACCCGCGATGCGCCTGTCCTGCCCGAAGTGTTTGAAGGATAACGATGCTACGATCCGTTCTTGCTGCGGCGCTGCTGGTCCTGACCATGGCGCTGGCCGCGCCTTTGTCCGCTCAGCAACGCCAACAGGTGATCAATTTCCAGACATGGGAACTGGTCGCAGAACGGGCCGAGGAACTGATCGTCAACCCCCAGGCGACCAACGCCCAGCTTGCCCAGACCCGCGCCCGCATCGTCGAGTGGCGTGACCGGCTGCGCGAAGGGCAGAACGTCAACGCCGAGCGGATCGCAACGCTTCGCAGCCAGATCGACGCGCTTGGTCCCCCTCCGGCCGAAGGTGAGGCCGAGGCCGAGGAAACCGCCGCGCGCCGCGCCGAACTGAATCAGCAGCTTGCCACCGCCCAGGCCCCTCGCGTGGCCGCCGCCGAGGCCGTCAGCCGGGCCAATTCCGTGATCGCCCAGATCGACGAGGTGATGCGCCAACGTCAGGCGCTGGAGCTGACCAAGCAGACGCCATCGCCGCTATTGCCAGGATCATGGGCACAGGCGATCTCGGCCAGCCTTTCCCTGGCCGAGGGCGTGGGCGCCGAGATCGCCTTGCGCGGGGCTGGGCCCGAGACGATGGCCGCCCTGCGCCCCAAGCTGCCCACGGTCATCGCCTATCTTCTGGCCGCACTGGCGCTGTTGACCTATGGCCGTGCCTGGGTTGATTCGCTGCCTTCGCGCCTGTCGGTCCGAGCCTCGGACCATTCGCGCGCGGTGCTGGCCTTCGTCACCTCGCTTGGCCAGATCGCGATTCCCATGATCGGGGTGGCGCTGCTGATCAGTGCGTTGCAGGCGACGGGCCTGCCCGGCCCCTGGACGACGCCCTTTCTGAACGCGCTGCCCATGTCGGCGGTGATCCTGTTCGGCGGCGTCTGGCTGGCGCGGTCGCTGTTTCCGCAAAAGGCGATAGCCTATACCTCGCTGCACATGACCGAGGAAGCCCGCGTTTCGGCCGGGCGGATGGTGCGGGCACTGGCGGTGCTTTTCGCGGTTCATCACCTGATGACGCGGGCGGCGCTGCCTCTGGCCGGGCTCTATGAACAGGGCGAGGCGCAGGTCAGCCGCGTGCCGCTGCTTTTCCCCGAGGCCGGGGCGGGGGTCTGGCATCTGGCGCTGATCACGCTGGCGGGGCTGGCGATGGTGCGGCTTGGCAATATCCTGCGCCGTCTGACGCGCGAGGCGGTGACGCAGGATCTGTCCTATCGCCACTGGGTCATGGCCTGGGCCGGACGGCTGACGCGGGTCGTCGGTCCGCTGGCCATCCTGGCCACGGCAGCGGGCTATGTGAACCTGGGCAACCTGCTGGTCTGGCCCTGGCTTTTGTCCCTGGCTGTGGTTGCGCTGCTGATCCTGTTGCAGGACTTCATTGCCGACCTCTTCCACCTGTTGCAGCGCGGGGCCGAAGGCGCGCGCGAGGGGCTGGCGCCTTTGCTGATCGGCTTTGCGCTGGTCGTGCTGTCGATCCCCCTTTTCCTGCTGATCTGGGGGGCCTCGACCAGCGAACTGGCAGAATACTGGCAGCGCTTCCTTGCGGGGTTCAGCCTTGGCGGCGTCACGCTGTCGCCGGGCGCGGTGCTGATGCTTTTGATCGTCTTTGCGTTGGGCTATGGCCTCACGCGCGTCGTGCAGGGTGTGTTCCGAAACTCGATCCTGCCCAAGACCAAGCTGGACGCGGGTGGCCAGAATGCGGTTGTGGTCGGCCTGGGCTATGTCGGGATCTTCCTTGCCGCACTGGTCGCCATCACCTCGGCGGGGATCGACCTGTCGGCCTTTGCCATCGTGGCGGGGGCCCTGTCGGTCGGCATCGGCTTTGGCTTGCAGAACATCGTGTCGAATTTTGTCAGCGGAATCATCCTGCTGATCGAACGCCCCGTCAGTGTGGGCGATTGGGTTAGCGCAGGCGGTCAGCAAGGTATCGTCAAGAACATCTCGATTCGTTCGACCCTGGTCGAGACCTTCGACCGGACCGAAGTCATCGTGCCCAACAGCGATTTCATCAGCCAGCCGGTCACGAACTGGACGCGGCACAACAAGATCGGGCGCATCATCATTCCCGTCGGCGTGGCCTATGGCAGCGATACCCGCAAAGTGGAACGCATCCTGCGCGAGATCACCGAAGACCATCCGCTGGTGGCCATCGACCCGCCGCCTTCGATCGTGTTCAGGGCGCTTGGTGCGGATTCGCTGGACTTCGAGATCCGGGCGATCCTGGCCGATGTCGGCACCGGGATCGGTGTCACCTCGGACCTTCTGCACGAGATCGTGCGCCGCTTCGCCGAGGAAGGAATCGAGATCCCCTTTGCGCAGCGCGATATCTGGCTGCGCAACCCTGAGGCCTTGCCGGGCCATACCGGCCCGCGCGAAGCCGCGCCGGCAGCCTTGCCCGGCCAGCCTGATCCGCGGATCGCCGCGGCGCGCCGGGAAACAGCCCGCGCCCTGCCTGACGAAGACGACGCCCCCGACCTCGATCTGGATGGCCGCTGACGGAAGGGGCGCTGACAGGGTAGGCGCCGAGTGTCAGGCGGCGCCGTTGCTGATCCGGTTCGGTTCGGTCTTGACGGGATCGCCGCTGCCGTCATCGGGCAGCCCCTCGCGCGACAGCATCACCGCCACGGGGCGCAGCCAGGGCACATGGGCGCAGACGATCATCAGCGCGACCATGATCGGCACGGCCAGGAACATGCCCGGTATTCCCCAGACCGCGCCCCAGAAGGCCAGCGACAGGATGATCCCGAAGCTGGACAGACGCAATGTCTGACCCAGAAGCATCGGGTCCAGGACATTGCCGATCACGAATTGAACCAATGTGATCGAGACACCGATGATCGCCGTCATTGTCATGTCTCCGGACAGCACAAAGACCAGGATCGTGGCGATCGCCGTCGCGATGATCGACCCGACCGAGGGGATGAAGTTCAGGATGAAGGTCAGGATCGCCACAGCCATGGCCAGTTCCAGCCCTGCCGCGCGGAAAATCGCATAGACCAGCACGGAGGTGACGGCGCTGACCCCGGTCTTGACGACCAGATAGCGGTTCACGCGATGCATGATCGACGAAATGATGCGCCGGATACGCAGGGCCTTGTCGGCGTCTTCGGTCAGGCGCTCGACCTTCAGCGGGAACCAGACGCGCTCGGCAAACATGAAGCCTACGAACAGGATCACCAGCACGCTGCCTTGCAGGATGCCGCCGGCCTGCCCGGCCAGGGACCGGATCCAGCCGGTGATGTTGAAGTTCGTGATCGTCAGCATGATCCGTTCCTGCGCCTCGGGGCCAAGACGTTCTGTCAGGGCGGGCAGGGCGACCAGCGCGCGTTCGGCATAGGTAATGGACAGGAACACGATCTCGTTGACCTGAGCCACAATCGTGGTCGAGACCCACAGGATGCCAAGCGCAATGGCGATCAGCGCCAGCGTCGTGGCCAGCCAGTTCGGCACCTTGAGCCGGGTCGAAATGGCATGAATCGCGTCCGATGTCAGCGAGAACAGGATGATTGCGATGGCCAGCGCGATCAGGATGAAGCGCGCCTGGACCAACATGAACAGCAAAAGCGAAAAGGCGATGATGCCCAGAAATCCGGTTTGCAGCCGTTCGCGCAAAACCGCTTCGTTCGATTGGTCCACGTCGCCCCTCGGGTGATGAAGAAATCCCGGCCCCTGATGGGCCGGGCCCATGGTGTCAGCCTTCCGACCCTTCGGTCAATGCCTCGCTGTCGCCCTGTTCGGCGATCCTGGCCACCGAAACGACGACCTCGCCATTGGTGGTGTTGAAGACCTTGACCCCGCCGGCCGTGCGCGAGCGGAAGCTGATCCCCTCTACCGGCACCCGGATCGACTGCCCGGTCGAGCTGGCCAGCATGATCTGGTCATCCATCTCGACCGGGAAGGCCGCGACCAGATCGCCGCCCCGCATCGCGCGGTCCATCGCCATGACGCCCTGACCGCCGCGGCCGCGCACCGGGTAATCATGGGATGAACTGATCTTGCCCGCCCCACGCGCGGTGACGGTCAGGATCAGCTCTTCGGCTGCCGACATCTCGGCATAGCGTTCCTGGGTGATACTGCCTTCGATCAAAGCCTCTGCGGCGTCCTCGTCCTCGTCGATCTCGGAGCCGTCATCCAGCGCGCCCGCCACGGCACGGCGCATCTTCAGATAGGCTGCGCGTTCGGCCGGGTCGGCCTCGAAATGGCGGATCACGGCCATGCTGACCACGCTATCGTCATCGGCCAGCCGGATGCCGCGCACGCCCGTCGAATCGCGGCCCTTGAACACCCGCACCGCCGTCGCAGGGAAGCGGATCGCGCGGCCCTTGGCGGTCAGCAGCATCACGTCGTCGTCGATGGTCGCCATGCGGGCGCCGATCAGGCTGACGCCTTCGGGCAGTTTCATGGCGATCTTGCCGTTCGATTTGACCGTAGTGAAGTCCGACAGCGCATTGCGCCGCACGTCGCCCGCTGAAGTTGCAAAGACGACCTGGTATTTCTCCCACTCGGTTTCGGGCGCATCGACCGGCATCAGCGCGGCGATCGAGACGCCGGGATTGATGGGCAGGATGTTGACGATGGCCTTGCCCTTGGCGGTCCGCCCCCCAAGCGGCAGCCGCCAGGTCTTGAGCCGATAGACCATTCCGTCAGTGGTAAAGAACAGAAGTTCGGTATGCGTGTTGGCGACGAACAGCGTGGTGACAACGTCGTCTTCCTTGGTTGCCATGCCGGACAGACCCTTGCCGCCACGCCGCTGGCTACGGAACTCGGCCAGTGCGGTGCGCTTGATGTAGCCGCCCGAAGTGATGGTGACGACCATGTCCTCGCGTTCGATCAGATCCTCGTCCAGCATGTCGCCGGACCAGTCCACGATCTCGGTGCGGCGCGGAACGGCAAAGAGGTCGCGCACCTCGCGCAGCTCGTCCGAGATGATGCCCATGATCCGATCGCGCGAGGCCAGGATCGCCAGATAATCGCGGATGGCATCGGCCAGCGATTGCAGCTCGTCCGTGACTTCCCTGACGCCGATCTGGGTCAGGCGTTGCAGGCGCAGGTCCAGGATGGCGCGAGCCTGGATCTCGGACAGGTTATAGGTGCCGTCCTCGTTCACCGGGTGCAGCGGGTCGTCGATCAGGCGCAGGTATTCCACGATCTCGTGCGCCGACCAGCGTCGCGCCATCAGCTTGTCGCGCGCTTCGGCCGCATCGGCCGAGCTGCGGATGGTCGCCACGACCTCATCGACATTGCTGACCGCGACAGCCAGGCCGCAGAGGACATGGCTGCGCTCGCGTGCCTTGCGCAACTCGAACGCGGTGCGACGGGCCACCACCTGCTCGCGGAATGTGATGAAGTGGCTCAGGAAATCCCGCAGCGTCAGTTGCTCGGGCCTGCCGCCGTTCAGCGCCAGCATGTTGCAGCCGAAGGTCGTCTGCAACTGGGTGAATCGGAACAGCTGATTCAGCACCACATCCGGCGTCGCGTCGCGCTTGAGTTCGATCACCACGCGCACGCCGTGGCGGTCGGATTCGTCCTGGACCGAGGAAATGCCCTCGATCTTCTTTTCCTTGGCCAGTTCCGCGATGCGTTCGATCAGGCTGGACTTGTTCACCTGATAGGGGATCTGGTCCACGACGATGGCGAAGCGGTCCTTCCTGGGTTCCTCGATATGCGTCTTGGCGCGGATCGTCACGCTGCCGCGTCCTTCGAGGTAAGCCTTGCGCGCGCCGGAACGGCCCAGGATGATCGCGCCGGTCGGGAAATCGGGCCCGGGGATGATCTCCAGCAGGCGTTCGGTGGGCAAATCGGGGTTTTCGATCAACGCCAGGGTGGCGTCGATCACCTCTCCCAGATTGTGGGGCGGGATGTTCGTGGCCATGCCGACCGCGATGCCGCCCGCGCCGTTGACCAGCATGTTCGGGAAGCGCGCGGGCAGGACGGTCGGCTCGCGGTCCTTGCCGTCATAATTGTCCTGGAAATCGACCGTGTCCTTGTCGATATCCATCAGCAGGTAATTCGCCACCTTGTCCATGCGGACCTCGGTGTAGCGCATGGCCGCCGCCGCATCGCCGTCCATCGAGCCGAAATTGCCCTGACCGTCCAAGAGCGGCAACGACATGGAAAAGTCCTGCGCCATCCGCACCAGGGCGTCATAGATCGCGCTGTCGCCGTGGGGGTGGTATTTCCCCATCACGTCGCCGACCGAGCGGGCGGATTTGCGATAGGGTTTGTCGGCGGTGTTGCCGCCCTCGTTCATCGCATAGAGGATGCGGCGGTGAACCGGCTTCAGCCCGTCGCGCAGATCGGGGATCGCGCGGCTGACGATGACCGACATCGCGTAATCCAGATACGAGGTCCGCATCTCGGAGGAAATGTCGATCACCGGCCCGTCGTGGTGCATCACCATGCGCGTTTCGGCGGTGGTTTCCTCGCCGCTCTCAGGGGTTTCGGGCAGATCGTCTTCTGGGGTGTCGGCCACGGGTCGTCCTCAACATCTTGTTGGTCCGAGGTATAGCCGACAGGGCGGCGCGGGGCAATCTTGCCCCCGGATTTTCAGCGCCTTGAATGGCGTTTCAGGCGGGTTTGTCGCCCCGGCGGGCCGCCAGCAGCCACAGCCCCGCCAGACCCGCCGACAGGATCGCGTTCCAACCCGCCATCGAAATGCCCATGAACCGCCACGCCACCTTGTCGCAGCGCACCACGGGCGCGGCTTGCAGGCGGTTCATCAGTTCGGCCGTGGACAGCCGCGCCAGATCGCCAACCCCGCCCGAGCAATGCGCCGGGCCCTGCCACCAGGCGATTTCGACCCCGACATGGTAAAGCGCCAGCCCCATCGCCGCGCCGGCCGCGATCATGCCCATAACCGCCAGCGCCCGCACTCGGCCCGTCAGCCAGACCAGCCCCGCCACAGCCAGGGCCGCCACATGCGGCCAGCGCTGCAGGATGCACAATTCGCAAGGCGCATAGCCCGCCGCCTGAAAGCCAAGCGCGGCGATCAGCAGGAAACCCGACCCGGCCCCTGCCACAAGCGAAATCTGCGTGCCGTTCATAGAACCCCCAGGACCAGAAAGCCGCCGATCAGGCAGGCCATGAAGATGGTGAACACCAGGCCAAGCCGCCGCTCGATGAAATCGCGGATCGGCTCGCCGAAGCGCCACAGAAGGCCCGCGACGATGAAGAAGCGCAGCGACCGGCCCAGGATCGAGGTGGCGATGAACAGCGGCAGCGAAAAGCCCACCGCCCCCGAAAAGATCGTGATCACCTTGAAGGGAAAGGGCGTCAACGCCGCGATCAGCACCGCCCAGCCACCATGCAGCGCGAATTGCGCGGCAAGGCTGGCATAGGCGTCCTGTTTGCCATAGGCGGTCAGCACCCATTGCCCCAGGCTGTCCATCAGCACCGCGCCGATCCAGTAGCCCAGCAGCGCCCCCAGAACCGACCCCGCCGTGCAGATCGTGGCAATGACCATCGCGCGGGCGCGCTGGGCCAGCACCATGGGGATCATCAGCACGTCGGGCGGGATCGGAAAGACCGAGCTTTCGACGAAACTGACCCCGAACAGGGCCGCATCGGCATTGCGGTGGCCCGCCAGGCCCATGGTCCAGTCGTAAAGCCTGCGCAGCATCATGCCCCTCGGATCATCGTTCCGGCGGTCATCCTGCCTGCCAGCCCCGAGGTCAAGTCCCTGCACCGCGCGGTCGCAAGGGCGTGATGCGGGAACGACCGGCCGGGCCTGGACGTTGGACGAGGTGCCGGGACCGTGTGGGGCGGGATGTCTTGCCTCTGACATGGCCCGAGGCAATATGACGCGTTCAACATCATTCGGTCCGTGCTGATCTTCGGGCCATGACGGAGGTTTCGATGACCCTGATTGCACTGACCCTGATCGGCGCGCTGAGCGCATTCGCCATCGCGCTGCGGCTGGCGGCGCCACGCCCGCGACCGGCTCCGATCCACGTCAGGCGCCGCAATCCACGCTGATCAGCGGGGCAGGCGGGGGGCGCGCCCCTGATCCATCGTGGCCCAGTCGGGCCACAGCTCAAGCCATTCGGCCAGCACGATCAGCAACGCCACGCCGATCACGGCAAGGACCAGCCGCACCATGCGCGCGCTTGGAGGTTTTCGTGCCCATTTCACGGCCCTGAGCAGCCACACCATGTTGTTCATGCCAGCCCCCCGCTGTAATCCCGGGTCGAAGTCGAACCGGACGCCGCCTCGAAATACAAGAGACCGCCTTGCCCCACCATCACGAAAGCCGCCACCTGCCCTATACGGCCCGACAGATGTATGATCTTGTTGCGGATATCGAAAGTTACCCGCAATTCCTGCCCTGGAACAGCGCCGCGCGCATCCGGTCGCGCCGCGAAACTGCCGAGGGCGCCGAGGAGATCGCGGCCGATCTGGTCATCAGCTTCAAGGTCTTTCGCGAACGGTTCGGCAGCCGCGTGCTGCTATGGCCCGCCGACAAGGATGGCCGCTTGCGGATCGACACCGAATATCTGGATGGTCCGTTCCGATACATGCGCAGCGGCTGGATCTTTGCCGATCGCCCCGAAGGAGGCTGTGACGTCGATTTCTTTGTGGATTTCGAGTTCCGCAACGCTATCCTGCAAAGGCTGATCGGCGTGGTCTTTCACGAGGCCATGTCGCGTATCGTGCGCGCCTTCGAGGATCGCGCAAGAAAGCTTTATGGAGGCGACGCATCCCGATGACCCATTCCCCCGTAACCCGCGAACCCGACCTGATGCCGGCCAAGATCATCTATGCGCTTTACGCGCTTGGCTATTTCTCGGCGATTCCTTCGCTGATCGGGGTGGTTTACGCCTATATTGCGCGCGGCCGCAGCGAGATCGCCGACAGCCACCTGAATTTCCAGATTCGCACCTTCTGGATCAGCCTTGCCATAGGCCTTCTGGCGATGATCACCATGATTGTGGGGATCGGCTTTCTGATCTGGATATTCCTGGCCGTCTGGGGCGTGGTTCGGGTGATTTCCGGGTTCCTGCTGGCCAATGAGGGCCGGCCCATCACCGGCACCCGCTATTGGGGGATCATGGCTTATTGATGGCCGGGCCGCATAAGACAGGGATCGAGGGCCGCCCGTTCGGGGCGGCCTTGCGTATCGTCAGCGCGCGGCGTCGCGCAGGGCCTCGGCCCGGTCGGTGCGCTCCCAGCTGAAGGCGGTGGCTCCGGCCAAGGCATAGGGTTCGCGCCCGAAATGGCCGTAGCTGGCCGTCGGGCGATAGATCGGGTGCAACAGGTCCAGTTCGCGGATGATGGCAAAGGGACGCAAGTCGAAAACGCGGCGCACAGCGGCCACGATCCGTTCGACCGGCACGGTCTCGGTCCCGAAGCAGTTCAGGCTGATCGAGGTCGGCTCGGCCACGCCGATCGCATAGCTCACCTGGATCTCGCAGCGGCTCGCCAGCCCGGCGGCGACGATGTTCTTGGCCACCCAACGTCCTGCATAGGCCGCCGAGCGGTCCACCTTGGACGGGTCCTTGCCCGAGAAGGCGCCGCCGCCATGGCGCGCCATGCCGCCATAGCTGTCCACGATGATCTTGCGTCCGGTCAGGCCGCAATCGCCGACCGGCCCGCCGATGACGAACTTGCCCGTGGGGTTGATGAAGAACTTGGTCTGGGCCGACAGCCATTCGGCCGGCAGAACCGGTTTGATGATCTCTTCGATCACGGCCTCGCGCAGGTCGGCCAGCGCGATGTCCGGGTTGTGCTGGGTGGACAGCACCACCGCGTCGATCGCCTCGGGCCGGCCGTCAGCACCGTAGCGCATCGTGATCTGCGACTTTGCGTCCGGGCGCAGCCAGGGCAGCGTGCCGTCGCGGCGCACCTTGGCCTGACGTTCGACCAGACGGTGGGCATAGGTGATCGGCGCGGGCATCAGCACGTCGGTTTCGTCCGAGGCGTAACCGAACATCAGGCCCTGATCCCCCGCGCCCTGATCTTCTAGGTTGTCGCGGTCAACCCCCTGATTGATCTCGGGCGATTGCTTGCCGATGATGTTGATGACCGAACAGGTCGCGCCATCGAAGCCGACATCGCTGCTGGTATAGCCGATATCGTTGATCACCCCGCGCACGATGGATTCCAGATCCACCCATGCGCTGGTCGTGATCTCGCCAGAGATGATCGCCACGCCGGTCTTGACCATGGTTTCGCAGGCAACACGGGCGCGCGGATCTTCGGCCAGGATAGCGTCAAGAATGGCGTCGCTGATCTGGTCGGCGATCTTGTCGGGATGGCCTTCGGACACGGATTCCGAGGTAAAGGTCGTGTATTCGGTCATGCAGTCAATACCGGTAATGATCGGATTTGAAGGGCCCTTCCGGCTTTACGCCGATATAGGCGGCCTGCTCGGGGGTCAGGGTGGTCAGTTTCGCGCCGATCTTGTCCAGATGCAGGCGGGCAACCTTTTCGTCCAGGTGCTTGGGCAGGATATAGACGCCGGGCTTGTAGTCGTCGCCCCTGGTCCACAGCTCGATCTGTGCCAGAACCTGGTTGGTGAAGCTGGCCGACATGACGAACGAGGGATGCCCCGTCGCGTTGCCCAGGTTCAACAGGCGGCCCTGGCTCAGCAGGATGATGCGATTGCCCGAGGGCATCTCGATCATGTCCACCTGGTCCTTGATGTTGGTCCATTTGTGATTGCGCAGCGCAGCGACCTGAATCTCGTTGTCGAAATGGCCGATATTGCCGACGATCGCCATGTCCTTCATCTCGCGCATATGCTCGATGCGGATCACGTCGCGGTTGCCGGTCGTGGTGATGAAGATGTCCGCGGTCGCGGCGACATCCTCCAGCGTCACGACCTCGAACCCGTCCATCGCGGCCTGCAGCGCGCAGATCGGATCGACCTCGGTCACCTTCACTCGCGCGCCCGCGCCTTGCAATGACGCGGCCGAGCCCTTGCCCACATCGCCATAGCCGCAGACAACCGCGACCTTGCCCGCCATCATCACGTCGGTCGCGCGGCGGATGCCGTCCACCAGCGACTCCTTGCAGCCATATTTGTTGTCGAATTTCGACTTGGTCACGCTGTCGTTCACATTGATCGCCGGGAAGGGAAGTTGCCCGTTCTTCATCAGGTCATAGAGCCGGTGCACGCCGGTCGTGGTCTCTTCTGAGACGCCGACGATCTGGCTGCGGATCTTCGTGAACCAGCCGGGCGATTGCGCCATGCGCCTGGCGATCTGGGCCTTGATCACGGCCTCTTCGTCCGATTGCGGGACGGGAATGATGTCTTCGCCAGCCTCGGCCCGCGCGCCCAGCAGGACGTAAAGCGTCGCGTCGCCGCCATCGTCCAGGATCAGGTTCGGGCCTTCCGGGAACTGGAACGAACGGTCAAGGTAGTCCCAGTGCTCTTCCAGCGACTGCCCCTTGACGGCAAAGACCGGGACACCGGATTTCGCAATGGCCGCCGCCGCGTGGTCCTGGGTCGAGAAGATGTTGCACGACGCCCAGCGCACATCGGCACCAAGCGCGGTCAGCGTCTCGATCAGGACGGCGGTCTGGATGGTCATGTGCAGGCTGCCCACGATCCGGGCGCCGGCCAGAGGCTTGCTGTCGCCATATTCGGCCCGCAGCGCCATAAGGCCCGGCATCTCGGTCTCGGCAATGTCCAGTTCCTTGCGGCCGTAATCGGCCAGCGCGATGTCCTTGATGATGTAATCGGTCACGGCTGCTGCTTTCCATCTTTCCCGGCGTGGGGACCGACATAACCCAAGGGTAACAGCGCCGAAAGGGGCAATTCCGTCGCGCATGGCCGCCCAGGGCTCGGGCGTCCTCTCAGGGCTTGCTGCTGCGGGCCATTCGCAGCACGAAGTCGCGCATCATCCGTTTCGCGGAGTCAAGTCCGCTCGCGCCGTCAAGCCGGCCATCAAGCCGCCCGTCCAGCAACAGGCTGGCCGCACCCACCGCGAAACTGCGCGCGGACAGAACCAGCATCTCGACATCCTCTCGGGGATGCAGACGGCCCTGTTCGCGCGCGCGCATCAGAAGCCGCGTCATCAGATCGCCCAAGCTGTCAACGTAGCGGCGCAGCCTGGGCACAGTGCGATAATCCAGACGCCGCGTATCCGCCAGCAGGCGGAACTGCGCGGGGTGGTGGCTTGCCCATTCCAGATAGGCTTCGCCGATGGCGGTGAACTGCGCGACCGGGTCGTCGGGATCCACCTTGACTACGGCGCGGGTGCAGGTGTCGATGAGGATGGTCAGCGATCGTTCAAGCGCGGCGACCAGCAGATCGCGCCCCTCGGAAAAGACCGGGTCGATGCTGGCTTTCGGCACGTCGATCACCTCGGCGATCTGCGCCAGCGACGGCACCCGACCCTGACTGTCCGTCAACTGCAACGAGGCTGCCATCGCGCGCTCGTGCAGATTCGGGGATTGGCGTGGATATGTGCTTGTCATCATGCCCATCATGCCCTCGACCATCGGATGACCCGGTTAACCAATGAACGCAGCGACACGAAAAAAGACCCAGAACCAACCGGTTTGAAAATGAGGCTTCGCATCGGGGTTGGCAAGGTCAAGCCGGTGGCTGAAGCGGACCGGACATCTCGAAGGCCGAAACCCCACATCTGGCGTATTCACCGAAACGGCTGGTCGATCAACGTCTTGCCTGAATGCGATCATCCCGACCCGCGGGGACGGGCCGGAAAACAGATCCAATTCTATGCAATCAGCCGTCCGCGCGCGCCTGGCGTTTGCGCTCATGCGGATCCAGATGGCGCTTGCGCAGGCGGATGTTGCGCGGCGTCACCTCGACCAGTTCGTCGTCGTTGATATAGGCGATGGCCTCTTCCAGCGACATGCGGACCGGGGGTGTCAGCCGCACGGCCTCGTCCGAGCCCGAAGCGCGCACGTTGGTCAGCTTCTTGCCCTTGAGCGGGTTCACCTCCAGGTCGTTGTCGCGCGAATGCTCGCCGATGATCATGCCCTGATAGACCTGCTCTTGTGCGCCGATGAACATCTTGCCGCGCTCTTCCAGGTTCCACAGCGCATAAGCGACCGAAACGCCGTTCTCCATGCTGACCAGCACGCCCTGGCGGCGCCCCTGGATCGCGCCCTTGTAGGGGGCCCAACCGTGAAAGATGCGGTTCAGCACCCCATTGCCGCGCGTATCGGTCATGAACTCGCCCTGATAGCCGATCAGGCCGCGGGCGGGGACATGGGCGATGATGCGGGTCTTGCCCACGCCGGCGGGGCGCATGTCCACCAGATCGCCCTTGCGCTCGCCGGTCAGCTTCTCGATCACCACGCCGGTATATTCGTCATCGACATCGATGATGACCTCTTCGATCGGCTCCAGACGCTGGCCGTTCTCCTCGCGGAAGATCACGCGCGGGCGCGAGATCGACAGTTCGAAGCCCTCGCGGCGCATGTTCTCGATCAGCACGCCCATCTGCAATTCGCCCCGGCCCGAGACGACGAAGGCCTCGCCGCCCGGCGTGTCCTCGACCTTGATGGCGACGTTGACCTCGGCCTCGCGCATCAGGCGTTCGCGGATGACGCGGGACTGCACCTTCTTGCCATCCTGACCGGCCAGCGGGCTGTCATTGATGCCGAAGGTGACGCTGATGGTCGGCGGGTCGATGGGCTGCGCGGGCAGGGCGGTGTCCACCTCGGGCGCGCAGAGCGTGTCGGCCACGGTGGCCTTGGACATGCCCGCGATGGTCACGATGTCGCCCGCCTCGGCCGCCTCGATCGGGGTCTGGGTCAGGCCGCGGAAGGCCAGGATCTTGCTGATGCGGAACTGCTCGATCCGCTCGCCGTCGCGCGACAGGGCCTTGAGCGTGTCGCCGGCGCGGGCCGTGCCGGCCTCGACCCGGCCGGTCAGCAGGCGGCCCAGGAACGGGTCGGCGCCAAGCGTGGTGGCCAGCATCTGAAAGGGTTCCTTGGCGCGGGCGGCCTGCCTGGGCGGCTCGACATGCTTCAGGATCAGGTCGAACAGCGCCGACATGTCCTTGCGCGGGCCGTCCAGCGTCATGTCGGCCCATCCCCCGATGCCCGAGGCATAGACATGCGGAAAATCCAGTTGTTCGTCATTGGCGCCCAGGTTGGCGAACAGGTCGAACACGTCGTCCAGCGCCTGATCGGGCTCGGCCGCGGGCTTGTCCACCTTGTTCAGCACCACGATGGGACGCAGGCCAAGCGCCAGAGCCTTGGAGGTCACGAATTTCGTCTGCGGCATCGGGCCTTCGGCCGCATCGACCAGAAGGCAGACGCCATCGACCATGGACAGGATGCGTTCGACCTCGCCGCCGAAATCAGCGTGGCCGGGCGTGTCCACGATGTTGATGCGCGTGCCCTTCCACTCGACCGATGTCGCCTTGGCCAGGATGGTGATGCCGCGTTCGCGTTCGATGTCGTTGTTGTCCATCGCGCGTTCCGCGACGGCCTGATTCTCGCGGAAGGCCCCCGACTGGCGCAGCAGCTGGTCCACAAGTGTGGTCTTGCCGTGGTCAACGTGGGCGATGATGGCGATGTTGCGGATATCCATGAGGGCCTTGATGCAGAGGTTTTGCCGGTCCCCTAGCGGATCGAGGCCCCGAAGGCCAGCCCGCAATCGTCGATCCGGCATGGCAAAGGCCCCCGACGCGGGGTCGGGGGCCTGTGTCTTGGCGTTCGGCTGCTGCCTCAGCGGCGGGTCCGGGTCAGACCGGTCCAGATGCGACCGGCATCGCGGTCCTGGCCACCCTTGATGGCGCCCAACCATGCCGCCAGAGCGGCGATCAGCGAGGATACCGCCAGGAACAGCGCCGACCAGACCGCACCGCGGCGCGCGGTTTCGGCGGCTTCGATGGCGGCCTCCTGCGCCTGCTGCAGGCGCAGCTCGGCTTCGGCGCGCAGCTCCTCGGCCTGGGCCTGAGCGGCGGCCAGCGCCTCGTCGGCCTGGGCCTGTGCCTCGGCCAGACGGGCCTCGGCCTCGGCCCGCAGCGCGGTGACCTGCTCAACGACCTGCTCGACGCGGGCGTCGATCTGGGCCGGGGTCAGCGTGGTCCGCGCGGCCAGCGCGTCACGCATGTAATCCAGGTCTTCGTCCGAGATCTCACCCGTGCGCAGCAACTGGCCGGCAATGGCGGTCAGTTCGCGGCGGATCGCCTCGTTCGAGAACTCATCGCCGGCCGCGGTCTGGCCGCGCAGGAAACGGTCGGTGATATAGTCCAGCGGGTTGCCGCCATCCGGGCCTTCGGCCTCGGACAGGCCGCTGGCCGCGCCGCCGACCAGTTGGCCCACGCCGCTGATCGCACCGCCAGCCACCTGGCCCACGCCGCCGATGACACCACCGGCCAGCTGGCCCGTGCCCTGCAAAGCACCGCCCACGGCAGCACCCGTCGCCTCGACAGCGGTCGAGGCCGCGTTGCCTGCGGCACGGATGCCGCCGCTGATGACGCTGCCTGCCAGCACCGCCGAAATCAGGATGCCGATGGCCCAGACTGTCAGGCCATGGATGCCGTCACGCGCCTCGATCTCGTCCTCCGAGGTCGAAGTGCGGCGGCGCATCCGGCCGGCCACGTAGCCGCCCAGGGCATAGACCGCCAGCATCGCCAGAAACGAGAACAGGCCGACCAGAACCAGCGCAAAGGTTCCAAGGCCTTGATCCGGATCGGCCGAGACCGATCCCAGGCCGATCGCTGTCGTGAAGCCGGTAAACACGACCGACGCACCTGCCGCGATGACCGCACCGGCCAGGATCGCCGGCCAATCGACATGGCTGTTGCGCGCACCCGTGACGGGTTCATGAAGTTCGTTCATTCTGTCCTCTCCCCTTACCGCAGGCCGAGAAACGACAGGATGAACAGGACCACGACCACCAGGCCGACAATATAGATTATGGAGTTCATGTGCTATCCCTTCTTGTCAGGGTCGCGTGTCGCTGCACGGGCGACATCGTGACGCATCGAGACTGCAACGGATCAGGCGGGAAGGGGTTCCGCGCTCAGACACGAATCCTGTGGTCGTTGCAGCCTTGCCGCAATGCGGTCAGGCGCCCAGGCCGCGCAGCCGGCCAAGCCAGTTCAGCCCCGCCTGGGTTGTGCGGGCGGGCTCGTATTCCGCCCCGATCCAGCCGCGATATTCCGAGGACCGCAGCGCCGCCATGAAACCCGCCAGGGGCTCGGTCTCCGGCTCGGGCTCGTTGCGGGCGGGCCATCCGCCGATCTGGACATGGCGGGTGAGGGCGGACACCTGCCTCCAGCAGGCGACCAGATCGCCGGTGATCGACAGCGCATGGTGCATGTCCAGTTGCAATCCCAGGTTCGGCGCACCGATCCGTCGGATCACGTCCAGCGCGGTGCCGTAATCGGTCAGGAAGACTCCCGGCATGGACTGGGGGCAGGCGGGTTCGATGGTCAGGCTGGCATGGGGCGCGCGCTCGGCGGCCCAGGCAAGGTTGCGGGTCAGCGTATCCAGCGCCTGCGGACCTGCGGCGCGGCCGGCCATGATGTTGATGTGTCGCACGCGCAGCGCCTCGGCCACGCGAAGGCTGCGCTCGAAATCGCGCCGGAACCGTTCTTCCAGGCCCGGCACAGCGGCGAAGCCGCGCGGTCCGCCCGTCCAGTTCGGTGGCGGGGCATTGATCAGCACGATCTCGGTGCCGGCGGCGATGGCGGCACGCGACAATTCGCGCGCGGTAAGATCATAGGGGAACAGGATCTCGACCCCCTCGAACCCGGCCTCGGCAGCGGCAGCAAAGCGTTCCGGCATCGGCAACTCGGTGAACAGCACCGACAGGTTGGCTGCGAAACGCGGCATGATCACGGCTCCAGCGCGAAGAACCGGCCCTGCGACGTGACACCCAAGCGGCCATCTTCACCCTCGGTCGCGGCAGCGGCCAGCCGGTAGAAGGTCTTGCGGTCGATCAGCGCCTCGAGGCCCGCGCGCACATGCACATAAGGACGAGGCCGTTCGGCCGACCCGCGCAGGATGATCGCGTGATCCGGCCCTGCGACCACGCTGTCGCCGACATTGGTAACGAAGGTGATGCGGTCGGGCGCGATGGTCGCATCCACCGCGACGAAGGGCGCGTCCTCGACCCGGATGCCGACCTTCTCGACCGGGGTGACAAGAAAATAGCGGTCGCCCTCGCGCCTGAGGATGGTCGAGAACAGGCGCACCATGGCCGGGCGTCCGATCGGCGTGCCGTTGTAGAACCAGGTGCCGTCGGCGCGGATCTCCATGTCCAGATCGCCGCAGAAGGGCGGGTTCCACAAATGGACCGGCGGCAAACCGGCCGCCTTGCCGGCCAGACGCGCAGCTTCGGCCAGGGACTCGGCCGATGGTGGCGCGCTCACCTTTTTGTCACCCTCTTGCGCCATTCGTCTGGTTGTCTCCCGTCATCCTGTTATGTTGACATAAGGCAGCGAAAGGACATTGTCATGTCGTCGGACGAAAATCTCGTGGTCGAGGTAAACGCGCTGGCCGCCTTGCTGGCCGAAGCGCGCAAGGCGACCGAGCGGCGCTTTGTCGGCCAGCATGACGTGGTCGAACAGGTTCTGGCCGCAATCCTTGCGGGCGGTCACGCGCTTCTGGTGGGCCAGCCCGGCCTGGGCAAGACGATGCTGGTCGATACGCTGGCCACGGTGCTGGGGCTGCACAGCCAACGCATCCAGTTCACGCCCGACCTGATGCCAGCCGACATCCTGGGCTCCGAGGTGCTGGATGCCCGCCCCGATGGCAGCCGTGCCTTCCGCTTCATCGAGGGGCCGGTCTTTACCCAGCTTCTGATGGCTGACGAGATCAACCGCGCCAGCCCCCGCACGCAATCCGCGCTGTTGCAGGCGATGCAGGAGCGCGAGGTCACGATCAGTGGCCAGCACCGTCCGCTGGGCCGCCCCTTTCACGTGCTTGCCACCCAGAACCCGATCGAGCAGGAGGGCACCTATCCCCTGCCCGAGGCGCAGCTGGACCGGTTCCTGTTGCAGATCGACGTGGGCTATCCCGACCGCGCGACCGAGCGCGAGATCCTGCTGACCACGACCGGGCTGGAAGAGGGCGAGCCCCACGCCGTCTTCGCCCCCGAGACGCTGCTGGCCGCGCAGCGCCTGATCCGCCAGATGCCCGTGGGCGAGGCCGTGGTCGAGGCGATCCTGGATCTTGTCCGCGCCGCCCGGCCCGGTGCGACGGAAACGGCGGCCTTCGTGAACGATGCCTTGGTCTGGGGGCCGGGGCCGCGCGCGGCGCAGGCGCTGATGCTGGTGACGCGGGCGCGGGCCGTTCTGCATGGCCGTTTCGCGCCCACGCTGGACGATGTCGTCGCCATGGCGCCCCCGGTCCTGCGGCATCGCATGGCGCTGTCCTTCGCCGCCCGCGCACGTGGCGAGACGCTGGACGCCGTGATCGCCCGCCTTCTGGCCGAGCGCGTGGGCCATTTGCGCGCCGCATGAGCCCCCAACCGCCCGCCAGCGCCGCCGCGCTTCGCGCCCGCGCCGAGACGGCGGGCCTGCATCTGCCGGGCTTGATCCTGGCCGCCGAGCAGCTTGCCGCGCAGGTCTCACCCGGCGCGCATGGTCTGCGCCGCGCCGGCCCGGGCGAGGATTTCTGGCAATACCGCCCGGCCTCGGCCGGCGACGGCATGCGCGCCATCGACTGGCGCCGCTCGGCCCGGTCGGATCAGGATTTCGTTCGCGACCGCGAGGCGCAGACAGCCCAGACCGCCGCGATCTGGGTTTCGGGCGGGCAGGGGATGGCCTTTTCCGGCGCCTCCGACCGCGAGACCAAGGCCGAACGCGCACGCCTGCTGGCGCTGGCTCTGGCCATGCTGATGCTGCGCGGGGGCGAGCGGGTGGGCTTGCTGGGTCAGCGCGCCCGCAGCGGCAGGCTTCAGGCTGAACGCCTGGCCGAGGCGCTGGTCGCCGCGCCCGCCGCCCAGGCAGATTTCGACGCGCCCGATGCCGGAGCGCTGCGACCCCGTCAGCGCGTTGTGCTGATCGCGGATTTCCTGGCCCGTCCCGACTGGCTGCCGGGCTTTCTGGCGCAGGCGGCCGGTCTGGGCACGACCGGCGTGATCCTGCAATTGCTGGACCCCGACGAGGAAAGCTTTCCCTATCACGGCGCGGTCCTGTTTCGGTCCCAATCAGGCGCTTTGCGTCACGAAAGCCGCGATGCAGGCGCGCTTCGGGGCGCCTATCTGGCGCGGCTGGCGGAGCGCCGCGACTGGCTGGCGGCGCAGGCCGGGGCTGCGGGCTGGCGCTATGTCCACGCCTCGACGGGGGATTTGCCTGCGGACAGCCTGACCGAACTCTGGCAGATGATGGGGCGCTGATGCTGCTTCTGGGTCCGATAGGTTTTGCCGCGCCCTGGGTTCTGGCGGCGCTGGTCGCACTGCCGGTGCTGTGGGTCATCCTGCGCGCGATCCCGCCCGCGCCGCAGCGCATTACCTTTCCGGGCGTCGCGCTGCTGGCCGGTCTGGCCGATCGCAGCACGACCGCGCGGCGCACGCCCTGGTGGCTGCTGCTGATCCGGCTTCTGGCGGTGGCGGCGCTGATCCTGGCCTTTGCCGGTCCGGTCTGGCGGCCCGTGCCGCTTCTGCCGGCGTCGGGGCCCCTTCTGGTGGTCATGGATGCGGGCTGGGGCGCCGCGCCCGACTGGCCCGCGCGCCAGGCCCGCGCCGAACGCGCCCTGACCGAGGCCGCGGGCGCGGGCCGACGCGCCGCGCTGCTGATGGCCGACGGGCGTGACGGGGCGCAGCCGCTGCGCTTTCAGCCCGCCGACAGCCTGATGGCGCGGCTGCGCGGGGCGGGGCCCGGCGGCTTCCCCTCGGCCCTGCCCGACGATCCCGGCCCCGCATTGTCGGACCTGCCGCCGGGGCGGCTGTCGGTCCTGTGGCTGTCCGACGGCCAGGATCACCCGAACCGCGCGCGCTGGTTTCAGGCGCTGGCCGAGCGGGGCGACGTGACCGTGGTGCCGCCCGCCCGGCCGCTGAATGCCCTGACGCTGGAACCGGGCCCCGACGCGCCGGTCCTGCGCCTTCACGGCGAGGGCGCGGCGGTGCTGGCCATCGGCCCCGATCCGCAGGGGATCGAACGCGAACTGGCCCGCCTGATCCCGGGCGAGGCCGAGGCGGGCAGCCGCCTTGTGGCGCTGGACCTGCCGCCCGAACAGCGCAACCGCGTCACCCGTTTCCAGATCGAGGGCGCAAGTCATGCCGGGGCGGTGGTTCTGGCCGATGACAGCGTGCGCCGCCGCAAGGTCGCGCTGGTCGGCGACCTGGCCGGGCAGGCCGAGGGCCAGCAGCTTCTGTCGCCCGCCCATTACGTCCGGCAGGCGCTGGCCCCCTCGGCCGATCTGATCGAGGGCGGTCTGGGCGACGTGCTGGACGCCGCGCCCGATGTGGTCATCCTGATCGATCAGGTGCAGCTGGCCGAGATCGGCGAACTGGCCGAATGGGTGGATCGCGGCGGGCTGCTGATCCGCTTTGCCGGGCCGCGCATGGCCGGCTCCGACCGCCTGACCGAGGAATTGCTGCTGCCCGTGCCGCTGCGTCAGGGCGGGCGCGATATCGGCGGCGCGCTCAGCTGGGGCGATCCGCGAGGGCTGGCGCCCTTTGCGCGCGACGGGGTCTTCGGCGGCCTGACCCCGCCCGATGACGTGACGGTGCGCGCGCAGCTGATGGCGCAGCCCGGCCCCGATCTGGCCTCCCGCACGATTGCCACCCTGTCGGACATGACGCCCCTGGTCACGCGCGACCGGTTCGGGCAGGGGCAGGTCGTGCTGTTCCATGTCTCGGCCAATCCCGAATGGTCGAACCTGCCGCTGTCGGGCCTGTTCGTCGAGATGCTGACCCGCCTTGTCGCCACCGCTCGCAGCGCCCCCGCGACCGAAAGCGATCCGCGCGAGGCCCCTTTCTGGACGCCGCAATCCGTGCTGGACGGCTTTGGCCGCGCCCTGCCGCCCGAGGGCCTGTCACCTGTCGCCGCCGAGGATCTGGCGCGCGGTCCCGCCCATGATCGCCCCGCCGGCATTTATGCGGCGGGCGAGCGTGTTCAGGCCCTGAACGCGGGCGCGCCGCTTGCCCCTGCCGAATGGCCGGGCGCCCGGATCGAGGATGCAGGCGCGGGGCAGGGGCTTGGCCTGCGCGGGCCGCTGCTGGCGCTGGCGGCGCTGCTGATGGTGCTGGATGCGCTGGCCTCGGCCTTTGCGGCGCGAGGCGGGCGGGTCGCCGCCGCTCTGCTGGCCGGGCTGATCCTGACCGCACCGCCCCCCGCCCAGGCCCAGGATCTGGACCCCGACCTGATGCGCGCGGCCGCCGAGGTCGCGCTGGCCTATGTCGTGACCGGCGATCCCGAGGTGGACCGTGCTTCCGAACGCGGGCTCTGGGGGCTGTCGCTGGCCCTGCGCCAGCGCAGTTCGGTCGAGCCGGGCCGGCCCATCGGCGTCGATCTGGAAAGCGATGACCTGTCTCTGCTGACGTTTCTCTATTGGCCGGTGACAGACAGCCAGCCCGCGCCGGGGCCGCGCGCCTATCTGCGGTTGAACGCCTTCCTGCGGTCGGGGGGGATGATCCTCTTCGACACGCGCGACGGCGATCTGGCGGGGGTGGGCGGGCCGGACATGTCCGGCGCCCTGCGCCGCCTGGCCGCGCCGCTGGACATCCCGCCCCTGGCGCCTGTCCCCGAGGATCATGTCCTGACGCGGACCTTCTACCTGCTGGCCGATTTTCCGGGCCGCTGGCAAGGCAATCCCGTCTGGGTCGAGGCCCCGCCCGTCGGCGCCGAAATCCAGGCCGGGATGCCCTTTCGCCAATTGAATGACGGCGTGAGCCCGGTCGTGATCGGCGGCAATTCCTGGGCCGAGGCCTGGGCCATCGACGATAACGGCGCGCCGCTCTACCCGATCGGTCGGGGATGGGAGGGCGAGCGCCAGCGCGAGATGGCCTATCGCTTCGGGATCAACCTGATCATGTATGTGCTGACCGGGAACTACAAATCCGACCAGGTCCATGTCCCCGAGCTTCTGGAACGCCTGCGGACCGAGGAGATCCCGTCGCGATGACTGCGCTGCGTTTCGATCCCGCCCTGCCCTGGTGGGCAATCGCCACGCTGGCGGTGCTGGCGTTGCTGGTGGCAGGCTTCGCGCTGTGGCGGGGTCTGCGCGGTTGGGCGTGGCGGGGCCTTGCCGGTCTGGCCGCGGCGCTGGCGCTGGCCGGTCCTGCTCTGGAAACCGCCACGCGCAACGCGCTGTCCGACATCGTGATCCTGATCGAGGACCGCTCGGCCAGTCAGGATCTGCCGG
This sequence comes from Paracoccus bogoriensis, assembly GCF_019431455.1. Taxonomy (GTDB): domain Bacteria; phylum Pseudomonadota; class Alphaproteobacteria; order Rhodobacterales; family Rhodobacteraceae; genus Paracoccus; species Paracoccus bogoriensis. The sequence continues at coordinate 29,876 of NZ_JAHYSR010000011.1, forward strand.
GCCGCGCCGCGCAGATGGACGAGGCCGCCGAAAGGCTGGCCCAAGCCGCGCTGGCGCTGCCGGGCACCGAATTGCGCCGCGTGACGCTGGGCGACGATCCCGACGGCACGCTTCTGGGCGCCGAACTGGCCCGCGCCGTCGCGGCCGAGCCCGCCGAAAGACTGGCCGGGGTGATCGCCCTGACCGACGGGCGCCTGCATGACGCGCCGATGCTGCCCGAGACCCTGCCTGCGCCGCTGCATGTCCTGCTGACCGGCCAGCCCGAGGATTGGGACCGCCGTCTGGTCATCGAGGAAGCCCCCGCCTTCGGCCTGATCGGGCAAGAGATCCAGATCCGCCTGCGGATCGAGGATCAGGGCCGCGTCCCGCCCGGCCTGGCCGCCACCGCGACCTTGCGCATCTCGGTCGATGGAGAAGAGCCTCTGGTCGTCTCGGTCCCGGTCGGCGTGTCGATGACGCTGCCGGTCACGCTGGGCCATGCCGGCCAGAACGTGGTGCAGATCGTCATGGAGGCGCCCCAGGCCAGCCCCGCCGAACTGACCGACCGCAACAATGCCGCTGCCATCAGCATCAACGGCGTGCGGGACCGGTTGCGCGTGCTGCTGGTCTCGGGCGAGCCTCATGCGGGCGAACGCACCTGGCGCAACCTGCTGAAATCGGATGCGGCGGTGGACCTGATCCACTTCACCATCCTGCGCCCGCCCGACAAGTTCGACGGCGTGCCGGTCAGCGAATTGTCGCTGATCGCCTTTCCCACGCGCGAACTGTTTCTGGAGCGGATCGAGGATTTCGACCTGATCATCTTCGACCGCTACCGCGTCCGGGGCATCCTGCCGCCCGAATACTACCGCAACATCGCCCGCTATGTCGAAAACGGTGGCGCGCTGCTGGTGGCGGCCGGCCCCGAGATGGCGGGGGTCGAAAGCCTCAACCGCTCGCCTCTGGGGCCGATCCTGCCCGCGCGCCCCACGGGGCGGGTGATCGACGCGCCCTATCGACCGACGCTGACCGAAGAAGGGCGGCGCCATCCCGTCACGGCGGGCCTGAGCGATTCCGAAACCCCCGAATGGGGTCGCTGGCTGCGCTTGTCCGAGGCCGTTCCCGAACCCGGCGCGCAGGTCGTGATGACCGGGGCCGAGGACTCGCCGCTGCTGATCTTGAACCGTGTGGGCGAGGGGCGGGTGGCGCTGCTGACATCCGATCAGGTCTGGCTCTGGGGGCGCGGCTTCGAGGGGGGCGGACCGCAACTGGAATTGCTGCGCCGCATCGCGCATTGGTCGATGAAGGAACCCGAACTGGAGGAAGAGACCCTGCTGGCCGACGTTTCGGGCAGCGATCTGGTCCTGACCCGGCGTTCCATGGCCGAGACCACGCCCCCCCTGACCGTGACCCGCCCCGATGGCGGCACCGAGGAGATCGCGCTGTCCCCCGACGGGCCGGGCCGCTTCAGCGCGCGCTGGAGCGCGCCCGAGCCGGGGCTCTACCGGCTGGATGACGGGCAGGTGCGCCGCGTCGTGGCCATCGGCCCGCGCGCGCCCCGCGAATTCGAGGAAACCGTCGCCGCCGCGCCGCTGCTGGAACCGCTGGTCGCGGCCTCGGGCGGATCGGTGCAGCGCCTTTCGGACGGCGTGCCGGATCTGCGCCAGATCCGCCAGGGCCGCCGCGCCGAGGGCCGCGCCATCAGCGGACCCTGGATCGGCGTCACGCCCCGCGACGCGGCCAGCGTGACCGGGCTTGAACGCCGGCCGCTTCTGCCGGGCTGGGGCTGGCTGGCTCTGATCGCCGGGTTGATCCTGGCAGGCTGGCTGCGCGAGGGCGGGCGGTTCGGGCGGGGGCTACCGCATGAGGGGGCGCGCTTGCCAAGCCCTGGTGCGGTTGGTAACCCCTTGATCGAGGCCCCGTCCGGGGCAGAAGAGCCCCGAAGGAATGCTTATGGCTGACGCAACGCGCAACCCCGCCCCCTATACCGAGGCCGATCTTTCGCTGATCAAGCGGATCATCCCCCATCGCTATCCCTTCCTGTTCATCGACAAGGTGCGCGACATCGTGCCTTTTGAAAGCGCGGTCGGGATCAAGATGGTGACCTGTAACGAGCCGCATTTCCAGGGCCACTTCCCCGCGAAGCCGATCATGCCCGGCGTTACCATCGTCGAGGCGATGGCTCAGACCTCGGCCGTGGTCGTCGGCATCAGTCTTGATCTGGTGGACAAGCCGCTGCTGACCTATTTCATGGGGATCGACGCCTGCAAGTTCCGCCGCATGGTGGTGCCGGGCGACGTGCTGGAACTGCATGTCTCGGCCAAGCGCGCAGGCGGCAAGATCTGGAAGTTCCGCGGCGAGGCCAAGGTGGACGGCCAGATGGCCGCCGAGGCCGAATTCACCGCGATGATGGACCTCAAGACCGATGGCTGAGACCCGCATCCACCCCATGGCCGTGGTCGAACCCGGGGCCCAGATCGGCGAAGGTGTCCAGATCGGCCCCTTCTGCGTGGTCGGTCCAAAGGTGCGGCTGGCCGACGGGGTGGTGCTGAAATCCCATGTCGTTGTGGCCGGGGACACCTCGATCGGGCCCGAGACGGTGATCTTTCCCTTTGCCTCGATCGGTGAGGCGCCGCAGGATCTGAAGTTCCAGGGCGAAAGCACGCGCCTGGTGATCGGCGCTCGCAACCGCATCCGCGAACACGTGACGATGAACCCGGGCACCAGGGGCGGCGGCGGGCTGACGCAGATCGGCGATGATGGGCTGTTCATGGCAGGCAGCCATGTCGCACATGATTGCCGGATCGGGGATCGGGTGATCCTGGTAAACCATGCCTCGGTCGCGGGGCATTGCGTGCTGGGCGATGATGTGATCGTCGGGGGGTTGTCGGGCGTGCATCAATGGGTGCGGATCGGGCAGGGCGCGATGATCGGCGCGGTAACGATGGTGACGGCGGACGTGATCCCGCATGGCCTGGTCCAGGGCCCGCGCGGGCATCTGGACGGGCTGAACCTGGTGGGCCTCAAGCGCCGGGGCGCCTCGCGCGCCGAGATCGCGGAACTGCGCGCGCTTCTGGGCGATCTGGCGCAGGGCTCGTTCCGCGACACGGCGCGGGCGCGGCACGACACCAGCACCGGTCGCGCGCGCGAGGTGCTGGACTTCATCCTCGGCCCCTCGGATCGCAGCTTCCTGACGCCTCGTCCCACAGGCGGCGAGGCACGATGACCCGCACCGCCATCATCGCCGGAGAGGGGCGGCTGGCCCCTCTGGTCGCCGCTGCGCTGGACGCGCCCCTGATCCACGCGCTGGAAGGTTTTGCGCCGCCGATCCCCGCCACCCCCTTCCGGCTGGAACGGCTGGTGCCGTTTCTGGATCACCTGCTGGATCAGGGCGTCAGCCGCGTGGTCTTTGCAGGTGCCGTCCGGCGACCGCGCCTGGACCCCGAAGCCTTCGATCCCCGCACCGCGCAACTTGTGCCGCGCATCCTGCGGGCGATGCAGTCGGGCGATGACGCGGCGCTGCGCACCCTGCTCGACATTTTTGAAGAACACGGACTAAGCATCGCTTCTGTCGCCGAAATCTGCCCCGATCTGGTTCCGGGTCCGGGCATCCTGACCGGCGAGCCCTCGGCCCATGACCAGCGCGACGTTACGCGGGCGGCGCAGATCCTGGCCGCCACGGGCGCGCTGGATCTGGGGCAGGGCGTCGTTGTGGCGCAGGGGCTGTGCCTTGCGCTGGAGACGCTGCCCGGCACGGCGGCGATGCTGGATTTTGCGTCCCGTCATGCGGGTCTGCGGCCCGATCCGAACGGCGCGAGGGGCGTCTTTTACAAGGCGCCCAAGCCCGGACAGGATCGCCGGATCGACCTGCCGACACTTGGCCCCGACAGCGTGATCCAGGCCGCGCGCGCCGGTCTGGCGGGTATCGCATGGGAGGCGGGGGGCGTCATCCTGCTTGACCGTGACGAGGCCGTGCACCGCGCCCAGGCAGAGGGGCTTTTTCTCTGGTCCTGCCCGCCTCTGGCAGGCTGAAAGACTGGTCTGCACCGTGCTGTTCGGCTAGGCCTTAAGCAGGACAATGACAGGCGGGCGGGCATGAAGTTTTTCCTGATCGCGGGCGAGGCCTCGGGCGACCAGCTTGGCGCAGCCCTGATGGCCGGGCTGAAGACCCTTGATCCCCAGGCGGAATTCGTCGGCGTGGGCGGCCCGGCCATGCAGGCGCAAGGGTTGGAGAGCCTGTTCCCGATGGACGAGCTCAGCGTCATGGGGCTGATGGAGGTTCTGCCGAAATACCGGGCTCTGAAGCGGCGCATTGCCCAGACCGCCGCCGCGGTGACAAAGACCGCGCCCGATGCGCTGATCGGCATCGACAGCCCCGATTTCTGCCTGCGCGTGGCCCGCGCGGCGCGGCCTGACAATCCCGACCTGCCGATGATCCATTACGTCGCGCCCTCGGTCTGGGCCTGGCGGCCCGGCCGGGCGCAGAAGATGGCGCGCGTCATCGACCACGTGCTGGCCATCCTGCCCTTCGAGCCGCCCTACATGCAGGCGGCCGGCATGAGCTGCGATTTCGTGGGCCATCCCGTTGCCACCGAGCAGGTGGCTGGTTCCGACCAGGCCGCGCTGTTCCGCAACGTCCATGGCATCGCGCCAGACGCGCCGCTGGTCCTGTGCTTGCCCGGATCGCGTCGAAGCGAGGTTGCGCGCCTCGGTGCCCGTTTCGATGAGGCCTTGATCCGCCTGCGCGACCGCGTGCCCGAAATCCGCGTGGCGCTGCCCACCGTGCCGGGCGTGGCGGGCATGGTGCGCGAGATGACGCGCCGCTGGCCCACCGCGCCCATCGTCATCGAGGATGCCGACGAAAAGCGCGCGGCCTTTGCTGCCGCCGATCTCGCGCTGGCGGCCTCGGGGACGGTCAGTCTGGAACTGGCGGCGAACCGGGTGCCGATGGTGATCGGCTACGACATGGCGCCGTTGAGCCGCCTGATCATCGGCTTCCTGCTGCGCACCGATACGGTCACGCTGGTCAATCTGGTCAGCGAGACGCGCAGCGTGCCGGAATTCCTGGGCCGCGCCTGTCAGCCCGACCCGCTGGCGCGGGCGCTGCAGCAGGTGCTGGAAGACCCCGCCACCCGCATGGCGCAGCTTGACGCGATGGATCTGACCATGGAGCGGCTGGGTCGCGGGGGCGAGGCGCCGGGCCTTCGCGCGGCGCGCTCGGTCCTGACCGCGATCAGAGAACGGCGGTCACGATGATTTCGACCTTGTAATCCGGCGTGGCCAGGGCCGATTCGCCGGTCGCGCGGGCAGGAGTATGACCCTGCGGCACCCAGGCATCCCAGACGGCGTTCATTTCCGCGAAATCGGCCATGTCGGCCAGCCAGATCTGGGCCGAAACGATGCGTGTCTTGTCGGTCCCGGCTTCGGCCAGCAGCGCGTCGATCTGGGCCAGCACCGCGCGGGTCTGTTCCGTCACCGAGGTGCCCGGCTCGCCGACCTGACCGGCCAGAAAGACGAAGCCATTGGCGATGACCGCCTGGCTCATGCGGGGGCCGGTCTGGATGCGTTTGATGTCGCTCATGTTCATGCTCCTTGAATGAGACGCCAGAAGAAGATCGCGGTCATGCCGAAGCCCACAAGGGCGATCAGCAGCCGCAGGACAGGTCGCGGGATGCGGCGTGCGACGGGGGCGCCCGAATAGCCGCCGATGATCGTGCCAAGCGCCATGATCGCGGCCGGTCCCCAGACGATGCTGCCTCCGGCGGCAAAGACGGCAAGGGCGATCAGCGACAGCGCGAAGCTGAGCCAGCTTTTCAGCCCGTTCATCTGGTGCAGGTCGGTCATGCCCCACATGGCAAAGACCGCCAGCATGATGATTCCGAGCCCGCCGTTGAAATAGCCGCCATAAACCGCCATCGGCAGCAATGTGCCCAGACCGAAGGGCGTCACCGCGCGGCGCCAGCGCGAGGCCGCGCGGCGGACCTGATCCGACCAGGTAAAGACCACCGTGGCCAGCAGCAGCAGGAAGGGGACCAGCATGGCAAAGCCCTCGTTCGAGCTGACCATCAGCAGGCCCGCGCCGACCGCGCCCCCGGCCATGGTCCAGATCGTGACGCGCAGCAGCGGCGCGCCCTCCATCACGCGGATGTCCCGGCGAAAGCCCCAGGCGGCGGCCAGATAGCCGGGCAGGGCGGCCACCGTCGTCGTAGCATTGGCCGCGACGGGCGGCACGCCGGTAAAGACCAGCGCCGGAAAGGTGATGAAGGTGCCGCCGCCCGCCACTGCGTTCAGCATACCCCCCAGAACGCCCGCAACGAACAGCAGCACGATATCGAACATGGATGCCTTTCGCTGGGCAGATTCGCGGACCTGCAGACGCTATCCCCCGGTCAGGACAGGAGCAAGCGGCCGCGACATTGGTCAGGCGCATGGGGCGCTTGCCGATGTTCCGTTCCTGTTCTATCTTGAGAAAATGAACGTTCTTTCGGACAATATCTCGCCTCTGCCCGCCATGCCCGGCCAGCGCCTTGCGCGTGGGGTGGGGCGGCTTCTGCGAAGCCTCGATCATGCGGTGCTGACAGAATTCGTGCCCGTGCGCGGTCTGCGGGTTGATCTGATGAGCCTGGGCCCCCGGTCCGAAATCTGGGTCGTCGAATGCAAGAGCGGCCGCGCCGATTTCATCTCGGACCGGAAATGGCAGGGCTATCTTGACTGGTGCGACCGCTTTTTCTGGGCGGTGGACGCGGAATTCCCTGCCGATCTGCTGCCCGAGGGGACCGGCCTTATCCGGGCCGATCCCTTCGGCGCCGAAATCACGCGCATGGCCCCCGAGACACGGCTGCCGGGCGCCAGGCGCACCAGACTGATGCGCGATTTCGCCCGGGCTGCGGCCTTGCGCTTGCAGGGGGCCGCCGATCCGGGCGCCTTCAGCGACGCCTAGGCTTGGTGCCGCTGCGGGCGACTTCGGCGGCGGCGATCAGTTCCTCGGCGATCTCCATCGCCTCGTCAGGGTCGAAATCCATCGGCAGATCCACGCCCTCGCCCTGGACATAGATACGGACCATGCCCTGATCCGTCGGGCCGATCTGCAGATTTGCGGCAATGTCGCTTTCGCTGTTGATGCCCACGGCTGTTTCCTTTCTGCAATTGGCACTTTCTGTAGCGCGGACGCATTTTCGCGGCAAGCAGGGCTTGCAACGCGGCGCGACGGGGGCTAAAGAACCGCCCTGTGCCGCCTTAGCTCAGTTGGTTAGAGCGCTAGATTGTGGATCTAGAGGTCCCCCGTTCGAGCCGGGGAGGCGGTACCATCCCCTCTTTGACCCCAAGACATCTTGACCGCAAGACATCGCTGCCACATCGCCCGGCTGCGCGAGGGTCTTTTTCTGCGCCCGCATCGGAACATTTTGTCGCGGCCGAATGTTGATGCCCCGAAGGTGACAAGACAGCCTGAAAGGAAGAACATCATGGCACAGAACATTTCGGCCGAAGAAGCCAAGCGCGACGCCAAGGACGCGGTTCGCGAGGCGCGCGACGATCTGGAGCGGGGCGCCCGCAAGGTCGGCGAGCAGGTCCGCGAGACCGCCCGCGACCTGGCCGACAACTCGGGCGCCGAGCGCCTGATGGAGCGCGGCTCCGAACTGGCTGAAGAGGTCGTGCAGGTCGGCCGTGAATATGCCGACAAGGCGCGGCATGAGGCCGAGCGTCTCTACGAGGCCGGTCAGCGCCACGCCCATGACGCCGCCGCCTATGCCGAAGAGCGCTATGACGAAGTGGCCGAGATGGTCCGCCGCAACCCCGCGCAGGCCTTGGGCATTGCGGCCGGGATCGGCTTTCTGGTCGGTCTGCTCATCTCGCGTCGCTGAGGCGCGCGATGTTCGACTTCGCGCAAAGGTTGCAGCTTGCGGTCAGGGACCGGCTGCGCGGGACCGGATTGAAGGCCGGGGCGGGTCTGCTGGGCGCGGCTGCGTCGGGCTTTCTTCTGGCCGCGCTGTGGTCGTTTCTGGCCCGTGAATTGGGCTGGGGCTCGGCGCTTGCGTCTCTGGCGGTTGCCGTGCTGCTGCTGGCTGCGGCAGGCGTGTTGATCGCGCTGTCCAAGCCGCGCCAGCCCATGCCGACCGGCGAGGATTTCAAGCGCGAGGTCGAAGCCCGCCTTTCACTGGCTGCCGATCTTGCAACAAGCCGCGCCAAGGCCGAGGCTGCCCGCGTCATGGACATGGCCGGTCAAAAGGCCCATGCGGTCATGGACCAGGCCAGTTATCGCGCCTTGAAATTGGCCGATGACGCCGAGCGGCGCGTTTTCGGGACGGTGCGTGACACGATGCAGGCCGTTGGCCTGACGCCCGAGCGCCGCCGTGACGCAAAGCGCACGGTCCGCAACGCATCGGCCCGCGTCAGGCGCGCCGCCCATTCCGACGCGGGCAGCATGGCCAAGTTGATCGGAGCCTTTGCCATCGGCGTGGCGATCGCCTCGAACCTGGCAGAGCGGCGCAAGTCGCGCGACATCGACCCCGAAGATCTGCTGTGAGATATCGGACGGTTCCGCAACTCCGCAACGACAACGAAACGACAAGGGGCGGCGCAGACGCGCTGCCCCTTTCCCGTTCAGGCGCGGCGCATCAGGGGTGGCCTTGCATGGGCTTGCAATGCTTGCACGAGCACAGCCACATCATCCGAGGAAAAGGGAGCTGGCAGGCTGAACCAGCCGCGTTCCCGCACGGCCTCTATCGTGTCACCGCCAAGGCGCAGCACCAGCCGCCAGCCGCGGGCCGCAGCCATCGCGCCCAGGCCGCAAGCCTCGATTTCGGCGATGGACAGTTTGGTGATGATGACGGGGCGGGTCGCCCGGTCGTCCAGGTGCCGCAGGATCATCATGCAGCCGTCCAGGTCGGGCGTTCTCAGGCACAGGCATCCGGGGCAGGCATCATGAAGCCCGCAGCGCAGATCGCTGGCGATGAAGCTGTCCCGTTCGATGATGATGAAGCAGGGGACGAGTTCTTGCATGATGCCCCATACTTCCACCGCAAGGCGAGTGGGGCAACATGATCTTTGTCAGTCGCCGCGCCAGAGGGGGCGATGCCGGGGACAGACCCTGCCGCTGGTCGGCGCGAGGACGGGTTCCGCCCCGGATATCAGGCATTCGCCTCGCGGATCTTGTCGGCGGCGGCCTTGTCATAGGCCACGGCCTTCTGGTCGAACATCTGGTCCAGCTCACCCGAAAGGGTCATCTCGGTGACGATGTCGCAGCCGCCGACGAACTCTCCCTTGACGTAGAGCTGCGGGATGGTCGGCCAGTCCGAGAAATCCTTGATCCCCTGGCGAATATCGGGGTCGGTCAGCACGTTCACGTCCTTGTAGCTGACACCCATGTAGTTCAGCACGCCTGCCACGCGGCTGGAGAAGCCGCATTGGGGCATCTCCTTGGTGCCCTTCATGAACAACACCACGTCATGGCTGTCGATCAGGTCACGGATACGGGTCGTCACATCGCTCATGGCGGCAGTCCTTGTCTGGGGCCGCGACTGGTGCGGGCCGGTCATCTGAATGGGCAACGCCTCTAGTCGGGGGCCTTGGTCGTCAGCGCAAGGGCATGCAGATCGCCCGCCGGGCCGTCCATCTTGCCCCGAAGGGCGGCATAGACTGCGCGTTGTTGCTGCACCCGGTTCAGGCCGCGGAAGCTTTCGTCAATCACCTCGGCCGCGTAGTGGTTGCCATCGCCCGCAAGGTCCGTGATCGTGATCCGGGCCTTCGGAAACGATGCGCGGATCAAGGCCTCGATCTCGTGCGCTTCCATCGCCATGTTGCTGTCCTCGCTGTCCTTGCCTTCCAGATTTAGGCCAAGCGCGTGGCCCCCGCAAGGGCGGGGACCAGATGGCAGGACGGGTTCGAGTCAGTTCGCGCTGGCCGCGCCAAGAGTTCCGCCAACGATAGCACCCGCAGGGCCTGCCAGAACCGCGCCCCCCAGGCCGCCGGTCGCCGCCCGTTCGGTCGGCTTGTTGCCGCAGGCGGCAAGCGTCAACAGCGCGGCGCAAAGGCCCGCCACAAGGCACGGAGTGCGGTTGGTCATGTCAAGGCTCCTTTTCCCTGGGGCGCCTGTCGGCGCGGCCGCATGAGACAGACGTTTCGGCCGGGGCGGGGGTTCCGACTGGATTGGCACGAACCGCCATCTCGGTCACGTCGTCCTGATCGGCTTGCACATGTCCGACCAGTTTCCGGCAGTTCCGCGGCAGTTGATGTCCAGCCGGGCGCCTGATCCAGTCATTGCGCGTGCAGCAGATCGGCCAGAAACGGATTGCCGAAGCGCCTGCGCCGAGTCACGGCAAGGAAACTCTCGCTGATGCCATCAAGCTGCGCGGCCTCGCGCAGAAGGCCCGCGCCGATCTCGTCGCGCACGACGATGGGCGGCAGGACAGCCAGCCCCGCATCCTCGCGCACCAGAAGGCGCAGCATCGCCATGTCGTCGGCTTCGGCCGCAATGGCGGGCATGATGGATAGCCGCGCCAGCATCGCGTCGATCGCCACGCGCAGCGCCGTGTCGCCCGTGGGCAGGATCAGCGGCTCGTCGGTCAGAAGCCGCGCCAAGGGCCGCGGCTCGTCGCCGATCCGGGCGGGAGTGCCGATCAGGCTGACGGGCTGTTCGGCCAGATGGTGGATCAGCCAGGGGCTGGTCGCATCGCATGGCGGCGCCAGATTGGTCAGCACCACATCCAGCGACAGCGCATCCAGTCCCCGTAACAGTTCCGCCAGCGAACCCGATCGCAGCACCACCTCGACATCCGCCCGCCCGATCACGGGCGCCAGGAACTGAAGCTGGAAGTTCCGCGACAGCGTGGCCAGCGCGCCAACCCGCAGGATGTGCCGCCCTTGGCCGGTCTGGCGCAGGGTCGCGGTCAGTTCGTCGGCGGTGCGAAAGATCGCCTCGGCATGGTCCAGCGCGATATGGCCCGCCTCGGTCAGCACCAGCCTCCGGCCGCGCCGCTCGAACAGGTCATGGCCAAGCGAGGCCTCGAGCGCGCGCAACTGGGTGGACAGGGCCGATTGCGACAGGTTCAGCCGCCGCGCGGCGCCGGTCAGCGTGCCGTCCAGTGCGACGGCACGGAACAGGCGCAGATGGTGCAGGTTCAGCATGAACCATCCATATAATAGAACAATAAAGCCAAAAATATGTAATTTTCTTGAAGGTATGCAAGCCCTAAATCTGCGGTATCAGCAATCGGAGTGTTCCCGGATGTCTCTGTTCCCCTTTCTGGCGGCCCTGGCGCCGCTGATCCTGCTGGCGGTCGCGGCTTCGGCGCTGGCGCGCCCCGGGCCGCGACCGGGCGCCCTGCCGCGTCAGGCCGAGCTGGCGGCGCTGGCCGCGCTTGCGCTGATCGGTATCGCGGCAATTCATGCCGCGTTGACCGGCCCGCAGGCCCTGTCGATCGGGCAGGGCGTGGCGCTGGTCTCGCTACGGCTTGACGCAGTCAGCTTCACGATGGCGCTGCTGGTCGGCTTCGTCGGCTGGGTCGTGATCCGCTATTCCCGCCGCTACATGGACGGAGAGCCGCGCGAAGGCGCCTTTCACGGTCTGACGCTGGCCGTGCTGGCGCTGGTCCTGGTTCTGGTGCAGGCGGGAAGCCTGCCCGTGCTGCTGGCGGCCTTCATCGGGGTGGGGATCGGGCTGCGGCAGCTTTTGCTGTTCTACAGGAACCGCCCCGAGGCGCGGCGTGCGGCGGCAAAGTTCTCGCTGGTCTGGGGCGTGGGCGATCTGGCGCTGTTCGGGGCGGCGATGCTGCTGTGGATCTCGTTCGAGACCGCGGATCTGGCACAGATCTCGGCTCTGGCGGCGACGGGTCTGGACCTGTCTGCGCGGATCGCGGTCGGGCTGTTGGTGCTGGCCGCGCTGCTGAAGACGGCGGCCTTCCCGCTCCATGGCTGGCTGACCGAGGTGATGGAGGCGCCGACCCCCGTTTCGGCACTGCTTCACGCAGGCATCATCAATGCTGGCGGCGTGCTGCTGATCCGGCTGGCCGATCTGGTCCAGGCCAGCCCCGGTGCGATGGCCGCGCTGGTCATGGCGGGCGGGATCACCGCGCTTTTCGGTGCGGTGGTGATGCTGACGCAAAGCGCGGTCAAGACGGCGCTGGCCTGGTCCACCGTCGCGCAGATGGGCTTCATGCTGCTGCAATGCGGGCTGGGTCTCTGGCCGCTGGCGCTGCTGCATATCGTGGCGCATTCGCTTTACAAGGCACATGCCTTCCTGTCCTCGGGCGGGGCGGTCCGGGCGGTCGCGGCGGCGCGAAAGCCGGGGCCGGTCGCTGTGCCGGGCCTGCGCGCGGTCGGCCGTTCCTTCATGGCGGCGCTGGTCCTTTACGCGGCGATGGCCTGGGTCTTTGCGGCGCTCGGCGCGCCCAAGAACCCGCAGGCGTTGGCTCTGGGTGCGATGCTGATCTTCGGTGTGGCCTATCTGGTCGCCCAGGGTCTGGCCGACAGCGCGCCCGCAGCGCTGACCCGGCGCATGGTGACGGCCTCGGGCGCGGCGGCGCTGGCCTATTTCGGCTTTCACGCGTTGGCCTCGCTGGCCTGGGGCGCACATCTGCCTGCGACCCCGCAGGCCGGCGCGCTGGAATGGGCGCTGATCGTGCTGGCGGTCCTGTCCTTCGGCCTGGTGGCCTTTGCGCAGGCGCTGTTCCCGCTCTGGGCGCATCATCCGGCGGCGGCGGGCCTGCGCGTCCACCTGGCCAACGGGCTTTATCTGAACGCGATCCTTGACCGGCTGATCGGCGGCTTCCGCCGGTCCGACGCCACCCAAGCCACAGGAGAGGCATGATGTTCCTCAAACCCATCGAGATCGCGCCCCGGCGCAGCATCGAGCTTCTGGCCGCTGCCGAGGCCGCAGCCCGCGCCATCCCCCCGGCCTTTCCGCTGGATGCCACCGTCGCCGTGAACCCGATGCTGGGCCAGACCGGCGAGGATCTGGCCACCGCCGCCGCCAGGCTGGCGCGAGTCTCGGGCGCGCGGATCATCCCGGATCGGGCAGGCCATGCGGCTGCCATTGCCGCAGGCGCGATTACCGACACCGATCTGGAACAGGCGCTTGAGGCATCCGGCTCGCCGCTGAAACCGCCCAGCCTTCAGGCGCTGAAGGTGGCGATGTCGCGCCCCGTGCGGCCCGTCCGCGCATTGCCCAGCCTGGCGGAACTGGCGGCTGAGGCGGACGGCACCGACTGGCCCATGGTGATCGCGCGCAGCATCGGTCTGTGGGCTGCGGGGCATTTCGACCGGGGGCAGGCGCTCTGGACGCCCGCTCCGGGGCGGGGGGTGCTGGCGGGCTGGCGGGAATGGGCCAGCCATGACCTGACTCCGGAAATTGCGGGCCTTTCCGGGTTCTGTGCACATGTCGCGGCCAGCCCCGACACGGCAGAACGCGCCATCCTGCGGGCCTGCGATGCGCTTGGCCTGACCGAGGCCGCCGCGCCGACCTGCTTTCATTCGCTGCTGATCCAACTTGGCGGTTGGTCGCAGCACGCGCGCTGGCTGCTTTGGCAGGCCGAGATGCAGGGCGGCACCGATGCGGCGCTGACCGACCTGCTGGCGATCCGCCTGATCTGGGACGAGGCGCTTCTGGCCCGCGACCCGGCCTTGGCCGCGTCCTGGGCCGAGGTGGTCGCCGCGCATGAGGCGCCCGTCGCCCCTGATGCCGACACCGTGCTGGATGCGATCCTGCAGGAGGCCGCCGAACGCGCCCATCAGCGCAGGCTGGCCGCATTGCTCAGCGGCCCGCGCCCCGCGCCTGCCCGGCCAGCCATGCAGGCGGCGTTCTGTATCGACGTGCGGTCCGAGGTGTTCCGCCGCGCGCTCGAGGCACAGGATCCCGGAATCCAGACCCTTGGCTTTGCGGGCTTCTTTGGCCTGCCTGTGGCGCACCTGCCGCATGGCAGCGACTGCGCCGAACCCCATCTGCCGGTGCTGCTGAACCCGACGATGACCGCGACCAGTCACGCTGCCCCGTTGACGGAACAGCGCATCAGGATCAGAGCGCGGGCAGAGCGGGCCTGGGGGCGGTTCCGCCAGGCGGCCGTATCGTCCTTTGCCTTTGTCGAGGCGGCAGGCCCGGCTTATGGGCTGAAATTGCTGAACGCGGCGCTTGGCCGGGCTGGTGCACATCCGGAGCACGGTCCCGCGCCGCGTCTGGACCCCGGCCTTGATCCTGCCACCAAAGCCGATACCGCCGCGGCCGTTCTGCGCGCCATGAGCCTGACGCGCGGTCATGCGCGGTTGATCCTGCTGCTGGGTCACGGCGCTCATGTGACGAACAATCCGCATGAAAGCGGGTATCACTGCGGCGCGTGCGGGGGACAGACCGGCGCGGTCTCGGCTCGGCTTCTGGCGGGGCTGTTGAACGATCCCGAAACGCGGGCGGGCCTGTCTGCGCAGGGGATCGAGCTGCCCTCGGACACGCTGTTCGTGGCGGGATTGCATGACACGACCACCGATCGGATCATGCTGTTCGACGAGTCTCTGCCGCTGTCCCATCGCGCCGAACTGATGCAGGCGCGCGCCTGGCTTGACCGCGCGACGGGTCTGGCTCGGGCCGAGCGCGCCGCGCGGCTGCCCGGCGCCAGCGTAGATACCATCGCCGACCGCGCCCATGACTGGGCCGAGATCCGGCCGGAATGGGGCCTTGCAGGCTGCGCCGCCTTCATTGCTGCGCCGCGCGAGGCGACAGCGGGCCGCGACCTTTCGGGCCGGGCTTTCCTGCACTCCTATGACTGGCGGCAGGACGAAGGCTTCCGGACACTGGAACTGATCCTGACCGCGCCTGTCATCGTGGCCAGTTGGATCAGCCTGCAATATTACGGATCGGCGGTCGCGCCCGAAATCTTTGGCGGTGGCAACAAGCTGATCCACAACGTCGTGGGCGGTATCGGCGTGGTGCAGGGCAATGGCGGGATATTGCGTCCGGGGCTGCCCTGGCAGGCGATCCATGACGGCGAGACGCTGGCGCATGAACCTCTACGGCTCAGCGTGCTGATCGAGGCCCCGCAGGATGCCATTTCGCAAATCGTGGCCCGCCATGAGGGGTTGCGCGCCCTGTTCGACAATGGCTGGCTGCATCTGCTCTCGCTCAAGGATGGGCGTGTGACCGGTCATTACGCGCCCGGTGGGCACTGGATCGCCCATCCCTGAACGGGATTCAGCGGGACTGGGGCGATTGATCTCCGGCCCCGCAGGCTTGCCTGCAGCGGGTCAGAGCGCCTGTCCCATTCTGTGCTCCGCGTGCTGCAACATGCAGCCGGACATTCCGGAACAGAGCCCACCACGCTTTGTTCAGACAGGCTGTGCCGCCTGGCCCGAGCCGTTGCCGCGACAGAAGCGGCCGCCCGGACCAGAGCATGGTCATCCGGGCGGCCCGTCCTGCCCCGAACTTACTCGGCGGTCAGAAGCGGCGTCCTGGTCTTGCCGAGGCGTGGCGTCTCGGGGCCGGTGATGTCAAAGGCCGGCTTGTCGTCTTCGATCTTGACGCGCACCATGCCGCCCTTGGTCAGACGGCCGAACAGCAGTTCTTCCGCCAGAGGCTTCTTGATGTGCTCCTGGATGACGCGGCCAAGCGGGCGGGCGCCCATCCGGTCGTCGTAACCCTTTTCGGCCAGCCAGTCGGCGGCTTCGGGGGTCAGCTCGATATGGACGTTGCGGTCCATCAGCTGGGCTTCCAGTTGCAGCACGAACTTCTCGACAACGTGGACAACCACCTCGCGCGACAGAGGCGCGAAGCTGATGATCGCGTCCAGACGGTTGCGGAACTCGGGCGTGAAGGTGCGTTCGATCGCGGCCGTATCCTCGCCTTCGCGCCGGTCGCGGCCAAAGCCGATGGCGGCCTTGGCGGCATCCGCAGCGCCCGCATTCGAGGTCATGATCAGGATGACATTACGGAAATCGACCTGCCGCCCGTTATGGTCGGTCAGACGGCCCGCATCCATGATCTGCAGCAGGATGTTGTAAACATCCGGGTGTGCCTTTTCGATCTCGTCCAGCAACAGCACGCAATGGGGGTGCTGGTCCACACCGTCGGTCAAGAGCCCGCCCTGGTCGAAGCCCACATAGCCCGGAGGCGCGCCGATCAGCCGGCTGACGGCGTGCTTTTCCATGTATTCCGACATGTCGAAACGCAGCAATTCCACCCCCAGGGTCGAGGCAAGCTGCTTGGCCACCTCGGTCTTGCCCACGCCGGTCGGCCCGGCAAAGAGGTAGTTGCCGATGGGCTTTTCCGGCTCGCGCAGGCCGGCGCGCGCCAGCTTGATCGCCGAGGACAAAGCCTCGATCGCCTTGTCCTGCCCGAAGACCACACGTTTCAGCGTGCCCTCCAGATCGCGCAGGACTTCAGCGTCGTTCTTGCTGACATTCTTGGGCGGGATGCGGGCGATCTTGGCCACGACGGCCTCGATCTCCTTGGGGCTGATCGTCTTGCGCCGCTTGCTTTCCGCGACCAGATGCTGCGCGGCCCCCGCCTCGTCGATCACGTCGATGGCGCTGTCGGGCAGCTTGCGGTCGTTGATGTAGCGCGAGGCCAGTTCCACCGCCGACTTGATCGCCTCGTTGGTGTAGCGCAGGTCGTGGTGCTTCTCGAAATGCGGCTTGAGGCCCATCAGGATCTTGATCGTGTCCGGGACCGAGGGCTCGTTCACGTCGATCTTCTGGAACCGGCGGCTCAGCGCGCGGTCCTTCTCGAAATGCTGGCGGTATTCCTTGTAGGTGGTCGAGCCCATGCAGCGCAGCTTGCCGCCGGCCAGCGCGGGCTTGAGCAGGTTCGAGGCGTCCATCGCCCCGCCCGAGGTCGCCCCCGCACCGATGACGGTGTGGATCTCGTCGATGAAGAGGATCGCGTCGGGATGGGCCTCAAGCTCCTTGACGACGGCCTTCAGCCGCTCTTCGAAATCGCCGCGATAGCGCGTGCCGGCCAGCAGCGCGCCCATGTCGAGCGAGAAGATGGTGGCGCCCGCCAGCACGTCCGGCGTCTCGCCGCGCGTGATCTTCAGCGCCAGCCCCTCGGCGATGGCCGTCTTGCCCACGCCTGGATCGCCGACCAGCAGCGGGTTGTTCTTGCGGCGGCGGCACAGCACCTGGATGGCGCGCTCGATCTCGGCTTCGCGTCCGATCAGCGGATCCACGTCCCCCTTGCGCGACTTGGCGTTCAGATCGACGCAATACTTGCCAAGCGCGGTCTCGTCCTTGGTTTCGGGCGCGGCTTCGGCCTTCTGCTCGGGCTCTTCGGCGCCGATGACCTTGCGCGGTTCGTTGAAGGACGGGTTCTTGGCCACGCCATGCGCGATGAAGTTCACCGCGTCGTAGCGCGTCATGTCCATTTCCTGCAGGAAATAGGCCGCGTTCGATTCACGTTCCGCAAAGATCGCGACCAGAACGTTGGCACCCGTGACCTCTTGCCGTCCCGAACTTTGAACATGGATCGCGGCGCGCTGGATCACCCGCTGGAAGGCCGCAGTCGGCACCGCCTCGGAACCCTCGACATCGGTGATCAGCGTGGACAGATCCTCTTCGATGAAATCGACCAGCGTGCTTCGCAGCTCGTCCAGATCGACATTGCAGGCCCGCATCACCTTGACGGCGTCCGGTTCCTCTGTCAGCGCCAGCAGCAGGTGTTCCAGCGTCGCCAGTTCGTGGCGATGCTCGTTTGCCAGTGCAAGAGCCTGGTGAATGGCCTGTTCCAGGGTGGTCGAGAAACTTGGCACGGGTCGTCTCCTGTCAGTCGGCTGGCGGTATGGGCCGCGTCTTGCCCACCTGCCCAGACTGTCACGATGTCATTAAGATTTGGTGGATTTCGACCGGCATCAAGAGGCAATTCGTCCCATGCCGCCGTTTTTCCCAGCGATGAGGCAGATGTGATGCGGCAGGCATCGTTTCAAGGGCAGGGCCCGCATCGTGATGGTCAGAACGCATCCTTCATGCGCCTCAGCCGGGCGAAGACCGCCGCGTCATCCGCGCCCTCCATCCCCAGCCCCTCGCGCAGCGCAGCGACGCGCAGGAAGGGGTTCGTCGCCCGCTCCAGAGCCAGCGTCGCCGGCGCGCAGGGGCTTGCCGCCTCGGCGATGGCCCGCATCCGCTCGCGCAGCGCCGCATTGTCGGGATCGACCGTCAGCGCGAAGGCAGCATTGCCGCTGCAATAATCGTGCCCGGAACAGATCAGCGTCTCGCCTGGCAGGGCGTTCAGCCGCGACAGGCTGGCCCACATCATTGCCGCATCCCCCTCGAACAGGCGCCCGCAGCCCATCGCCATCAGGCTGTCGGCGGTGAAAGCCAGCGCGCTTTGCGGGAAGTGAAAGGCCAGATGGCCGATCGTGTGGCCCGACACGTCCAGGATCTCGACCGGGTCGCCCAGAATCTCCAGCGGCTCGCCGGGCACGACGCTCACATCCAGCGGCGGCAGGCGATGGGCGTCCGCCGCCGCCCCGATCACCCGCGCCCCGGTGGCCGCGACCAGTTCGGGCACCGCCTGGATGTGGTCGTCGTGGTGATGGGTCAGAAGGATCGCGTCCAGCCCCCAGCCGCGCACCGACAATTCGGTCAGGACCGGCTGCGCCTCGGGGGCGTCGATCAGCACGGTCCCGGCCTCGGAATGCAGCAGATAGGCGTAATTGTCGCGCAGGCAGCGCAGCGTGACCAGCTCCAGCGGCATTGGCAAAGCCCTCTCCTTGTGATCCTTTAGCGTGACAAATGCCGGGCCGGGGCGCAATGCATCACGACATCGACCAGTTGAGACGCTTTTATTACCAGCGCGCCCTGGGCCGGGTGGTGCAGCGCATCCTGCGCGACCGGCTGACCGAGCGTTGGCCCCCCGCCACAACGACCGGCATGAATGTCGCGGGCTACGGGTTTGCCGCGCCGCTTCTGCGGCCTTATCTGGCCCATGCGCGGCGCGTCATGGCGCTGATGCCCGGTCAGCAGGGGGTCATGGCCTGGCCCGCCGGCCTGCCCAACCACTCCGTCCTTTGCGACGAGACCGCCTGGCCGGTGGAGACGGGCAGCATCGACCGCCTCATGATGCTGCACGGGATCGAGGGCAGCGAACATCCCCGCCAGCTTCTGGCCGAGGCCTGGCGCTGCCTGGGGCCGGGGGGGCGCGTGATGGTGATGGTGCCGAACCGGGCAGGGCTGTGGGCCGCGTCCGAACGCACGCCCTTCGGGTCGGGGCGGTCCTACACGGCCGGCCAGATCGAGACCCAGATGCGCCATGCAGGCTTTCAGCCGGAATGGCACGGCTCGGCGGTCTATATACCGCCCTCGGACCGGCGCTTCTGGCTGCGCAGCGCGCAGTTCTGGGAACGCACCGGCCTGCGCATCAGTCGCGTGCTGATCGCCGGAGTGGTGTTGGTGGAGCTGGCCAAGCACAGCCGTGCGCCGGTCGGGCCGGGCCTGAAGATCCGGGTGCCGAGCCCGCTTGAGATCCTCGATGGTGTCGCGCGCCCCCAGCCGGGTCGCGCGGCCCCGGCATCGCGCGGCTCCGCTCTGCGGCGCAGGGCGGTCAGCCCGCCCGAATCCCCGCCAGACGCGGCGGGCTGAGTCGCCGCCGATCCCCGATCGAAGATGGCAGGTTTCAAGTGGGTGCGACATCCTGCCCCAGGGCGGAACAGGCTTCAAGAGTGGGGTGTTGGCGCTATCATCAATGTCAACGGCGGTCAGCCGCGACCTTTGTCGCACAGGCTCGCATCTGCGTGTGCATGACGGTTGCCGGGCGGTCAAACTGCTGCTAGAGACGCCGCAGAATTCCGGGCGGCCCTCCAAAAGCCGCGCGACCGCGACCCGCGCCCCGTGACAGACCGGATTTCGCGTCCGGCCCGCCAGTGGGGTTTGCGCAAACCGTAAAGGATGACCGTGGCCAACTCTGTTTCCATGTCCCACAGCATCGCCGGGCGTTACGCGCAGGCCGTTTTCGACATCGCGATGGCCGAGGGGCAGATCGACAGCCTCGCCCGCGAAACCGAGAGCCTGGCCGCGGCCCTGGCCGAAAGTGACGATCTTCGGGCGCTGATTTCCAGTCCGAAATATTCCCGCGCCGAACAGGCGGCCGCCATCGGCGCCATTGCCTCGAAGATGGGCCTGTCGCCGGTGATGGCGAACACGCTTCAGCTGATGGCGAAGAACCGCCGCCTGTTCGTGCTGCCGCAACTGACCGAGCGTCTGGCTGCGCTGATCGCGGATGCGCGCGGCGAAGTCACGGCCGAGGTAACCAGCGCCGTCGCGCTGAGCGACGAGCAGATGGACCGCCTGAAACAGACCCTGGCCGAGAAATCCGGCAAGACGGTCAAGCTGAACACGCGCGTCGATGACAGCCTCATCGGCGGCATGATTGTCAGGTTGGGCTCGCAGATGATCGACACCTCGGTCCGCTCGAAGCTCGCTTCCCTTCAGAATGTCATGAAAGAGGTCGGATAATGGGAATCCAGGCTGCCGAGATTTCGGCGATCCTCAAGGAGCAGATCAAGAATTTCGGTCAGGACGCCGAAGTCGCCGAAGTCGGCCAGGTGCTGTCGGTTGGTGACGGGATTGCCCGCGTCTATGGCCTCGACAAGGTGCAGGCCGGCGAAATGGTGGAATTCCCCGGCGGCGTCCGCGGCATGGCCTTGAACCTCGAAACCGACAATGTCGGTATCGTGATTTTCGGTGACGACCGCCAGATCAAGGAAGGCGACACCGTCAAGCGCACGCGCTCGATCGTGGACGTTCCGGTCGGCAAGGGCCTCCTGGGCCGCGTCGTGGATGCCCTTGGCAATCCGATCGACGGCAAGGGCCCCATCGAGGCGACCGAGCGCCGCATCGCGGATGTGAAGGCCCCCGGCATCATGCCGCGCAAATCCGTGCACGAGCCGATGGCGACCGGCCTGAAATCGGTGGACGCGATGATTCCCGTCGGCCGCGGCCAGCGCGAACTGATCATCGGCGACCGCCAGACCGGCAAGACTGCCATCGCCCTGGACACGATCCTGAACCAGGCGAACTACAACGGCCGCGAGGCCGAGGGCATGAAGACGCTGCACTGCATCTATGTCGCGGTGGGTCAGAAGCGTTCGACCGTGGCCCAGTTGGTCAAGAAGCTGGAAGAGACCGGCGCCATGGCCTATACCACCGTCGTGGCCGCGACCGCCTCGGACCCCGCGCCGATGCAGTTCCTGGCGCCCTATTCGGGCACCGCGATCGGCGAATATTTCCGCGACAACGGCATGGACGCGCTGATCATCTATGACGATCTGTCCAAGCAGGCCGTGGCCTATCGCCAGATGTCGCTGCTGCTGCGCCGTCCCCCCGGGCGCGAAGCCTATCCGGGCGACGTGTTCTACCTGCACTCGCGCCTGCTGGAGCGTTCGGCCAAGCTGAACGAAGCCAATGGCGCCGGCTCGCTGACCGCCCTGCCGATCATCGAGACGCAGGCGGGCGACGTGTCGGCCTATATTCCGACCAACGTGATCTCGATCACCGACGGCCAGATCTTCCTGGAAACCGAACTGTTCTTCCAGGGCATCCGCCCGGCCGTGAACACCGGTCTGTCGGTCAGCCGCGTGGGTTCTGCCGCCCAGACCAAGGCGATGAAATCGGTCGCCGGTCCGGTCAAGCTGGAACTGGCCCAGTATCGCGAGATGGCGGCCTTCGCGCAGTTCGGCTCGGACCTCGATGCCGCGACGCAGCGCCTGCTGAACCGCGGTGCGCGCCTGACCGAGCTGATGAAGCAGCCCCAGTATCGCCCCCTGACCAATGCCGAGATCGTCATCGTGATCTATGCCGGCACCAAGGGCTATATCGACAACGTCCCCGTCAAGGAGGTTGTCGCCTGGGAAGAGGGCCTGATCCAGTTCCTGCGCAGCCAGAAGTCCGAATTGCTGGACGACATGACCCGCAATGACCGCAAGGTCAGCGGCGATCTGGAAGATGCGATCAAGGCGGCGCTGGACGAATACAACCGCACCCGCGCCTGAGAGGGGGAATAGATGCCCAGTCTCAAGGATCTCAAGAACCGGATCGGCAGCGTCAAGAACACGCGCAAGATCACAAAGGCGATGCAGATGGTCGCCGCCGCCAAATTGCGCCGCGCGCAAGAGGCGGCGGAAGCCGCGCGGCCCTATGCCGACCGCATGGCGACTGTCATGGCAGGCCTGACCGCGAATGCGGCAGGCCAGGCAGGCGCGCCGCGCCTGCTGGCCGGGACGGGCAGCGATCAGCGGCACCTTCTGGTGGTCATGACTGCTGAACGCGGCCTTGCCGGCGCCTTCAACAGTTCGATTGTAAAGCTGGCCCGACAACATGCCGACCGCCTGAGGGCCGAAGGCAAGCAGGTTGCGATCCTGACCGTCGGCAAGAAGGGTCGCGAGCAGCTGAAACGCGACTATGGCGATCTCTTCGTGCATCACGTGGACCTGTCCGAGGTCAAGCGCGTGGGCTATGATACGGCACGCAAGATCGCCGACGAGCTGCTTCAGCGTTTCGAGGCGGGCAGCTTCGACGTGGCGACGATCTTCTACAACCGTTTCGAGACGGTGATCAGCCAGATTCCGACCGCGAAGCAGGTGATCCCCGCCGAGGTGCCCGCCGATGCGGCGCCCGCCAATGCGCTCTATGAATACGAGCCGGGCGAAGAGGAATTGCTGGCCGAATTGCTGCCGCGCTCGGTCGCGACGCAGATCTTCGCCGCGCTTCTGGAAAATGCGGCGTCCGAACAGGGCGCGCGGATGAGTGCCATGGACAACGCCACGCGCAATGCGGGCGACATGATCGACAGGCTGACGACGCAATACAACCGCTCGCGTCAGGCCGCGATCACCACGGAACTTATCGAAATCATTGCGGGCGCCGAGGCGCTCTGACCGTAAAGCAGAGGTGAAACATGGCAGAGGCCACTGGTAAAATCACGCAGGTGATCGGCGCCGTCGTTGACGTGCAGTTCGACAATCACCTGCCCGCGATCCTGAACGCGCTTGAGACCGAGAACAACGGCAAGAAGCTGGTGCTGGAAGTCGCCCAGCATCTGGGTGAAAACACCGTCCGCACCATTGCCATGGACGCGACCGAAGGTCTGGTCCGCGGCGAGACCGTGCGCGACACGGGCGGTCCGATCACGGTGCCGGTCGGGGATGCGACGCTTGGCCGGATCCTGAATGTCGTGGGTGAGCCCGTGGACGAGGGGGGGGCGATCAGCGCCTCCGAGACCCGCGCCATCCATCAGCCCGCGCCCGATTTCGCGGCGCAGGCGACCAGTTCGGAAATCCTGGTCACTGGCATCAAGGTCATCGACCTGCTGGCGCCTTATTCCAAAGGCGGCAAGATCGGCCTGTTCGGCGGCGCCGGCGTGGGCAAGACCGTTCTGATCATGGAACTGATCAACAACATCGCCAAGGTGCACTCGGGCTATTCCGTGTTCGCGGGCGTGGGTGAACGCACCCGCGAGGGCAACGACCTCTACCACGAGATGGTGGAATCGGGCGTCATCGTTCCCGACAACCTGACCGAATCGAAGGTGGCGCTGGTCTATGGTCAGATGAACGAGCCGCCGGGGGCGCGGATGCGCGTCGCCCTGACCGGCCTGACGCTGGCCGAGCAGTTCCGCGACGCCTCGGGCACGGACGTGCTGTTCTTCGTGGACAACATCTTCCGCTTCACGCAGGCAGGCTCCGAGGTGTCGGCGCTTCTGGGCCGCATCCCGTCCGCCGTGGGTTATCAGCCGACGCTGGCCACCGACATGGGCGCGATGCAGGAACGCATCACCTCGACCAAGAACGGCTCGATCACCTCGATCCAGGCCGTCTATGTTCCGGCCGACGACCTCACCGACCCGGCGCCCGCCACGACCTTTGCCCACCTCGACGCCACGACCGTTCTGTCGCGCGCGATCTCGGAACTGGGCATCTATCCGGCCGTGGACCCGCTGGATTCGAACAGCCGCATCCTCGACCCCGCCATCGTCGGGGAAGAACATTACCAGGTCGCGCGTGACGTGCAGGGGATCCTTCAGCGCTACAAGTCGCTGCAGGACATCATCGCGATCCTCGGCATGGACGAGCTGTCCGAAGAGGACAAACTGACCGTGGCCCGTGCGCGCAAGATCCAGCGCTTCCTGTCGCAGCCCTTCGACGTGGCCAAGGTGTTCACCGGCTCGGACGGGGTTCAGGTGCCGCTGGAAAAGACCATCGCCTCGTTCAAGGCGGTGGTTGCTGGCGAATACGACCACCTGCCCGAGGCCGCCTTCTACATGGTCGGCGACATCGAGGACGTGAAAGCCAAGGCGCAGCGTCTGGCCGCCGAAGCGGCGTAAGGGGGCATCATGGCCGATACCATGCAGTTCGACCTTGTGTCGCCGGAACGGAGGCTTGCCTCGGTTCCCGTGCGCGAGGTGCGCCTGCCGGGCAGCAATGGCGATCTGACCGCCATGCCCGGCCATGCGCCTGCGATCGTGACTCTGCGCCCGGGCATGGTCGCGCTGGTCGGCGCTGACGGTGCCATCAGCGAATTCGCCGTGACCGGCGGCTTTGCCGAGATCAACGCCGACTCGGTCAGTGTGCTGGCCGAACGCGGTCATCCGCGCGCGGAACTGACGCAGGCTGTCTTCAACGACATGCTGGCCGAGGCCCGACGCGCGCAGCAAAGCGCCGAATCGCGCCGCGAGCAAGTGGGCGAAGAGGTCGTGACCGCCGCCGTCAAGCTGGTGGGCGACATGGTCGCCATGGGAACGCATATCGGGCTGGACCCCAATCAGTCCACCGTGCCCGACTGATCGCCAAGCCGCCTTTCGCGCGCCTTTGGGCGTTGCGGCATCGGCCCCGGTCCTGCACCGGGGCCTTTTGCTTTCCCGCCCCCGGTGGTTATCCTGACCCCGTATCCATTCCGGAGTTGCCATGGTGCGTTTCCACTCGTCCGAGATCGGCGTCAGCCAGGGCTCGGTCATGCTTGTCACCGATTACGACACCGGCGGCCCGCTCTGGACCGGCAGCGGCGAGCGTGTCACCCGCCAGAGCGTCGTCTTCCCCGAACGCTTCCTGGCCCCGCCCGCCGTGCAGGTCGCGCCGTCCATGTGGGACATCGACGGCAGCACGAACCAGCGCGGCGATCTGGGGGTCGAGAACGTGACCTCGGCCGGGTTCGATCTGGTCTTCAAGACCTGGGGCGACAGCCGGGTGGCGCGGATGCGCGTCCAGTGGACCGCGATCGGCGCCTTGCCCGACGATCAGGATTTCCTGCTCTAGCCGCGTTCCAGATTGGCGCCGATCAGGCCCGCCACCTGCGCGGCATGGGTCATGGGCGCCATATGGCCCGCACCGGGGATCAGCGCGCGGCCCACATCGGGCAGCCGCGCCGCCAGCGCATCGGCGATGGCATGGATCACCGGCGGGCTGTCGCCACCCGCCACGATCAGCACCGGCGCATCCACCGTTTCCAGCCCGCCCTTTCGCAGGATGCGGGCGCTGTCGGTCCGCAGGGCGGGGCCGGTCTCGGCCACCAGCCGGATCTGGCGCACCATCTGCGCGCGGATCGGAGGGGGCAGGGCGTCCAGTTCCTGCCCGTTCCAGGCCGACAGGAAGGTCGCTGCGGCTTCGCCGTCACGCCCCTCGTCCAGCAGCGCGGCCAGACGCGCATCCAGCGCATCCTGTTCGGCCGAGGGTGCTGCGGCGAACAGGACCGGCTCGATCAGGGTCAGCGTCCGGATGGCCTCGGGGGCGGCGACCGCGATGCGCAGCGCCACGGTCGCGCCGAAACTGTGGCCGATCAGGTCCAGCGGACGCTCGATCATCGCCGCGGCCAGCCGTGTGACGGCGGTGTGGTAATCCGGCCTGTCAGGCCCAGGCTGCCAGGGATCGCTGCGGCCATGGCCCGGCATGTCGAAGGCGCGCAGATCGACCGCCCCCGCCAGCGCCGCCGCGACCGGCGCCCAGCCCCCCGCGCTGCCCATCATGCAATGCAGCGCCAGAGCCGGGCGGTCGGGATCGCCCGGCCAGTGGCGGATGTTCAACCCGCTCATGCGCCCGCCAGATGCCGGTCCAGGAAATCCAGCCGGTCCTGGCCCCAGAACCGGGCGCCGGTCTCGCGCACCACATAGAAGGGCGCGCCGAAGACCCCGGCTTCGACCGCCTGTTCCAGATTGCGGCCATAGGTCTCGGCGCCGACGAACAGGCCCTTGTCGGCCAGGGCAGGATCGAAGCCATGCGCGGCCAGGATGTCGCGGATCACCGAATCGTCACTGATGTCGCGCTCTTCGGCCCAGACGGCGCGCAGGAAGCCGTGGACCAGCCCGCCCAGATCGCCGCCGCCCGCCTCTTGCGCGGCGATGATCGCGTAAGAGGAGGGCGCCATGTTCACCGGCCAATGCGCGGGTTTCAGGTTCAGTGCCATGCCCAGATGATCGGCCCAACGCGGCAGTTCCTGCGCGCGGTATGCCATGCGGCCGGGATGGCGGTTCGCGGGCCGCACGCCGCCTGTCCGGTCGAAGAGCTGCAACAGGTCCAGCGGTTTGTAGGTGATCGTCGCGCCGTGGCGCGCCGCGATCCGTTCCAGCCGGTCGCCCGCCAGATAGCACCACGGGCTGATCGTGCCGAGGTAATAGTCGATATGCGCCATGGTCCTGTCCTTTTTACGGGTTTGCCCGCAGGCTAGCGCGGTGCTAAGGCAGCCGCAATCTGACGCAACCGCCAAAGGCCAAGCCCATGCCCGTCATGACCGAACCCAAGCTGATCTCAGGCAATGCCAACCGACCGCTGGCGCAATCCATCGCGCGGCGCATGTCCATGCATCGCGGGATGAGCGTGAACCTGCTGGATGCGCGGGTCGAGCGGTTCAACGATGCCGAGATCTTCGTCGAGGTCTATGAGAATGTCCGTGGCGAAGACATGTATATCATCCAGCCGACCTCGAACCCGGCCAATGACAACCTGATGGAATTGCTGATCATGGTCGATGCGCTGAAACGGTCCTCGGCCGCGCGTATCACCGCGGTGGTCCCCTATTTCGGCTATGCCCGCCAGGACCGCCGCGCCAAGGCCCGCACGCCGATCACCGCCAAGCTGGTCGCAAATCTGATGACCGAGGCGGGGGTGGACCGGGTTCTGACCATGGATCTGCACGCCGCCCAGATCCAGGGCTTCTTCGACATTCCTGTGGACAACCTCTATGCGGCGCCGGTCTTTGCGCTGGACGTGCAGCATCACTTCAAGGGGCGGATGGGCGATCTGATGGTTGTCTCGCCCGATGTCGGCGGCGTGGCGCGGGCGCGGGAACTGGCGGCGCGAATCGGCGCGCCGCTGGCCATCGTGGACAAGCGCCGCGAGAAGGCGGGCGAGGTGGCCGAGATGACCGTGATCGGCGATGTGTCGGGCAAGGCCTGCATCATCGTCGATGACATCTGCGACACGGCCGGCACGCTCTGCAAGGCAGCGCAGGTTCTGACCGACAATGGCGCGACCGAGGTTCATGCCTATATCACCCATGGCGTTCTGTCTGGCCCGGCGGTGGATCGCGTGACGAAATCGGTGATGAAGTCGCTGGTGATCACCGATTCGATCCAGCCGAGCGAGGCGGTGAAGAACGCGCCCAACATTCGCATCGTGCCGACCGCACCGATGTTCGCCCAGGCGGTGCTGAACATCTGGAACGGCACTTCGGTCTCGAGTCTGTTCGAGACGGACACGCTGCTGCCGATCTACGAGGGGCTGTATTCGACCGCCTGACGCTGTGGAGCGGGAGGCCGCCTCCGGCGGGGGTATTTGGACAACGAAGAAGCCGGCGGGTGAGCGCCGGCTTTTTTCGTTGCGGATGAGGCCTGTGCACGGGCTGTGCACGCGCGGCGCACCTTCGGTGGCCGGGCGGTGCGGGGGGCTACAGCGCCCGCCAGCCGATGTCGCGGCGGCAGAAGCCCTGCGGCCAGTCGATCGCGTCGATCAGCGCATAGGCGCGCTGATGCGCCTCGGCCAGGGTCGCACCGCGCCCGGTGCAGGCCAGCACGCGGCCTCCGGTGGCCAGGATGGCGCCGTCCTTCCGCGCCGTGCCGGCATGGAATGTCATCTGGAAGCTGGTCTCGGGAAGGCTGTCCAGACCGTTGATACGGCTGCCTTTTTCGTAGCTTCCCGGATAGCCGTTCGCGGCCATGACGACGGTCAGGGCGTGATCGTCGGCCCAGGTGATGCGGGCTTCGGCCAGCCGGCCCTGGGCACAGGCCAGAAGCAGGTCAAGCGCCTGCGCGCCCAGCCGCATCATCAGCACCTGGCATTCCGGATCGCCGAAGCGGACATTGTATTCCACAAGCCGCGCCCGGCCCTGCTCGATCATCAGGCCGGCGTAGAGAACCCCTTGGAATGGCATGCCTTTTTCGGCCATCGTGGCGATGGTCGGGCGCACGATCTGCGCCATGACCTGATCCTGGATCGCCTGGCTCAGGACCGGCGCGGGGCTGTATGCGCCCATGCCGCCGGTATTCGGACCGGTATCGCCATCGCCCACGCGCTTGTGGTCCTGGGCGGTGCCGATGGGCAGGCAATCCGTGCCGTCCGAGAGGATGAAGAAGCTGGCTTCCTCGCCGGCCATGAATTCTTCGATCACGACCGAAGTGTCGCCGAACGCACCCTCGAAGATGGCGTCGATGGCCGCGTGGGCCTGTTCGACGGTTTCGGCCACGGTGACGCCCTTGCCGGCCGCCAGCCCATCGGCCTTGATCACGATGGGCGCGCCCTGCGCAGTGACGTAATCGCGCGCAGGTGCGGCTGCGTCGAAGCGTCTCCAGGCTGCTGTGGGCGCCCCGCAGGCATCGCAGATCTGTTTGGTAAAGGCTTTCGAGGCCTCTAGCTGCGCCGCTGCCTGGCTGGGGCCAAAGACCAGGAAGCCCGCGTCGCGCAGCGCGTCCGATACGCCCGCGGCCAAGGGCGCCTCGGGGCCGATGATCACGAAGTCGATTGCATTTTCTTGTGCGAACTCAAGAACTTGCGCGCGCGACAGGATATCCAGATCGGCACATTCCGCGACCCCGGCAATGCCCGCATTCCCGGGGGCCACGATCAGCCGGTCGCATTTCGGGTTCTGCCGGATCGCCCAGGCCAGAGCATGTTCTCGCCCGCCGCCGCCCAGGATCAGGATATTCATCTGCCGCCCTTTCGCTTGGTCCTGCGGCGTTCTAGTCTGCGCCGCGAAAGGGAACAAGCCACATGGATCTGCTTGAAGACGAGCCCGGCCCGGGCAGCAACGCGCATGAATTCACCGTCTCGGAACTGTCCGGCGCGGTGAAGCGCAGCATCGAGGATCAGTTCGGCCGCGTGCGTGTCCGGGCCGAAGTGGGGCGTGTGTCGCGACCGTCGTCGGGGCATCTCTATTTCGATCTCAAGGATGACCGCGCCGTGCTGGCCGCCGTGACCTGGAAAGGCCAGGCCGCCCGCCTGGTCCAGCGCCCCGAAGAGGGGATGGAGGTCATCGCCACCGGTCGCCTGACGACCTTTCCGGGTCAGTCGAAATATCAGATGATCGTGGACCAGATCGAGCCTGCAGGCGCCGGCGCGCTGATGGCCATGCTGGAAAGGCGCCGCAAGGCCTTGGCCGCCGAGGGCCTTTTTGACGAGGCGCGCAAGCGGCCGCTGCCCTTTCTGCCGCGCGTGATCGCGGTCGTCACCTCGCCTTCGGGGGCGGTGATCCGTGACATTCTGCACCGCCTGCGCGACCGCTTTCCCAGTCATGTCCTGATCTGGCCCGTGGCCGTCCAGGGAGAGGGCTGCGCACAGCAGGTGGCTGCCGCGATACGGGGTCTGAACGCGCTGGCCCCTCGCGGTATCATCCCGCGCCCCGACCTGATCATCGTCGCGCGCGGGGGCGGCAGCCTCGAGGATCTGTGGGGCTTCAACGAGGAAATCGTCGTCCGCGCCGCCGCAGAAAGCACCATCCCGCTGATTTCGGCTGTAGGGCACGAGACCGACACGACGCTGATCGACTTCGCCTCGGACAGGCGTGCACCCACGCCCACGGCGGCGGCCGAGATGGCCGTTCCTGTCCGGGCGGATCTGGCCGCGCGGCTGGCCGAGACCGGCGCCCGCATGTTGCGCGCCAACGCGCAGGCGATCCAGCGGCCGCGCCAGCGCCTTCGCGATCTGGCCCGCGCCATGGGGCGTCCCGCCGCCCTGATCGAGGGGCCGCGCCAACGGCTTGATCTCCAAGGCGCAAGGTTGGAGCCGGCGCTGCGGCTCTGGCTGCAATCGCGCCGAAACCGGCTTGCGTTGCGACCCATGCCCGCTGCAACGCTGCGCCAGTTCATGCAAGCCAGGCGCCATGGGCTGGACCGCATCGCGGTGCGGCTGGATCAGGCGCGGCTGCGGCGTCTGGAACGCCCGCAAGACCGACTGAACCAGCTTCAGGAACGGCTCGATGCATCGCTGCGGCGTGTCACGGCCAGCACGCATCGCGCGATCGCACAGGACAAGATGCGTCTTGGCGACCTCGTCCAGCGGCTTGACGCGGCGTTGATGCGCGCTCAACGCCAGCGCCGTGACGTGCTGACCCGGCTTGATCGCATCCGTCAGACGCTCGGTTACAAGGAGACGCTGAGGCGCGGTTTTGCCGTCATCCACGGACCGGAGGGCTTGATTACCAGTGCCGCAGCCGCCGCCCGTGCGCCGCAATTCCAGATCGAATTCGCCGATGCCCGGATCGAGGCGCGCCCTGCTGCCGGGAAATCCCGTCGCCCCGCGCCCCCGTCGGGTCAGAAAACCTTGCTCTGATCTGTCTTGGCCCAAATATCCCACGGGGGTCCGAGGGCGTGAAGCCCCGGCGCTCAGGGCCCGACAATCAGGGCTCTTTCGGGCGCATGACCAGCCAGATCAGCGCGCCACCGGCCAGAACCAGAAAGGGCAGCATCGCCAGGTTCACCGCGTTCCAGCCCGCTTGAACCGACCCCCCAGCACAGTTCATCAGCCCGCCCGACGACAGCGAGGCCAGAAAAACTCCTCCAAAGACAAAAAAATCATTCATGCCCTGAACCTGTCCTCTTTCCTCGGGCGCATGGGCGCGGGTCAGCATGGCGGTCGCGCCGATATAGCCAAAATTCCAGCCGATCCCCAAAAGGACCAGCGACAGGAAGAATTGCTGCAACGCGACCCCAGACAGCGCCACCGCGCCCGCCAGGGCCAGGATCACCAACCCCGCACCGACGATCCGTTCGGCACCGAAGCGGGCGATCAGATGGCCGGTCACGAAGCTCGGTGCGAACATGGCCAGCACATGCGCGCTGACGATGTTGGCCGCGTCCGATGGCGCAAAGCCGCAGCCCACCACTGCCAGGGGTGTCGAGGTCATGACCAGGTTCATGAGCGCGTATGAGACCATCCCGCAGATCATCGCCACGCCAATGGCCGGGCGCCTGACGATCTCGCGCATGGGACGGGGCGCCGCGGCGTTGGCCGCAGGTGCCGGCGGTTTCGGCATGTCCAGAAACGCGAACAGGAACGGACCGACAAGGTTCAGCCCGATCACCGCCATGTAGGTCGCAAGAAACGGCACGGCGGTCAGCCCGTCCGTCCCCCGCACGATCGCCGGGCCGATGATCGCCGCCACCAGCCCCCCCGCCATGACCCACGAGATCGCCCGCGGGGCGTAGTCCTCGGGCGCGGTATCGGTCGCGGCAAAACGGTAGAAGCCCTGCGAGGACATGTAGATACCTGTCAGCAGCGATCCCGCCAGAAACAGCCAGAACGACCCGACCCACAGACCCGCCGCCGAGACCGCCGCTCCGATCCCGCCTGCCGTCGTCGCCAGCAGGAAACCCGCTGGCCGACCCCGCGCCTGCATCAGCCGCGATAGCGGTTGCGCGGTCAGGGTCGAGCCGAGAATGATCATCGACAGGGGCAGAGTTGCAAGACAGGGGCTGGGCGCAAGGATCGCCCCCGCCAGGCCGCCCACGATGAACATGATCGGCATCTGCGCGCCCAGGATGGCCTGCGCCATCACCAGGATGAGAACGTTGCGCCTTGCGCGTCCCAGGTCCAGGGCCGGAGCGTCTTGCATCGATCTAGCGGTGCAGGGCGCTGGCGGCGCGGGCGCGTTCCTCGATGGCCTGCCAGTTCCCCGCCGCCATGTCGGCATCCGTCACGATCCAGCTGCCGCCGACGCAGACCACGTTCGGCAACGACAAATAGCCGCCCGCGTTCTGCGGGGTTATGCCTCCGGTCGGGCAGAAGCTGATCCGGGGCAGGGGGCCTGCCAGCGATTTCAGCGCCGGCGCGCCGCCCACGGCCTCGGCCGGGAAGAACTTCAGCATGTCATAGCCCGCATCCGAGGCCCGCATCACCTCGGACGCGGTGACGGCGCCGGGCAGCAGCGGAAGGCCGATTTCCTCGCAGGCGGCGATCAGGCGGTCGGTCAGACCGGGCGAGACCGCAAAGGTCGCCCCCGCGTCCCGGGCGCGCTTCGCATCGTCGGGCGTCAGCACGGTGCCTGCGCCGACATGGCCGCCCTCGATCCGGGACATGGCGCGGATGGCGTCCAGCGCCGCGTCCGAGCGCAGCGTGACCTCCAGCACGGGCAGGCCGCCCGCGACCAGCGCCCGTGCCAGATCGGCGCCCCTGGCCGCGTCCTGGATGACGATGACCGGAATGACCGGGGCCAGCTTGCACAGGGCTTTCGTGGCTTGGGACTGGGTTTCGGGGGTCATGGCACACCTTCGGCAGGAACATTCGCGCCGACCTGACCCCAAACCCCGCGCCGATGCAAGGGAAAGCCCGCCTGTTCCCTTGGCTATGTTAAGGCTATCGGCGTCGATATCACAGCGTTTCCCCCTTGCGCTGGCGGGGATCAGAGGCTAAGTCGCGCAGACTTCACAGGCAGGGGCGGGCCCTTGCGGGAGACATCCGCAAACGGTCCACCGGTTGGGGCGATCGCCCTGAAACCCCCTGCCAGGGCGCAAACCGGAAAGGAACACGATATGGCGCTTCCCGAATTCACCCTGCGTCAGCTGCTGGAAGCCGGTGTCCATTACGGCCACCAGACGCAGCGCTGGAACCCCCGTATGGGACAATACATCTATGGCGAGCGTAACGGCATCCACATCCTGGATCTGACGCAGACTGTCCCAATGCTGGATCAGGCACTGACCGTGATCCGCGACACCGTCGCCAAGGGCGGCCGCGTCCTGTTCGTCGGCACCAAGCGCCAGGCTCAGAAGGCCATCGCCGAAGCGGCCGAGAAATCCGCGCAATTCTACATGAATCACCGCTGGCTGGGCGGCACGCTGACCAACTGGAAGACCGTCAGCCAGTCGATCAACCGTCTGAAAGCCATCGACGAGACGATGGCCAGCGGCGCCGAGGGTCTGACCAAGAAAGAGCGTCTGCAACTTGAACGCGAGCAGGCCAAGCTGCAGGCGTCGCTTGGC
The DNA here is from genome assembly GCF_019431455.1 of Paracoccus bogoriensis. Classification (GTDB taxonomy): domain Bacteria; phylum Pseudomonadota; class Alphaproteobacteria; order Rhodobacterales; family Rhodobacteraceae; genus Paracoccus; species Paracoccus bogoriensis. The sequence continues at coordinate 63,219 of NZ_JAHYSR010000011.1, forward strand.
GGCATCCGCGACATGGGCGGCCTGCCGGACCTGCTGTTCGTCATCGACGTGAACAAGGAAGACCTGGCCATCGCCGAGGCGAAGAAGCTGGGCATCCCGGTGGTCGCCGTGGTCGATACCAACTGCTCGCCCGAAGGCGTTGACTACATCATTCCGGGCAATGACGATGCCTCTCGCGCCATTGCGCTTTATTGCGACCTGGCCAGCCGCGCTGCGCTGGAAGGCATGTCGGTTCAGATGGGCGCCGCCGGGGTCGATCTGGGTTCCCTGGCCGAAGCCCCCGAAGAATTGCTGGACGAGGCCGCCCCGGAAGAAGCCGCCGAGGCCTGATCCCGTCCGCGGATCGAGTTTTTCACGGAATTGTCGTCAGGCGGGGATAAGCCCCGCCTGACGCGTTGACATCAGAGGAGACGGATATGGCAATCACCGCAGCGATGGTGAAGGAACTGCGTGAGACCACAGGCGCAGGCATGATGGACGCCAAGAAGGCCCTGACCGAAACTGATGGCGACATGGAGGCGGCCATCGACTGGCTGCGCACCAAGGGTCTGGCCAAGGCCGCCAAGAAATCCGGTCGCATTGCTGCCGAAGGCCTTGTCGCCGTGGCCGTCAAGCCCGGCAAGGGCGTCGCGGTCGAGGTGAACTCGGAAACCGATTTCGTGGGCAAGAACGAGGAATTCCAGGCCATGGTCCGCAAGATCGCGCAGGCTGCGCTGAATGTGGACGATGTCGAGGCGCTGAAGAACGAGCAGATCGACGGCAAGCCGGTTTCCGAGATCCTGACCGACGCGATCGCCAAGATCGGCGAGAACATGACGCTGCGCCGCATGGTCGTCGTGACCGCGCCGACGGTCGTGCACTATGTCCACAACGCCGCTGCTGACGGCATGGGCAAGATCGGCGTGCTGGTCGGCCTTGAAGGCGGTAATGAAGAGATCGGGCGCCAGATCGCGATGCACGTCGCCGCGACCTCGCCCGCCTCGCTGGACGAAAGCGACCTGGACCCCGCGCTGGTCGAGCGCGAGAAGCAGGTTCTGACCGAACAGGCGCGCGAATCGGGCAAACCCGAGGCCGTGATCGAGAAGATGATCGAAGGCCGCATGAAGAAGTTCTTCGAAGAGGTCACGCTGACCGGCCAGAAATTCGTCATCAACCCCGACCTGACCGTGGCCGAGGCTGCGAAAGAGGCGGGCGCGACCATCAAGGGCTTTGCCCGCGTGGCCGTCGGCGAAGGCATCGAGAAGAAGGAAGAGGATTTCGCCGCCGAGGTCGCCAAGACCCTCGCCGGCGCCTGATCCCGGGATCCTCGCACGACCTGGAATGCCGGTCCGAAAGGGCCGGCATTTTCTCTTTCAGGTCAGTGAGGGAAAAAGAAAGCCCTGCAAGATCTTGCAGGGCTTTCTTCAGAGGGGTGTGGTCGGATCAGCGGCGGGCAGTGATCCGGCGGACGCCCTCGATCAGCATGAGCGCGACGACCAGCTTGACCAGATCGCCCAGGATGAAGGGCGTGAAGCCTGCGGCCAGCACACGTTCGGACGGGACGAAGTTCGACAGCCACAGCAGGCCCGGCACATAAATCGTGGCCAGGCCGGCCAGCATCGCCAATCCGCGGCCAAGCGTCGCGCGGCCCTGCGCCAGATGACCCGTCACCAGCATCGCGGCGGCCATGCCCAGCAGAAAGCCGGCGGTCGGTCCGGCCAGATAGGCCGGGCCTGCGGCAGCGCCCGCAAAGACGGGCAACCCAGCCAGGCCGGCGGCGAGGTAACTGACCATCGCAGCCAGGCCGAGACGCGGCCCCAGGACCACGGCCAGGCCCATCACCGCCATGGTCTGCAGGGTCATTGGCACCGGCCAGAACGGCACCTGAACCTTGGCGCTGAGCGCGATCAGGGCGGCGGCACCCAGGGTAAGGCCGACCTTGCCCATCAGGCTGGCGGGCGCGAAGCGGGATTGTGCAAGCAGCATGGCATTCCTTTCCGTGCTAAAGGCGATTCGCGCAGCTCAAGTGGCCTGCGCTTCTGGCGGGCACTTTGTCCGATTGCGGGGCATTCGCACAAGCCTTCTTGCGCGTGGGCGGCCCTTGGTGACACAACAGGGCGGTCCCCACGCTGGCGCGAAAATGCGGCACTTGGTCGCAACCTGCTCTGGCCGATGCGGGCGGGACGGCGCGCGCATACTTCTTTACAGGGCCGTGCAGCCCCTGGGTAGGGGTGGGGCCGGGTGGGGTGGAATTCGCGTGCAGCCAGGCCGATTTCGCCGCCGAACACCTGTTTTCCCGAGAAAAAGGGTGATATTCCCGCCGCCAAATGCATGCCGCGACGGGGGTTCGAGACATGGCTGACGATTATCCAAAGGTTGACCGCGTGATGGGGGGGGCCTCGGGCTGGTTCTCGATCGCCCTGCCTGCGGTTCTGTTCCTGTATTTCCTGGGCCTTGTGCCCCAGATCGCCGAGACACCCCAGGTGCGCGGGATCGAATGGGTGCCCTCGCTCGGGATCGGGCTTTCGGTGCTGCTGGACGGGCTGAGCCTGACCTTCGCGCTGCTGATCACCGGGATCGGCACCGCCGTCACGCTGTATTCGGCGCGCTATCTGGGCCAGCATCCCGATTACCCGCGCTTTGTCGCCTATCTGATGCTGTTCATGGTCGGGATGCTGGGCCTGGTCTTGGCGGGCAACCTGATCTCGCTCTTCGTGTTCTGGGAGGTGACGACGATCGCATCCTACCTGCTGATCGGCTTCAACGCCGACAGCGCCAAGTCCCGCCGCTCGGCGTTGCAGGCGCTGCTGGTCACGGGGACGGGCGGTCTGATCCTGCTGGCGGGGATGATCGTGCTGGGCACCGTGGCGGGCAGCTTCGAGCTGGTCGAGATCCTGAGCCAGGGCGAGATGCTGCGCGATCATCCCTGGTATCTGGCGATCCTGCTGCTGTTCCTGGCGGGCGCCTTCACCAAATCGGCGCAGGTGCCGTTCCATTTCTGGCTTCCCAACGCGATGGCCGCGCCCACCCCCGTTTCGGCCTATCTGCACAGCGCCACCATGGTAAAGGCGGGCGTGTTCCTGCTGGCGCGGATGAATCCCGCGCTTGGCGGCACCGAGGCCTGGTTCTGGATGCTGACGCTGTTCGGCGGCGTGACGGCGGTTTTTGCCTCGGTCATGTCGCTGCGTCAGACCGACATCAAGCAGGTTTTGGCCTACACGACGCTGATGGCGCTTGGCACGCTGACCATGTTCATCGGCGCGGGCACGCATTACGCGATCATGGCGGCGATGCTGTTCCTGGTGGTGCATTCGCTCTACAAGGCCGCGCTGTTCCTGATGATCGGCATCGTGGACCACGCCACCGGCACGCGCGAGACCGGGGTGCTGGGCGGTCTGGCCAAGGCCATGCCGCTGACCGGCCTGGCGGCGGCGCTGGCGGCGGTCAGCATGGCGGGCATCCCGCCCATGGTCGGCTTCATCGGCAAGGAATTCATGTACAAGGCCGGGCTTGGTCTGGGCGGCTTCGGCGCGATCTGGGTCACGGTGATGATTTTCGCGGCCTCGGTGATGATGTTCGTCGTGGCCGGGATCGTCGCCTGGAAGCCCTTCCGCGGCGAGTTGCGCCAGACGCCCCATGCCGCGCATGAGGGGCCGTGGCCGATGCTGGCCGGTCCCCTTGTCCTGGGCGCGCTGTCGCTGATCTTCGGCCTGTTCCCCGGCATTCTGGCGCATTACTTCGTCGGCCCCGCGACTCATGCCGTCTTCGGCGAGGTGCGCGAGGTGCATCTGTATCTGTGGGGCGGGATCAACATGGCGCTGGTCCTGTCGCTGCTGACCTTTCTTGCGGGCTGGCTGATGTATCGCCGCCACGAGGCGATCCGCGACCGGCTGACCCGCATCGAGGAAGGCAGCCGCGTCAACTTCGACGCGGGCTGGGACCGCGTGCTGGACGGGCTGAAGGCGCTGGCCGCCTGGCAGACGCGCCTGATCCAGACCGGCAATCTTCAGACCTACATGGCGGTGATCTTTGCCAGCTTCACCATCCTCGTCGGCGCGACCTTCCTGCTGCGCGGTGGCATGGGCAGCGGCATCAATTATCAGGCCGACGGCATCCACCCGATCCAATGGACGGTGCTGGCGCTGATCGCGATGGGCGCGATCCTGGCGACCATCACCTCCAGCCGGATGACGGCGGTTGCGGCGCTTGGCGTGGTGGGCATCGGCGTGGCGCTGATCTTCATCATGTTCAGCGCCCCCGACGTGGCCATCACGCAGCTTCTGGTCGAGGTTCTGGTCGTCGTGCTGGTCGCGCTGGTCATGCTGCGGCTGCCGCATCTGCCGGTGCGCTCGGCCTCGGGCTTCCGGGCAGGCCATGCGGCGATCGCGGCGGCCTTCGGCATCCTCAGCACATTGGTGATGATCGCGGTCCTGCAGACGCCCTTTGATCGTCGCCTGACCGATTTCTTCGAGATCGCATCCTGGCCCGAGGCGCATGGCCGCAACATCGTGAACGTCATCCTGGTCGATTTCCGCGCCACCGACACGTTCGGCGAAATCGTCGTGGTCGTCATCGCGGCGGTGGGTGCCTATGCGTTGCTGCGCGGTGCGCCGGGCGCCAGGCCGACGCCGGAAGACGAGGAACCCGCGCAGGTCGCCGCCGCCGACAAGGGGGAGAAAGTCTGATGCAATCCCTGATTCTGACCACCGCGACCCGGCTGCTGGTCGCCCTGCTGCTGGTCTTTTCGATCTATGCGCTGCTGCGCGGGCACAACCTGCCCGGAGGCGGCTTCATCGGCGGGCTGATCGGCGCCACGGGCTTCATCCTCTATGTGATCGCGACCTCCGTCTCGGATGCGCGCAGCGCCTTGCGGGTCGATCCCACCAACATCGCCATGCTGGGCGTCGGCATCGCCGCCCTTTCGGGCATCATGGGCGCCTTCGCCGGAGACCCCTTTCTGACCGGTCAGTGGTTGTTCCTGTTTGCCGCCGAGGGCGAAAAGGGCCTGCCGCTGTCCTCGGTGCTGGTCTTCGATGTCGGGGTCTATCTGGCCGTGTTCGGCGGCATCCTGACGCTGGTCTTTGCCATGGAAGAGGAGATCTGAGGGTGGAATTGCTGCTTGCCCTGACCATCGGCGTGCTGATGGCCTCGTCCGTCTATCTGATGCTGGACCGCAACGTGATCCGCTTCCTGTTCGGGCTGATCCTGCTGTCGAACGCGGCGAACCTGGTGATCTTCCTGTCCGGCCGCCTGACGGCAGGTGCGCCGCCGCTGATCGACGAAGGCGCCTATGCGCCGACGGGCGTCGTCGCCAATGCGCTGCCGCAGGCGCTGGTGCTGACGGCCATCGTGATCGGCTTCGGCCTTCTGGCCTTCACGCTGGCGCTGGTTTACCGGACCTATCGCAGCCTCGGCACCGTCAACAGTGACGAGATGCGCCTGGCCGAGCCGGTTTCCGCGCCCAGGACCACGCCCCATCCCGACCCGACCGCCGCACCCGGCACGCCGCCCGCCAGCGATCCGACGCTGGACAAGACCGACGCCACCACGACCCCCACGGGCGGGGAGGCCCGCGCATGAGCTGGATTCTCGTCAACCCGATCCTGATTCCGCTGGTCACGGCGGTTCTGGCCTATCTGTTCCGCACCAGCCCCGCCGGGCGCTGGATTTCGGTCGCGGGCACGGTGGTGCTGCTGTTCGCCAGCCTCATCCTGATGGGCGAGGTGCTGGAGCACGGCGTCATCGCCGGGCAGATGTCGAACTGGCAGGCACCCTTCGGCATCACGCTGGTCGCCGATTACCTGGGCGGCGTCATGGTCGTGATCACCGCGATCACGGCGATGGCCACGGTCATCTACACCCTCGCCGAGATCCCCGAGCGGCTGGAGCGTCTGGGCTTTCACGCCCTGCTTCAGGTGCTGGTTGCGGCGGTCTGCGGCGCCTTCCTGACGGGCGACCTGTTCAACCTCTATGTCTGGTTCGAGGTCATGCTGATCTCCAGCTTCGGCCTTCTGGTGCTGGGCGGCAGCAAGGAACAGCTGGATGGCGGCATCAAGTATGTGACACTGAACCTCGTCTCGACGATCATGTTCCTGTCGGGGATTGGCCTGCTTTACGGGATCACCGGCACGCTGAACATGGCGGACCTGCACCTGGCCGTGCGCGAGGTCGAGAATGCCGGCCTGCTGACCACGATCGCCGTGATGTTCATGGTGGCCTTCGGGGTCAAGGCGGCGCTGTTTCCGCTGTTCTTCTGGCTGCCGGCCTCGTATCATACGCCGCCGGTCGCGGTGTCCGCGATCTTCGCGGGCCTGCTGACCAAGGTGGGCGTCTATGCGCTGATCCGCAGCTTCACGCTGATCTTCGATCAGGACGTGACCTTCACGCACACGATCCTGCTGTGGCTGGCCGTGGCGACGATGGTGACGGGCGTTCTGGGCGCGGCCGCGATGAACGATTTCCGTCGCATCCTGTCCTTCCACATCATCAGCCAGATCGGCTACATGGTGCTGGGGCTTGCGCTCTTCACGCCGCTTGGCCTTGTGGGGGCGGTCTTCTACCTCGTCCACCACATCATCGTGAAGGCCAACCTGTTCTTTGTCGCGGGCGTCGCCAAGCGGATCGGCGGCAGCACGGACCTGTCGCGTCTGGGCGGGCTTTACGCCCATGCGCCGCTGCTGGCCTTCCTGTTCCTGATCCCGGCCTTCTCGCTGGCGGGCTTTCCGCCGCTATCGGGCTTCTGGGCGAAATACGTCGTCGTCAAGGCGGCGCTGGATCTGGAGATGTGGTTCGTGGCCGGCGCCTCTCTGGCGGTGGGCCTGCTGACGATCTACTCGATGACCAAGATCTGGGGCGCGGCCTTCTGGCCGAAGCACCCCGATGGGATCAAGCCGCGTCTGGGCGATCTGCCAGCGGGCGAACGGGTGGCGCTGATGGCGCCGATCGTCGGGCTGGCGGTGCTGACCTGCATCATCGGCCTTTTCCCCGAGCCCTTCGTGCAGTTCGCCGAGACCTCGGCCGAGCAACTGCTTGACCCGACCGCCTATGTCACGACCGTTCTGGGGGTGCAGCCATGAACCTGTTTGCCACGAACCTGCTGCTGGCCTTTGCCTGGGTCGCGCTGATGGGCGATCTGTCGCTGGCGGGCCTGATCACGGGCTTCCTGATCGGTCTGGCCGCGATGTGGCTGGTGCGCCCGCTTTTCCCGCAAACGGGCAGCTACTTCCTGCGGCTCTATTACTGGGCGCGGCTGATCGTGATGTTCGTCTATGAACTGGTGGTCAGCTCTTTCGCCGTGGTCGCGGACGTGATCACGCCGGGCCAGCGTTCCAGGCCTGCGCTGATCGCGGTGCCCTTGAACGTGACGACCGATCTGCAGATCACGCTGCTGTCGAACTTCATCTCGCTGACGCCGGGCACGTTGACGCTGGATGTCTCGGCCGACCGCAAGACGCTGTATATCCACGCGATGTTCGGCGAGGACGCCGACGCGATCCGGGCGCAGATCCGCGACCGGTTCGAGGTCTGGGTGCGCGAGGCGACGGAGTAAGGCGATGACATTTCTGGATTATGCAGTTCTTCTGGGCTTCGCGCTGGTCATTCTGGGGGTCGCGCTGGCCTCGATCCGGCTGATCAAGGGGCCGACGCTGGCCGACCGGATCGTGGCGCTGGACATGATGACGGTGCAGCTTGTGGCCTTTGCCGGCCTGTCGGCGCTGCAATCGCGCAATGCGGCCTTTCTGGATGTTGCCGTGGTGTTGGCGCTGGTGGGCTTTCTGGCGACCGTCTGCCTGGCCCGCTATCTGGAACGGCGCAACGCCATCAACCGCGAGGATCGGGAATGATGATCGAACTTCTTGTCGCCTTTCTGGTCGTGGGCGGGGGCTTCTTCTGCTTTGCCGCCGGTCTGGGCGTGCTGCGCCTGCCCGATCTTCTGGTCCGGATGCATGCCTCGACCAAGGCCGGCACGCTTGGCTCGGGCCTGATCCTGACCGCCGTGGCCTTTGCCTTTCTTGAGGGCACAGTGACGGCGCGGGCCGTGGCGGCCATCGTCTTCCTGCTGCTGACCGCGCCGGTCGCGGCGCATCTGATCGGGCGCGCGGCGTTCCGCACGGGCGTTCCGATGGACGCAAAGACCCGCTGCGAGCCGGGCGTGGCCGAGGCGCTGCATCACCGTCAGCCCGACGAGGCGCCGCGCTGACGCTGCGACAAGGGCCGCCCCACGCGGCCCTTTTCAATTTCCTGTCAACGGCGTAGAACACGCGGATGGGCGGACGAACCGCCGCACGCGAAAGAGCCGTATGAGCCAGGACATCACCACCATCACCCGCACGGACGAGCTTGCCTTGTTCTGCGAGGCTGCGAAAGCCGCCCCTTACGTCACTGTCGATACCGAATTCCTGCGCGAACGGACCTATTGGTCCAAGCTGTGCCTGATCCAGCTTGCGCTACCGCCCGCGGGACAATCGGGCGCGGGGCAGGCGGTTCTGGTCGATCCCATGGCCGAGAGCCTGTCGCTGGAGCCGCTTTACGACCTGTTCCGACACAAGGGCACGGTCAAGGTCTTTCACGCGGCGCGCCAGGATCTGGAAATCTTCCACCATGACGCGGGCATCTTCCCCGAGCCGCTGTTTGACACGCAGGTTGCGGCGATGGTTTGCGGCTTTGGCGAGCAGGTCGGCTACGAAACGCTTGTTCGCAAGATCGCGCGCGCCAATCTGGACAAGTCCTCGCGCTTCACCGACTGGTCGCGCAGACCGCTGTCGGACGCGCAGGCCGCCTATGCGCTGGCCGACGTGACGCATCTGCGTCAGATCTATGAATTCCTGTCGGCCGAACTGGTCAAGACCGGACGCGAAAGCTGGTTGGCCGAGGAACTGGCAGTGCTGACCGATCCCGAGACCTATATCACCCGCCCCGAGGAAGCATGGAAGAAGGTGCGCACCCGCACGAATTCGCCTCGCTTCCTGGCGATCCTGCGCGAACTTGCGCGATTTCGCGAGGCCTACGCGCAGGAACGCGACATCCCGCGCTCGCGCGTGTTCAAGGATGATGCAATGATCGAGCTGGCCTCGACCAAGCCGCTGACCGAATCCGATCTGGCACGCTCGCGCCTGCTTCTGCGCGAGGCGCGTAAGGGCGAAATCGCCAATGGCATCCTGGCCGCCGTCAAGGCGGGGATCGAAACCCGCGACCTGCCGCAGCCCAGATCCGAAGAGCCTGGCCGACCCGGCAATGCCGCCCTGTCGGATCTTTTGCGGGTCTTGCTGAAGGCCAAGGCCGATGCGGCGGGGGTGGCGCCGAAATTGATCGCCTCGGCCTCGGATCTGGACGCCATTGCCACGGGCGAACGTGATGTGCCTGCTCTGCAAGGCTGGCGGGCCGAGGTTTTCGGTCGTGACGCGCTGCGCCTTGCGAGCGGCGAGATCGCCCTGTCTGCGCAGGGTGGCGCCGTCAAGGTCATCCAGGCCCGGTGATGCGGTGGCTCCGCGCTCGTGCCTGACCCCTTCATGGGGTGCCATGACTCTGCGCCTATCAGTGCCATGACAGCCGATCGGAACAGCCTGCTTTCGCGGGCGGGTTTTCCCTTGGCCCTCTCGCAAGGCCCATGCGGTTGGGGTCGTCGCGCGCGAGGCTGAACGAACATCTTTTCTGGCAGGACCAGGGGGCGGCCTCCGCCGGTAAACGAACTTCTGAATCCGGATTGCGCCGGATGGCAAGGTCGCCGCCGTCCTTGATGTGACCATCGCCCCTGGATCTGCCCGAGCCGCTGGCCGATGGGTCGGACAAGCAGCCCGCGCGGTGCATCCGCGAATCCGGGCCTTCGCCGGGTCGAGGGTATCGCAGTCAAGGGCGAGGGGCGCGCTGCGCCCGCCCAAGCCGCCCCTTACCGCCGATAGCCAGGGTTGTCGGGCCGAGGCGTCAGGGCGTTTCGGGCGGTTTTGCCCCCTGAACGATGTAAAATCGCGCGCGCCGTTCCTCGGGGGTGATCCCGCTATCCTCGGGGCCGAAGCCTCGGCCCGACGACCGGGGCTGGCGCGGCTGGGGTCGGGGAAGAAAGCCGTCACCCGTCTCGGCAAAGCCCAGGATCGAGGGCGAGGGGGTCAGCGTGACGCCGCCGTCGATCACGGGCATGACGCGGTCCGAGACCAGATCGAAACGACGCGGCGCCTCGCCCATGTCGCCCTGGAACACCAGGCAGCCGAGTGCGCGCGTCACATCCCCCAGATCGGACCGCAGCGGCATCAGCAGCATCTGCCCCTTCAGCGCAGGGCGCGCATAGCCAGCCGGCGATGCCAGCCGCAGTTCCGCAATCTGCGGCGCCTTGAACACGCTTTCCAGCACATCCGACAATCTGCCGCGGGACGAGGGGTTCAGAAAGGCACAGATCGGCATACCGCGCACCTCCATCCCCATCAGGTCGATCAGGTGGCGTCCCGCCAGCCTGATCCGCGCGGCGCCGGGTGCGATCCGCTCAAGGATGAAGGCATTCTCGATGGCGCTGGAAAAGCCGCGCGGGTCCACATCGGAACGTGCCGGAACCGCCCGCCCCCCGCGCAAGAGGTTCCAGTAGCGCCGTATCTCGTGCAGCATGGTCTCTGCCCGACCGACGCCGTTGATGCCAAGGCGCGGCACGGCTTGCGGGCCGTCCCGGTCGGGCAGGTCGGAACCGGTCTCATGATCGCTCATGCTGCGCCTCGTTACACACGGAACAGACAGGCAGCCTTCTGCGCCTGAAATCACCCGTGCAGCATAGCCGGATCAAGCTGTCATGCCGAGTCCTTCGTTACCGGATGGTTAAGTTTGCCGCGCGGCTTTCGCGAAAGCCTTGACCCGCTGGCCGGGCCGTTGCATCCCCCCTTGCAATCGCCAGACCAAAGGAAGCCTGATGATGATGCGCACCGGTTTGATGGTCATTCTGTCCTCGCCTTCGGGGGCGGGGAAATCGACTTTGGCGCGGCGTCTGATGGCGTGGGATGACAGCCTGCGTTTCTCGGTCTCGGCCACGACGCGCCCGCCCCGGCCCGGCGAGGTGGACGGCGTTCATTACCACTTCACCGATACCGACACCTTTCGCCGCATGGTCGCTGACGGGCAGATGCTGGAACATGCCGAAGTGTTCGGCAATTTCTACGGCACTCCTCGCGCGCCGGTCGAAAAGGCCATGGCCGAGGGGCGCGACACGCTGTTCGATGTGGATTGGCAGGGTGGCCAGCAGATCCGCGCCTCGGCGCTGGGGCGTCACGTCGTGTCGATCTTCGTGCTGCCCCCCTCGCTGCCCGAACTGGAACGCCGCCTGCGCACGCGCGGCCAGGACAGCGATGCGGTCATCGCAGAACGGATGCGGAAAAGCCGGGCCGAGATCAGCCATTGGGCCGAATACGATTACGTCCTTGTCAATGACGATCTGGACAAGACCGAGGCAAGGCTGCGCGCCATCCTGACCGCCGAGCGGCTGCGCCGCGACCGTCAGACGGGCTTGGGGGGCTTTGTGCAGGCTCTGATGACCGAAGGAACCGAGGCATGATCTGGGCGCTGGACGGGCTGACCCCGCAGATCGCGCCCGATGCCTGGATCGCGCCCGATGCGCAGGTGATGGGCCGGGTCGTGCTGGAGGCGGCCAGCTCGGTCTGGTTCGGCGCGGTCCTGCGGGGCGATACCGAAGAGATCCGCGTGGGACAGGGTAGTAATGTTCAGGATCTGTGCTGCCTGCATACCGATCCCGGCTTTCCGCTTCTGATCGGGGCGGATTGCACCATCGGCCATCGCGCGATCCTGCATGGCTGCCGGATCGGCGACGGTGTGCTGGTCGGTATGGGCGCCACGATCCTGAACGGCGCCGAGATCGGTCCGGGCGCGCTGATCGGCGCGGGCGCGCTGATCCCCGAAGGGCGGCAGGTGCCGCCGGGCGCGCTGGTGATGGGAATGCCCGGCAAGGTCGTGCGAATGCTGGATGCCGATGCGCAGGACGGTCTGCGCGCCGCGGCCGGGCGTTACCGCGCGAACGCCGCGCGATTCCAGGCGGGGCTGCGCGCCTTGGGGCCGGGCGATGTCGGCTGAATTGCGGCGCCGCGCCCAGGGCCTTCTGGATGGGGTGCCAGTGCCGATGCTGGCCGTGGATGCGCAGGCGCGCACCATCGCGGCCAATGCCGCCGCGCGGCTGCTGCTGGGCGAGGATCTGCTTGACCGGCCCTTTGTCACGGTGCTGCGTCATCCGGGTGTCGTGCAGGCAGTGGATTGGGTTCTGGACCCCGACCGCCATCCCGCCCCCAAGCCAGCCGAAGATTCGACCGCCGCGCCCGGCTGCGCCGAGCTGCGGGCGCGGCTTGGGGTGGACGGGCGCACGATCATGGCCGAGATCACCGTGGCGCCCCTGTCGCTGCTGATCGGGCGGGGGGCGAGCATTGCCATCCTGGATCGTTCCGTCGCGGACGAGGCCGAACAGGTGCGCCGCGACTTCGTCGCCAATGTCAGTCACGAACTGAAGACCCCCCTGACCGCGATGCTGGGCTTCATCGAGACCCTGCGCGGCCCGGCGCGCGACGATGCCCGCGCCCGCGACCGTTTTCTGGACATCATGGAACGCGAGGCCGGCCGCATGAATCGGCTGATCAGCGATCTGCTGTCGCTGAGCCGCGTCCAGGCCGAAGAACGGCGCCGTCCCGCGCAGATGCTGGATCTGGCCGGGCTGCTGCGGTCTGTCCTGGCGACGATGGAGCCGCGCGCCGCGGCCGCCGGGGTGGTGCTGCGGACCGAGGGGCTGGACCAGCCGGTCACGCTGCCGGGCGACGCCGACCAGTTGACGCAGGTGTTTCAGAACCTGATCGAGAACGGGCTGAAATATGGCGGCTCGGGCGGGCTTCTGGAGGTCGTTCTGCGCCGCATCCCGCACGAGCCGCAACTGCGCGGGCCGGGCTGGTCGGTCGAGATCGTCGATCACGGCGAAGGAATCGACGAGATCCATCTGCCGCGTCTGACGGAACGGTTCTACCGCGTGGACACCCACCGGTCACGCGAACAGGGGGGAACGGGGCTGGGCCTGGCCATCGTCAAGCACATCATCAGCCGTCATCGCGGCCGCCTGCGGATCGAGAGCGAGCGCGGCAAGGGCAGCCGGTTCTCGGTCGTGCTGCCCGAAGATCTTCGCCGCGGTTGACGGCGCGCGATCTTGGCCGGGCAGGGGCGCTCGCGCCCCGTCGCGTGCCGCGACTCTGCCCCGAGAATATTTGGACAAGGCAAAGGGGCCGGGTCTCGCGCTTTGGCGGCGCATTGCCTATAAGCGGGGCGGGGCCAGAAGAGGGGACAGGACATGGCGCAGGTATCAGAAGTGGATCCGGCCAAGCTGGCGGCGGCGCGGGCTGCCGTGGCGCTGGTGCAGGACGGGATGCGGCTGGGGCTTGGGACGGGCTCGACCGCCAGCGTGATGGTGCGCGAGCTTGCGGCGCGGGCCGAGGCCGAGGGGCTGCGGCTGCGTTGTGCGGCGACTTCCAAGGCGACGGCCGATCTGGCCGAGAATCTGGGCCTGCGGGTCGAGGCGCTGGATGCGATCGGCTGGCTGGACCTGACAATCGACGGCGCCGATGAGGTGGACGGCCAGTTGCATCTGATCAAGGGCGGCGGGGCGGCCCATCTGCGCGAAAAGATCGTGGCGGCGGCGAGTGACCGCATGGTCGTCATCGCGGATCCCGGCAAGGTAGTCGAGACGCTTGGCGCTTTTCCCCTGCCGGTCGAGGTTCTGGAATTCGGCTTCGAGACCACGCGCAAGCTGATCCGGCGCGCGCTTGAGGGTCTTGAGCTGGGCGGGCGCGACGTGATGCAGCGCCTGCGCGGCAGCGATCCGGTGATCACGGATGAGGGCAACCTGATCCTGGACCTGCATCTGGGCGAGATCCCCGATCCGGTCGCCCTGGCGCGCGCGCTTTCGGCCATTCCCGGCGTGGTCGAGCACGGTCTGTTCCTTGGCATGTGCGATCTGGCGATCATCGGGCGGCCCGATGGCGGCGTGACCGAATTGTCGCGCGAGGCCGATCTTGATGCCGACATGCTGGCGGCCGAGGGGGACCGGGATGGCGTTTGACTATGATCTTTTCGTCATCGGCGGCGGTTCGGGCGGCGTCCGGGCGGCGCGGATCGCGGCATCCGAGCATGGCGCCCGGGTCGGTCTGGCCGAGGAAAGCCGTCTGGGCGGCACCTGCGTCATCCGCGGCTGCGTGCCCAAGAAGCTGATGATCTTTGCCTCGCAAGCCCGGCTGATGACCGAGGAAATGCGCGGCTATGGCTGGGAGGGCGCCGAGGCGGGCGCCTTCGACTGGTCGGTCTTTCGCGCCAAGCTGGATGCGGAATTGTCGCGGCTTGAACTGGTTTACCGCGCCGGGCTGACCCGCGCCGGCGTCGATATCCATGATCAACGTGCCGTTATCGCGGATCATCACACGGTCGAGCTGGCCGACGGCACGCGCAAGACTGCGCGTCATATCCTGATCGCCGCTGGCGGTCGGCCCAGCAAGATCGGCATTCCGGGCGAGGAGCTGGCGCTGGTCTCGGACGATCTGTTCGTGATGGATGCGCTGCCGCGTCGGGCTCTGCTGGTCGGAGGGGGCTTCATTGCCTGCGAATTCGCCACGATCCTGGCGGGCCTGGGTGTCGAGACGGTGCAGGTCTATCGCGGCGATGCTGTCCTGCGTGGCTTCGACCGCGAGGCGCGCGATCTGGCCACGCTGCAACTGAGCCAGATCGGTGTCGATCTTCGACTGGGCACGACACCCACGCGGCTGGATCGTGAGGGCGACAAGATCCGTGTGCGTTTCGAGGATGGAACGGACGAGCGTTTCGACACGGTCCTCTTCGCCACCGGTCGGATCCCCTACACCGCCGGTCTGGGCCTTGAGAATACCGAGGTCCGGCTGAAGCCCAATGGCGCGATCGAGGTCGATGAATGGTCGCAGACCTGCGTGCCCTCGATCTTTGCGGTGGGGGATGTGACCGACCGGGTGAATCTGACTCCGGTGGCGATCCGCGAGGGACATGCCTTTGCAGATACCGTCTTTGGCGCAAGGCCGCGCAAGGTGGATCATTCGCTGGTCGCCAGTGCCGTCTATCTGCGCCCCCACGAGGTCGCCAGCGTCGGCCTGACCGAAGAGCAGGCGCGCGCCAAGGGACCGGTCGATGTCTATGCGACGCAGTTCCGGCCGATGCGTTCGGCCTTTGCCGGCAGCGACGCCAAGGTGATGATGAAGCTGTTGGTCGATCCCTGCACCGACAGGGTGCTGGGCTGCCACATCTTCGGCCCCGAGGCAGGCGAGATGATCCAGCTGGCTGCCATTCCCATCGGCATGGGCGCGACCAAGGCGCAGTTCGATGCCACCATTGCGGTCCACCCCACCGCCGCCGAGGAATTGGTGACAATGCGCGTGCCCACGCGGCGTCATGCGGAGATTGCGGGCTGACGATCGCGTGTGCGCGGCCCTCTGCCGCATCGGCGGGGGGCTGTCGCGGGGCTGCGAGGGTTGACATTCCGGCCCCATTCCCCAGTTTTCAGACAACGGAAATTCCAAGGAAAGAAGGTCTGCGGATGGCAAATCAGGGGCCCTGGGGCGGAGGCGGTGGCGGGAATGGCGGCGGCCGGGATGAGGGGGGGCGCGACAGGCGTCCTCCGGCCGGGCGGCCATGGGGCAGCCCACAGCCGCCGAGCGGTCAGAAACCGGGCCGGGGCGATCAGCAGATTCCGGAAATCGAGGATCTGATGAAGAAAGGCCAGGAACGCCTGCGCGTCCTGATGGGCGGCGGCGGGGGCGGTGGTCCTGCTGGTCCGGGCCGGGGCCGGGGCGGTCCAAATTTCTCCATGAACCGCTCGACGCTGGCGGTTGTGGGGCTTGTGGCGCTTGGCCTTTGGGCGGCGGCCAGCTTCTATCGGGTCCAGACAAACGAATTGTCGGTCGAGTTCCTGTTCGGTCGCGCCGTCTCGGTCGGGACCGAGGGTCTGAACTTTGCCCCTTGGCCCGTGATGCGCGCCGAGGTGGTGCCCGTCACGAACGAGCGCGTCACCGAGATCGGGACCGGCCGCGCCGGACCAATGGACAGCGGTCTGATGCTGACCCGCGATCAGAACATCGTGGACATGGAATATCAGGTCGTCTGGAATATCCGCGATCCGCAGATGTTCCTGTTCAATCTGGCCGATCCCGCCGACACGATTCGCGCAGTGTCGGAGTCGGCCATGCGCGACATCATCGCACGCAGCGAACTGGCGCCGATCCTCAACCGCGACCGTGGCGCCATCGCCACCGACCTGCGCGAGGCGGTGCAGCGGACGCTGGACGAATACCAGTCGGGCATCAATGTCGTCCGGGTCAACCTTGACCGTGCCGACCCGCCCGCCGAGGTGATCGACGCCTTCCGCGAGGTGCAGGCTGCCCAGCAGGAACGCGACCGGCTGGAAAACGAGGCCGATGCCTATGCCAACCGTGTTCTGGCCCAGGGCCGCGGTAACGCAGCGCAGATTCTGGAACAGGCCGAAGCCTATCGCGCCGAGGCGGTCAACACCGCCGAGGGTGAGGCCTCGCGCTTCAACTCGATCTATGAGGAATATGTCAGGGCGCCCGACGTGACCCGTCGCCGGATGTATCTGGAAACGATGGAGCAGGTTCTGGCCGACGTGCAGAAGATCATCCTGGGCGAGGGCACGGCAGGATCGGGTGTGGTGCCCTATCTGCCGCTTGACCAGTTGCGCAGCGGCGCAGTGCCGCCGCAGCAGAACCGCAATCAGCCCGGACAGGCGCAATCCGGCCTGACCGGCACGCAGCCCGCAATGGGCGCCGCGACCACCGGAGGGACGAACTGATGGCCCGCAGATTCTCGCTGACCACGATCGCGCTTCCGGCGGTCTTTGTTGCGGCCGTCGTGGCGGCTTCGTCTCTCTACATCGTGGATGAACGTGAAAAGGCGCTTGTGCTGCGTCTGGGTCGTGTTGTCGATGTGCAGGAAACGCCGGGGCTGAATTTCCGCGTGCCCTTCCTTGACAATGTGGTCAAATACGACGCGCGCATCCTGGGCCTGCCCACCAGCCCGCTGGAGGTCACACCGCTGGACGATCGCCGTCTGGTCGTGGACGCCTTCGCGCGCTGGCGCATCACCGATCCGGTGCGCTTCCGTCAGGCGGTGGGGACGGGTGGCATTCCGGCCGCGATGTCGCGGCTGGAACCGATCGTCAGCGCCGCCATCCGCGAGGTTCTGGGCTCGGTTCCCTCGACGGCGGTGTTGTCGGATGACCGGACGGTGCTGATGAATCAGATCCGCAACGAGGCGCGCAACAATTCGGGCGGGCTGGGGATCGAGATCATCGACGTGCGCCTGACCCGCACCGATCTGCCCGAGCAGAACCTGAATGCGACCTATGCCCGGATGCGGGCCGAACGGGAACGCGAGGCCGCCGACGAGATCGCTCGCGGTGGCGAGGCCGCGCAGCGCGTCCGCGCCGCCGCCGATCGGACCGTGGTCGAACTGACCTCGGAGGCGCGGCGCCGCGCCGAGATCATCCGAGGCGAAGCCGACGCGCAACGCAACGCGATCTATGCCGATGCCTTTGGCCGCGACCCCGAGTTCTTTGCCTTTGTCCGCTCGATGACTGCCTATGAGCGGGCGATGATCGGCACGGGTGCCGCGATGGTCCTGTCGCCCGAGGGTGAATTCTTCACCTACCTGCTCGATGACGGCGCGGATCGGGCCAACCCGCCCTCGGTCCCCGTGCCGCCGGGCAATTCGGCCGCCGAACGGCGCAGTTACGAAAGCGAAGCCAGCCAGGAGGATGAGCTGGTCGAGCCCGTGATCACTGACCGCGAGGGCAATCCGCTGGGGGAATCGGCCGGCGTAAGGTTGACTCCCGTGCCGGAAAGCCTGACCACCCCGCCGCAGGAGCCGTCCGAGATCATCATGCCCGATGCGGTCGAGGATGGCGGCAACGCCCCGGCGGCGGCCCCGGCCGAAGCGCCCACCGAGGCGCCGGCAGAAGCGCCCGCGAATTGAGGACAGGAATTGAATGGGCGGGGATTACCCCGCCCATTCTGCAACAGAAATCACAATCTGTTCACAACCCGAGAGCGTGGATTTCTTGCAACTGATCCCCAGATCAGGATCAAATGCGAAAACGGCAGCGGGATAAAAGCCCCTGCCGCTCAATTGAGAGGTTGTCCATGAGATCGCTTTCGCCCCGCCACCTGCTGACCGTCTCGGTCCTTGCCCTTGGTCTTGGTCTGGGCGCGCCTTTCGCGCAGCAATTGATCGAACCGTCCGAAGCCGAAGTTTCGCCGCAGGTCAGCCAGCAGGCGCAGGATGCTGCCGATGCGAATCAGCCGCTTGGCGCCGAGGCCGCGGCCACTGCGGGATCGCAGGTGATGCCGGGCAGTTTCGCCGATCTTGCCGAACAGGTCTCGCCCGCGGTCGTGAATATCACCACGACCTCGGTCGTATCGCAGCCGACGGGTGGCTTCGGTGGACCGCGGTTCCCCGAAGGCAGCCCCTTTTCCGACCTGTTCCGCGAATTCGGTTTTCCCGGACCTGACGGCCTGCCCCAGCGCCGCGGCCCGCAGCGTTCGACCGCGCTCGGCTCGGGCTTCGTCATCTCGCCGGACGGCTACATCGTCACGAACAATCACGTGATCGAGGGCGCCGACCAGATCGAGATCGAGTTCTATTCCGGCAAGCGCCTGCCTGCGACGGTGGTCGGCACCGACCCTTCGACCGACATCGCGCTGCTCAAGGTCGAAAGCGAAGAAGCGATCCCCTTTGTGGGCTTTGGCGACAGCGACACGGCGCGCGTGGGGGATTGGGTTCTGGCACTGGGCAACCCGCTGGGCCAGGGCTTTTCTGCATCGGCGGGCATTGTCTCGGCGCGCAACCGAGAATTGTCGGGCTCTTATGACGATTACCTTCAGACCGATGCGGCGATCAACCGCGGCAATTCGGGCGGCCCGCTGTTCAACCTCAAGGGCGAGGTGATTGGCGTGAACACCGCGATTCTCTCGCCCAATGGTGGCTCGATCGGAATCGGGTTCTCGATGGCGTCGAATGTCGTATCGCAAGTCGTTGATCAATTGAAGGAATTCGGCGAAACTCGGCGCGGCTGGCTGGGCGTGATGATCCAGGATGTCAGCGACGAGATGGCCGAGGCGATGGGCATGGACGGCACGCGCGGCGCCATGATCACCGAGGTTCCCGAGGGCCCGGCCCGCGATGCCGGCCTTCGGGCGGGCGATGTCATCCTGTCGTTCGACGGAACCGAGGTCAACGACACGCGCAGTCTGGTGCGACGCGTGGCCGAGGCGCCGGCGGGCGAGACGGTCGATGTCGTGGTCATGCGCGACGGTGCGCAAGAGACCGTGCAGGTGACGCTTGGCCTGCGCGAGGAAGCCACCGGGCGCAGTCGTCCCGGCGGAAGCCCTGCGCCCGAGGATCAGGGCGAGACCGAGATGCTGGGCCTGAGCCTTGCGCCCCTGACGCCCGAGACGGCGGCCGAACTTGGCCTGTCGTCCGATGCGCGGGGTCTGGTCGTGACCGGGGTGGACCCGCAAGGTCCGGCCGCCGACAAGGGGCTTGCTGCCGGGGATGTCATCACCGAAGCCGCACAGCAGCCCGTCGCCTCGATCGCGGATCTGCGCGCCCGGGTGGACGAGGTGCGCGAGGCGGGACGCCGCTCGATCCTGGTCCTGGTCCGGCGCGAGGGCGCTCCGCGCTTCGTTGCACTGGCGCTGGACCCGCAAGACTGAAGCGCGGCCTTGTCGGGCTTGCTGCAACATCGGGGCGGCCCGCCGGGCTGCCCCTTTTCATTGGTGGGGCGATATCCTAACTCGGACCAGACCAAGGGATGAACCAGGGGACAGGCGAGAGATGGCGAAGATCACCTATATCGAACATGACGGCACACGCCACGAGGTCGATGTGCGGCCCGGCATGACGGTGATGGAGGGCGCGCGCGACAATGGCGTCCCCGGCATCGATGCCGATTGCGGCGGCGCCTGTGCCTGTTCGACCTGTCACGTCTATGTCGCCGCCGACTGGGTCGAGAAGCTGCCCGCCCGCGATCCGATGGAAGAGGACATGCTGGATTTCGCCTGGCAGCCCGACCCGGTGCGCTCGCGCCTGACGTGTCAGATCAAGGTCACCGAGGATCTTGACGGGTTGGTCGTCGAACTGCCCGAGCGTCAGATCTGATAGCAACGGGCGCGCGCGTCAGCCGACGCGCCGCCCCTGCACCCAGACCCCGCGCACCGCGCCCGTATTGATGCCGCTGCCCGCGATGCGGGTGACGCGGATCACGTCTGCGCGCGCGCCCACGGCCAGCCGACCCCGGTCATGCAGATCGACCGCGTCGGCGGGCGCATGTGTGACCGTGCCGATTCCCCGCGCCAGATCGCCCCACAGATCGCCCAGCATCAGCGCCGCCGACAGCAGCGCCGAGGGCACGTAATCGGACGACACGATGTCCAGCAGGTCCGCCTCGGCCAGCACGCTGGCGGCGATGTTGCCGCTATGCGACCCGCCCCGGATCAGGTTCGGCGCACCCATCATCACCTTGATGCCATGGGCATGACAGGCGCGGGCGGCTTCGATCGTGGTGGGGAATTCGGCAAAATGGCAGCCGTGGCGGGCGCTGACGGCCACCTGGTCCTCGGTCGTGTCGTCATGGCTGGCCAGCACCGCGCCATAGCGGCGTGCCTCGGCCACGGCGGCGGCCTCATGCGCCTCGCCCACGCGGTCGCGCAGGGCCTGCTGTTCGGCGACATGCTCGGCGAATTCGGCCTCGGACAGACCCGCCTTGCCGATGACGTAATCGCGCAACTTGCTGACATCGCGGAACTGGCGCTGGCCGGGCGTGTGATCCATCAGGCTGACGATGCCGACCCGGTCCAGAGGCCCGAACTTGGCCATTTCCTCGATCAGGGTCTGGGAACAGATCTCGGCGCGCAGATGCAGGAAATGGCTGATCCGCAGCGCGGCGCGGGCGCGCAGGTCAAGGATCTCGTCGGCCAGGGCGCGGGCATATTCGCCATAGCCCGCATTGTTCGAGGTGATGACCGACCCCACCCGCAGCGCGTCGAACACCGTCGTGATGCCAACGCTGCACAATTCGGCGTCATGGGCGATGATGGCGGCTTGATGGGGCCAGTCCACGCGGGGGCGAGGCTCGATATGGCGTTCCAGATTGTCGGTGTGCAGTTCGATCAGGCCGGGCATGACCAGATCGCCGTCGCAATCCAGCGCGCCGTGCGGGATGTCGCGGCCGCGCCCGATGGCGGCGATCCGGCCCTCGCGCAGGACCAGGTGGCCGTGAAAGCTCTCATCCGGCAGGACCAGAAGGGCATTGGCAAGGATCGTGTCGGTCATGTCGATTTCCGGTCTTGAGGCTGGGTGTCGAAGGGGGTGAATTGGCAGAGTTCTGTCACAGGGATGTGACGATCCGGGGTTAAGGCGGGCCATCATGACCGAATTTGCACGATATGCCATCTACTACGCCCCGCGCGCGGGGGAATTTGCCGATGCCTGCGCGGCATGGCTGGGCTGGGACATGCAGGCGGGTCGCGCCGTGGCGCAGCCCGATCTGCCGGGCCTGCCGCGCCCTTTGGCCGAGTTGACGCGGGCCCCGCGCAGATACGGCTTTCACGGCACGATCCGCGCGCCTTTCCGCCCCGCTTGCGACGAGGCCCGCCTGATCGAAGCGGTCGAGCATTGCGCCGCATCGCTGACGCCGCTTCATTGCGGGGCGTTGGCTCTGACCGATCTGCACGGTTTCCTGGCGCTGTTGCCCGAGGGTTGCGACAAGGGACTGCGCGCCTTGGGCGAGGCCGTGATTCGCGCGACCGACTCGCTGCGTCTGCCGCTGACCAAGGCCGAGATTGCCCGCCGCCGTCCCGACAGCCTGACCTCCCGTCAGCGCGCGCTGCTGGAGCGGTGGGGCTATCCTTTCGTGATGGAGGAGTTCCGCTTTCATCTGACGCTGACCGATCAGCTTCTGCCGGGCGAGGGCAGAGCGCTCATCCCGGTGCTGTCGGACTGGCTGACGCCGGTCCTGCCGCGCCGCTTCGCCATCGAGGATCTGTGCCTTGTGGCCGAGGATCGCGCGGGGTACTTCCATCTGCGTCACCGCGCCGCCCTGTCGGGCTGAAGCGCGTCCAGCAACCGCGCCACGCCGGTTTCGGGATCGGCATCGTTCATCACCGTCAGATGGGGGACGCCGGGCGGCATGGCAAAGCCTGCCCGCGCAAGGCGCCCGGCGATGTCGGCGGCATCCTCGCGCCCGCGCAGGGCCAGACGCTGCGCCAGCAGCCCCTCGGGCGCGGTGATCAGGACCACGCGCAGACCGGGCAGGCACGCCATGGCTTGCGGCAGGGCTGCGCGGCTGCCGTTGAAGATGACTGGCCCCGGCCCGTCAAGCTGATCGCGTGGGATGCCGTAGGAAAGTCCATGCGCCTGCCAGTCCAGCGCGAAGCGGCCCGCGCGGCGCATGGCGGCGAATGCCTCGGGCGTGACGCCCTCGAAATCCTCGCCCCCGGCCTCGGTCGGGCGGGTGATGACGCGCCGTGCCAGCCGCAGGTCGGGCCGCAGCGCCCGCGCGCCCTGGATCAGCCGATCCTTGCCCGCTCCGGATGGGCCCACCACCGCGACGATCATGCCGCGCGTCCCGGCGTGCAGGCGGTCACATCGACCAGCCGGTCGCAGACCCGGTCGCGCGCGGGCGCGTCGTGAAAGATCCCCAGGATCGCCGCACCGCGGGCCTTGGCTTCCTCGATCAGGGTCAGGACGACCTCGCGGTTCAGGGCGTCGAGGCTGGCCGTCGGTTCATCCAGCAACAGGCAGGGGAAGGGATGGACGAAACCGCGCGCGATGTTCACGCGCTGCTGTTCGCCCCCCGAAAAGGTCGTGGGCGACAGGGACCACAGCCTGCGCGGGATATTCAGCCGCCACAGCAGGCATTCGGCCCGGGCACGTGCCTCGGCTTCGGGGGTGCCAAGCGCGCGCAGAGGCTCGGCCACGACATCGACGGCGGGAACGCGCGGCAGGACGCGCAGGAACTGGCTGACATGGCCAAGCGTCTCGCGGCGCAGGCGGGTGACGGCGCGAGGTTCGGCGCCGACCAGTTCGGTTCCGGCGATGCGGATGCTGCCCGCGCCCGCAAGGTAATTGCCCTGGATCATCCGCATCAGCGTGGACTTGCCTGCCCCCGACTGGCCGACCAGCCCCACACATTCGCCCGGACCCACATGCAGGGACGCCCCCGCCATCACGGGGATGACGGTGCCGCCCTGATTGTGCAGCGTGAAGGATTTGGAAAGGTTCTCGACGCTGATCACGGTTCACACCTGAAGCACGGATGAGACAAGAAGCTGTGTATAGGCGTGCTGCGGATCGTCCAGCACCTGATCGGTCAGGCCCTGTTCCACCACCCGACCCGATTTCATCACCATCAGCCGGTCCGCCAACAGGCGCACCACCGCAAGGTCATGCGTGACGATGATCACCGACAGACCCATGTCGCGCACGAGGCCGCGCAGCAGGTCCAGAAGCCGCGCCTGCACGCTGACATCCAGCCCGCCGGTGGGCTCGTCCATGAAGACCAGACGCGGCCCCGTCACCAGATTGCGCGCGATCTGAAGCCGCTGCTGCATCCCGCCGGAAAAGGCCGTGGGGCGGTCGTCGATCCGGGTCTGGTCGATCTCGACCCGGTCCAGCCAGTCGATGGCCTGCGCGCGGAGCCGCCCGTAATGGCGCGCGCCGGTGGCCATCAGCCGTTCGCCCACATTCGCGCCCGCGCTGACGCCCATGCGCAGCCCGTCGCGTGCGTGCTGATGGACATAGGCCCATTCGGTGCGCGCCAGCCGCCGCCTTTCGGTTTCGGCCATGGCCAGCACGTCGCGCCCGTCATAGGTGACGCGCCCCGCCTCGGGGCGCTGATGCCCGGCCAGACAGGACAGCAGCGTGGACTTGCCCGAGCCGCTCTCGCCGACGATGCCCAGCACCTCGCCCGGCCACAGGTCGAAGCCGATGCCGGTGCAGCCGATCCGCGCGCCGTAGCGCCGTTCGAGGCCCCGGACGGACAGGATCGGCGCGCTCATGCCGCAGCCCCCTTGTTCCGGCCCGCCAGCCGGCCGGCATGGCCCGCCCGCACGCGGCCTGCGCAGAAATCGGTGTCCGAGCAGACGAACATCCGCCCCCCGCGATCATCGGTGATCACCTCGTCCAGATAGCTGTCCGAGGCGCCGCAGAGGTCGCAATCATGGTCGGGCTTGCTGGCCTCGAAGGGGTAATCGTCGAAATCAAGGCTGACCACCTGCGTATAGGGCGGCAGCGCATAGATGCGCTGTTCGCGGCCCGCGCCGAAAAGCTGGATCGCAGGGCAGTCCGACAATTTGGGATTGTCGAATTTCGGGATGGGCGAGGGGTCCATGACATAGCGCCCCTCGACCTTGACCGGATAGGCGTAAGAGGTCGCGATCTGGCCGTGCCGGGCGATATCCTCGTAAAGCTTCACATGCATCAGCCCGTATTCCTCCAGCTCGTGCATCTTGCGGGTCTCGGTCTCGCGCGGTTCGAGGAAACGCAGCGGTTCGGGGATCGGCACCTGATAGACCAGCACCTGATCTTCGGTCAGCGGCGTCTCGGGGATGCGGTGGCGGGTCTGGATCAGGGTCGCCTCGCGCGTGGCTTGGGTCACGGCGACGCCTGCGGTGCGCTGGAAGAACTTGCGGATGCTGACCGCGTTCGTCGTGTCATCGGCGCCCTGGTCGATGACCTTCAGGCAGTCGTCAGGCGTGAGGCAGGCGGCGGTCAGCTGCACGCCACCCGTGCCCCAGCCATAGGGCATCGGCATCTCGCGGCTGGCGAAGGGCACCTGATAGCCGGGGATCGCCAGCGCCTTGAGGATCGCCCGGCGGATCATGCGCTTGGTCTGTTCGTCGAGATAGGCGAAGTTGTAATCGCTCATAGCAGGCCCCGTTCGGTCAGATCGGCCTCCAGCGCCTGAGGCGTGGTGAAGTGATGGGCCTGCATCCCCGCCGCCTGCGCGCCCGCGACGTTCCTGGGGCCGTCATCAATGAACAGGCATTCAGCCGGTGCGACCCCGGCACGCTGGCAGAGCGTTTCGAAGATGCGCGGATCGGGCTTGATGATCCCCTCTTGTCCCGAGACGACCGTGACGCCGAAGGCTTTTGCCAGACGCGGATGGGTCGCAAGGCCGATGGGCCATGTCTGGGCCGACCAGTTGGTGATCGCATGGATGGCAAACCCGCGCCCGCGCAGGCGTTCCATCAGCGCCCATGACCCCTCGATCGGTTCGCGGATCGAGGCCGCGTGCCCCTCCAGATAGGTCAGGAACAGCGCGCGGTCATCGGCATCGGGAATATCGCGGGCGAGGTCAGCAAAGGTCTCGCCTCCGTCGGCGCGCAGGTTCAGGCTGAAGAAGTCGATCCGCGCCAGAAAGGCATCCACCGCCGCGCGGTCGGGCAGGGCGGGCAGAAAGGCCGCATGGGGATCCCACCGGACCAGCACGTTGCCGATGTCAAAGACGATGGTGGTCAGGGCGGTCATGGCTGGGCCTCTTGCGCTTCGGCCCGCAGGCGTCGGACCAGTTCCAGTTCGGCCTGGAAATCGACGTAATGGGGCAGCTTGATATGTTCCAGAAATCCGGTCGCCTGGATGTTGTCGCAATGGGACAGCACGAATTCGGCATCCTGCGCCGGGGCGCCGGTGAAATCCTCACCCAGTTCCTGCCAGCGCAGCGCGCGGTCCACCAGGCTGACGGCGATGGCCTTGCGTTCGGACTGGCCCATCACCAGCCCGTAGCCGCGCGTGAACTGCGCGGGCTCGGTCCGCGAGCCCTTGAACTGGTTCACCGTCTCGCATTCGGTCAGCTCGATTTCGCCGATCTCGATGGCAAAGCCCAGTTCGGGGACATCCATCTCGACCGGGACGCGGCCGATCCGCAATTCGCCGACAAAGGCATGGGTGCGCCCATAGCCGCGCTGCGTCGAATAGGCCAGCGCAAGGGTAAAGCCCTCATCCGCGCGGGCCAGCGCCTGAAGCCGCAGCGCGCGGCAGGCGGGCAGTTCCAGCGGCTCGCGCGTCAGGTCGGGGGCGGGCGTGTCATCATGGGGGACAGGCTCGATCAGCCCGTCGCGGTCGAGGATCGCGGTCACATGCGGAACCGGCGCGGTGTCGGGTGCGGCCAGCGGGGCCGGGTCGATCGCGGCCTGATCCGCGAAATCCAGCAGCCGGTGCGTATAGTCGAAGGTGGGCCCCAGAACCTGCCCGCCGGGCAAGTCCTTGAACGTGGCCGAGATGCGCCGGTCCACGGCCATCGCACCGGTATCCACCGGGCGCGAGGCGCCGATGCGCGGCAGCGTGGTGCGATAGGCCCGGATCAGGAACACGGCCTCGATCAGGTCGCCCCGCGCCTGCCGGATCGCCAGCGCGGCGAGGTCGGGATCGTAAAGCGAGCCCTCGGCCATGACCCGGTTGACGGCCAGTGCCATCTGCTCGCGGATCTGGGCGACCGACATCAGGGGCAGGGCCGGGTCGCCGCGCCGTTCCTCGGCCAGCCAGGCATGGGCATTGTCGATGGCGCGCTCGCCCCCCTTGACGGCGACATACATCAGGCGGCCTCCACGCGGGTGCTGCGGGGCAGGCAGGCCAGCCGGTCGCCGCAGGTGAAGACGAAATCCAGCCCCATCGGGAACAGGGCGCGGTTCGCGCGAAAGGGCGCGATGGCGGGCAGGGACAGGCTGGCATGGCCCCGGATGCCCGGCCCGGTCAGGCGGGGGCCCTCTGCGTCCAGCCGGTCCAGTTCCACGATCACCATGGCCGAGCGGTCAGGATAATCGGGCAGGCCCACGGGCAGCAGGTCCAGCGGCAGATCGGGCCAGCGCCCGACGGCGATACTGGCGCCTTCGGGGCCGGTCAGCGGGCTGCCTGCGTGAAATTGCAGCCAGGGCGCAAGTCCGGGCAGATCACCGGCCAGATGCAGCGGCGTCGTCGGATCGGCCAGCAGCAGCAGCACGCTGCCCGCCGCGGGCCCAAGCGCGGGCGGCTGCGTCAGGTTCAGGCGCTGGATCGTGCCGGGGCGCGCCATCGCCTGCATCAGCACGCGAAAACCGCGCGAGGACTGGATTGGGGGATCGGCAAGGCCGGGGATCATCAATCCTCTCCTCGTTGCAGGGTGAAGAACTCGACGCGGGTGGCGGCGGCGCGGGCGGCGCGGGCCTCGCGCGCGGATTGCGCCTCAAGGCGCAGCGTCTCGATCAGCGGCGCATGGGCGGTAGGGTCGGTCTGCATCAGCGCATCCAGCGCGGCGGCGCGGGTGGCATGGGCGTGGCTGCGGCCCTGGACATGGCCGTGCCCCTCGGTCCCGCAGGGCAGGCGCAGGGCGCAGCGCGTCACTGTCATCTCGCCGATATTGAAGGGCGCGCCGGTCGCGCTGATGCGGCCCTGCACCATGACCGTGCCGGTCTCGGGTGCGCGCAGCCATTCATGCGCCGGCAGGTCCGGAAGCAGCGCCGCCAGTCGCTCGGGCGCGGATTTCGCCAGGATGGACAGCCAGTCGCGGCGTTGGGGAAGAGCAGAAGCAGACATCTTGCCGGTCGGTCCATTTTACTATACAACTAGACAACTGATAACCCGGCGCAATGCGCTCTACAACCGCAAGCCTGTGAATTTTTCATGACGGACAAGACCCCCCTGTGGCAGGCCATTGCCGCGACCCTGCGCGCCGAGATCGAGACCGGCCATTACCGCCCCGGCGACCGCCTGCCGACCGAGGCGCAGCTGGCGGCCCGTTTCGGGGTCAACCGGCACACGATCCGGCACGCCTTGTCGGATCTGGGCGCGGCGGGGCTGGTCCATGCGCGGCGGGGCGCGGGGGTCTTCGTTCTCGCGCGGCCCACCGATTACGCGCTTGGCCGCCGGGTGCGCTTCTCGCAGAACCTTGCGGCTGTGGGGCGGACGGGCTCGCACCGCTTCACCCGGATCGAGACGCGCCCCTGCGACCGGATCGAAGCCGAGGCGCTTGCCATCGCCCCCGGCGACGCGGTCCATGTGATCGAGGGGCTGTCGCTGGCGGATGGCCAGCCGCTGGCGCTGTTCCGGTCGGTCCTTCCGGGCTGGCTGGAGGGGCTGCCCGATCAGGCGCGCGCCCATGCCTCGATCACGGCGGCGCTGGCGGCTTGCGGGGTGGCCGATTACACCCGCGCCAGCACGCGCATCACGGCGAAACTGGCCAATGCCACGCAGGCGCTGGCCCTGCAGATCCCGGAAAAGGCGCCGATCCTGCGATCCGTCGCCATCAACCGCGAGGGCGGCCCGGACAATCCCGGGCGCCCGGTGGAATACGGGCGCACATGGTTCGCGGGCGACCGCGTGTCGCTGGTGCTGACGGGGCTCTAGGCGTTACCCATCGCGACGCCGGTGATCAGCGCACGGGTCTCATTCGCCGCGGATCAGCTTGCGGCGCAGCCAGCCGGACAGGCTGTCCATCGCCACCACCATCACCACGATCAGCAGGATGTAATAGCTGACTTTTTCCCAATCCTGTGTGGTCTGGATCGCCTGTGTCAGCAGCAGGCCGATGCCGCCGCCCACGATGGCGCCGATAATCGTTGCGCTTCGGGTGTTCGATTCCAGAAAATACAGCAGTTGCGACAGAAAGACCGGCATAACCTGCGGGATCACGCCGAAACGATAGCGCTGGACCGCATTGGCGCCGGTGGACTGAACGCCTTCGATTGGTCTTTTGTCCACGTTTTCAAGGGCCTCTGAAAAGAGTTTGCCGAAGCTGCCGCTGTCGGTCAGCAGGATCGCCAGCGCGCCGGTCAGCGGGCCGGGGCCGAAGGCGCGCGACAGGATGATGGTGAAGATCAAGGCATCGACGCCGCGCACGAAGTCCAGAACCCGCCGCACGGCAAAGCGCAGCCAGCGCGAGGGCGCGAAGTTCTGCGCCGCCAGAAAGGCCAGCGGCAGCGCCACAAAGGCCGCGCCGAACGTGCCCAGGAAGGCCATGAGAACCGTCTCGAACATGGCCCAGAGCACCTCGCCATGCCGCCAGATGCCGTTATTCCAGAAATCGCTGATCGCCAGCGACAGATTGCTGCGGTCGGGCTGGATGCGCTCGCCCGCCAGCACCGTGGCGATGACCTGGATGGCGGACATGCCCGAAAAGGGGCTGTTCAGGTCGAAGAAGAACAGCTCCCATCCCCAGAAATAGCGCAGCGTTTCGGTGCGGGCGCGGGTGACGGTCAGCCGCCCCTCGTCGGTGGTAATCGTCACGCGGCTGTCCGAGGCGTTGATGCTGGCCGGCCAGTCGGCAGAGGGCAGATCCAGCGCGATGGTCTCGCCAACGTCCAACCGGGCGGTGCCGTGATCGGGGATGTCGAACAGCACGCGCGGGCCGTCATAGGTCACGACCTGCCCGCCGCCCAGCAGGATGCGGGTCTGTTCGCCATCCGTCAGGATCCAGTCGGGGATGCTGTCGGGGGAATAGGTCGCACGATTGTTGCCCTCGATCGAGACCGACAGCGTCCCGCGCCGGTTGTCGCGGGTGACGTGGGTCTTGTAGCTGACCATGTCGGCCAGAAGGATGCGGGCATTGTCCATCCGCGCCCGCTGCGCAAGGCCGCCCAGATCGAAGGCGAAGAAGACATAGACCAGATAGGCGAGAATCAGCGCCGGGACGGCCAGCGCGACGCGGCTTTTGCGGCGCATGAGGCGCAGAACATGGGCCTCGGTGGCGGCGGTCAGCGTGCTCATGCAGGGGCTCCATGGGTCAGGCGGTGGCGCAGGCTGGCCGATAGCTGATCGACCAGCACGATCGTGGCGAAAAGCAGCAGGAAGATTGCCGCCGCCTGGTCAAACTTGCCCTGGCCGAAGGTCATGGCGTTGCGCAATTCGTAGCCGATGCCGCCCGCGCCCACGAAGCCAAGGATGGCCGAGGCGCGGATGTTGATTTCCAGCCGCAGCAGTGAATAGGACATGTAGTTCGGCGCCACCTGCGGGATCACGCCCAGCCACATGCGCTGCGACCAGTTCGCGCCGACCGAGGCCAGACCCTCGACCGGCTTGAGATCCACGTTCTCGTTCACCTCGGAAAACAGCTTGCCCATCGCGCCCGCCGTGTGGATGGCGATGGCAATGACGGCCGGGACCGGGCCGCCGCCCAGGACGAAGATCAGGACCAGCGCGATCACGATTTCGGGGATCGCCCGGAACACATCCGAGACGCGCCGCGCCACCGGCACCAGGCGTGGCCAATAGGCCAGGCCTCGTGTCGCGGCGAGGGACAGCAGCAGTCCAAGGATGCAGCCCAGCAGCGTGGCGACCAGCGCGATGTTCAGGGTTTCGACCAGCGCGGGAAAGGCGCGGATCATGTGGCCGGGCAGGTTTGCGGCCTTTTCGACGGCCTCGCGGATCAGATCGGCGGGAAAGTCGCCGATCTGGTGCAGTCCCTGCCAGAAACTGCCAGCATTCCGGCTGTCCGCGATGCGGAAGCCCGAGATGAACATGGCGACAAAGACGACCAGAAGAAGCCCGCCATAGATGCGCCGACGGCGCGTCAGCGCCAGATATTCGGTCTGGACATGGGCAAGGGCCGGTGCGGACATGGAAACCTCGGAATGGAAAAGGGGCCGGACCCTGGATCGGCAGGGTCCGGCCGCCGGATCGGCAGGATCAGTTCATCTCGGCCCGGCGGATCTCGATGATGGTGTTGTATTCCTCATGCGTGACCGGGGTGAAGCCGGCGGTCTCGCCCGCGGCGACGCCATAGGCACATTCCGGGTCATTGGCATGGAGATTCGTCAGCAGGTCGATGATCGTGGCCTTCGTCTCCTCCGACAGGGCCTTGCGCAGCACGACCGGTCCTTCGGGGATCGGCGACGACCGCCAGATTTCCACGATATCGTTCATATCGACGATGCCGCTATCGGCCGCCTTGCGCAGCGCGCCCGAATTGTAGCCGTCCTCCCATTCGCCTTGGCCGTCGGCCCAGACCACGCCCGCATCGAAATCGCCGTTCAGCACCGCGATGATCGACTGCTCGTGACCGCCCGAGAAGCCGATGCGGCTGAAATACTCGCCCTCGGTCATCGAATAGCCCAGCTGCGGCAGTTCGACCTTGGGGATCAGATAGCCCGAGGTCGAGTTCGGATCGGCAAAGGCGAAGCTCTTGCCCTTCATGTCGTCCAGCGAGGTGATGCCGCTGTCGGCGCGTGCGAAGCCGATCGAGTGATAGGTATAGCTGCCATCCAGATTGGTCTTGACCAGAACCGGCTCGAC
Organism: Paracoccus bogoriensis; assembly: GCF_019431455.1. Taxonomy (GTDB): domain Bacteria; phylum Pseudomonadota; class Alphaproteobacteria; order Rhodobacterales; family Rhodobacteraceae; genus Paracoccus; species Paracoccus bogoriensis. The sequence goes on from NZ_JAHYSR010000011.1 coordinate 94,506, forward strand.
GGCGTCGGGGTCGTTCACATAGACCGCTGCATAAGCCGAGGCGCCCAGCCAGGCCATGTCCAGCGATCCGCCCAGCAGGCCCTGGATGACGCCGTTGTAATCGGCGGGCGTGAACAGGCGGACGGGCACGCCCAGGGCTTCCTCGGCATAGGCGCGGAAGCATTCGTTCGAGGCCATGCGGTCCTGTGCGTTCTCGCCGCCCAGCAGGCCGATGCGGAATTCCGTTTCCTGCGCCGTCGCAGCGGCAGCGGTCAGGGCGGTGGCGGTCGCAAGAGCGATCAGCAGCTTGGTCATCGTCATCTCCAATGGATGCGTTTTCAGGGAAAGGGGGCGTCAGGCCAGCATCGTGGCCGCATAGCGGGCATCGGCTGCGTGGTCGGCGGGAATCGCGGTCGAGGTCGCGGCCTCGTTGAAGCTCGCATCGGCGCCGTAGATGTCGCGCGCGACGCCGGTGGTCAGCTGGCTCGGCAGGCCATCAAAGACAACCCGCCCGTCGCGCATTCCGATCACCCGGTCGCAATAGCGCCGGGCAGTGTCCAGCGTGTGCAGGTTGGCAATGACCATACGGCCATCCTCGACATTGATGCGCTTGAGCGTGTCCATCACGATCTGTGCGTTCATCGGATCAAGGCTGGCGATCGGCTCATCGGCCAGGATGATGCGAGGGTTCTGCATCAGGGCGCGGGCGATGGCGACGCGCTGCTGCTGGCCACCCGACAGCGCCTCGGCGCGTTTGGGGGCCTGTTCGGCAATGCCGAGCCGGTCGAGGATTGCCAGTGCCCGCAGGATATCGGCGCGCGACCACAGGTTGAACAATGTCAAGATGGTGGATCGTCGGTTCAGGATGCCGTGCAGCACGTTCGACACGACATCCATGCGCGGCACCAGGTTGAACTGCTGGAAGATCATCGCGCAGTCGCTTTGCCAGGCGCGCGCATCGGTGCCACGCAGGGCCAGGATGTCGCGATCCTCGACGAGGATCTTGCCGCTTGTGGCGGGGGTCAATCCGTTCATCATCCGCAAAAGGGTGGATTTCCCCGCGCCCGAACGCCCGATGATCCCGACAAAGGCGGGGCCGTCGATACGGAAGCTGACCCGGTCCACCGCGGCCTTGCGCCCAAAGATCTTCGTGACTTCTCTGACGTCCAGCATCGGATCCTCGTCTGTTCTGCGGCCCGTTTAGGATCGATTCGTGTCAAGGGCCTGACGTTTTCGCGAAGAGACGGTGACAGGCCGGGCCGGATCCGGCGGTGAAAGATCGGCGGTCCTGACATGCCCGACCGGCAGATCGCGGCACCGCTTGACAAGATCTCATCGCGCAGGATCTCGGATTGAAGAGTATCTGAATTTGCACGCAGGATCGCGCGTTTTATCTCTGTGCCAGGTTCTGCGGCATTGGTCGGATTGGGGCGTGCCGGGCGGGCCTTGCCGATGGGCGCGGGGGGCGCTGGTGTAACGGTTGCGCTGCTGATCACCGAAATCGCGCCGGCTGATATCGCGCCGCTGCGGCGGGCAGGCCGGAAATGGTCGTGCCGGTCCTGCCGGCGGCGTTGATCCGGGACCAGAGCGCGAGGCTGCAGCGTGGGTCGGGGGGCTTCCCGACGCTACACCCTGACCGCAGCTTTTTGCTGGCGATCACGCTTGCGCCCGGACAAGGTTCCGAAAGGCTGGGATGTCAGAACTTGTCGCGATCCGCTACGGGAGACAGTCAGACACCAATTTGCCGCAGGGCTTATCGCCTGCAGCAGGCCCTGGAGATTCCATCACGCGTCCGCATTCCAGACGGTCAGCGGATCCGCCTTGGCCAAGGCGTCGAAGCGCATCAGCGATGCGACAAGGGCCGGCATCTGGTCCAATGGAATCATGTTCGGCCCGTCCGAGGGCGCGTTGTCCGGATCCTCATGTGTCTCGATGAACACACCCGCCACGCCAAGCGCGACCGCGGCGCGCGCCATGACGGGGGCGAATTCGCGCTGTCCGCCCGAACTGCCCCCCTTGCCGCCTGGCTGTTGCACGGAATGGGTGGCGTCCATGATCACGGGATAGCCCGTGCGCGCCATGATCGGCAGCGCGCGCATGTCGGCCACCAGCGTATTGTAACCGAAGCTTGCGCCGCGTTCGGTCAGCAGGATGTTGCGGTTCCCGGTCGAGGCGACCTTCTCCGCGACGTTCGGCATGTCCCAGGGCGCGAGGAACTGCCCCTTCTTGATGTTGACGACTGCCCCTGTCCGGCCCGCAGCCAGAAGCAGGTCGGTCTGGCGCGAGAGGAAGGCGGGGATCTGGATGATGTCCACAGCTTCGGCCGCGCGGATGGCCTGTTCGACATCATGCACGTCGGTCAGCACAGGGCAACCGATCTGCGCCCGGATGTCGGACAGGATCGCCAAACCCTCGTCGATTCCCAAACCGCGCCGTCCCGAGAGCGAGGTGCGATTGGCCTTGTCGTAGCTGGCCTTGAAGACGAAACCTGCCCCCGCATTCGCGCAGGCCTCGGCCATGCGCTCTGCGATCATCAAGGCGTGATCGCGGCTCTCAAGCTGGCAGGGTCCGGCGATCACGACCAGCGGAAGATCGTTGCCGCAGGCGATCGAGCCCAGTGAAACGTGGTGTTGCCGTGTCATGTCGAAACCTGTTCGCGCAGGATCGAGGCCGTTAGCGACAGCATCAGATAGATGCCCGAGAACAGCAGGAAGGCCACGATCGAGTTCTGAAAAGCCTTGGGATAGGTTGGCTCGTCCGGAGCGACGGGGGCAACGGAAAGCGACAGATAGCGGACCTGTTTGTTGGCCTCGATCCGCGCGGTTTCCATCTGGGCGGCGGCGGCGGCCAACAATTCCTGGCGCGTGGCCAATTCGGCCTCGGCCACGCGCAATTCGCCCGTGATGGCGGTCAGCGACCTGCGCATCTCGTTGCCTTCGGTCAGTTGCTGGCGGATCTGGGCGATCTGCTCGCGCAAGCGTTCGATATCGCCGCGCGCGGCATCCACGCGGCTCTGCACAGGGTTGGGGTTGCTGAGAAGCTGACCCAGCTCAAGCTGCCGGTTGGTCAGCTGGCTCTCGAGCGACGAGATCTGTCCCATCACGACCGAGCTTTCGGCTTGGGGGTCCAGCACGCCAAGCTGTTCCTGCAATTCCTGCACGCGGCGTTGCGCCTGAAGCATTTTCGCCTCGGCATCCTCGTAATTCTCGATGGCGCCGCGCATCTGGTCCTCGCGCAGGCGCGCGGTGAAGCGGTCCACCTGTTCCTCGGCATAGCGGATCAGCGCCAGCGAGAATTGACGGCTCAGCTCCGGATCGGGGGCGATCACCTCCATGTTCAGCACCCCTTCGGTCGGGTCGTAGCCGATCTTGACCGAGTTCTGATAGACACGGAACGCCGCCTCGTTCGTGGCATCCTCGGGCAGGCGGCGGATCGCGTCGATCGCCGGATCCTGGAAGGCCCGGGTAAAGCCAAGCTCCTCGTTCAGGCGCATCATTGCCTCGCGCGAGGTCAGGTAGCTCTGCACCCCGACCGAGTCGGTATTCGCCGACATCCCTCCCGCGCCCAGAAGGCCGCCGATGCCGCCGCCGGAACTGCCGTCCGCGCTCTGGATCTGGAATTGCGAGACGGTGGCATAAAGGGGGCTGGCAATCATCGTATAATACCAGCTGACCGCGGCAGTCGGCAGGAACACGAAGACCAGCAGGCGGAGCGCCAGCATCATCATGCGCTTGCGACGGCGGCGGGCCAGGTCACGCTGGATGCGGTAGATTTCGGCCGCGCGCTTTTCCTCGGTCAGGGCCTCGCGCGAGGGCAGGGGCATCGCACGGCCACTGCCATCGGCGGTCAGCGCACCCTTGGATTTGCCCACCGGAACAAGCGATTTGGCGTTGCGCGGGCCCTTCGGGGCGGCACCCGGTGCCGCGTCGGATGCGGTCGCGCCCTTGCCCGAGAGAACCTTGCCGATCGTGGAGCGCTGCGAGGGGTCGATGCCTCTTTCGCGCAGGCGCAGGATCGCCTCTTCGTCGGAGGACACCGGGATCTGGTGCAGGGCGGCGATCCGGCGGGCAATGCGCAGGTTGCGCTCGGACAGGTTCTCGGCCCGGATTGCGGCCAGCTTCGCCTCGAGGTCGGAACCGGCGGCAGGCTCGGCCTTCGGGCCGAGGCTGCCGAAACCGTCATCGACGGGCTGCGTCCCGCTGAGCCGCGCCATCATGTCGGCTCCGTCATCCGCGCCCCCCGATTGCGCCGCCTGGGGCGGGCGGCGCGTGACCTCGATGCGGACGGGGCCTGGCTCGGCACCGCCGGGAGAATGGGCGGCGGCTGCCTGCTCGTCGGGTGAGACCGCTTCGGCGGCCGAGGCGTGATAGCGGCGCGCCTTAGGAGGTGTAGTCATAATATTGTCTGGCCTCGTCAAGGGTCTCGAACATGTAGAGCCGCCCATCGCGCAGAATGGCGGCGCTGTTGCAGAACTTCTCGAGCGTGGATGCCTGGTGCGACACGATCACCGTCGTCGAGGTCTGCAGCCGCTCGTAAAGCACCTTGCCGGCCTTGCGGTTGAATTCGGCATCGGTGGTCTGGGGCATACCTTCGTCGATCAGGTAGATATCGAAATCCAGCGCCAGAAGCAGCGCGAAGTTGAAGCGCTGGCGCATACCGCTGGAATAGGTGCCGACCGGCATGTCGAAATATTCCTCGATATCGGTCAGCCAGCGGGTGAAGGCCGCGACATAATCGGGGTCCAGCCCGTAGATCCGGGCGATGTAGCGCGCGTTTTCGTTTCCGGTATGCTTGTTGACCAGACCGCCCATGAAGCCAAGCGGGAAGGAAATCCGGCAATCGCGCCGGATCTTGCCCTCATCAGGCTTCTCAAGACCGCACATCATGTTGATGATGGTGGTCTTTCCGGCCCCGTTGGGCGCCAGAATGCCAAGCGAGTTGCCAAGCTCGATCCGGAAGGACGCGCGGTCCAGAATGATCTTGTGCTGTTTCCCCGTCCAGAAGGCTTTGGAAACGTTCTCAAATTCGAGCATGGCGATGATTGACCACCCAAACAACTGCCCCAAGGCATGCCATGCCGGTAGCTTCGGCCGGACAGAACGGACCATAGGCTGCGACCGACATCCTGTCCAGCATGGCCGCAAAACCCTGACGAAAAGTGAAGATCCGGTCTTTTCTTCTGACAAAACCTCTCCAGATCGGGGTCATGGTCTTGCCTCATTTCGCTTCTGACATGCCCGGCCAGCCCCCCGATCATCCGCTGGTCGCCGATATCCGCCAGTGCCGAATTTGCGCCGAGCGTTTTGCCGCGACTGCAACGCGCCACACGCCCCGGCCCGTGGCCTGGTTCCGCCCCTCGGCGCGGCTGCTGATCGTGGGCCAGGCGCCCGGCGCGCGGGTCCATGACAGCGGGCGGCCCTTCACCGATCGTTCGGGCGACCGGCTGCGCGACTGGATGGGCGTGGATGCCGAAACCTTCTATGATCGCGACAGGGTGGCGATCGTGCCGATGGCCTTCTGTTTTCCGGGATATGACGCGCGGGGCGCGGATCTGCCGCCCCCGCCGGTCTGCGCTGAGACATGGCGCCGGGCCGTGATGGACCTGCTGAGGCCGCGTCTGACGCTGCTGGTCGGCGGCCATGCACAGGCCTGGCATCTGGGTCGGCGCAATGTCACCCGGACAGTCGCGGATTGGCACCGTTACGCGCCCGCGATCTTTCCCTTGCCGCATCCCAGCTGGCGCAATACCGGCTGGCTGCGCCGCAATCCCTGGTTCGAGACGATGCTGCTGCCCGAACTCAGGCGGGCCGTTGTCGCGTCGCTCGGGTCTGGCTGAACGCGCAAAATTCGTGCAAGATCTGGTCAGACCCGGGAACCGAGGCTATTGACGATGGCTTGTCCCCACGGGACCGTGGGGACGGCCAGAGCGGATCACGCAGCCGCGACGGGTTTCCTGCGCGAGGATTCGCGCATCCGCAAGGCGACAGAACAGACGACAGACAAGGGAGAAGCCGAATGAGTCTCATGAAATCCGCCCTTCTGGGCAGTGCTCTGGTCCTGGCCTCGGGGCCGGTGCTGGCCCAGCAGGAGCAGTTCATCACCATCGGCACCGGCGGCCAGACCGGGGTCTATTATGTGGTGGGGCAGTCGATCTGCCGGCTTGTGAACCGCGAGACCTCGGAACACGGGCTGCGCTGCACCGCGCCTTCGACCGGCGGCTCGATCGCCAATATCAATGCCATCAAGGCGGGCGACATGACGATGGGCGTGGCCCAGTCTGACTGGCAGTTCCACGCCTATAACGGCACCTCTGACTATGAAGGCGATCCCTTCCCCGAATTGCGCTCGATCTTCGCGGTGCATCCCGAGCCCTTTACCGTTGTCGCACGCGCCGATAGCGGCGTCACCACCTTCGAGGAACTGGCCGGCAAGCGCGTGAATGTGGGCAACCCCGGCTCGGGCTCGCGCGGGACGTTCGAGGTCGTCCTGGAGGCCAAGGGCATGTCGATGTCCGATTTCGCGCTGGTCTCCGAACTGCGCCCGGCCGAGCAGTCGGCGGCGCTTGGCGACAATCAGGTCGATGCGATCAGCTATACGGTCGGCCATCCCAACGGCTCGATCCAGGAGGCGACCTCGACGGTGGACGCGCGCCTGGTAACGGTGGCGGGCGAGGCCATCGACCGGCTGGTCGAGGAAAACCCCTACTACGCCAAGGTCACGATCCCTGGCGGCATGTATGCGGGCAATGACCAGGACACCGAGACCTTCGGCGTTCTGGCGACCTTCGTCACCTCGGCCGATGTCCCCGAGGAAACGGTCTATCAGGTCGTGCGTGCGGTCTTCGAGAATTTCGACCGCTTCAAGCAGCTTCACCCCGCCTTCGAGACCCTGGAGCCCGAGACGATGATTTCGGAGGGTCTCAGCGCGCCTCTGCACGACGGCGCCGCCCGCTATTACCGCGAGCGCGGCTGGATCGACTGATCCGGCCCCGACGGGCGGCCCCGGTGGGCCGCCCCTTTGCTACAGAACAAGAAGACCATCGCATGGGCGGGGGGCGTGATGAGTGACAGGGACAATGAGGCGCGGCACCGGCAACAGGCCGCCGCTGTCGAGACCGGGGCCGCAGGTCGCGGCGCGCTGAGCCAGGACGAACTGGACGAATTGGTCGCCTCCAGCGATACGGGGGCGCGAACGCCGCCGGGGCTGGTGGGCAAGTTGATCCTGGGGGTCGCGCTGTGCTGGTCGCTGTTCCAGCTCTGGATCGCCTCTCCGCTGCCCTTCATGCTGAATTTCGGCATCATCAGCGCGACCGATGCGCGTGCGGTTCATCTGGCCTTTGCGCTGTTTCTGGCCTTCATGGCCTATCCGGCCGAGCGTTCGCCCATCCAGCTTGGCCTGGGCATCCTGGTGCCGATCGTGCTGTCGGGGCTGTTCATCTATGGCGCGCCGTCCAGCTTTCCGGCCTGGTGGATCGGTCTGACCGGGGCGGGTATCATCGCAGCGATCCTGTTGGGCAGCCCGAAGAACCGGGTGCCGGTCTGGGAATGGGCGCTGGCGCTGCTTGCTGCGGGGGCTGCGCTTTACGTCTTCGTCAACAGCGACGACCTGGGGCGCCGTGTCGGCGCTCCGATCCAGACCGACCTGCTTGTTGCCGTCATCGGCATCATGCTGCTGCTTGAGGCCGCGCGCCGCAGTCTTGGCCCTGCGCTGATGATCGTCGCGACGGTGTTTCTGGTCTATACCTTCCTCGGGCCCTACATGCCCTCGATCATCGCGCATCGGGGCAATTCGCTGTCCGAGGTCGCCAATCACCAATGGGTCACGACCGAGGGCGTCTTTGGCATCGCGCTTGGCGTCTCGACCAGCTTTGTCTTCCTGTTCGTGCTGTTCGGGGCGCTTCTGGACAAGGCGGGGGCGGGAAACTACTTCATCCAGGTCGCCTTTTCGCTGATGGGGCACCTGCGCGGCGGCCCAGCCAAGGCGGCGGTGGTCAGCAGCGGCATGACGGGCCTGATCTCGGGGTCCAGCATTGCTAACGTGGTGACGACCGGCACCTTCACCATTCCGCTGATGAAGCGCGTGGGCTTTCCGCCCGAAAAGGCCGGTGCGGTCGAGGTCGCCTCTTCGGTCAATGGCCAGATCATGCCGCCCGTCATGGGCGCGGCTGCCTTCCTGATGGTCGAATATGTCGGCATCCCCTATTTCGAGGTCGTCAAGCACGCCTTCCTGCCCGCCACGATCAGCTATATCGCGCTGGTCTATATCGTCCATCTGGAGGCCATGAAGGCCGGGATGCAGGGCCTGCCCCGCGCCTATGAGCCGCCCCCCATCCTGCGCCGCCTGCTGGTTGCGGCCTTCATCATCGCAGGTCTCTGCGCGCTGTCGCTGGCTGTGTATTACACGATGGGCTGGATCAGGCCTGCCTTCGGCGCCAATGCGGGTTACGTCATCTTCGGCCTGTTGACTGCAGCCTATGTCGGGCTGATGTGGATCGCCTCGCGCGAGAAGCCGCTGGAACTGGATGATCCGAATGCGCCCGTCACCGCGCTGCCCTTGCCGGGGCCGACGGTGCGGTCCGGGCTGCACTACATCCTGCCGGTCGTCGTGCTGGTCTGGTCGCTGATGGTGGACCGCCTGTCGCCGGGCCTGTCGGCCTTCTGGGCGACGGCGTTCATGATCTTCATCCTTCTGACGCAGCGCCCGCTGATGGCGGTTCTGCGCGGCGAAAGCGCCGTGCCGGCCCGCATCCGCCAGGGCTTTGACGAACTGGTGGACGGGTTGATCTCGGGCGCGCGGAACATGATCGGCATCGGGATCGCCACAGCCACGGCGGGCATCATCGTGGGCGTCGTCAGCCAGACCGGCGTCGGCGCCGCGCTGGCCGATGTGGTCGAGCTGCTGTCGGGCGGCAACCTGATGCTGATCCTGCTCTTGACGGCTGTGCTGTCCCTGATCCTGGGGATGGGCTTGCCGACCACCGCGAACTACATCGTCGTCTCGGCGCTGCTGGCGCCGGTGATCGTGACGCTTGGCCAGCAGAACGGGCTGATCGTGCCGCTGATCGCGGTGCATCTGTTCGTGTTCTACTTCGGCATCATGGCGGACGTGACGCCGCCTGTCGGCCTGGCCTCTTTCGCGGCGGCGGCCGTGTCTGGCGGCGATCCGATCCGCACCGGGGTCGTGGCGTTCTTCTACAGCCTGCGGACGGCGGCGCTGCCGTTCCTGTTCATCTTCAACACCGATCTTCTGCTGATCGATGTCGGATGGATCATGGGCATCTTCGTCTTCGTCACGGCGACCATCGCGATGCTGCTCTTTGCCGCCGCGACGCAAGGCTGGTTCCTTGTGCGCAACCGGATCTGGGAATCGGCGCTGCTGCTCTTGATCGCCTTCACGATCTTCCGTCCCGGCTTCTTCTGGAGCTGCGTCTATCCGCCCTTCGAGGAACGGCCCGGCACCGAATTCGTGCAGGCGCTGGAAGACAGCGCGCCCGGCGACGGGCTGCGCCTGCGGATCGCGGGGCTGAATGACATCGGCAGCCCGGTCGAGTTCGTGGCCATCCTGCCTGTCCCCGCCGGCGAGACCGGCGAGGAAAGGCTGCAAGCCGCCGGGATCGACCTGATCCAGGATGGCGACCGGCTGATGATCGACAACGTGGCCTTTGGCAGCCCGGCGCAATCGGCGGGGCTGGACTGGGATCAGACGATCCTGTCGGTCGAGGCCCCGGTGGATGCGCCCTCGCGCTACTGGGCCTATGTCCCCGCCTTCCTGCTGCTGGGAGTCGTGATCTGGTTGCAACGCCGCCGCCTGCCGACCCCCGCACCGGGCCGCAACACGGAGACCCGTCATGCATGAGAGCATCCTTCTGCCCATCGACCTGCAACATCCCGAAACATGGGAGACCGCCCTGCCTGCCGCGATCCGGCTGGCGGGCGAGACAGGGGTGATCCATCTGCTGGGGATCGTCCACGATTTCGGCAGTTCGATGGTGGCGACCTTTCTGCCAAAAGGCTACGAAGCGCGCATCCTTCAGAAAATGAAGGAGGATCTGGACCGATTCGCCAGCGAGAACCTGCCCGACAATGACCGGGTGCAGATCCATGTCGGGCATGGTCACGTGGCCGAGACGATCCTGAAATCGGCGAAGAAGTTCGGCGCCGATCTCATCGTCATGGCCAGCCCCAAACCCGACGAGTTGCGCAGCATCCTGGTCAGCCGGGATGTGAATGCCGTGGTGCGTCACTCGCCCGTCTCGGTGCTGGTCGTTCGCTGATATCGGCGCGCGTCTGGCGAGGTTGGGCACCATGCAGTTCGCCGTCCCGGAAAAACGGACGGATCGAAAGCGTTCCGCATTCCGGATGCCCCCAGGCCTGGTCGGGCGAGGACCAGTCCAAGCCCTGTTGACACGGCCAGGTCAGCATCCCCCATGGCGTTATGGCGCACCAGAAGGCGCTGATCTCTGCACGGCGAGCAGGCCGACCCCCCGCGGGCGCGGGCAAGACCATCATCGCCGTCGTGCACGGACCGAGCGATGACGGCTCTGCCGACGGTCACATTGCAGCTTGATCTGGCCCGAGCCGGGAAAACAACTTCACCATGGTTCATGGCGTCCCTTGCGACCTGATCGGCCATCGCGACAACAGACTGGCCGCGCCCCTCCCCGCCTTGCGTCTTGCCGATCACGTCGAGCAAGCCGGGCTTCGGCGCCGGTCCGGGGGCAAGGAGCCGCCTTGACATCAAATGCCGGCTGTTACTTTCCGTGACGGTTCTTGGGGCGATGTATGGGTCGCCGGGGAAGAACGGTGGCGTGGCCAAGGGGGATCTGATTGCGGGGCGCGGGCGAATAAGGGCGCCGATTTCGCCGTGGCGATTTGCGGGCGTATCATCGCCATGCCTGGCCCGCCGCGCAGCTCTGCGGCTGGATCGCGACGGCTGGACAAGGACCGGCGGGCCAAGGGTCCGTTCTAGGGTCAGGACTCATTGATTGGCTTGAGGCCGCCGGGCCTGCGTGATTCAAGCGCCCCGACTGACGGGGGTGATGATGAGCAACCTTGTCTCAATAACCTGTTCATAGTCTCTGTGGAATAGCAGATAATACGAGTATGAGACATCGTTACCCCAGCGACATCAGTCGT
>NZ_JAHYSR010000012.1:0-97901 GCF_019431455.1 Paracoccus bogoriensis
TGATTGATGGCTTCGCGCCTGCGCCCATTGCTCACGCCGCCGAATAATGGCACACAAAAAGAGAACAAACTCGACTTGCGAGTGGCCCTAAAACAGGGGCAGGTCGCCGATATTCCTGCCATCTTCCTATAACTCCTGAACTCCTGCAACCCCCGGGTCAACGCTTGGACGACCCGGCTCTATCGCTCCATCCAGTCGAGCCACGGAGGATTGCCTGTCGCTTCCATGGCGCCGGGCGTTCAAAGCCCAAGCCGCATGGCGTGCAGGGCCATATCAGCCGGGCAGTGCGCGGCATTGCGACAGCAGGACGGTTTGTGCATCTTCGGGTCCGTAAGACAGCACGGCCATGTCGCCCTTGCCCCAGATTTCGTATCCGGCCTCACCCTCGCGGTAGCGCGCGCCGGATGCCGAGCGGGCGATCCGCAGGATACGCAACCCACCCTCTATCCAGGCGACGGCCTGGGCATGCTCATCGGGGCCATTCACGTAGATGACGGGCAGCGTCACGCCGCGTTCGCATTCATAGGTAACGCGCTGCAAGTCCGGGGTCTCGGCCAAGGCAGCCAACGGCAGCAGCAGGAACAGGGCGGCAAGGGCAGGGCGCATCGGGGTCAGTCCAGCGCCAAGGTCATGAAGGTCGAATTGGGGTCGGGACGGTAATCCGCGAAGGGCGGGCATTCGACGAAGCCCTCGCTTGCATACAGCTTGCGCGCGGGGGCAAAGCTGGGCTGCGCGCCGGTTTCCAGCGAGAGACGCGAGAACCCCCTCTGGCGGGCAATGGCGATCATGTGACGCAGCAGCAGCCGCGACAGGCCGCGGCCGCGCGCTTCCGCCAGCACATGCATCGATTTGATCTCGGCCAGACCGCCGCCCAGATCGCTGAGTGCGCCCATCGCCAGCGGCTCGTTCCCCTGTCGCAGCACGAAGAAGGCGATGTCCCGCGAAGCCAGCGCCTCGCGCGGCATCATGTGAATCGATTCGGGCGGCGTATCGGCATGCATCGCCTGATGGTGACGCAGAAACAGCAGATCCAGTCCGGTTGCGCTGGGCGGTTCGGCCTGGATCGTCACGCCCTGCGGGAGTGGCGGCAGAGAGGGCTGGGGATAGGTCATGGCGCGCTTGACGGTTGCTGACGCGGCAAGCCTAGCCCTTTGGTGCCACCAGGTCCAGTCCGTCAAAGCCCTTGCAAAAGCGAGGCCAACCCCTTGCGGCCCCCCGGCCCGCGTGGCTACCTTGCTTCCATACCGCAACAGCAGGGGCATTCATGCGTATCGGCATCCTCCAATGCGGCCAGTCGCCCGCGCCGCTCAAGGACAGGCTCGGCGACTACCCCGACATGTTCATTCAACTTCTGGGCGGTCGGGGATTCGAGTTCAACACCTGGCATGTCGAGGCCATGGACTTTCCCGACGACGTTCATGACGCGGATGGCTGGCTTCTGACGGGCTCGCGCCACGGTGTCTATGAAGATCACGCCTTCATCCCGCCGCTTGAGGCGTTCATCCGCCGCGCCTATGGGGCGGGCGTGCCGCTGGTCGGCATCTGCTTCGGTCATCAGATCATCGCGCAGGCCCTGGGCGGGCGCGTCGTGAAATATCCGGGTGGCTGGGCGGTCGGCACACAGGATTACGATTTCGACGGCCAGACCTTGACCTTGAACGCCTGGCATCAGGATCAGGTCGTCGATCTGCCTCCGGGCGCCCGTGTCATCGCGCGCAATGCCCACTGCCAGGCCGCGGCGCTGATCTATGACGACCGCGCCTTGACCGTGCAGGCCCATCCCGAATTCACCGATGATTTCATCCGCGGGCTGATGGAAACGCGCGCCAAGGGAATCGTGCCGGACGATCTGCTGGACGGGGCGGGGCGCCGCATGGGCACGCCCAAGGATTCGGCGCTGCTGGCCGACAGGATCGAAGCGTTCTTCAAGGCGCCCCGCGTCCTGCAGGAGGGCGCGGCATGAGCGACTGGACTCAGAAGGCCCCGCAGGCGGTGCGCGACTTCATGGCGGGCCGGCGGCTCGACGAAGTGGAATGTATCGTCGCCGACATCGCGGGCGTGGCGCGGGGCAAGGCGATGCCGGCCTCGAAGTTCGCGCGGCAGGAACGGTTCTACCTGCCGAACTCGATCTTTCTGCAGACGATCACGGGGGGGTGGGCCGATAACCCCACGGGCGCCTTCACCGAACCCGACATGATCCTGACGCCCGATTACTCGACCGCCACGGCCGCGCCATGGACGGCGGACTGGACCGTGCAGATCATCCACGACGTGATGGATCAACAGGGCAATCCTGTGCCGATCGCGCCGCGCAACGTGCTCAAGCGCGTCGTGCGCCTGTATGAAGAGCGCGGCTGGAAGCCCGTTGTCGCCCCCGAGATGGAGTTTTTCCTGGTCGCGCGCAACATCGACCCCAACCAGCCGATCATCCCGCCCATGGGCCGCACAGGCCGTCGTGCGGCGGCCCGGCAGGCCTATTCCATGTCGGCAGTGGACGAATACGGCAAGGTCATCGACGATATCTACGATTTCGCCGAGGCGCAGGGCTTCGAGATCGACGGCATCCTGCAGGAGGGCGGTGCGGGCCAGGTCGAGATCAACCTCAATCACGGCGATCCGGTGGCGCTGGCAGACGAGATCTTCTATTTCAAGCGTCTCATCCGCGAGGCCGCGCTGCGCCATGACTGCTTTGCCACCTTCATGGCCAAGCCCATCGAGAACGAGCCTGGCAGCGCCATGCATATCCACCATTCGGTCGTGGACATGGCGACCGGGCGGAACCTGTTCTCGGACGACCAAGGGCGCGAGACGCCGGCCTTTCTGCATTTCATTGCCGGGATGCAGCGGCACCTGCCGGCCGTGATCGCGCTGTTGGCCCCCTATGTGAACAGCTATCGCCGCTATGTCCCGGACTTCGCGGCGCCGATCAATCTGGAATGGGGCCGCGACAACCGCACGACCGGCCTGCGCGTGCCGGTCTCTGGCCCCGAAGCGCGGCGTCTGGAAAACCGGCTGGCGGGGATGGATTGCAACCCCTATCTGGGCATCGCGGCCAGTCTGGCCTGCGGCTATCTGGGCCTGATCGAGGCCGAGAATCCGCGCGCCGAATGTCTTGGCGACGCCTATATGTCCGAGGACGAACTGCCCTATAATCTGGGTGATGCCCTGGACCTTCTGTCGGAAAGCGAACGCGTGCGCGAGGTTCTGGGCGGTGAGTTCTGCGCCGTTTACGAGGCGGTCAAGCGGCTGGAATACAAGGAGTTCCTGCAGGTCATCAGTCCGTGGGAACGCGAGCATCTGCTGTTGAACGTATGAACCTTCTGCATCTGAACGACCGGCCCGGCGCCTATCCGCCCAGCCTCTATGCCGCCGAGGTGACAGCGGATCTGCGACCCTCGCTGATGGGCGAGGCGCGGGCCGATGTCGCGGTGGTCGGGGCGGGCTATACCGGGCTGTCGGCGGCGCTGCATCTGGCGCGGCGCGGCTATCGGGTGGTCGTTCTCGAGGCGCAGCGCGTGGGCTTTGGCGCGTCGGGACGCAATGGCGGGCAGATCGGCAGCGGCCAGCGGCAGGATGTGGATTGGCTGGAGGCGCGGCTTGGTCCGCAGATGGCGCGCCGCCTTTGGGATCTGGCCGAAGAAGCCAAGGCCCTGACCCGCCAGATCGCTTCCGAGGCGGGCGTTCCGGTCCGCGAAGGCATCGCCCATGCGTGCCGCAACCGGACCGAGATCGACCATGCCCGCCAGATGGCCGACCACCTTGCCGCCCGCTACGACTACCCTCATGTCGAGATGCTGGACCGTGACGCGCTGGCCCATGCGCTTGGAAGCGCGGCCTATGAGGGCGGCGATCTGGACCGGGGCGCGGGGCATGTGCAGCCCCTGTCATTGGTGCTGGGCCTGGCCCGTCTGGCCGAGGCGGCGGGCGCGGTCATCCATGAACGCTCCGAGGTCGCGCGGATCGACCATGCCTCCCGCGCAGGCCAGGCCAGCCGGATCATCACGGACCAAGGCACGCTGCGCGCCGATCATGTGATCCTGGCGTGTAACGGCTATCTGGGCAGCCTTGACCGCGGCATCGCGGCCCGCGTCATGCCGATCAACAACTACATCGTCGCAACCCGCCCCCTTGGCGATGACTTCCCCGAGATCCTGCCCGAACGGATCGCGGTGGCCGACACGAAATTCGTCGTGAACTACTGGCGGCTGGATGATCAGCGACGGCTGGTCTTTGGCGGCGGCGAGACCGTGACCTATCGTTTTCCCCGCGATATCGCCGCCGTCGTTCGCCCGCATCTGCTGGCGGTCTATCCCCAGCTTGACGGGGTCGAACTGACTCATGCCTGGGGCGGCACGCTGGCCATCACCATGAACCGGATGCCCTGTTTCGCCCGGCCTGCGCCGAACTGCCTGTCGGCCAGCGGCTTTTCCGGCCATGGCGTCGCGCTGGCCCATCTGGCCGGACGCCTGATGGCCGAAGCCGTTGCGGGGCAGGCGGAACGCTTTGACGTGATGGCCTCGGTACCGGTGCGGCCTTTTCCGGGCGGCGCGATGCTGCGTCAGCCGCTGCTGGTGGCAGGCATGGCGTGGTATGGGCTGCGCGACCGGCTGGGGTTCTAATCGCGGGGCAGGCCCATCCGATCCAGCACCTGCAGGCGGATCTGGCCGTTCTCGCGGTCGGTCACACCCAGAAGCCCCGCGACCAGGCGGATCAGGCTTTCCTCGTCCGGGCCGCGCGTGTTGTCGGCATAGGCAACCTCCCACATGGCGGCCAGAATGCCCGCGCGATCCTCCAGCGCGATGCGGTCCTTGATCTGGCGGGTAAAGCGGACCGTGTCGGCAGCCTCGGCCTCGATTTCTTCGGCCTGAAGGCGGCGGGCAGCGGCCTCTTGCGGGGTCAGCCCACGGCGGCAGGCCAGAACGCGGTCTATGCGCCTGCGCTCGGCTTCGTCATAGTGATCGTCGGCGCGCGCCACCCGCACCAGAAGTGCGGCGATGGCCAGTTCCGCATCCTCGCCCCGAAGAGGCGGGGCGGGCGGCGTGTCGCCCATCAGGCGGTTGAGAAGATCCCTGAACATCGCGCTAGCGGCCCCCGTTCCCGCCCACGGCGCAGCCTTCGACGATTAGCACATCTGCGACCGGGACCAGAGCGCGCAGCACCCTGCCTGCCGGCCAGGCGGAACCGTGATAGCGGGCGCGGGCCGCCTTGACGCCGGGAAACCCGATCACCACGCTGCGGGGGCGGGCCGTGCCCTCGACCGCTTCCTGTGGCTCGGCGCGCTGGAGAAAACGCGCGCCGTATCCAGCGAAGGCTGCCGTCTTGGCCGCGCGACAGGGGTCATGGGCGGCGGGGTCGTCGATCGTCACATGCGCGATCCAATGGCGCTTGGGCATGGTTCCTCCGGGTCGGGCGAGCCGGAGATGACCCGCCGATCCGACAACGGTGACGCCCCTGCGCGCGTTCCGCAACCGCGCGAAGTTGCCGCCCCTAGTAGCGTTGCGGGACGTAAAGCTCGCGCGGCAGCACCTCGCGTTCGTAATCGGGGTTGAACACCCGCTGGGGCAGCGAGATCGGCTCGTGCGGCACCTCCTCATAGGGGATCTGGTCCAGAAGGTGGCTGATGCAGTTCAGCCGGGCGCGCTTCTTGTCGTTGCCCGGCACGATATACCACGGCGCCTCGGGGATGTTCGTGCGCTCGAACATCTCTTCCTTGGCCTTGGTATAGGCCTCCCACCGGACACGGGATTGCAGGTCCATCGGCGACAGCTTCCACTGTTTCAGCGGGTCGTGGATGCGCATGAGAAAACGCATCTGTTGCTCTTCATCTGTGATCGAGAACCAGTATTTGACCAGCCTGATGCCCGAACGCACCAGCATTCGTTCAAATTCGGGCACGTCCTGAAAGAACTGTTCGACCTGATCTTCGGTCGCAAAGCCCATCACGCGCTCGACGCCCGCGCGGTTATACCAGCTGCGGTCGAACAGCACGATCTCGCCCCCTGCCGGCAGGTGGGGGACATAGCGCTGGAAATACCATTGCGTCTTTTCGCGGTCCGATGGCGCGGGCAGGGCGACGACACGCGCCACGCGGGGGTTCAGCCGCTGCGTGATGCGCTTTATCGCACCGCCCTTTCCGGCGCTGTCTCGACCCTCGAAGATGACGACGACCTTTTCCTTGTGATGGCTGACCCAGTCCTGCAGCCGGATCAGTTCGGATTGCAGCCGCAAAAGCTCGGTGAAGTAAAGCTTGCGGTCCATCTGGTCGGGGTGATGGCTGCGATAGATGCGCCGGATCTCCTCCGAGAGGACGGCATCCTCAAGCTCGATCTCGACATCTTCGTCCAGCGTCTCTTGCAGTTCGGCGGCCAGCCAATCCTTGGCGCTGTCGTCCATCCTTGTCTCCTGCACAGGGGTTTGCGGCTTGGTAAGGCGCTATGGTAACGGTTTTGCGTCAGCCCCCGTGCCCGGCGAAAAGCCGCGCGCATTCCGGCGTCATCGCCAGCACC
The DNA here is from genome assembly GCF_019431455.1 of Paracoccus bogoriensis. GTDB lineage: Bacteria > Pseudomonadota > Alphaproteobacteria > Rhodobacterales > Rhodobacteraceae > Paracoccus > Paracoccus bogoriensis. The sequence continues at coordinate 6,507 of NZ_JAHYSR010000012.1, forward strand.
ATGCCCCCGCCGCGCGGGTTGTCCACCGTGCCGCACCATTGCCCCGAGGTCGAGAACAGGCTTTTCGTCCCCCGCGCAGGGCGATAGGCGACGCGCCGCCCGTTCACGTCGAAGAGGTTCAGCACGCCCCCCGCATTCGGCGCGTAATAGCCCAGAACGTCGCCATGTGCGGTCAGGATCAGCCGGTTTTCGTTCGCGGGGTTCGTGGGGCGGTTTTGCCAGACCGATGTGCCATTCGCGGTGTTTGCACCTGAATTCCACGCGGCATGGGGCGCATTGCCGGGTCGGGTCGGGCTGTTGGCCGGGTGGCCCGGCCCCAGTTCAAAGGGCAATAGCCTTTGGTCCAGGATGATCAGCGCCGCATCGGCCGCAGCCTTTTGCGGCGACAGCGTCAGGGCCAGCGCGGAAAGGATGAACAAGAGCTTTACGGTCATGCCACCATCCTGCCTGCCGAAGAGAAGTTTGTCAGCCGCGCAACGCATCGGCCACGCGGTCGCGTTCCTCGCGCGAGCCGGGGATGCCAAGACGCAGCCAGCGGCCCGACCACGGAAAACGCCGCGACCAGATCCGGGCGCGAGCCAGCCTGTCCTGTGCGGCGCCTGCGTCGGGGGTTGCGTAAAGCCGGAAGAGATGCGTGCCGCCCACACAATCCCAGCCCGCGCGCGACGCCTGGATGTCCAGCCACAGACCGGCCTCGCTGTGATAGACGATCGTCTCGTCCGCAAAGGCACGGTCGGCCATCGCCAGGGCGCCGATCTCCAACGCGGGGCCGCTGACGGACCAAGGGCCCGCAATCTGGCGCAGGGCGTCCAGGGTTTCGGGGCGCGCCAGAGCAAACCCCAGGCGCAGCCCCGCCAGACCCCAGAACTTGCCGAAACTGCGCAGGATCACGGCGTTGTCCGGGATGGCGCGGGCCAGAGACAGGTCGGGGCGCGGATCGGCGAAGCTTTCATCCACGATGAGGCGTCCGACCTTGGCGGCCAGCCGGGCCAGAGCCTCGGGCGGCCATTCGCGGCCATCGGGATTGTTGGGATTCACCACCACGGCCAGATCGGCGCCTTGCATCTGGTGCGGATCGGCCAGGCGCGTGACCTGCCATCCCGCCGCTGCAAGGCTGGCGCCGTGTTCGTTGTAGCTGGGCCACAGGATTGCCGCGCGACCGGGGCGGTCCAGGCGGGGCAGGGCCTGGATGGCCGCCGTCGCACCTGCCATCGGCAGGACGTGATCGGGCGGGCAGCCGAACCAGGACGCGGCCTCTTGGATCAGGCGCGATTCGGCCTCAAGCCCCGGCAGTGCGGTCCAGCTTTGGGCCGAGAGCGACGGAACCGGCCAGGGGTTGCGGTTGATTCCTGTGGACAAGTCGATCCAGTCATCGCCGCCAAAGCGCGCCCGCGCCACGTCCAGATCGCCTCCATGATCCCGCTTCATCCCTGCGATCCTGCTCTTGCTCTGGGTTATGCACAGCCCCTGCTGCTAGGACGCAATCTGTCCACAGGCAATGCGTTAACGAAATTTTACTTTACACCCGACGGAAAGCCGCACACGATATATGGTAAGAACATTCCGGCGACCCCGCCTGATCTAGCGGCGTTGCCATAAGGCTAGCGGCAGCAGAACCGCATCCGGCGAAGGACAAGGCAGGCATGGCACAGACCGACCACTATATCGCCAGCGATGAAATCCACCCCATCGACATCGTCGAAGCTGTGGCCACTCATCACGACTGGGATTTCGACCGCGTGGCCGACGACCAGATCGCCATGGTCGTCGAAGGGCAATGGCGCAGCTATTCCCTGACGCTGGCCTGGTCGGCGCGCGAAGAGGTGCTGCGCCTGATCTGCACCTTCGACATGGACCCGCCCTCGGACCGGATGGCCGCGCTGTATGAGACGCTGAACCTGGCCAATGATCAGGTCTGGGACGGCGGCTTCACGCTCTGGGCGCAGCAGCGGCTGATGGTCTGGCGCTACGGGCTGGTCCTGGCGGGCGACGCCATCGCCTCGGCCGAGCAGATCGACCAGATGATCGGCAATGCGCTGATGGCCTGCGAGCGGTTCTACCCCTCGTTTCAACTGGTCGCCTGGGGCAACAGCAGCCCCGCCGCTGCGCTGGACATCGCTTTGGGCGAAACCTACGGTCGCGCCTGACGGGGGTGCCCACCCCCGAGTCGATGCGGGGGGAAAGATGAGCGATTTCGACGAGATCAACCGGCGCGGGCTGGTGCTGGTCGGCTGTGGCCGGATGGGCGGCGCGATGCTGAAAGGCTGGCTGGCGCGCGGCCTGAATCCGGGCGCGGTGACGGTGATCGACCCGAGGCTTGCGCCCGAATGGCAGGACAAGGGCCTGCGGGTGAATGCCGACCTGCCCGACAGCCCGGCGGTGCTGGTCCTGGCCGTCAAGCCGCAGATGATGGCCGATGCGCTTGGCCAGATGCCACGCCTGACCGATACGCTGGTCGTCTCGGTCGCCGCCGGCACCAGGATCGGGGCTTTCGAGGCGGCCTTTCCCGGTGTGCCCATCGTGCGGGTCATGCCCAACACACCCGCCGCCATCGGGCAGGGGATTTCGGCCATGATCGGCAATGCGCGCGCCGGGGAAGGCGAGCTTGCGCTGGCCGAATTGCTGATGTCCGCCGTGGGCCGTGTCGTGCGGCTGGACTCCGAGGATCAGATGGACGCCGTCACCGCCCTGTCGGGCAGCGGCCCGGCCTATGTATTTCACATGATCGAGGCGATGGCCGCTGCGGGCGAGGCGCAGGGCCTGGCCCCCCACCTGGCGCTGGATCTGGCGCGGGCGACCGTCGCGGGGGCGGGCGCCCTGGCCATTCACGAGGACGAAGACCCCGCAAGGCTGCGTGAGAACGTCACCTCGCCCGGCGGCACCACAGCGGCGGGGCTGCGCGAGCTGATGGATGCCGAACGCGGCTTGAAGCCCCTGATGGCGCGCACCATCGCCGCCGCGACCGAACGCGGTCGCCAGCTTGGCCGGGGCGAGGCATGACGATCAGCTTCGACGATTTCCTCAAGGTCGATATCCGCGTGGCGAGGATCACCCGCGCCGAACCCTTCCCCGAGGCGCGCAAGCCTGCCATCAAGCTGTGGCTGGATCTGGGCGATCTGGGCGAGCGGAAATCATCGGCCCAGATCACGCGGCATTACGCGCCCGAGACGCTGATCGGCAAGCAGGTCCTGTGCGTGGTGAACTTTCCGCCGCGTCAGATCGGCCCGGTCCGCTCCGAGGTTCTGGTGCTGGGGGTGCCCGACGCCGAAGGCGAGGTCGTGCTGATCCGCCCCGATCTGGACGTGCCGAATGGCGGGAGGCTCTATTGAAGCTGCTGGTGACGCGCCCGATGACCGAACGCGCGACGGCGGCGATCAACGCGCGCTTCGACGCGACCTTTCGCGGCAATGATCCGCTGACCGAAGCCGGGGCCGCGCAGGCGATGCGCGATTACGACGCGATCATTCCGACGCTTGGCGATGCCTTCACGGCGGCGGCCTTCGAGGGGCCGCTGCGCTGCCGGATTCTGGCCAATTTCGGCGCGGGCTACAATCATATCGACATCGCGGCGGCCCATGCGGCGGGTGTGACCGTCACCAATACGCCCGATGTCGTGACCGACGCCACTGCGGATCTGGCGATGGCGCTGATCCTGATGACTTTGCGCCGCGCCTCCGAGGGCGAACGCATCCTGCGCTCCGGGGCCTGGGAGGGCTGGAACCCGACGCAGCTTCTGGGCCGCGATGTCACGGGACGGCGGGTCGGGATCATCGGCATGGGCCGGATCGGCAAGGCCATTGCCCGGCGTTGTCATCTGGGCTTCGGGATGGAGGTGATGTTCTTCAACCGCTCGGCCGTCTCGGCGCTGGACATTCCCGCGCAGCGCATCCGCGACCTGCACGAATTGCTGCGCGCCAGCGATGTGGCGGTGATCGCCGTGCCGGGCGGAGAGGAAACGCGGGGCATGATCGGAGAGACGGAACTGGCCGCGCTTGGTCCCAACTCGGTTCTGATCAATATTGCACGGGGCGATGTGGTGGACGAGCCCGCGCTGATCGCCGCGCTGGAAACGGGCAGGATCGCGGGCGCGGGCCTTGATGTCTATGCCGCCGAGCCGCATGTGCCGCCCGCGCTGATCGCCGCGCCCAACACGACGCTGCTGCCGCATCTGGGCACCGCCACGGAGGAGGTCAGAACAGGCATGGCCCTGCGCGCGCTGGAAAACCTGATCGCCCATGCCGAGGGTCGCCCGCTGCGCGACCCGGTATTGCCGCCGCGGCAGGGAACCGGTGCGCAGCCCTCGTCGTTGTCTCTGCATATCACGCAGGAATTGCAGGAGACAGACATGAACTGGGATATCATCCAAGGCAAGTGGAAACAGCTCAAAGGTTCGGTCAAGGAAAAATGGGGCGAGCTGACTGATGACGAACTGGATGTGATCGACGGCAACAAGGACAAGCTGGCCGGCAAGCTGCAAGAAAAATACGGCTGGACGAGGAACGAGGCCGAGAAGCACATCGACGACCATTTCCGCGACCGCTGATCGCCGGACATGAACGGAAAGGGCGCCCGCCGGGCGCCCTTTTGCGTGTCAGTGTTTGCGTATCAGTTGATGCGCTTGCCGGTTTTCCGGTCGAACAGGTGCAGCGCGTCCGGGCGATAGGACAGGCGCAGGCTGTCGGGGATCGACCCTTCCGGCGGCAGCGCGATGGTCAGCTTCTCGCCGCCCGTCGTGCCATGGACCAGACGCTGCGCGCCCAGTTCCTCGATGGCCAGAACCTGCATCTCGATCGGTCCGTCCGGTGCAAGGGTCAGATCCTCGGGGCGGATGCCGACCATGCCGGCATGGGCGGTGCCCGGTAGATGCGGCACGGCGCGGCTGTCGATCAGGTTCATTGCGGGGCTGCCGATGAAGCCCGCCACAAAGGCCGAGGCCGGGCGGCGATAGACCTCAAGCGGCGTCCCGATCTGTTCGACCTTGCCGCCGTTCAGCACCACCAGCCGGTCGGCCAGGGTCATCGCCTCGAGCTGATCATGCGTCACATAGATCGAGGTCGTGGCCAGACGCTTCTGCAACTGCTTGATTTCAAGCCGCATGGCGACACGCAGCTTGGCATCAAGGTTCGACAGCGGCTCGTCGAACAGGAAGGCGGCCGGCTCGCGCACGATGGCCCGGCCCATCGCGACGCGCTGGCGCTGTCCGCCCGACAGGGCGCGGGGCTTGCGGTCGAGGAAGGGGCCGATCTGCAGGATCTCGGCCGCCTCGTTGACGCGGCGTTCGATCTCGGCCTTGGGGGTGCCGCGGTTTTTCAGGCCATAGGCCAGGTTCTGGCGCACCGACATATGCGGATAGAGCGCGTAGTTCTGGAACACCATGGCGATGTCGCGTTCGGCCGGCTCCAGCTTGTTCACGACGCGGTCGCCGATGCGGACCTCGCCCTCGGAAATCTCCTCGAGGCCCGCGACCATACGCAACAGCGTGGACTTGCCACAGCCCGAGGGGCCGACCAGCACGATGAACTCACCATCCGCGATGTCGAGATTCACGTCCCCCACCGCGCGGCTGCCGCCGGCATAAAGCTTGCCCAGATTGTGAAGGGTGATGGACGCCACGTTATTTCTCCGTCTCGACGAGGCCTTTGACGAACAGGCGCTGCATGAAGATCACCACCAGAACGGGCGGGATCATCGCCAGCATGGCTGTCGCCATGACAAGATGCCATTGCGGCAGACCGTCCACGGCGTCAGCCATGCGGCGGATGCCGGCTACGATGGTGTAGTAATCGGCGCTGGTCGTGATCAGCAGCGGCCACAGATACTGGTTCCAGCCATAGATGAACAGGATCACGAAGAGCGCCGCAATATTGGTGCGCGACAGGGGCAGCAGGATGTCGCGGAAGAACTTCATCGGACCCGCGCCGTCGATGCGTGCGGCCTCGGTCAGCTCGTCCGGGATGGTCAGGAAGACCTGCCGGAACAGGAACGTGGCTGTCGCCGATGCGATCAGGGGAATCGTCAGGCCCGCATAGCTGTTCAGCATCCCAAGATCGGCCACGACCTGAAAGGTCGGCACGATCCGCACTTCGACCGGCAGCATCAGCGTGACGAAGATGCACCAGAAGGCCAGGCCGCGGAAGGGAAAGCGGAAATAGACGATGGCAAAGGCCGATGTGACCGATATGACGATCTTTCCAACGGCGATGCACATGGCCATGATGAGGCTGTTCATCATCATGTGCCCGACCGCGGGCGTGCCGCTGGTCGAGAGCCCGCTGTCCAGCATCCGGCTGTAATTCTCCACCAGATGCGGGCCGGGCCACATCGGAATCGTGCCCGACATGAAGGCCGTGGGTCCGTGGGTCGATGCGACGAAGGCCACCCAGACCGGCAGCGCGACGACGCAGACGCCGAAGATCAGCAGAAGATGGGCGGCCAGATGAAGGCCGGGGCGGTTCTCGATCATCAATAGGCCACCTTCTTCTCGATGAAGCGGAACTGGATCACGGTCAGCACCGTCACGATCAGCATAAGGAAGACGGACTGCGCTGCCGAACTGCCCATGTTCTGCCCCACGAAGCCGTCGAAATAGACCTTGTAAACCAGGATGTTCGTGGCCTGCGCCGGCCCGCCCCGCGTCGTGGTGTCGATCACGGCGAAGGTGTCGAACATGGCATAGACGATGTTGACGACCAGCAGGAAGAAGGTCGTGGGCGACAACAGAGGGAAGGTGATATCGAAGAAGCGCCGCACCGGGCCCGCGCCGTCGATGGCGGCGGCCTCGCGCAGGCTGTTCGGGATGGCCTGCAACCCGGCCAGGAAAAACAGGAAGTTGTAGCTGATCTGCTTCCAGGCACTGGCGATCACGACCAATGTCATCGCGTCACCCGGGTTGCTGATGTGATTCCAGTTGTATCCCAGCTGCCCCAGCACATAGGGCATGATCCCAACGGTCGGGTTGAAGATGAACCACCACAGGATTCCCGCCACGGCAGGCGCCACCGCATAGGGCCAGACCAGCGCGGTCGTATAGATGCGCGATGACCGGATCATCCGGTCCACCGCCACGGCCAGAATCAGCGCGAAGCCCATCGAAAGCAGCGTTACCGAGACTGCGAACACTGCCGTCACCTGCAGCGAGTTCAGGTATTCGGGGCTGTTCAGCAGCCGCTGGAAGTTCTCGAACCCGACAAAGGTTGTGCGGATGCCGAAGGCGTCCTGGCGCAGAAAGCTCTGGCGGATGGCCTGGGCGGCGGGCCACAGGAAGAAGATGAATGTGATCGCCAGTTGCGGGGCCAGCAGAAGCCAGGGCAGAAGCTGGCTGTTGAATATCGTGCGCTTCATCCGGGCGACGGGCCTTGTTGCGGTATGGAAAAACGGACCAACAGGGGCCGCGCGGTGTCGCGCGGCCCCTGCGATCATCAAGGGCAGATTACTGGTTCTGCGCCTGGAATTGCTCGATCAGATCGTTGCCGCGCGCCACGACCGAGTCCAGCGCGGCCTGGGCATCCTTGGCGCCCGACAGCATCTGTTCGAATTCCTCGTCGATGATGCCGCGGATCTGGACATAATTGCCGAAACGCAGACCCTTCGAGTTCTCGGTCGGTTCGTTCAGCGTGATCTGCTGGATCGGTGTTTCCGCGCCGGGATTGTCGGCGTAGAAGCCCCGCTCGGCCGAGAGGTCATAGGCGGCCTGGGTGATCGGCAGATAGCCGGTCGCCTCGGCCCAGTCGGCCTGGACCTCGGGTTGGGTCAGATAGTCGAAGAAGGCCGCGACGGCGCGGTATTCGTCATCCGACTTGCCCGACAGCACCCACAGCGTCGCGCCACCGATGATCGAGTTCTGCGGCGCGCCCTCGATATCGTCGTAATAGGGCAGCATCCCGAAGCCCAGATCGAAGGCCTCCGTGTTGGCGATGACGCCCGCGCGTGCGGCCGAGCTGGCCATGTAGATCACACATTCCTGCGCATAGAACGCCGGAGGCGCGTTGTCGCCGCCGACCGGGCCGCCATAGCGGAACAGCCCCTCGTCGGCCCATTGCTTCAGGTTGCCCCAGTGACGCACCTGCGCCGGACCGTTCAGCGTCAGGCGCGAATCCAGACCGGCAAAGCCATTCTCGCCGGTGCCGATGGGCTGATTGTGCCAGGCGCTGAAATTCTCGGTCTGGATCCAGCTGACCCACTGGCTGGTGAAGCCGCAGGGCGCCGCGCCGGATTCCATGATCTGGCGGCTCATCTGCTCCAGCTCCTGCCAGGTCCGGGGCGGCTGTTCGGGGTCAAGGCCGGCCGCCTCGAAGACGGTCTTGTTGTAATAGAGGATCGGGGTCGAGCTGTTGAACGGCATCGACAGCATGTTGCCATTCGTGTCGGTGTAATAGCCCACGACCTGCGGCAGGAAGATCGACGGGTCGAAGCCATCGCCATATTCTTCCATCAACTGATGGACGGGAACGATCGCGCCCTCGGCGGCCATCATCGTGCCGGTGCCGACCTCGAAGACCTGCACGATGGCGGGCTGCTGATTGGCGCGAAACGCCGCAATGGCCGCAGTCATCGTCTCGGGATAGGTGCCCTTGTAGGAGGGCATGACACGGAACTCGTCCTGGCTGTCATTGAAGTTCTGCGCAACCTCTTCGAGTTTCGCACCAAGCTCGCCGCCCATGGCATGCCACCATTCGACCGTGGTCTGAGCCTTTGCGGCCCCGAGCGAGGCAATCAGCGCGAGAGCCGATATTGTGCTGTAACGGATCATGTTCCCTCGTTTCTCCCATTCGAGATTGCGTGATGCGCTCCGCCTAGCGGTAATGTGCGACGGTCACGCAAAACAGATATGACAGTGATGTGAAATCCAGACCGGGCGGTCAATGTTTTTCGTTCCTGCGCGCAAGTTTTCCGTGAGACGCCGGCTTGCGGCCAATGCGAAGGAATTTATGTGCCGAAACGCAAAAAAAGCCCGCATCCTGAAGGGATGCGGGCTGAATCCGCCGCCCCGCGGGGCGGCGGCAGAGGGATTTCCCATCACGACGCGGGCAGCAGCACCGTGTCGATGACGTGAATGACGCCGTTCGATTGATCCACATCCGCGATGGTGACAGTGGCGGCATTGCCGTTCTCGTCCGTGATCTGGACCGAGCCGTCATCGGCCAGCGAGGCGGTCAGGGTGCAGCCGCCCACCGTTTCCAGCGCGGCCTCGCCGTTGCCGGCCTCGATCAGTTCGGCCACTTGCGCGGCGTGCACGTCACCGGCAACGACATGGCAGGTCAGAATGGTCTGAAGCTGTTCCTTGTTTTCGGGTTGCAACAGCGACTCGACGGTTCCGTCGGGCAGTGCCTCGAAGGCGGCGTTGACGGGGGCGAAGACGGTGAACGGCCCTTCGCCGGCCAGCGTATCGACCAGATCGGCGGCCTGCACCGCGGCGACCAGCGTGGTGTGGTCGGCCGAGTTCGCGGCGTTCTCGACGATGTTGCGGTCGGCCAGCATTTCGGCACCGCCAACCATGGGATTGGCATGATCGTCAGCCATGGCCGGCAGGGCCACCATCATGCTGGTTGCAAGGATCGAGGCACCGAGGGTCTTGAAGCGATTGGTCATGATTTCCTCCAATTCATGGTGGCGGGCGATCCGGTCGCCCGATGTCCCTATCCACGAAAAAGGCCACGCAAAGTTGCCTCGCTGCCGATCAACTCGGGTTGACATCGTCGTGATCTCGGGCAAGGGCAAGCGGCATGAAAAGACCCGCCCGGGCTGCATCCGGACGGGTCGGGTTGTCTTGACGCGCGTGGTTGTCAGGACGCGGGCAGAAGCACCGTATCGATGACGTGAATGACGCCGTTGGACTGATCCACATCGGGGATGTTCACAACCGCCGTGGTGCCGTTTTCGTCCGAGATCAGCAGCGCGTTGTCGGTGTCGCGGATCGAGGCGGTCAGCGTGCAGCCGCCAACCGTCTGCAATTCGGCGCTGCCGCCGCCCTGCATGATCTTGCGGCCCAGGGCGGGCGAGAACGCCTCGGTCGGGACGACATGGCAGGTCAGGATCGTTTGCAGCGTGCTCAGGTTCTCGGGCTTCAGCAGATCCTCGACCGTGCCTGCGGGCAGTTTGGCAAAGGCCGCGTCGGTCGGCGCAAAGACAGTGAAGGGGCCGGGGCCGGTCAGCGTCTCGGCCAGACCAGCGGCCTGCACGGCAGCGACCAGGGTGGTGTGATCGGCCGAGTTCATCGCGTTTTCGACGATGTTGCGATTCGGAAACATCTCGGCGCCGCCAACGATGCGGTTCTGCGCGATGGCGGGCATGGCCAGCGCAATGCCTGCGGCAAGCAGGGCGCCGAGTTTCAGAGTCGATTTACGCATGTCTGGTTCCTCCGTTGGCGGGGTGCGCAATGCACCCTGTGCTGCCATCAACGGAGCGGGGGCGGCCAAGTTGCGCCCGCCGCACCAGTTCGACAGATCACGATGGCGTGAGCGACGCGATGGCGACGACAGGGCCCGTCGCCTGCCCGGTGGGCGATCCGCCCTCGGGTTCGTCCGACAGCGCGATGCGGATGGCGTCGGATGGCTCAAGCCCCGCGGGCAAGGCCATGCGCAGATTGCCCGTGCGCGGGACGAGGCCAATCGAGATCGGCGCGGAGCCGTCCGGCTCGATCCACCAGATCTCGTAATCGCGGCCGGCGGCGGCCGGGCCGCTTTCCAGCGCAATCTCCATCTCGCGACCCTCGACCCGGGCAGAGACGCGCAGCGCCTGATCTTCGGACAGCAGCTCGGCGCGATAATCAGGACCGGCAGGCGCCGGAGCCTCGCGTCCCGGCAGAGCGGGCAATACCAGGATCGCGGCCAGGACGGCGACGGCCAGCAACCCGGCCAGCACCGCCCAGGGGCCGCGCCACCAGCCGCTGGGCGCCGCCGGATCCTCGGACAGCGGCGCGGCGCTGTGCCCGAGGCGTTCGCGGATCCCCTGCCGGGCGCGGGCGGGGGCCATTACAGGCGTCAGGCTTTCGGCCAGCGCGGCCAGCCGTTCCTGCCAGTCGCGCACAAGCTGGGCAAAGGCCAGGTCCGTGGACAGACGCGCCACGGCGGCCTCTGCCTCGGGGCCGTCGAGCAGCCCAAGCGCCAGTTCGGCGGCCAGCGCCTGATCCTCTTGCTCGGGCGTCAGGGGAAGATCCTCGGTCATTGGCTTACGCAATCCTTCAAGCGCAACAGGCTGCGACGCAGCCAGCTTCGCACGGTATTGATGGGCATCCCCTCGCGCTTGGCCAGATCGGCATAGGTGACGCCTTCAAGATAGACGGCCCGCACGGCATGGGCCTGTGGCGCGGCCAGCTGCGCCAGGCATTCGTCCAGCAGCCGCCGCTGCTGGGCATGGATGGCGGCGTGTTCCGGGCCGGGCGCGTCGCAGGGGACGCATTCGGCCGCCTCGGCAGGGGCGGTGGCGGGGCGCGAACTGCGCGCCCGCAGCCGGTCGATGGCACGGTTGCGCGCGATGGTGATCAGCCAGGTCATCGGCGACAGCCCGTTCGCGGCATAACGCGAGGCGTTCTGCCAGATGCGGATATAGACTTCTTGCAGCGTTTCCTCGGCCTCGGGGCGGTCCTTCAGGACCGATAGGCAGACGGCATGAAGTTTGGCCGAGGTTGCTTCGTAAATCTGGTCGAAGGCATCGCGGTCCCCCAGAGCCACGCGGGCGATCAGCTGTTCCAGTTCGGTGCGGCGAACGTCTGTCACGGGCGGTCCGTCCTGTTGTGCAAGGTCACGTCACCTTATGAAAGGGGGCATGGCGCGTCAACGCGGCCGCCTTGCGCCTTCGGCGGGAATGCGCGATCAATGCGCCGACATGCAGGAAAGGGCTGGACCGATGCTGGACATGAACGCCAAACCCACCGAAGAGATCGACCTGCGCGAGGTGTTCGGTCTGGACAGCGACATGAAGGTCAAGGGCTTCGCCGAGCGCAGCGAACGTGTGCCCGATATCGACAGCACCTACAAGTTCGACCCAGACACCACGTTGGCGATCCTGGCGGGCTTTGCCTATAATCGCCGAGTGATGATCCAGGGCTATCACGGCACCGGCAAATCGACGCATATCGAACAGGTCGCCGCGCGCCTCAACTGGCCCTGCGTGCGGGTGAACCTGGACAGCCATGTCAGCCGGATCGACCTGATCGGCAAGGATGCGATCAAGCTGGTGGACGGCAAGCAGGTGACGGTCTTCCACGAGGGCATCCTGCCCTGGGCCTTGCGCAACCCGACCGCGATCGTCTTCGATGAATACGATGCGGGCCGCGCCGATGTGATGTTCGTGATCCAGCGCGTGCTGGAGGCGGACGGCAAGCTGACCCTGCTGGACCAGAACGAGGTCATCACGCCCAATCCCTATTTCCGCCTGTTCGCCACGGCCAATACCGTGGGTCTGGGCGACACGACGGGCCTCTATCACGGCACGCAGCAGATCAACCAGGGTCAGATGGATCGCTGGTCGCTGGTCGCCACGTTGAACTATCTGTCCCACGACGCCGAGGCCGCGATCGTGCTGGCCAAGGTGCCGCAATACAACAACGAGAAGGGCCGCAAGATCATCGGCCAGATGGTGACCCTGGCCGACCTGACGCGCACAGCCTTCATGCAAGGCGACCTGTCCACCGTCATGTCGCCGCGCACGGTCATCGCCTGGGCGCAGAACGCGCGCATCTTCAACAATGTGGGCTATGCGTTCCGGCTGACCTTCCTGAACAAATGCGACGAGCTGGAACGTCAGACGGTGGCCGAGTTCTACCAGCGCCTGTTCGACGAAGAGCTGCCCGAAAGCGCGGCCGCCAAGGCGCTGTGATGCGCGCGGCGCTGGCTCTTGCGCTGATGGCGGGGCCAGCCCTGGCCCAGCTTGGCGATGACGAAGCGGCGATCCTGCCGCGCGTCCTCTCGGCCGTCCCGGTCGAGATCTCGGACGCCCATATCGGTGAGGAACGCGCCATTCTTCTGGTGGATGAGGCCGAGGGACTTGCCGATCTGGTGATCCTTGCGGGCCATCCCGACGAGGCGGCGGGTCAGCCGGTGCTGGTCGCGCGCGGTCTGGTCTGGGCCGGGCAGATGGCGGGGCAGGGGCCGTTCCTTGATGTCGCGCCGAATGGCAGCCTTCGCGTTCATGCCCAGCAGACCGCCATCGGCCGCCACGCCTGGGAAGAAACGCTGACCCTTGCTGAACGCGGCGGCCAGATCCTGGTGGCGGGCTATACGCTGTCCAGCTGGGACCGCATCACCGCCGCGACGGGCCGCTGCGACTGGAACCTTCTATCGGGGCGGTGGGAATCCGTCTCGGGCGGGCCGGACTCCGAAGATGTGACGCTGACCGGGCGCAAGGCGCTGCGCGTCACCCCCGCCGAATGGGCGGCGCGCGGGGGCGAGGCGCCGGAATTTTGCCGCTTCGAGAGTGACGATTAGGCACGGCCGCACCCCCTTGCTTGCGCGCGCCCGCGGTGGTCTATCTTGAGCATGATGAAATCCGACAACCCCGCCGATCCCTTCAAGAAGGCCCTGACCGAGGCCACCCGCGCCCTGTCGGGCGAGAGTGAACTGAACGTGACCTTCAGCGCGGACCCGGCCGGGGTGACGGGCGACACGATGCGTCTGCCTCTGGTCAGCCGGCGGATGTCGCGTGACGAGGTGCTGCTGGCGCGCGGCACAGCCGACGCCCTGGCGATGCGGATGCGTCATCACGACCCGGCGACCCATGCGCGCTATGCCCCCGCAGGCCCCATGGCGCGCGAGATCTACGAGGCGTTGGAAACCGCGCGCTGCGAGGCGCTTGGCGCGCGGGACATGCCGGGCGCGCTGTCCAATATCGACGTGCGGATCGGTGCGGATGCCGACAAGAAGGGTTATTCCCAGATCAGGTCGCCTGCCGATGCGCCCTTGTCGGTGGCAGCGGGTTATGTGCTGCGTCAGGCGGCCACCGGGCGTGCCCTGCCGCCCGGCGCACAGCATGTCGCCGATCTGTGGCGCCCTTTCATCGAGGAACAGGCCGGCGGCGCGCTGGCCGATGTGGAGGCGGCGCTTGCCGACCAGGCGTCCTTTGCCCGCCTTGCCCGCAGGATCATCAGCGACCTGGGCTATGGCGATCAGTTGGGGGAAGACCCGGACGAGCCGCAGGAAGACGACCGCGACGAATCCGCCGATGAGAAAGAGGAGGAATCCGGCGACAACCAGTCCCGCGACCAGGACGACAGCGACGAGGCCGAGGCCAGCCCCGAACGCAGTCAAGAGCAGACCCGTGACGAACGCCAGGCCCAGGTCAGCCTGGAGGACGACTCCGAAGACGAGATGTCCGACGAGGCCGAGGCGCCCGAGGCCGAGTCCCCGCCCGACCTGCCGCCTCCGGTCAGCGAAGCAAGCCCCGATTACAAGGTCTTTGCCCAGACCTGGGACGAGGAGATCCGCGCCGAAGATCTGGCCGACCCGGCCGAGCTGGAGCGCCTGCGCGCCTATCTGGACAAGCAGCTCGACCCCCTGCGCGGTGCCGTCAGCCGTCTGGCCAACAAGCTGCAGCGCCGCCTTCAGGCCCAGCAGAACCGCAGCTGGGAATTCGACAAGGAAGAGGGCGTGCTGGATGCGGGCCGTCTGGCGCGGGTCGTCGCCAACCCGACCATGCCCCTGTCCTTCAAGGTCGAGAAGGACACCGAGTTCCGCGATACGGTGGTGACGCTGCTGATCGACAATTCCGGCTCGATGCGGGGGCGGCCGATCAGCATTGCCGCGATCTGCGCCGACGTTCTGGCCCGCACGCTGGAACGTTGCAGCGTCAAGGTCGAGATCCTGGGCTTCACCACCCGCGCCTGGAAGGGCGGTCAGTCGCGCGAGGCCTGGCTGGCCGGCGGGCGTCCGGCCCAGCCCGGCCGTCTCAATGACCTGCGCCACATCATCTACAAGCCCGCCGATGCGCCCTGGCGCCGGGTGCGGCCCAATCTGGGCCTGATGATGAAAGAGGGACTTCTGAAGGAAAACATCGACGGCGAGGCGCTGGAATGGGCCCATAGGCGCCTGCTGAAGCGCCCCGAGGCACGCAAGATCCTGATGGTGATTTCGGATGGCGCGCCGGTCGATGACAGCACGCTGTCCGTTAACCCCGCGAATTTTCTGGAACGTCATCTGCGCGATGTGATCGCGATGGTCGAACGCAAGCGGGCGGTTGAGTTGCTTGCCATCGGCATCGGCCATGATGTGACGCGCTATTATCAGCGCGCGGTCACGATCACCGATGCCGAGCAGCTGGCCGGAGCCATCACCGAACAGCTTGCCGCCCTGTTCGACACCGACCCCCGCAAGCGCGCGCGCGTTCTGGGCATCGGATCGCAGCGGCGCGGTTGAGCCCCTTGCCTGGCCTGCGATCAGAACGCATGGGGCAGACATGGCCTGCTTCATCGGCGGACAGGACCGGAAAATGTCGCCGAAACATCCTTGACCATCGCGAACCGCCCGCGACCCGTGGTGCGGCGACATACCGGCATCAGGAAGGGCGCGGTGCGCTATCCGGTCCAGGCCATCGCGACCATCCCCGATGCGGGGCTACAGAAATTGGTCATGGGCCTGACCCGACCATTCTGCCATGCCGTTGCTGCGGGGTTGGACGGCGGATCGCGTCCTTGTCGCAGCCCATTGCGATCCGGGACGGGTCCGGGGTTCGCTGCAGCGTGCCGGACTGCTTTTTGACATCGCCGCCCGGCGTCCGACCTGCCGGCAGCGAAAGAGCCAACACGGCAAGCCGTCCGGCGCCTGGCTGCTCGCGTCAACCCGCGCCGCCTTGTCACTCGCCGCGTCCCGAACCGGATCAGAGACCCGGTCGGCTGCGGGACAGACGGCTCCGGCCGACATTCCGTCCTGCGCTTGCTTGTCGCACCCCATCCCACGAGGTTGCGGGGAACCCCCGGCTTTGCTGCCGCGTTGCCCGGTTGAGAGAACAAGGACCGAGGTTGAGAGAACAAGGACCGAGCATGAGATGTCCCATAATCACGAACCCCCCAAGGCGGCCTCGCGCCACAAGCCCGCGCTGATCGCGATTGCGGCTGCCCTGCTGGCCGCTTTGATCGCCTTCATGGTCTTTCGTCCCGGTGTCGTCGAAGAAGGCGGCGATGGAATAGCCAGCACCCCGCCACCCGCAGATGTCACGACAACAGAGGCCGAGGGCCTCGAGGAACAAACCGCGCCCCCGGTGACATCCGACGCGCTGACCTCTGAGCCCGCCCCGGCAGGCTCGCCCGTGAACGACGCCGCGACCCCGAGCCAATAAAGCATCGCGCTTTCCTCTTCGGCATCCTGACGGTTTCGTGACCGCCCATGCGCGATGACTTTGTCCCCGTCCTCTGAGATAAACGCAAGAAACGTGCGGCAAGCACGGACAGGCGATGGTCTTGGAAAAAAGGGAACGGGGCAGGATGAAACATCTGGTCAGGCTGCTGCTTGGGGTGATGATTGTGGTCGTGGCGGTGGCGTGTTCCCGAACGCCGCCAAGGACCAGCGCTCCGCAGATCGGACGCGGGGTGATGGAGGTCTCGCCTGGCCCGGGCGCGAACCCTGCACTTGGCGACCGCGCACCCCATCCCTGGAGCGGCGGCTCGCCCTATGTGCACCAGGTCCACGGCATCGACGTGTCGCGATGGCAGGGGGACATCGACTGGATGCGCGTTCGCAATGCGGGCATCAGCTTCGCCTTCATCAAGGCGACCGAAGGAGGCGACCATGCCGACCCGAATTTCCGCCGCTACTGGGCGCAATCGGCTCAGGCCCGCATTCCGCGGGGGGCCTATCACTTCTACTTCTTTTGCCGCACGGGGGCCGAGCAGGCGCGCTGGTTCATCCAGAATGTCCCACGCGAGGCCGGATCGTTGCCGCCCGTGCTGGATCTTGAATGGACCAACTCGCGCAATTGCCCACGCCGTCCCCCGGCCAGCGAGATCCACCGCGAGGCGAATATCTTCCTGGATATCGTCGGGCGGCATTACGGGCAGCGGCCGATCATCTACACCACCGTAGATTTCTACCGCGAGAACGACATGGGGCGCATGAATGCGGAATTCTGGCTGCGCTCGGTCGCCAATCACCCCAGCGTGACCTATCCGGGACAGCGCTGGACCTTCTGGCAATATTCCGGCACAGGCATCGTCCCCGGCATCCAGGGGGACACTGACCTCAACGCCTTTGTCGGCTCGGCTCAGGACTGGGCAAGATGGTTGCAGAGACGAATGGTCAGGTAAGACGGGCACATCGCTGGCTGATGGTGGAATTCGCGGCGCTCTATATCGGGGCGCCGCTTGTCATTGCGCTGTTCCTGCCGCCGGGGCAATTGTTCACCGCGCTGGCTCTGGTCAGCGTCGTGGGCATGGCGCTGCTGTGGCATACGGGCGGTTTTCAATGGCGGACGCTGGTGCGCGGCTGGCGGCGGATGCCATGGCTTGAACTGGCGGGGATCAGCGCGGCCACATTGGCGGCGGGCTGGATCATCCTGTCGCTGATGCGCCCCGAGGCGTTGTGGTTCCTGCCACGCAACCGGCCCGATTTCCTGCTGGTGCTGTTCCTGCTCTATCCGCTTCTGTCGGCGCTGCCGCAGGAACTGGTCTTTCGTCCGCTGTTCTTTCATCGCTATGGGGCTATCCTGCCCAACGGGCAGGGGGCAATCGCGCTGAATGCAGGGATCTTCGCCTTCGCGCATCTGATGTACTGGTCCTGGATCGTCGCGGTGATGACCTTCATCGGCGGCTGGATCTTTGCGCGCGCCTATCTGCGCCACGGCTTTCCGGCGGCCTTTGTCCTGCACGCCGTGGCGGGAAATCTGCTGTTCGCGATCGGAATGGGGGTCTATTTCTACACCGGCAATGTCACGCGCCCGTTCTGAGCGCCGCGACAATGGTTGACTTCCCGCGCGTCCCGCGTTTTCTGCGGGGGCTGGAAACACGGGGACCAAGATCATGCACGCCTATCGCAGCCATACCTGCGGCGACCTCAAAGCCGCCCATGCCGGTGAAACCGTCCGTCTGTCGGGCTGGGTGCACCGGGTGCGCGACCACGGGGGCGTGTTGTTCGTCGATCTGCGCGACCACTATGGCATGACGCAGGTTCTGGCCGACAGCGATAGCCCGGCCTTTGCCGCCATGGACAAGCTGCGCGCCGAAACGGTCATCCGCATCGACGGGCGGGTGAAGCTCCGCGACGCCGCCTTGGTCAACCCCAAGCTGCCCACCGGCGAAATCGAGGTCTATGCGACCGAGATCGAGGTTCTGGGCCCCGCCGAGGAATTGCCGCTGCCTGTTTTCGGCGATCAGGAATACCCCGAAGAGACACGGCTGACCTATCGCTTTCTCGACCTGCGCCGCGAACGCCTGCACAACAATATCATGCTGCGCTCGCGGGTGATCCGCTCGATCCGCAACCGGATGTGGGATCAGGGCTTTACCGAATTCCAGACGCCGATCATCACCGCATCCTCGCCCGAGGGCGCGCGCGACTTCCTGGTGCCCTCGCGCCTGCATCCGGGCAAGTTCTACGCGCTGCCGCAGGCGCCCCAGCAGTTCAAGCAGCTGATCATGGTCGCGGGCTTCGACAAGTATTTCCAGATTGCCCCCTGCTTCCGCGACGAGGACCCGCGCGCCGACCGCTCGCCCACCGATTTCTACCAGCTGGACATCGAGATGTCCTTTGTCCGGCAAGAGGATGTCTTTGCCACCGTCCAGCCCGTGATCCAGGGCCTGTTCGAGGAATTCGGCGGCGGTCGCCGCGTCGATCCGGACTGGCCGCTGATCCCTTATGCGGAATCGCTGCTGAAATACGGCACCGACAAGCCCGACCTGCGCAACCCCATCAAGATGCAGGTCGTCAGCGATCATTTCCGCGGCTCGGGCTTTGCCATCTTTGCCAGGCTGCTGGAGCAGGAGGGCACCGAAATCCGCGCCATCCCCGCGCCCACCGGCGGCAGCCGCAAGTTCGCCGACCGCATGAATGCCTTTGCTCAGTCGCAGGGCCTGCCGGGCATGGGCTATATCATCTGGCGCAAGGCCGAAGATGGTTCGACCGAAGCTGCCGGCCCCATTGCCAAGGCGCTGGGGCCCGAAAAAACCGAGGCGATCCGCCTCCAACTGGGTCTGGGCGAGGGCGACGCGGCTTTCTTCCTGGGCGGCAAGCCCGAGCAATTCGAGCCGGTGGCCAGCCGCGCCCGCACCGAAATCGGTCGCGAACTGGGGCTGATCGACGAAAATCAGTTCAAGTTCGCCTGGATCGTCGATTTCCCGATGTATGAGAAGACCGACGACGGCAGGATCGACTTCAGTCACAACCCCTTCTCGATGCCGCAGGGCGGGATGGAAGCGCTGGAGGGCGATCCGCTCAAGGTGCTGGGGTATCAATACGATCTGGCCTGCAACGGCTACGAGCTGATTTCCGGCGCGATCCGCAACCACAAGCCCGAGATCATGTTCAAGGCCTTCGAGATTGCGGGCTATTCGGCCTCGGAGGTGGAAAAGCGCTTCGGCGGCATGGTCAAGGCCTTCCGCTATGGCGCACCCCCGCATGGCGGCTGCGCCGCTGGCATCGACCGGATCGTGATGCTGCTGGCCGACGAGGTGAATATCCGCGAGGTCATCATGTTCCCGATGAACCAGCGGGCCGAGGATCTGATGATGGGCGCGCCCAGTGAGCCCACGAACGAACAGTTGCGCGACCTGCGCCTGCGCGTCCTCCCGCGAGAGTGACCTTGCGGCGGGGCAGGTTCGTGTTCCGTAACGTCCGCGCTTTGCCAAAGCGCTTTTCGCAACAGGCTTTGGTCGCTTAACATCCTTCCCGAGGACGGAGAACAGTCCCGGGGAGGAAGCATGAACGACGACGCATCGCCGCCACGGCCGTGGCTGGCGTCCTACGGCACATCCATACCGCGCGACCTGCCGGCGCCACGATATCGCAATCTGGCGGATCTGGCCGACCAGACCTGCCGCCAGAACGCCGCCCGAACGGCCTTCACCTGCGTCATGCCCAACGGCATGAACGGCAGTCTGTCCTATGCCCGATTGGCCGAGTTGTCGGATGCCTTCGCGGCCTTTCTCCGGGTCGATTGCGGTTTGCAGCCGGGCGACCGCGTGGCCGTGCAGCTGCCCAATGGGCTGGCCTATCCGGTCGCGGCCTTCGGCACGTTCAAGGCGGGCTGCGTCCTGGTGAACACGAACCCGCTCTATACCGCGCCCGAGATGATCCACCAGTTCCGCGACAGTGGCGCCAAGGTGCTGGTCATCGTGGACATGTTCGCCGACAAGTTGGCCGAGGTGATTCCGCAGACCGGTATCGACACCGTGGTCGTGGCGGGCGTGTCGGAATTCTTCCCGTCCCTGCCTAACCTGATCGTGCGGGGGGTGCAGAAATACTGGAACCGGGTTCTGCCGCCCGTGCCGGAGCTGTCAGTCCGCAGCCTTCGCCTGCGCACGGCGCTGAAGGCGGGGCGCGCGCATCGCGTGACTGTCGCGGATTACTGGCAGGGCGCGGGCCGCGATGATCTGGCGCTGCTGCAATATACGGGCGGCACGACCGGGGTGGCCAAGGGGGCGATGCTGACCCATGGCAATATCCTGGCCAATCTGGACCAGGTTCATGCGGTGTCGGGCGGGGTGATGACGCGCGACGATTGCGTGCTGACGGCGCTACCGCTTTATCACATCTTTGCCTTTACCGCGAACCTGATGACCTTTTTCGCACTGGGTGCGCGCAACATCCTGATCCCTTCGCCGCGTCCGGTGCAGAACCTCCAGCGCGCGATCGAGAACTACCCCGTGACCTGGATGACCGGGGTGAACACGCTTTTCAACGCCTTGCTGAACGAGGAATGGTTCGCGGCCTATCCGCCCCGCCGGCTGCGCGCGGCCATAGCGGGCGGCACGGCTCTGCACCAGGCCGTTGCCCGGCGTTGGCGGGCGATGACCGGCACGCCGCTGGCCGAAGGATACGGCCTGACCGAGACGGCCCCCCTGGTCAGCTTCAACCCGATGGACGACCGCGCGCGCCCCGGCAGCATCGGCCTGCCGGTGCCGGGCTGCGAGGTGATGCTGATGGACGATGACGGCCGTCCTGTCCCGCAGGGTCGGCCGGGTGAACTGGCCGTGCGCGGCCCGCAGGTGATGCGCGGCTACTGGCAACGCGATGACGAGACCGCGCGTGTCATGCGCGACGGCTGGCTGCTGACCGGCGATGTTGCGGTGATGGACAAGGATGGCTTCCTTCGGATCGTGGACCGCAAGAAGGATCTGGTGCTGGTCTCGGGCTTCAATGTCTATCCCAACGAGGTCGAAAATGTCCTTTCCCTGATGGAAGGGGTGCTGGAATCCGCCGTCGTTGCCATACCCGATCCCAGGACCGGCGAGGCCGTTCGCGCCTATATCGTGCCCAACCCCGACCACCCGGGCGAGCTGACCGAGTCCGATATCGTCGCGCATTGCCGCACCCATCTGACCGATTACAAGCGGCCGCGTTCGATCGTCTTCCGCGATGAACTGCCAAAATCCCCGATAGGCAAGATCCTCCGCAAGGATCTGAAGGCCGAGATCGCCCGTGAATTCGCCCGAAAGGCTGCGCCATGCTGACGGAAACCGAAACGACGCTGCTGGGGATCATGATGATGGTGATCATGCTGGGCATGGGCGCCTCGATGACCTGGCGCGATTTCCTGATCGCGTTCCGCAAGCCCAGGGGGATTCTGGTCGGACTTGTGTCGCAGTATGTCATCATGCCGTTTCTGGGCTATGCCCTGGCGATGCTCCTCGACCTGCCTCCGGCAATGGCCGTAGGCCTGATCCTGATCGCCTGTATGCCGGGAGGGACGACCAGTAACATTTTCGCCTATTTCTCCAAGGGTGTGCTGGCGCTGTCGATCATGATGACGACGGTCTCGACCCTGGTCGCGGTGGTGACCGTGCCGCTTCTGCTGAGCTTCTATAGCGGGCTGGCCGGGGTGACGGGTGAATATGTCATCCCCGCTGGCAATATTGCGCAGGTGCTGGCGGTGCTGCTGGTGCCGACCGTGCTGGGCATGGTTCTGCGAAAGGTCAACGCCAATGTCGGCGCCACGATCGAGCTTCTGGGTGCGTTGCTGGGTGTGGTCGTCATCCTGTTCCTGATCGGATCCTGGGTGCCGCGCAACTACGGGATGTTGCTGGACACGGGCCTGCCGGTCTATGTCGCGGCCATCGGGATCGGCCTGACGGGGATGTTGCTGGGCTACTGGCTGGCGCGCGCGTTGCGGCAGGACAGCAATCGCGCCCGCACCATCAGCCTTGAGACGGGGATCCAGAACGGGCCGCTGGCTGCGCTTGTGATCACGCTGACCTTCACCGGCACCCAGCAGCAGGAGGTGCTGTTCATACCGGTTCTCTACAGTCTGTTCATCGTTATCACCTCGTCCTTCGTGACGCTGTGGTATCGCCGGCAGGCCACCGCCGAGGCGCTGGCGCGCGAGGCGGCCAAGATCCGGGTCTGAGCCCTACATCTCGGCCACGCGGGACAGGCGGTCATGGACCAGCGTGCTGACCCGCGCCAGGTCGGCGGCCACCGCGTGCCCTGCCTCGTGGTCGCGGACCAGGGCGTTGGCGGCCTCTTCCAGCGCCCTGTCACGGGCCGAGCGCGCGACCCCGGCCAGAAAGCGAGCGATATAGTCGATTTCGGTCGTGTCGCTGGCCTGTGTCAGCACCTCGGCCGCATGGGCCAGATCGTCGCGCAGACCCGTCGGGTCCGGCTGGATCATGTCATCGGGCACGATCCGCGGCCCCGGGCCGGTCTGTTCTGGCGGCATGGCTGACAGGATCGCCTGCTGGAACTGCGCAAGGCTTTCGACGGGCTTCAACAGGAACCCGTCCGCACCAGCCGCAAGGGCCACGCCTTGGGCATCCGGGTCGCCCGAGATGCCCAGAATCACCGGCACGCGATGATCGGCCCGCGCCAACTTGCGGATCAGATCGGCGCCATCACCATCCGGCAGACCAAGATCCACGATCACCACGGCGGGCCGGTATGTCTGAAGATGGCGTGCCGCCGACGCCAGGCAATCCGCGCGGCGAATCCGCGCACCCGAGCGCAGGCAGAGCAGCCGCACCGCCTCGCTGGCGAAACGCGAATCCTCGACCACCAGGACCGTCAGCCCGGTCAGAGGTCGCTTGGGCAGTGTTAAACGCCACATGGGCAAGGGCTTTTCGACGGCGTGCTGATGATGTGTCTGCATTGGTTCGATCCCCTGAACGGCTTTGCGTCAGTAAAGACCCGAATCGCTAATGCGCGGTTAACCGCACCCGCTTTTCCTTTTCTCTACCTGTCGAAAGGCGTAGAAGGTGTAGCAGACGGAGAAAAAGATGATCGGACGCCTGAATCACGTGGCCATCGCCGTGCCGGACCTTGCGGCATCCTCGGCGCAGTATCGCGACACGCTGGGCGCGGTGGTCCATCCGCCGCAAGACGAGCCCGATCACGGCGTCACCGTGGTCTTCATAGATCTGCCGAACACGAAGATCGAACTGATCGCCCCGCTGGGCGACGACAGCCCTGTCGCGGCTTTTCTGGAACGGAACCCGGCAGGCGGCATTCACCATATCTGCTACGAGGTCGCCGATATCCTGGCCGCGCGCGACCGGCTAAAGGCGGCGGGGGCGCGCGTCCTTGGCTCGGGCGAGCCGAAGATCGGTGCGCATGGCAAGCCGGTGCTGTTCGTGCATCCCAAGGATTTCAACGGCTGCCTGATCGAACTGGAGCAAGTCTGATGAGCCTGACCGGCGGAATCGTCCTTTACGCATCCTTGTGGTTTCTGACCCTGTTCGTCGTCATGCCGATCGGCCAGCGCAGTCAGGCCGATGCGGGCGAAATCTTGCGCGGAACCCATGCCGGCGCCCCGGCTGGTGTGCCTTGGCGGCGCAAGCTGATCTGGACGACGCTGATCACATCGGCGACCTGGGCGGTGATCGCTTTCATCATCTTCGGCGAGATCATCACCCGATCCGATATCTCGCATCTGGACCAGCTGATCCGCTGACCTTGTGGTAAAGATGCGCAAATGCCGCCGCCGCCAGCAAGGGCAGCGCGATGTTCAGCAGCGGCACGGTCAGCCCCGCCGCGACCAGCGCACCCGTGATCAGGATCGTCCCCGCATGGCGCTGGCGCAGACGATGTGCCTCGGGCTCTGACAGGTGGCGACGCGCGGCCATCTGGAAGAACTCGCGCCCCAGAAGCCAGCCATTCGCCAGGTAGAACAGCACCGGCGCCAGCGGGCCCAGAAAGGGTGCCAGCAGCAGCGCCACGATGCCGATGCCAAGCACCGCCGCCATGACCGCCAGCGCTTCCAGCAAGGAATCCATGAAATCCAGCGAGACACCTTGCCGGTCGGGGTAATGCCGACGTTCGACCTCGGCGGCGACATTTTCGGCGAAGAGACCTGAAAAGAGGGCCGCAACCGGCGCCATCAGGAAGAATCCCATCAGCGGAAACAGCGCCAGCGAGCCCCAGGACAGGACCGGACCGATCTGCACTTCGCCCAGCCAGGGCAGCGAGAAGCCGCCCGGCACCATCAGCCGCAGTGCCCAGAAAATTGCGGCCTGGAGGGCGATGAACAGTCCGATCGTCAGCGCCACGCCTGCCAGAACAAGCCGCAGCGCCGCGGGCCTCAGCAAATCCGCCCAGCCAAGCGCCAGGACATGCAGCGCGCGCATCATTCCAGCCAGGCCGTCTTGGCCTCGATATTTGGTCGGGGGCGGTCGGGCGGGGCGTCACCGGAACTGCCAATATGGATCAGCCCGGCCACACGCTCGCCGGGCGCGAGGCCCAGATGGGCCGCCGCGAAATCCTGGTTCAGCGCGGCAAACCCTGTGAGCCAGCTCGCCCCCCAACCAGAGGCCAAAGCCGCGTTCACCAGCCCCAGACAGACCGCGCCCGCCGACAGAACCTGTTCCCATCCGGGCACCTTGGGGCTTGCGACCGGGCTGTGGATCACCCCGACAATCAGCGGCGAGGACAGAGCCGCGGCCGCCTTTTCGGCAGCGGCTTCGTCTTGCCCGTCATCCAGAACCGCCTTGTGCAGAAGCGGCTTGAGACGGTCCAGCGCCGGTCGCGTCAGGACCAGAAAGCGCCACGGTTCCAGTTTGCCGTGGTCGGGGACACGGGCGGCAAGGGTCAAAAGGCGCATCACCTCGGCCCGATCAGGCGCCGGCTCGGCCAGAAGTTTGGGCGGATGCGACCGTCTGGTGGCCAGAAAGGCCAGGGCGGCGTCGTTTCTTTTTGACATCTTCGGTTCCTCCGGCAGGGATCAGATGCGGCGTTCCAGCCGGTAATTGCCCTCGGGCAGGTTCAACGCCGCGCGCAGTTCGGCCAACTGATGCATGGTGAAGGTGATGCGGGCCACTTCGTCGCCGTGCTCGCTCATCTGTTCGATCACAACGCGGTCATCGAAGGTCAGAATCACCACGTCTTCGTTCAGAGGGCGGGTGTTCGGCTCGGCTTCGTCGATCAGCGTGATCACGGTGGCGTCGAAATCATGTTCGATGGTGAACATCGCATCCTCCTGTCATGCAAGCCCGACAATCGCGTGATTGCGCGCCGGGCACAAGCGCCGGGGGTTTGCAGGGGCTGCTGCCGCGGGATATGCTTGGCCGAACAGGAATGACGGCAGGATCGAGGCAGAGCGATGGGTCTCAGGTTGAACAGGTTTCCAGCACTGATCCTGGCAGGGCTGCTTGCCCTTGGCGCCTGTGCGCCCATGCCGATGGATGTGGCTGCGCCGGGCGGGCCGGTTCCTGCGCCCGTGGCCACGCGGGTGACGCTGCCGCCGGCGGCGGCGCCGCATCAGGGCACGCCGGATGCTGCTGCCCGCACATTCGTTCAGGTCATGCGCCGGATGGAACCTGTCGTTCGCGAAGAATGCCTGCTGCGCCGGACGCGCCCGATCAGTTGCGACTTTACCTTTGTCGTCGATGATCGCCCCAACCAGGAACCCAACGCCTTTCAGACCGTGGACCGAAACGGGCGCCCCATCGTGGGCTTCACCCTCTCGTTGATTGCCCAGACCCGGAACGCCGACGAGATCGCCTTTGTCGTCGGCCACGAGGCTGCGCATCATATCCTGAACCATCTTGACCGCCGCTCGGGCGCGGCTTCGGCGGCTGCGGTTGTGCTGGGAACGCTGGCCTCGGCCTATGGCGGCGATGCCAGCGCGATCGAGCGCGCGCAGCAGATCGGCGCGACGGTCGGTTCGCGCTATTACTCGCGCGAGTGGGAGCTGGAGGCCGATTATCTCGGTTCGATCATCGCGCTCAATGCGGGCTTCAATCCGATCAACGGCGCCCGCCTGTTCGAGCGGATCCCGGACCCGGGCAATCATATTCTGGGCACGCATCCTTCGCGCGCACAGCGGATCGCCCAGGTTTCGCGCGCCGTCAGAGATGTGGAAACGGGCCGCATCCGATAGAAGGCCACTGTCTGGCAACTTGCGCACCCGCAGTCCCCGACCGGCAGATCGGTCTGTGGACCCCTGCGGCGGGGGATTCAGGGTTGTGTCCCCAGGGTCGCACGGCAACCGCAAGGTGAAAAAAATTCTTCGTCTGCAACAAAAGACTGGCGAGTCGGCGGATTTCTGCTTTACTTCCTGTTAACTGCGATTGATCGCAGATTTGAATTGACATGGTTGACGCGCGTCGGCCGCGGCAGGAAGGATAGTGGATGATCGGGGTCGTGGTCTGGACGAATGTGTCACGCGAGAAGGCGATCATCTGGTGCGAAGACCAGGCGACATTGGCCTATCTTCAGGGACGCGCCAATCTTGTCGAGGCCGAGGGCCGCTGGCCCGAGCCCGGCGACCTTGTCGAACTTGAGACCCAGACCATCGGCAATCTGCGTCACGCGCTGGTCGTGTCGATATTGTCGGAACAAAGCTGCCCGCAACTGCCGCGTCTGCTGGCCGAATCCCGGCCAGCGGCCGAAGCGCGTCCGCGGGTGGTCAATCTGCACAACGATCAGAGGCAGAGCGACCAGAGGCCGAGCGTTTCGCAGGGACTGGCCTTGCCCCGCATGAGGACAAGTGCGGCGGGCTGAACCCGCAGCACTTTTTCAGAGCCCGCGCGCCAGCGCCGCAACGCCGGTTCGTGCCAGATCGACCAGTCCCAAAGGCCGCATCAGATCGGCAAAGGCATCCAGCTTGGTCGGCGTGCCCACCAGTTCGAACACAAAGCTCTCCAGCGTCGAATCGACCACGTTCGCGCGAAAGATTTCGGCGATGCGCAGCGCCTCGACGCGCTTTTCGCCCTGACCGCGAACCTTGAACAGACCCAGTTCGCGTTCGACGGCAGGCCCCTCGACGGTCAGGTCATGGACCTCGTGCACCGGCACGATCCGGCCAAGCTGCGCCTTGATCTGTTCGATCACGGCAGGCGTGCCGCGCGTGACCACGGTGATGCGAGAGCGGTGCCCCTCGTGGTCGATCTCGGCCACGGTCAGACTGTCGATATTGTAGCCGCGCCCGGAAAACAGGCCGATCACGCGGGCCAGGACGCCCGGTTCGTTTTCGACCAGGACGGCCAGGGTGTGGCTTTCCTCGACCTGGGAATGGGGGTCGCGCAGGTCATAGGCCGAATGGCGCGACATGCCCTTCTGGATGTTCAATGCGTTCATGACTTTGCCCTTTCCTGTCCGGCCGTCAGACCAGCACCGCGCCTTCGGATTCGATCACGCCCTGCGTCTCGGCCTCGCCCAGCAGCATCTCGTTATGCGGCTTGCCCGAGGGGATCATCGGGAAGCAGTTCTCGTGCTTCTCGACCAGCACGTCCAGGATGAAGGGGCCGTCATAGTCGATCATCGCCTGGATGGCCGCGTCCAGATCCTTGGGGTCGCGCACCTGCGCGCCGCCGCAGCCGAAGGCCTCGGCCAGCTTCACGAAATCGGGCAGGCTGTCCGACCAGGACTGGCTGTAGCGTTCGCCATGCAGCAATTGCTGCCACTGGCGCACCATGCCAAGGCGCTCATTGTTCAGGATAAACTGCTTGACCGGCAGGCGGAACTGCACCGCGGTGCCCATTTCCTGCATGTTCATCAGCCAGCTGGCATCGCCCGCGATGTTGATGACCAGCGCCTCGGGATGCGCCATCTGCACGCCGATCGAGGCGGGCAGGCCATAGCCCATCGTGCCCAGGCCGCCCGAGGTCATCCAGCGGTTCGGCCTCTCGAAGCCCAGATATTGCGCGGCCCACATCTGATGCTGGCCGACCTCGGTCGTGATGTAGCGGTCGTGATTCTTCGTCAGCGCCTCAAGGCGTTGCAGCGCGTATTGCGGTTTGATGATTGTGTCGCTGTTGCGATAGAACAGGCACTTTCTTGCGCGCCATTCCTCGATCTGCGCCCACCAGCGGGAGAGGCCCTCGGAATTGACCTTGCGGCCGCGCGCCTTCCAGACCTTCAGCAGATCTTCGAGCACATGGCCGACATCACCCACGATGGGCACGTCCACGCGGACGACCTTGTTGATCGAGGAAGGGTCGATGTCGATATGCGCCTTGACCGATCCGGGGCTGAAATCGGCGATCCGGCCCGTGATGCGGTCGTCGAACCGCGCGCCGATATTGATCATCAGATCGCAGCCATGCATCGCCAGATTTGCCTCGTAGAGGCCGTGCATCCCCAGCATCCCCAGCCAGCCCTTGCCCGAGGCCGGATAGGCGCCCAGCCCCATCAGGGTGGATGTGACCGGAAAGCCCGTCGCATCGGCCAGTTCGCGCAGAAGTTGGCTGGCACCCGGGCCTGAATTGATGACGCCGCCGCCAGTATAGAGGATCGGCCGCTCGGCCTGCTCGATCAGCTCGACCAGACGGGTGATGGCGGCCGGATCGCCCTTCTTGACGGGCTGATAGAGGCTGGCCTCGATCTGTTTCGGGCCGACATAGCGGCCGGTGGCGAATTGCACATCCTTGGGAATGTCGATCAGCACCGGGCCGGGGCGGCCCGAAGTTGCGACGTAAAAGGCCTTGTGGATCGTCTCGGCCAGTCTGTCGGTGTCCTTGACCAGCCAGTTGTGCTTGGTGCAGGGGCGGGTGATGCCGACCGTATCGGCCTCCTGAAAGCCGTCGGTGCCGATCATGAAGGTCGGAACCTGACCCGACAGGACGACCAGCGGGATCGAATCCAGCAGCGCATCGGTCAGGCCGGTCACGGCATTGGTGGCGCCCGGTCCGGAAGTGACCAGAACGACGCCCGGTTTGCCGGTCGAGCGGGCATAGCCCTCGGCCATGTGGACCGCGCCCTGTTCATGGCGCACGAGGACATGGGTGATGTCGTTCTGCTGGAAGATCTCGTCATAGATGGGTAGCACGGCCCCGCCCGGATAGCCGAATACGGTATCGACGCCCTGATCGCGCAGCGCCTCGACCACCATTCTTGCACCCGTCATCGTTCGGGACATCTTTTGCTCCATCACAAATCAAGCTCAGACACAGGGCAGGCTGCCCCGGCGTCGGCGCAAACTATTGTCGGCCCAAGGCGGGGTCAATGGGGTTGGATGGAGAAAATGACGCAGGCGCGTGCTAAATTGAAATTATATTTCCCAACTCGTCAGCGGTCGAATTGCGGCAGCGCGATCCGTGCGACCTGCTCGACGATGGGATCGACCGACAGGGGATGCGCCTCGTCGCCGTGATCCTGCGGGTTTCCGATATCCTGCCAGGCGCCGTTCTTGTAGATTTCGAGGGCGCCGAACCGCGCCTTGTAGTCCATCTTGCGGCTGCCAGGCACCCAATAGCCCAGATAGACATAGGGCAGGCCCGCCGCGCGCGCGATCTCGATATGGTCAAGGATGACATGCGTGCCGAGGCTGGCTTGGCGCAGTTGCGGGTCATAGAAGCTGTAAACAAGGCTCAGCCCGTCATCCAGAACATCGGTCAGGCAGACTGCCGCAAGATGATCGTCGCCGGCCGCGACCGAGGGCAATGCGGAAGCCGCGCAGCGATACTCGATCACCCGCGTCTTGACCGGCGTTTCCTCGATCATCGCGGCGAATTCGAAGATATCCATGTCGGCCATGCCACCATCGGCGTGGCGGCTGTCCAGATAGCGGCGGAACAGATCGAACTGCTCTTCGGTCGCCCAGGCACTGGTGGCCAGCCGCCGCAGGGACGCGTTGCGCTGTGCCGCCCGCCGCTGCGTGCGCGAGGGCTGGAAATCCGCAACGCGGATGCGCGCCGACATGCAGGCGACACAGGTCTCGCAACTGGGGCGGTAAAGCACGTTCTGCGACCGCCGGAAGCCTTGCCGCGACAGGGCGTTGTTCAGTTCGGCCGCGTTCTCGCCCTGAAGGGCGGTGAACAGCTTTCGTT
This sequence comes from Paracoccus bogoriensis, assembly GCF_019431455.1. Lineage (GTDB taxonomy): Bacteria > Pseudomonadota > Alphaproteobacteria > Rhodobacterales > Rhodobacteraceae > Paracoccus > Paracoccus bogoriensis. The sequence continues at coordinate 36,841 of NZ_JAHYSR010000012.1, forward strand.
CGGCACGGCCATGCAGATAAGGGCAGGGCTGGGGGGCGGTAACATAGAACTGCGGGGCATGGGGCAGGGTATGACGCGTCATATCCCCTCCACAAGGTGGGTCATCTCGTTGGGGCAGATCCACCGGTCAAGGCTCATCATCCCGGAACTGCGCCATCCATTCCGCTGTGTATCCGATGTGAAAGCCTAGCAACGATTCGAATGCAGGCCAAGTCGAGAAAGGGTTAACGCAATGTCGTGTCCCCTGCTGATCCGTGCGTTGACGGCCCTGCGTCTTTGTGCGGAAACTGCCGCGCATGAGCTTTGCCGAACGCATCACCCGTAGTCCCATCCCCCTCGACCCTGATCGCGGCGCCGAGGCGGTGCAAGCCCTCGGTCTGCCGCCCGGCCCGCTGGCTGAACTGATCGCGGGGGCGGCCGGGTCAAGCCCCTATCTTGCCGGGCTGATCCGGCACGAGGCCGAGTGGCTGCCCGGGGGGCTGGAAAATGACGATGTCGTGACGCACGAGACCGCCGGGTTCGAGGATCTGTCGCCCGACGATCTTGGGGTCGCGTTGCGCCGTGCCAAGCGGCGCGTGGCGCTGTTGACGGCCCTGGCCGATCTGGGCGGGGTCTGGCCGCTGGAACAGGTCACGGGCGCGCTGTCCGATCTGGCCGACCGTGCCGTGGACCTGGCCCTTCGCGCTCATGTCACGGTCGAGACCCGGCGCGGCAAGTTGCCCCCGACCGCTTCGGACGCCGGCGGCATCTTTGCGCTGGCCATGGGCAAGGGGGGCGCGCGCGAGCTGAACTACAGTTCCGACATCGACCTCATCGTGCTGTTCGACGAAACCGCCTATTCCTCCGATCAACAGATGGAGGCCCGCGCCGCCCTGATCCGCGCCACGCGCAGGATGGCGGCGACCCTGTCGGACGTGACCGCGCATGGCTATGTCTTTCGCACCGATCTGCGGCTGCGACCCGATGCGGCGGTCACGCCGGTCTGCATCTCGACCGCCGCGGCGCTGGCCTATTACGAGGCCGAGGGCCGCACCTGGGAGCGCGCCGCCTTCATCAAGGCGCGTGCGGCGGCCGGCAACATTGCTGCGGGCGAGCGGTTCCTGCGCGAATTGCGCCCCTTCGTCTGGCGCAAGCATTTGGATTTCGCCGCCATTCAGGACGCGCATGACATGCGGCTGCGCATCCGCGACCACAAGGGCCTTGGCGGCCGGCTGGAGGTGCCGGGGCATAACATGAAGCTGGGTCAAGGCGGCATCCGCGAGATCGAGTTCTTCACCCAGACACGCCAACTGATCGCGGGCGGGCGCGATGCCTCGCTACGGCTGCGCGACACGGTTGGCGGGCTGCGGGCCCTGGCGGCAAGCGGCTGGGTTCCGCAGGACGTGGCCGAGGAGTTGATTGCGCATTACCGCGCGCATCGCGACATCGAGCATCGCATCCAGATGGTGAACGACGCGCAGACCCATTGCCTGCCCCGCGATCCGCAGGGATTGGCGGCGATCGCGGCGCTTTCGGCCGAGCGCGATGTTCAGGCGTGGTGCGCGCATCTGCATCAACGCCTGTTGCGCGTCCACCAGCTTACCGAGGATTTCTTTGCCCCCGGAGAGAGCGCGGCCAGCACCCCCGACCTGTCGGACGAAGCGCGCGCCATCATCGCGCGCTGGCAGGGCTATCCTGCGCTGCGATCCGAACGCGCGCAGCAGATCTTTCGTCGGATCGAGCCGCAGCTTCTGTCGCGCATGGCCGCCTCGGGCCACCCGACCGAGGCTTTGGCCCGTTTTGACAGCTTCCTGTCGCGTCTGCCCGCCGGCGTGCAGCTTTTTTCGCTGTTCGAGGCCAATCCGCAGCTGATCGAACTGATCGTGGATATCTGCGGCACCGCGCCCGCGCTTGCGGGCTATCTGGCGCGCTATCCGGCGGTGCTGGACGCGGTGCTGGCGGGCAGCTTCTTCGCTCCCTGGCTGGGCTCCGAGGGGCTGGCACGCGACCTGGCCTCGGTTCTGGCGGCCACGCTGCGGGCACCGCAGGGCGGATACGAGCGCGCGCTGGATGCCGCGCGGCGATGGGCGCATGAATGGCATTTCCGCATCGGCGTGCATCACCTGCGCGGCCTGATCGACGCGGACGAGGCCGCGGTTCAATACGCCGATCTGGCGGATGCCTCGGTCGCTGCGCTGTTCCCGGTCACGGCCGAGGATTTCGCGCGCCGTCACGGACCGCCTCCGGGGCGGGGGGCGGTGGTCCTGGGGATGGGCTCGCTTGGGGCGCGGGCGTTGAATGCGGGATCGGACCTCGACCTGATCGTGATCTACGACGCGGCGGGGACCGAGGGCTCGGACGGGCCGCGTCCGTTGGCCGCGCGCCCCTACTACGCACGGCTGACCCAGGCGATGATCACGGCGCTGTCGGCCCCCACCGCCGAGGGGCGGCTTTACGAGGTGGACATGCGCCTGCGTCCCTCAGGGCGGCAGGGGCCGGTTGCGACAGCGATCCAGAGCTTCGAGAATTACCAGATGACCGAGGCCTGGACATGGGAACATCTGGCCCTGACCCGCGCGCGTGTCGTGGCCCGCACAGGTGCCGATGCCGAAGCGCTGGCCGCCGAGGTCGAGGCGCTGCGGTTGAAGATCCTGACCACGCGCGGCAGCGATCCCCGCGTGATGCCCGATCTGGCCGAGATGCGCGCCCGCATCTTCGCTGCCCGTCGGCCCGATGGCCCGTGGGAGGCCAAGGTCGGCCCGGGCCGTTTGCAGGATATCGACCTGCTGGCGCAGGCCTGCGCGCTAAGAGCAGGCCAGCCCGTTCGGGCGACGCTGGCGCAATTGCGCGCCGGGCAGCGGGCGGGGCTGCTGACGGCGGATGCGGCGGGGCGGCTGGCTTCGATCTGGCGCGCCTTGTGGCGGCTGCACGCCTCGGGCCGGCTGCTGACGGACCGGGCGCTGGATATGGAGGCGATCGGTCTCGGAGGCCAATCCTTTCTGCTGCGCGAGACCGGGGCGGCGGATCTGGCGGCGTTGCAGGCCAGCCTGGAGCGCGATACGGTCGAAGCGCGGATTCTGATCGACGCCGAGGCCCCGGTTGAGGCCCCACTCGCCTAGCCTGCCCGCCGCTGCGCGGCCACGGCAATGTCAGGGACGACGGCTGGTGCTGGGGCAGGGGCGGGTTCCGCGTCGATCCCGGCGCGACGTTCCCCGATCTGACCCAACAGCGGCACTTCGACCGTGCCGGGCAGGGGCGCGGGCGCCGTCTCTGTCGCCTCGGCATAGAGGCCATGAGCGGTTTTGTCCCAGTAGAAGGGCTTGGTCACAACCTCGTAGATTGCCTTCCACCCGGCCAGACAGCCGAGCGGAAAATAGAAGTGCATCCCCGGCACCCAGGGCAGCAGATGCCGGTGCTTGGCGCGCCGCACTGCGCGCAGGCCGATGATGATCGAGAGCGCCTCGGACGCGATGAACAGACCGAACAGAAGCGGGATCGCCCAGCCGCCCCACATCCCCTCCAGCGGCGCGCGCAAAGGATGGGGCAGACCCAATGCCAGCAGCCAGAAACTCCACAGGACCGGCGCCAGCAGATATTGCGACAAGGCGCCAAGGAACTGCACCTGAAAGCCCCAGAAAGCCCAGGCGCCAAGCTGACGATACAGCGCGACCGGATCGCGCATATGGACGCCCCAGGTCATCGCATAGCCCTTGAGCCAGCGCGAACGCTGCTTGATCCAGGGCAGGGCGCGGCAATTGGCCTCTTCGTCGGTCGTGGTCTCGATGATCTGGGTGCGATAGCCGCGTCGGGCCAGACGAACGCCCAGATCGGCGTCCTCGGTCACGTTCCAGCTGTCCCAGGCGCCCACTTCCTCCAGCAGATGGCGGCGGAAGAACAGCGTCGTCCCGCCCAGAGGCACGACCAGCCCCAGCCGCGCCACACCGGGCAGCAGAACCCGGAACCAGGTTGCGTATTCGATCGTGAAGCAGCGTGCCAGCCAGTTGGTGCGGGGATTGTAGAAGTCCAGCGCACCCTGAAGACAGGCCACATCGGCAGGCGCGAAATGGAAGGCCCGCGCGATCTTGTGCAACTGATCGGGATCGGGGCGGTCCTCGGCGTCCCAGATGCCGACGATCTGGCCGCGGCAGAAGTTCAGCGCATAGTTCAGCGCGCGCGGCTTGGTCTTGATCGGGCCGTCGGGCACGCGCACGACGCGGATCCAGTGGGGCAGTCGTGCACCTTCCAGCGCCTTGGAGGTCACCGCATCGCTTTCTTCGATGACCAGCAGCAGATCGGTCAATTCGCGCGGGTAATCAAGCCGCGCGAGCCGGGCGACCAGCTTATCCGCGACATCGCTTTCCTTGAAGAGCGGCACCATGACCGAGATCACTGGCAGCGGCGCGTCCATCTCGGCCGGGGTGATCTGGCCGCACGCGATTGCGGCGGCAAGCCTTTCGTCATCCGCCCGCGTCCGTCGCGCGGCGAGGGCGGCCATCAGCTTCAGACCGCTCTGCGCGAGCAGGGTCAGGATGGCCCAACCCACCAGAAGCCCAGCCATCGATCTTGGGGCGATCCAAAACCCCAGCAGCGCCGCCGCCAGCAGCCCTAGCGCCAGCCGGCTGGTCCGAGCCTGATTCTGCGTGCGGCAGCTTTCGGCGGCGGGCACGCGCGACTCGGCCTCGCGGATCAGGCGGATGCGGCGGTTGTTCAGCACCCCTTCCTGCGCCTGAGCCTCGGTGCAGAGCAGCATCCGCACGATGCCGAATTCGGCCGGAAGGCGCGGCAACAGGCTTGCGAATTCGTCGGGCCGCGCGGTTGCGATCCAGGTGACGCCGCCGATTCTGCGCCAGGGCAGGATAGCGTGCGTCAGGCAGAATCCCGCGCCTGCTGCGTCGATCAGGCGTGGATCGGGGGGCGTCTGCGCGGGGTCGATCGTCGTGGTGCGCCATTGCCGCGACAAGGCGCGCGCCAGCGCCTCGGGCGTGACCCAGCCGTGACCCAGCAGGATCTGGCCAAGGCGCGCATTTTCGCGCCGTCGCATGACGGTCGCCTTCAGCAGATTGCGCGGATCGACGGCACCGTCCTCGATCAGGATCTGGCCCAGCGGTGCTTCGTGCCGAGGGGCAAGGGTCGGGCCGCCGAATTGCACGCCTCCATCAGCCTGCGCGATGGCATCGGGTTCCTGCGGTGCTGCCAAAGATGCCATCGACGAATCCCCGTTGTTTGGTTCGTCGTGGCATGGCGATGCTTAACAGGCGGTTAAGCGAAGGGGCGGTGTGACCGAATTCGCAACGCCCCTGCATCAGGTTCCATGACTGTTCCCGTTTCAGGCGCGGCGGTTCTGCATCGACTCGGCAAAACGCTGGAACAGATACAGGCTATCCTGCGGCCCGGGCGAAGCCTCGGGGTGGTGCTGGACGGAAAAGACTGGCCGATTCTCGACGCGGATGCCGCAATTGCTGCCGTCGAACAGGCTGACATGGGTCTCGATCACCCCTTTGGGCAGGCTCTGCGAATCGACGGCGAAACCGTGATTCATCGAGGTGATCTCGACCTTCCCGGTCTCGATGTCGCGGACGGGATGGTTCGCGCCATGATGGCCGTGGCTCATCTTGACGGTCCTGGCGCCAAGCGCCAGCGCCAGCATCTGGTGGCCAAGGCAAATGCCGAAGATCGGCAGGTCGCGTTCCAGCAGGCTGCGAATCATCGGCACGGCATATTCGCCCGTGGCCGCCGGATCGCCGGGGCCGTTCGACAGGAACACGCCTTCGGGTTCGTGGGCCAGAACGTCCTCGGCGGTGGCGGTCGCGGGCAGGACCGTCACCTCGGCGCCATGAGCCACCAGCGAGCGCAGGATGTTGCGCTTGGCGCCGTAATCCAGCGCGACGACCTTGAAGGGCTTGCCGGTCTCGGCGCGTCCGAAACCCCTGGGCCAGTGCCAGGCACCCTCGTCCCAACGATAGCTCTGGGCGCAGCTGACTTCGCGGGCAAGGTCCAGGCCGACCAGACCCTTCCAGGCGCGGGCCTTGGCGATCAGCGCGGGCAAGTCGAACAGCCCTTCGGGGTGATGGGCCAGGACGACATGGGGCGCGCCCTGCTGGCGGATCGCGCGGGTCAGTCGGCGGGTGTCCACGCCGCCGATGCCGATGCGGCCGCGCCGCGCCATCCAGACGGTCAGCGCCTCGGTCGCGCGCCAGTTCGAGGGCAGCGTCGGATCCCACCGAACGACAATGCCGGCCGCGACCGGTTCCTGTGCCTCGTCATCCTCGGGGGTGACGCCGGTATTGCCGATATGAGGAAAGGTGAAGGTGACGATCTGGCTGGCATAGGAGGGATCGGTCATGATCTCCTGATAGCCGGTCATGGCGGTGTTGAAGACCAGTTCGGCGACAACCTCGCCCGGGGCTCCGAAGCCCCGACCATAAAAGACTGTGCCGTCTGCAAGCACCAGGCAGGCGGTCGGTTTCGTGGCCATGGGGCACCTCTGGTCTGAAATCATCGGGTGAATAGGGGGCGCGCCCCCCAAGGTCAACCCGCCGCAGGGCCGGGCCTTGTCACCGGCTTGAACTGAGGGGGCGCTTGCCCTATGTCGCGCAGGTTCTGGCATGGCCAGCATGAAGCAAGGATACCCGATCATGGAACTGCGCGCCCGACTGCAAGACGCCACCAGGCAGGCGATGAAGTCCAAGGACAGCGCCCGCTTGTCCACGTTGCGCCTGATTGCCGCTGCCATCAAGGACCGTGAGATTGCGGCACGGGGCGGTGATGGCGAGGGCACCCTGACCGAGGCCGATCTGGTCCTGATCCTGTCGCGCATGGTCAAGCAGCGTCAGGAATCGGCGCGCGCCTACGAGGAAGGCGGGCGGCTGGAACTGGCCGCCAAGGAGGAGCAGGAAATCAGCATCATCCAGGAATTCCTGCCCCGCCAGATGACCGAGGCCGAGACCCGCGCCGCCATCGACGCGGCCATCGCCGATCTGGGCGCCTCAGGGATCCGCGATATGGGCCGAGTGATGGCTGCGCTGAAGGAACGTCATGCCGGGCAGATGGATTTTGCCGCGGCAGGCCCGTTGGTCAAGGATCGGCTTCTGGCCTGAAACAATCGGCGCCTTTCCGCGTTGGCATGGGACCAGCGAAAGAGGTTTCCATGGATGCGCGTTCCAAGGCCCAGCAGCGCGCCGCAGGCGCCGCCCTGTCGGCAAAGCGGGGCGAAACGAAAGTCAGTGATCTGCAAGGCGCTTCGCGCGACATGTATGACAGCATGACCGAGGCTGAACTGGAAGAGATGGCTTCGACCAGCCACGACGACTTGCCCGAACGTAAAAGCGATACGTGAAGCGATTGAAGGGGCCGGTCACGGCTCCTTCAGTTTGCCGAAGGCACGGGTAAGTTCGTCAAAAAGCGCGCGGCGTTCTTCGGGGGTCAGGAAGGCGCCCAGTTCGATCTCGCGCTGGCCATCGGTCAGGGTCAGATAGTTTTCGACCGGACCCTTGCGAAGGCCCGCCCGGACCCAGTAGCTGTTCGTCTGCCATTCGCGCACGGGCCGCCCTGGATCGTGGCGCGTGACCCGCAGGATCTGCCGGTCCAGGATCAGTTCTTCATGCGTCTGACCGCTGCGATAGGTTTGCTGTATTGCGAACCAGGTTCCGCCCACGGCCAGCGCCATGAAAGGCAACAGCCCCCACAGGACCGCCGTTCCCAGAACCGCCAGAAGCGGCAGCGAGACGAAGGCGGCCGTTATCCCGATGAACCAGACGAAGCCTTTGCGCGGCAGCGAACGATGCGGCCACAGGTGCAATTCACGCAAAACGGCCCCGGTCTGATCCGGGGCCGCGTCTTTCCATTCATAGGGCATGATGATGCCTTGCCTCAGTGCGCCGGGCTGCGATCCCAGTCCTCGCGTTTGGGCAGTTCCTCGAACGTGTGCTCGGGGGGCGGCGAGGGAAGGGTCCATTCCAGCGTGTCGGCGTATTCGTTCCAGTAGTTGTTCTCGGTCACGCGCTTGCCCGCGAACAGCGTGTAGAACACGACGCCGATGAAGAACAGGAACGAGGCAAAGGACAGATAGGCGCCCCAGGAGCTGACCGCGTTCCAGAACGCATATTCGACCGGATAGTCGATATAGCGGCGCGGCATGCCCTGGCGGCCCAGGAAGTGCTGCGGGAAGAAGGTCAGGTTCGCGCCGATGAACATCATCCAGAAATGCAGCTTGCCCGCCCATTCCGGATATTGACGCCCCGACATCTTGCCGATCCAGTAATAGATGCCTGCAAAGATCGCAAAGACCGCGCCAAGCGACATCACATAGTGGAAATGCGCCACCACATAGTAGGTGTCGTGATAGACGCGGTCCAGCGGCGCCTGGCTCAGGACAACGCCGGTGACGCCGCCCACGGTGAACAGGAACAGGAAGCCGAAGGCCCAGAGCATCGGCGTCTTGAACTCGACCGAGCCGCCCCACATCGTCGCGATCCAGGAAAAGACCTTGATGCCCGTGGGCACGGCGATCGTCATCGTGGCCAGCATGAAATAGGCCTGCTGGGTCAGCGACATGCCGACGGTGTACATGTGGTGCGCCCACACGACGAAGCCCAGGATCCCGATGGCGGCCATGGCCAGCACCATCGGCAGGTAACCGAAGATCGGCTTTTTCGAGAAGGTCGCGATGACGTGGCTGATGATGCCGAAGCCGGGCAGGATGATGATATATACTTCCGGGTGGCCGAAGAACCACAGGATGTGCTGATACAGCACCGGGTCACCGCCGCCGGCCGGGTTGAAGAAGTTCGTGCCGAAGTTGCGGTCCATCAGCAGCATGGTAATGGCACCGGCCAGGACCGGCAGGGCCAGCAGGATCAGCCAGGCAGTGATAAAGACCGACCAGGCGAACAGCGGCACCTTGAACAGCGTCATGCCGGGGGCGCGCATGTTCAGGAAGGTGGTGATGATGTTGATCGCACCGACGATGGACGAGGCACCCGAGACGTGGATCGCGAAGATCGCGAGGTCCATCGAATAGCCGCCCTCGTTCGTGGACAGCGGCGGGTAGAGAACCCAGCCCACGCCCGAACCCAGCTGCTGGTTGCCGCCCGGCGCCAGCAGCGAGGCGATACCCAGCAGGAGGCCCGCCACATAGAGCCAGTAGCTGAGGTTGTTCATGCGCGGGAAGCTCATGTCCGGCGCGCCGATCTGCAGCGGCATGAAGTAGTTGCCGAAGCCGCCGAACAGGGCAGGGATCACGACGAAGAACATCATCAGGACGCCGTGATAGGTGATCAGCACGTTCCACAGATGGCCATTGGGCGTGCATTCGCGACTCGCATCGGCGAAGAAGCGTGCGCCCTCCATGCACATGTATTGCACGCCCGGTTCATGCAGCTCGAGTCGCATGTAAACCGTGAAGGCTACCGCGATCAGGCCGGCAAGACCGGAGGTGAAAAGGTAAAGAATACCGATGTCTTTGTGATTGGTGGACATGAACCAGCGGGTAAAGAACCCGCGGGTGTCATGGTGCTCGCCGTGGCCGTGTGCGGCTGCGTCTGCCATACCCGAACTCCCTCAAGATTCCGTCAGGCCGGCCTGGCAGACCGGCATAATCACGCTTTCTTTAGACCACAGACCCCGAGCGGGCAATGCGTCACGATGGTCTGACGGGTCCGATAGCCCCGCAGGCTTGCATCTTTCCGGGCGCGAGGCGATGCGTGGCTGCGACAGGACGCCGCAGCCCGTCCGTCACTCGGCCGCCGGAGCGTCCGGAGACACGCTGGTCAGGTAGGCCGCGATGTCTTCCTGTCCGCGATTGAGCTTGAACGTCATCTTCGAGCGCGCCGAAGCGTCGCCCGATTTCTCGCGCACCCAAGCCTGGGGATCGGTAATGTAGGCCACCAGTTCCTCCTCGGTCCAGACGAGATCGGGATTGGCGGCGGCGGCGGCCAGGATGCCTTCGCCATAGCGGTAGCCCTCGACCGAGGCGATGGGCTGGCCCATGATGTTCCACAGGTTCGGCCCGGTGACGCCGCCCTTGACGATGTCATTGCCGTCCGCGTCCTGGATCATGTGACAGGCGCGGCACTTGCGGTATTCTGATTCGCCCGCCGCCGCGTCGCCGGCAAGAGCGGCGACGGGAAGGCTGAGACTTGCACCCATCAGGGCGGCGATCATGGCTGGTTTCATCTTGTCCTCGCTAGACCAGTAAGGCGGTCTCCCGCAGCGCAACCTTACAGGTCGCCTCCGCCGAATCCAGCCACCGATAAGTCGCAAGCGCTGACATTGTGACGCAGCCGGCTATCCCATCACGCGGGCAAAGCTGGCCTGAAGCGCGACATCCAGATCCTGCATCGTCACCGGCAGGCCCAGATCGACCAGGCTGGTGACGCCGTGGCCGCTGATTCCGCAAGGGATAATGCCTGCATAATGCGACAGGTCCGGCTCGACATTGATCGAGATACCGTGAAAGCTGACCCATCGGCGCAGCTTGATGCCGATGGCGGCGATCTTGTCCTCGCGCATCGTGCCGTCGGGCAGTGGGGGCTTGTCGGGGCGGGGCACCCAGACCCCGACACGGCCCGGCCGGGTCTCGGCCCGCAGGCCGAACTGCGCCAAGGCGTCGATCACCCAAGCCTCGAGATTGCCGACAAAGGCGCGAATGTCGCGCCCGCGCCGGTTCAGGTCCAACATCACATAGGCGACCCGCTGGCCAGGCCCGTGATAGGTGTATTGGCCGCCCCTGCCGGTTTGGTGGACCGGAAAGCGACTGTCCAGCAGGTCGCGCGGATCGGCGCTTGTTCCGGCGGTATAGAGGGGCGGATGCTCGACCAGCCAGATCGCCTCGGATGCGCGGCCCTCGTGGATGGCGGCGACGCGGTCCTCCATCACGCGCACGGCCTCGGAATGATCGGTCAAGTCCGATGTGGCGATCCATTCGACCATGACACGCGCCTAGCGATAAAGCTCGGCTTCGGCGGGGAAGCTGCGGGCGCGCACGGCAGCGGCATAGGCGGCGATCGCCTGGTCGGCGCGGGGGCCAAGATCGCCGAACTTGCGCACGAAGCGCGGCACGCGGCCGGACAGGCCCAGCATGTCGTCCAGAACCAGAATCTGTCCGTCGCAACGGGCGCTTGCGCCAATGCCGATGGTCGGGATCGCGACCGCCCCGGTGATTCGGTCGGCCAGGCCCTCATAGACGCCCTCGACCACGACCGAGAAGGCGCCCGCCTCGGCCACGGCGACCGCATCGGCGACATGCGTCTCCCATGTCGCCTGGTCCTTGCCTTGGGTGCGAAAGCCCCCCATGACCAGCATGGCCTGCGGAGTCAGGCCGACATGGGCCATCACGGGGACGCCGCGTTCGACCAGGAAGCGGATCGTGGCGGCCATGCGCGCGCCTCCTTCCAGCTTGACGGCGGCCGCGCCGGTTTCGGCCAGCACGCGGGCGGCGTTGCGAAAGGCCTGTTCGGGCGATTCCTCGTAGCTGCCAAAGGGCATGTCGATCACGACCATCGCGCGGGACGAGCCACGCATCACCGCCTGACCGTGCAGGATCATCATCTCCAGCGTGACGCCAATGGTCGAAGGCAAGCCATGAACAACCATGCCGAGGCTGTCACCCACAAGGATGACATCGGCATGGGCATCGACCAGCGCAGCCATCGGAGCGGTGTAAGCGGTCAGCGCGACAATGGGCACGTCGCCCTTGCGGGCGGCGATCTGCGGGACGGTGATCCGCTTGACGGGGGCTTGCGCTGACATGGGCTGGCCTTTCCAGGGATGCGCCGGGGCGCGGGTCAGGGATGGGCCACACGCTGGTCGATCAGCAGCACGTCGCCAAAGCGGACGGCCAGCAGGATCACCACGGGGCGGGTGGCGTCGGTGACGCGCGACAGGTCGTCGGCGTTGCGGATGTCGATGGACCGGATGTCGGCGCGCGGCTCGGCGCGCAGCGTCTCTCGGATGGCGCGGCGGGCCCGTGCCACGCCCGCGCCCTGGACGATCAACGCGGCGCCGCGATCCAGCGCGCGCGCCAGAACGGGGGCCGCCGCGCGATCCTCGGGCGTCAGGCGCTGATTGCGCGAGGACATGGCAAGGCCGTCGGGCTCTCGCATCGTGGGCACGGCAAGAATCGTCACCGGAATGTCCAGATCCACGACCATGCGGCGGATCAGCGTCAATTGCTGGTAATCCTTTTCGCCGAAGGTCGCTGCATCGGGCTGCACGAGGTTGAAGAGCTTCGTCACAACCGTCGCCACGCCTCGGAAATGACCGGGCCTGAGTCGGCCCATCAGCATCCGGCCAAGGCTCGCGACCTCGACATGGGTCTGGGCGCCGGGGCGGTACATATCGGCGACCTGCGGCAGGAACACCGCGTCACAACCCACTGCCGTCAGCTTGGCCAGGTCGCCGGCCTCGTCGCGGGGATAGCGGTCAAGATCCTCGTTCGGGCCGAACTGCGTCGGATTCACGAAGATCGAGGTGACGACACGGCCGCCGCCCTGTTCGCGCAGCCAATCGCGCGCGCGCGCGACCAGCGACAGATGCCCGTCATGCAGCGCGCCCATCGTGGGCACCAGCACGACCTTGTCTCCGTCCCGGCGCCAATCCTGCCGGATCGCCCGCATTTCGGGCGTGCTGCGGATGATCTGCATGGCGCTATCCTCTGCCCCCCTCGGCGTGGCGCAGAACCTAGCGACAGGCATTTGCCGGGGCAAGGTGCCACGCTGCGGCCTTGGGCTTTTCGCCCCGGCGGGGGCCTGTGACGCGGCGTTTTCGTCGTGCGGCACCACCCGGACAGCAGGGCGCAAAGCAAAAGGCCGAACCCGAAGGTTCGGCCTTTTTGTTCTGGAGCGGGCGATGAGATTCGAACTCACGACCCTTACCTTGGCAAGGTAATGCTCTACCCCTGAGCTACGCCCGCGCTCCGCACCGTTTGGCTGTCCGCCTTCGGTGAGCGGGGAGATACGAAAGCGCGCGGGGGGTTGCAAGGGCAAAAACGCGCCTGATGCGAAAAAAATCTGGCTTGCTTCGGATAGCGGGCTGAGATGCCTGTGGTGCAGGACGAGAGGGGCAAGGCAATGCGTGACAGTGACAGGCTGGAAGCGTTTCTGAGGACGGGGTTGGCGGCAGGGCATCCGCCCGAAGAACTGGCGGCCGCCTTGCGTGCCGCGGGCTGGAGCGAGGGCCAGATCAAGGCCGGACTGGCAGAATGGCATGTCGAGCCGGGGCTGCCGCCCGTGCCACGCGCGGGCTCGGGGCGGGCGGCGGGTTTGGCGCTGTTGGATGGCTTGGGCTTTCTGGCGCTGGTCGCACTGTGCTGGCAACTGGTCCAGCTTGGCTTCCAACTGGCCGAACATGCGACGCCTGGTCTGTCGTCGGACTGGCCTCTCGCCACGCAAATGGGCTGGCCGATCGCGGTTCTTGTGGTGATGACCCCGGTCTTTGCCGTGCTGCACCTGCGGCGGGATGCTTCGGGCTGGCTGCGGCGCTGGCTTGCGGCGGCATCGGGATTTATGGCGGGGACCGCCTTGCTGGGCAGTGCCGTCGCCGTGGTCCATGCGCTGCTATCGGGCGATCTGACCGCGCGCTTCGCGCTGAAGGCCGCCGTGGTGGTTGTCGTCTCGCTGCTGGCGCTGCTGGTCTATCGGCGCGAACTGGACGCGGGTATGGCGCGTGCCGATGTCGGAGCGCGCGGCCTGATCGGGCTGGCACTGGCGATGGTCGTGGCGGGCATCTGGGTCTCGGGCGGGCCCGCGGCGGGCCGGGCCGAGCGGCGCGACCAGCAACGATGGGCCGATCTGGACGCGATCGCTCTGCAGGCGATGTGTCTTGTGAAAGAGGGGGTTGCGGTGCCGCCTGTCATCGCGACCGAGACCTGCCCCGATCTGCCGAATCTTGCGGATCGGCAGACCGGGATGCCCTACCGAATCGCATTGGTGCGGCCCGGAATTCTGCGAGTCTGTGCCGAGATGGAGTCCGAGGCGATGGCAAGCCGGTCATCCCTTGCCGGGCCGGGTTGCCGCGACGTGGCCTTGCTGGACGAATCGCGGACCGGGCCGGGGCTGATGCCGCCCGACGGCGGTATCCTTGCGCCCGATCACGCGTTGGGGGTCATTCCGCGGCCTTGACGCGCCCCCGCCGCAGCAGCGGGCCGAGATAGCGGCCAGTATGGCTGGCTTCGACCAGGGCAACCTGTTCGGGGGTGCCTGTGGCGACCACGCGCCCGCCGCCATCCCCTCCTTCGGGGCCGATGTCGATGATCCAGTCGGCGGTCTTGATGACATCCAGATTGTGTTCGATCACGACCACCGTATTGCCCTGATCGACCAGCTCGTGCAGCACTTCCAGCAGCTTGCGGACATCCTCGAAGTGGAGGCCGGTCGTCGGCTCGTCCAGGATGTAGAGCGTGCGGCCCGTCGAGCGGCGGCTGAGTTCCTTGGACAGCTTGACGCGCTGCGCCTCGCCGCCCGAAAGGGTCGTGGCCTGCTGGCCGACCTTGATATAGCCAAGACCCACCCGCATCAGCGCGTCCATCTTTTCTCGGATCGAGGGGACTGCGGCGAAGAAGGTCTGGGCGTCCTCGACGGTCATGTCCAGCACGTCGGCGATGGATTTGCCCTTGAACTGCACCTCAAGCGTTTCGCGGTTGTAGCGCTTGCCCTTGCACGTCTCGCATTCCACATAGACATCGGGCAGGAAGTGCATCTCGATCTTGATGACGCCATCGCCCTGACAGGCCTCGCAGCGCCCACCCTTGACGTTGAAGCTGAAGCGGCCGGGCTTGTAGCCGCGGGCCTTCGATTCGGGCAGGCCCGCGAACCAGTCGCGAATGGGGGTGAAGGCGCCGGTATAGGTCGCGGGGTTCGACCGGGGCGTGCGGCCGATGGGGCGTTGGTCAATGTCGATGACCTTGTCCAGATGCTCCAGCCCCTTGATCGTCTCGCAGGGGGCGGGGGTCTGGCGGGCACCGTTCAGACGCAGGGATGCGGTCTTGAACAGCGTCTCGATGGTCAGCGTGGACTTGCCCCCGCCCGAGACGCCGGTGACGCAGATGAATTTCCCAAGCGGAAATTCTACGGTCATGTCCTTGAGGTTGTTACCGCTGGCTTTGACCACGGTGATCTTCTTGCCGTTGCCCTTGCGCCGGCTGGTCGGCACGGCGATTTCGCGCGCGCCGGACAGATACTGGCCGGTCAGGCTGGCCGGATCGGCGGCGATCTCGGCCGGGGTGCCGTGGCTGACCACCGTGCCGCCATGCACGCCTGCGCCCGGCCCCATGTCAAAGACGTAATCGGCGTGCCGGATCGCGTCCTCGTCATGCTCGACCACCAGCACCGAATTGCCCTGATCGCGCAGGTTCATCAGCGTGGCCAGCAGGCGGTCATTGTCGCGTTGGTGCAGCCCGATCGAGGGTTCGTCCAGGACGTAAAGAACCCCGGTCAGGCCGCTGCCGATCTGGCTGGCCAGCCGAATACGCTGGCTTTCCCCACCCGACAGGGTGCCCGCCGCGCGCGACAGGGTCAGGTAATCCAGACCGACATTCACAAGAAAACCAAGCCTTTCGCGGATTTCCTTGAGGATCGCGGCGGCGATCTCGTTCTTCTGTTTCGACAGGTGGTCAGGGGCGGCGCGGACCCAGTCAAGCGCGTCGCGAATGGAAAGCTCGACCACGTGGCCGATATGGACGCCCGCGATCCTGACGGCCAGGGCCTCGGGCTTGAGGCGATAACCCGCACAGGCTCCGCAGGGGCGGTTGTTCTGGTATCGCTCGAATTCCTCGCGCACCCATTGGCTGTCCGATTCGCGCAGGCGGCGTTCCATGTTGGGGATCACGCCCTCGAAAACGCGACTGATCTCATAGACGCGACCGCCATCGTCGAAGCGGAACCTGATCTCGTCCTGGCCCGAGCCATGCAGGAACATCTGCCGCACGTTCTCGGGCAGATCCTTCCAGGGGGTCTTCTTGTCGAAACCGTAATGCCTGGCCAGCGCATTGATCGTCTGCGTAAGGTAGGCCGATTTCGACCTGGCCCAAGGGGCAATGGCGCCCTTGTCCACCGACAATGCAGCGTCGGGGACGATCAGCCTTTCGTCAAAGAACAGCTCGACCCCCAGCCCGTCGCAGACCGGGCAGGCGCCGAAAGGTGCGTTGAAGCTGAACAGGCGCGGCTCGATCTCGGGGATGGTGAAGCCGCTGACCGGACAGGCGAATTTCTCGGAAAAGGTGATGCGCTGCGGGTTCTCCTCGGCGGTCTCGAGGATGGCAATGCCATCGGCCAGATCCAGCGCGGTTCGCAGGCTGTCGGCCAGCCGCGTCTCCAGCCCCTCGCGGACCACGATCCGGTCCACGACGACATCAATATTGTGGCGGAACTTCTTGTCGAGGCTGGGCGGTTCGTCCAGTTCGAAGAACTCGCCATTGACCTTGACGCGCTGAAAGCCGGACTTCCGCAACTCCATGAATTCCTTGCGGTATTCGCCCTTTCGGTCGCGCACGACGGGGGCCAGCAGATAGGCGCGCGTGCCCTCGGGCAGGGCCATGATGCGATCGACCATATCCTGGACCTGCTGCGCCTCGATGGGCTGGCCGGTCGCGGGCGAATAGGGCGTGCCCGCGCGCGCAAACAGCAGCCGCAGGTAATCATAGATCTCGGTCACGGTGCCCACGGTCGAACGCGGGTTCTTCGAGGTCGTCTTCTGCTCGATGCTGATGGCGGGGCTGAGGCCCGAGATGTGGTCCACGTCGGGCTTGCCCATCATGTCGAGGAACTGACGCGCATAAGCGGACAGGCTTTCGACATAGCGGCGTTGGCCTTCGGCGTAGATCGTGTCGAAGGCCAGCGACGACTTGCCCGACCCTGACAGCCCGGTGATGACCACCAGCTTGTCGCGCGGGATGTTCAGATCCACACCCTTGAGGTTGTGCTCGCGCGCGCCGCGCACCTCGATGAACTTCTGTTCCATGCCCTGTCCCCGGTGATCAGCCGCATGACATAGGGACGCGCGGGCGAAAAGCAAGTTCCAGATGCGAACGGAGGGAGAACTTCTTGCGGGCCGCGCTGTCGCCCCATCCTGGCCTGCCCATGTCGCGGCTTTGCCCGGCCTGGGGAAATCATCGCGCGACGTTAACGCAAACGCTTGCGCCGCATCGCAGCACCGCTAAGGTGCTGCGCGTGAAAGCAAGAGGGCCGGCCATGTTCAACAAGATCCTGATTGCCAACCGGGGCGAAATCGCGATTCGCGTCATGCGCGCGGCCAATGAACTGGGCAAGAAAACGGTTGCGGTCTTTGCAGAGGAGGACAAGCTGAGTCTGCACCGCTTCAAGGCGGACGAGGCCTATCGAATCGGTGAAGGGCTTGGCCCGGTCGCGGCCTATCTGTCCATTCCTGAAATCATCCGGGTTGCCAGGGAATCGGGCGCCGACGCGATCCATCCGGGCTATGGTCTCTTGTCCGAAAACCCCGATTTCGTGGATGCCTGCGGCGCGGCGGGCATTGCCTTCATCGGCCCGCGCGCCGACACGATGCGCGCGCTTGGCGACAAGGCCAGCGCCCGGCGCGTGGCGATCGAGGCAGGCGTTCCGGTCATCCCCGCGACCGAGGTGCTGGGCGACGACTTCGACGCCATCAAGCGTCAGGCCGCCGAGATCGGCTATCCGCTGATGCTGAAGGCCAGCTGGGGCGGCGGCGGGCGCGGAATGCGGCCTATCAACAACCCCGATGAACTGGTCGAGAAGGTCCGCGAGGGCCGACGCGAGGCCGAGGCGGCCTTTGGCAATGGCGAAGGCTATCTGGAAAAGATGATCCAGCGCGCCCGCCATGTCGAGGTGCAGCTGCTGGGCGACATGCATGGCGGGCTTTACCATCTGTTTGAGCGCGACTGCACCGTCCAGCGGCGCAACCAGAAGGTCGTGGAACGCGCCCCAGCGCCCTATCTGACCGATGCGCAGCGCGCCGAGGTCTGCGGCCTGGCGCTGAAGATCGGGAAGGCGGTCGGCTATCAGAATGCCGGCACGGTCGAGTTCCTGATGGATATGGACAGCGGCCAGTTCTACTTCATCGAGGTGAACCCCCGCGTGCAGGTCGAGCATACCGTGACCGAGGAGGTCACCGGCATCGACATCGTCCAGGCCCAGATCAGGATCGCCGAGGGCGCGACCCTGGCCGAGGCAACCGGCCATGCCCGGCAAGAGGACATCACCCTGTCCGGCCACGCGCTGCAATGCCGTGTGACGACCGAAGATCCGCAGAACAACTTCATCCCCGATTACGGGCGGATCACGGCCTATCGCAGCGCCACGGGCATGGGCATCCGCCTCGATGGCGGCACGGCCTATTCCGGTGGCGTCATCACGCGCTATTACGATTCGCTGCTGGTCAAGGTGACGGCCTGGGCGCAGACGCCCGATCAGGCGATCAAGCGGATGGACCGGGCCTTGCGCGAATTCCGCATCCGGGGCGTCTCCACCAATATCGACTTTGTCATCAACCTGCTGAAGCATCCTGCCTTTCTGGATGACAGCTATACGACCAGGTTCATCGACACGACCGAAGAACTGTTCGAGTTCAAGAAGCGGCAGGACCGGGCGACCAAGATCCTGACCTATCTGGCCGATATCAGCGTCAACGGGCATCCCGAGACGGCGGGCCGCCCCCGGCCGCCCGCTCAGGCGGTCGCGCCCAAACCGCCCGCGCCTTTGGCCGAACCCGTGCCCGGCACGCGCCAGTTGCTGGAGGAGAAGGGCCCGCAGGCAGTGGCCGATTGGATGGCCGCGCAGAAGCGGTTGCTGATCACCGACACCACCATGCGCGACGGGCACCAATCGCTGCTGGCCACGCGGATGCGCTCGATCGACATGATCCGCGTGGCGCCATCCTACGCCGCGAACCTGCCGCAGCTGTTCAGTGTGGAATGCTGGGGGGGCGCGACCTTCGACGTGGCCTACCGCTTCCTGCAGGAATGCCCCTGGCAGCGGCTGCGCGACATCCGCGCGAAGATGCCGAACCTGATGACGCAGATGCTGTTGCGCGGGTCGAACGGGGTGGGTTACACGAATTATCCCGACAATGTGGTGCAGTTCTTCGTGAAGCAGGCGGCCAGGACGGGCGTGGACGTGTTCCGCGTTTTCGACAGCCTGAACTGGGTCGAGAACATGCGCGTCGCGATGGATGCCGTCCTTGAAAGCGGCAAGATCTGCGAGGGCACTGTCTGCTACACCGGCAACATGCTGGACCCGAACCGGTCCAAGTATGACCTGAAATACTATCTCCGCACCGCGCAGGAACTGAAGGCTGCGGGCGCGCATGTGCTGGGTGTCAAGGACATGGCCGGGCTGCTGAAGCCGGCGGCTGCGCGCGTCCTCATCAAGGCGCTGAAAGAGGAAGTGGGGCTGCCGATCCATTTCCACACGCATGACACCAGCGGCATGGGCGGCGCGACGATTCTGGCCGCGGCCGAGGCCGGGGTGGACGCCGTCGATTGCGCGATGGATGCGTTGTCGGGCAATACCAGTCAGCCCACGATGGGCAGCGTGGTCGAGGCGCTGGCCCAGACCGATCGCGACACGGGCCTCGATATCGGCGCCATCCGCGCGATCAGCAATTACTGGGAACGCGTGCGCGAGGGTTACGCGGCCTTCGAATCGGGCCTGCAATCGCCGGCCTCCGAGGTCTATCTGCACGAGATGCCCGGCGGGCAGTTCACCAACCTCAAGGCTCAGGCGCGTTCGATGGGGCTCGAGGATCGCTGGCACGAGGTCGCGCAGGCCTATGCGGATGTGAACCGACTGTTCGGCGACATCGTCAAGGTCACGCCCTCGTCCAAGGTGGTGGGCGATATGGCGCTGATGATGGTCGCGCAGAACCTGACGCCCGAGGACGTGGCCGATCCCGCGCGCGAAGTCAGCTTCCCCGAATCGGTGGTGGACATGATGCGCGGCAATCTGGGTCAGCCCCCCGGCGGCTGGCCCGAGGCGATCCAGCGCAAGGTGCTGAAGGGCGAGACCCCGATCACCGATCGCCCCGGCGCGCATCTGCCGCCCGTGGACCTCGAGGCCGAGCGCGCCAAGCTGTCCCAGATGCTGGACGGTCGCGCCATCGACGACGAGGATCTGAACGGCTACCTGATGTATCCCAAGGTCTTCACCGACTACATGGCCCGCCACGAGATCTACGGCCCGGTCCGCACCTTGCCGACCCGCGCCTTTTTCTACGGGATGGAGCCAGGGCAGGAGATCAGCGTCGAGATCGACCCCGGCAAGACGCTGGAGGTGCGGTTGCTGACCATTGGCGAGACCGACGAGAAGGGCGAGGTCAAGGTTTTCTTCGAGTTGAACGGCCAGCCTCGGCAGGTCCGCGTGCCGAACCGCAAGGCGGGCGGCGGCGCTGCGGCGCGCCCCAAGGCGGATTCGACGAATCCTGGCCATGTCGGCGCGCCAATGCCGGGCGTCGTGGCCTCGGTCGCGGTGACGGTGGGGCAGGTGGTCAGTCAGGGCGATCTGATGCTGACGATCGAGGCGATGAAAATGGAGACCGGCATCCATGCCGAGCGCGAGGGCACGGTCAAGGCCGTCCATGTCGCTCCTGGCCAGCAGATCGACGCCAAGGATCTTCTGGTCGAAATCGACTGACGGCGGCCTGCCGGCGCGATTGCGACAAGATGTCGGCCCCGACAGGGCGCCGCCGGGCTGGAACGACACTGCGCAAGGCCCCATATTCGTGGGCATCACCCCGTTCCGGGGTTGATGCCCGTCACGCCGTCCGGGCTGCCCCATCACCCGGATCATGGTCCAATTCGACGCGGAAACAGCCTTTCGCGCCCGTTGACCCGGATGTCTGCCGGGTCTAAACGGCACTCAGCCAACCCGTCGCGGGGGAAGCCAAGATCCCCGCGACCGACAAGGGGATCAAGCCCGTGGAAAATCTTCTGCAGGATTATCTGCCCGTCCTCGTCTTTGCGGGGATGGCTGCTGCGCTCGCGTTGATATTGCTGCTTTCGGCCATCGTGATCGCGGTCCGCAACCCGGACCCCGAGAAGGTCAGCGCCTATGAATGCGGCTTCAACGCCTTTGACGACTCGCGGATGAAGTTCGACGTGCGCTTCTACCTTGTCGCCATCCTGTTCATCATCTTCGATCTGGAAGTCGCCTTCCTGTTTCCCTGGGCCGTCAGCCTGTCGAACATCAGCGATACGGCGTTCTGGTCGATGATGGTGTTCCTGGGCGTGCTGACCATCGGCTTTGCCTATGAGTGGAAGAAAGGGGCCTTGGAATGGGCGTGATGGCTGGGGCGAATACGGCCGGTCCCGATCGCGAGGTCGCGACCGCCGCGCTGAACCGCGAATTGCAGGACAAGGGCTTCCTGCTGACCACGACCGAGGACATCATCAACTGGGCGCGCAACGGCTCGCTGCACTGGATGACCTTCGGGCTGGCTTGCTGCGCGGTCGAGATGATGCACACCTCGATGCCCCGCTATGACTTGGAGCGCTTCGGGACTGCGCCGCGCGCCAGCCCGCGCCAATCCGACCTGATGATCGTCGCGGGGACGCTGACCAACAAGATGGCACCCGCGCTTCGCAAGGTCTATGATCAGATGCCCGAGCCGCGCTATGTCATCAGCATGGGGTCGTGCGCCAATGGCGGCGGCTATTACCATTACAGCTATTCCGTGGTGCGCGGCTGCGACCGGATCGTGCCCGTGGACATCTACGTCCCCGGCTGCCCGCCGACTGCCGAGGCGCTGCTTTACGGCATCCTGCAACTTCAGCGCCGCATCCGGCGCACCGGCACGCTGGTGAGGTAATGATGGCCGTCTATCCCGATCTCGACGCGCTGGATCAACTGGCCGAACACATCAAGCTGCGCCGTCCCGACCAGGTCATCGACGCAGGCACCGCGCATGGCGAACTGACCGTGACCGCCACCGCGGCGGGCATTCTTGACCTGATCGAGTTCCTGCGCGGCGACAGCGCCTGCCGCTTCTCGACGCTGGTGGACATCACGGCGGTCGATTACCCGGCGCGTCCGCAGCGCTTCGACGTGGTCTATCACCTGCTGTCGATGTATCAGAACCAGCGCATCCGTGTGAAGGTGGCGATCCGTGAGGACGAGATGATGCCCTCTCTGACGGGCATCTTCCCCGCGGCCAACTGGTTCGAGCGCGAGGTGTTCGACATGTTCGGCATCCTCTTCACCGGGCATCCGGACATGCGCCGCATCCTGACCGATTATGGTTTCACCGGACATCCGCTGCGCAAGGATTTCCCGACGACCGGCTATGTCGAGGTCCGCTATGACGAGACCGAGAAGCGCGTCGTCTATGAGCCTGTCAAGCTGGTGCAGGAATACCGCCAATTCGATTTCCTGTCGCCTTGGGAAGGCGCGCACTACGTCCTGCCCGGCGACGAGAAAGGGGCCGCGAAATGATGGACGGCGACATCCGCAAGAAAGATTATGATGACGGCACCTCGGATTTTCTGACCGACGAGCAGCGCATCCGGAACTTCAGCGTCAATTTCGGCCCGCAGCACCCCGCGGCGCATGGCGTGCTTCGTCTGGTGCTGGAACTGGATGGCGAGGTGGTCGAACGTGCCGATCCGCATATCGGGCTGCTGCATCGCGGCACCGAAAAGCTGATGGAAAGCCGCACCTACCTGCAGAACCTGCCTTATTTCGACCGGCTGGATTACGTCTCGCCCATGAACCAGGAACATGCCTGGTGTCTGGCGATCGAGCGTTTGACCGGCACGGTCGTGCCGCGCCGCGCCAGTCTGATCCGGGTGCTTTACTCGGAGATCGGGCGCATCCTGAACCATTTGCTGGGCCTGACCACGGGCGCGCTGGACGTGGGGGCGCTGACGCCGCCGCTCTGGGGGTTCGAGGCGCGCGAAGACCTGATGATCTTTTACGAACGCGCCTGCGGGGCGCGTCTGCACGCGGCCTATTTCCGCCCCGGCGGCGTTCATCAGGATCTGCCGCCCGACCTGATCGACGATATCGAAGCCTGGTGCGAGAAATTCCCCCGGGTGCTGGATGATCTGGATACGCTGCTGACCGAAAACCGCATCTTCAAACAGCGTCTGGTCGGCATCGGCGTAGTCACTCAGCAGGATGCGCTGGATTGGGGTTTCTCGGGCGTGATGGTGCGCGGTTCGGGCATGGCCTGGGATCTGCGCCGCGCCCAGCCCTACGAGTGCTACAACGAATTCGACTTCAGGATCCCGGTCGGCACGAATGGCGATTGCTACGACCGCTTCCTGTGCCGGATGCAGGAGATGCGCGAGTCGGTGTCGATCATGAAGCAGGCCATCGCCAAGCTGCGCGAACCGGCGGGGCAGGGCGACGTGCTGGCGCGTGGCAAGCTGGCCCCGCCCAAGCGCGGCGACATGAAGCGCGACATGGAAAGCCTGATCCACCACTTCAAGCTCTATACCGAGGGCTTCAAGGTTCCGGCAGGCGAGGTCTATGCCGCAGTCGAGGCGCCCAAGGGCGAATTCGGCGTCTATCTGGTCAGCGACGGGACGAACAGGCCCTATCGCGTCAAGCTGCGGGCGCCGGGCTTCCTGCATCTGCAATCCATGGACTGGATGGCCAAGGGTCATCTGCTGGCCGATGTGCCCGCGCTGATTGCCACCCAGGATATCGTCTTCGGAGAGGTTGACCGCTGATGCTGCGCCGCCTGCACCCCGTCCAGCCGGACAGTTTCGAATTCACCCCCGCAAACCTGGAATGGGCGCGGGCGCAGATGACCAAATACCCGGAAGGCCGCCAGCAATCGGCGATCATCCCGGTCCTGTGGCGCGCCCAGGAGCAAGAGGGCTGGCTGTCCCGTCCTGCCATCGAATATTGCGCCGATCTGCTGGGTATGCCCTATATCCGGGCGCTCGAAGTGGCGACGTTCTACTTCATGTTCCAGCTGCAACCTGTTGGAACAGTGGCCAATATCCAGATCTGCGGCACGACGACCTGCATGATCTGCGGCGCCGAGGCGCTGATCGAGGTCTGTAAGCGCAAGATTGCGCCGACGCCGCACACCTTGTCGCCCTGCGGCAAGTTCAGTTGGGAAGAGGTCGAATGTCTGGGCGCCTGCGCCAATGCACCGATGGCCCAGATCGGCAAGGACTATTACGAGGATCTGACGCCCGAGAGTCTCGAAGCGTTGATCGACCGCATGTCGGCGGGCGAGGTTCCGCTGCCGGGCTCGCAGACCGGCCGCTTTGCCTCGGAGCCTGCGACGGGGCTGACCAGCCTTGCCAATGAGGCGAGGGACGAGAGCGCGAATGCCAGCGTGGCGCTGGCCCGCAAACTGGGCGAAACGCTCAAGCGGATCGACGGAACCGAAGTGCCGATCCTGACCAAGTGGCTGGAGCGCAAGCGTCCCGAGGCGGCCGCCGATGACCGTGAGGGTGAAAACACTGTCCCCGAGGCCGATCCCAAACCGTCCGAGGGCAAACCCGCCGACAAGACTGGCGTGACCGTGCAGGAGGCGCAGGCTTCCTCTGCCGCCCGCCCAGTATCGGCGCGCGAGCCGGCAGGCATCCGCGACGACGAGCAGGCGGCACAGAAGGACGGATAATCGGATCGAGGCCCGGTAGCAGGAGAAGGCGATGAACCGCGCGACGCGCAGCACATGCGGCATCTTCGGCGCCCTTGGCGGGGTGCTGGCAGTCTTGTCGCTTGGGCTTTTCGGCTGGCCGGCGTCTCTGCTTCCGGGCGCGATGCTGGCGATCATTCTGTCGGGGCTGCCGGTCTTGTTGAGCCACGCAGGCCAGACGGGCATGGATGGCGAGGTCTGTCCCCGGACCGTTCCTGCTGAGGTTGGCACTGCCCATGTCCTTTTGGTGACGGTGACGCAGGCCGCGCAATCGGAGGGTGCGCAATGACCCCCGAACAGCGTGATGCGCAGCAGATGCGGCTTGTGGGCATCGTGATCGCGGTCACGATGGTGGCCTGGCTGGGCATGCAGATGCTTGGCCGAGAATTTGACTTGGCGGCGCGATGGGCCTTTCTGGTCGATCTTGCCGCCATCGGCGCTTTTGTCTGGTCGCTTCTTGTGACCTGGCGTATCTGGCGGCGCAGGAATGCGTGACGCCCGGATGAGAGGATCGAGGAACGGATGCTGAAGGACCAGGACCGCATTTTCACCAACCTCTACGGGATGGGCGATCGCAGCCTGGCCGGCGCACGAAAGCGCGGCCATTGGGATGGCACCGCCGAGATCATCTCGCGCGGACGCGACAAGATCATCGAGCAGGTGAAGGCCTCGGGGTTGCGCGGCCGGGGCGGGGCGGGTTTTCCCACGGGTCTGAAATGGTCCTTCATGCCCAGGGAATCGGATGGGCGTCCCAGCTATCTGGTGATCAATGCTGACGAATCCGAGCCCGCGACCTGCAAGGACCGCGAGATCATGCGCCACGATCCGCATACCCTGATCGAGGGTGCGCTGATCGCCAGCTTTGCCATGGGCGCGCATGTCAGCTATATTTATCTGCGTGGCGAATATATCCGCGAGCGCGAGGCCCTGCAGGCCGCGATCGACGAATGCTATGATGCGGGCCTTCTGGGCCGCAATGCCTGCGGTTCGGGCTGGGATTTCGACCTCTACCTGCACCACGGCGCTGGCGCCTATATCTGCGGCGAGGAAACCGCGCTGCTGGAAAGCCTGGAAGGCAAGAAGGGTATGCCGCGCATGAAACCGCCCTTCCCGGCGGGCGCTGGTCTTTACGGCTGTCCGACCACGGTGAACAACGTCGAATCAATCGCAGTGGTGCCGACGATCCTGCGTCGCGGGCCGGAATGGTTCGCCAGCTTCGGGCGTCCGAACAATGCCGGCGTCAAGCTGTTCGGCCTGACCGGCCACCTGAACGCCCCCTGCGTCGTCGAAGAGGCCATGTCGATCCCGCTGCGCGAGCTGATCGAAAAACATGGCGGCGGCGTGCGCGGCGGCTGGAAGAATCTCAAGGCGGTGATCCCCGGCGGCGCCTCATGCCCGATCCTGACGGCCGAGCAATGCGAAAACGCCATCATGGATTATGACGGGATGCGCGAGCTGCGATCCTCTTTCGGCACTGCCTGCATGATCGTGATGGATCAGTCCACCGATGTCATCAAGGCCGTGTGGCGTCTGTCCAAGTTCTTCAAGCACGAAAGCTGCGGACAATGCACGCCCTGCCGTGAGGGGACCGGCTGGATGATGCGCGTGATGGAGCGTCTGGTCACCGGCGAGGCCGAGATCGAGGAAATCGACATGCTGCTGGACGTGACCAAGCAGGTCGAGGGTCACACGATCTGCGCCTTGGGCGATGCGGCCGCCTGGCCGATCCAGGGCCTGATCCGCAACTTCCGCGGCGAGATCGAGGACCGGCTGAAAGCCAGAAAGACCGGGCGCATGGGGGCGCTGGCGGCGGAATGATCCAGGGGGCGGCATATCACGCGACGCGCACGCGCTCGTGTCGGGCGAAAACCCGGTCCGGTGCTTATGTGGGGGCTCGAACCCATCGAAAGGACCGTGCCATGTTTCGCCCTCTGATCGCTGCTGCCCTGCTGGCCGCCACCCCTGCCGCTGCCCTGGAGCCCCTGTCCGAGAACACCTATGTCATTGACCGCCTTGTTCAGGCGCGCGTGGCAGACGTGCTGCGCCGGGGCTGTCCAACGCTGGATGCGCGCATGGTGCGCGCCTTCCGCGAGGCGCGCGCGCTCAAGCGCCACGCGCTGGACCAAGGTTACAGCGAGGCAGAGATCGACGCGTTTCTGGGCGATCGGGAACAGCGTCAGCGCATCTACGCAGAGGCCGACCGCTACATGCGCGCCAATGGCGTGGTGAACGGCCAGCCCGACACGTTTTGCCGCCTCGGGCGGGACGAAATCGCACGGCAGACGGTCGCCGGATCGCTGTTGAGTGCCAGGTAAGGATGAAATCATGGCAGAATTGCGGACAATCAGGATCGACGGCAAGGATATCGAGGTCGATCCCAACCTGACCCTGATCCAGGCCTGCGAACAGGCCGGGATCGAGATCCCGCGTTTCTGCTATCACGAGCGGCTGTCCATCGCGGGCAATTGCCGCATGTGCCTGGTCGAAATCGTGGGCGGTCCCCCCAAACCCGCGGCCTCTTGCGCCATGCAGGTCAAGGATCTGCGCCCCGGCCCCGATGGCGCGCCTTCGGAAATCCGCACCAACAGCCCCATGGTCAAGAAGGCCCGCGAGGGGGTGATGGAGTTCCTGCTGATCAACCACCCGCTGGATTGCCCGATCTGCGACCAGGGCGGCGAGTGCGATCTTCAGGACCAGGCCATGGCCTATGGCGTCGATTTCAGCCGCTATCGTGAGCCCAAGCGCGCGGCCGAGGAACTGAACCTCGGCCCGCTGGTCGAAACGCACATGACCCGTTGTATCAGCTGCACCCGCTGCGTGCGCTTCACGACCGAGGTCGCGGGCATCACCCAGATGGGCCAGACCGGCCGCGGCGAGGATAGCGAAATCACCAGCTACCTGAACCAGACGCTGGCCTCGAACCTTCAGGGCAACATCATCGACCTTTGCCCGGTGGGCGCGCTGGTCTCGAAGCCCTATGCCTTCACCGCCCGTCCCTGGGAGCTGACCAAGACCGAGACCATCGACGTGATGGACGCCCTTGGCAGCAATATCCGTGTCGATACCAAGGGCCGCGAAGTGATGCGGATCCTACCGCGCAACCATGACGGCGTGAACGAGGAATGGCTGTCGGACAAGTCGCGCTTTGTCTGGGACGGCCTGCGCCGCCAACGCCTTGACCGTCCCTATATCCGCGAGAACGGCAAGCTGCGCCCGGCTTCGTGGTCCGAGGCCCTGTCGGCCGCGGCCGCTGCGATGCGTGGTGGCAAGGTCGCCGGTCTGGTGGGTGATCTGGCTCCGGTCGAGGCGGCATTCAGCCTCAAGTTGCTGATCGAGGGCCTGGGCGGCTCGGTCGAATGCCGGACGGACGGCGCGAAACTGCCCGAGGGGAATCGTTCGGGCTATGTCGGCAACGCACAGATTGCGGATCTGGACGATGCCGCCTTCGTCATGCTGATCGGCACCAATCCCCGCGACGAGGCGCCGGTGCTGAATGCCCGCATCCGCAAGGCCTGGACACGCGGGGCCGATATCACGCTGATCGGCGAGCCGGTCGATCTGACCTATGACTACACCCATGCTGGCAATGACCGCGCGGCGTTGGCGAAACTGCTGGCCCAGGCTGGGCCGCAGGACAAGCCCGGCGTGGTAATCGTGGGGCAGGGCGCCCTGCGCGAGGCTGACGGCGCGGCCGTTCTGGCCCACGCGATGGCGCTGGCCGAGGCGACCGGCGCGCGCCTGATGGTGCTGCACCTGGCTGCGTCGCGTGTGGGCGCCATGGATATTGGTGCGGTCACGCGGGGCGGCCTGTCGGCTGCCATCGAGGGTGCCCAGGTCATCTACAATCTGGGCGCCGACGAGGTCGAGATCGCGGCCGGGCCGATGGTGATCTATCAGGGCAGCCACGGCGATCGCGGCGCGCACCGCGCCGATATCATCCTGCCCGCTGCCTGTTATACCGAGGAAATGGGCCTCTTCGTGAACACCGAGGGGCGTCCTCAACTGGCGATGCGCGCGAATTTCGCGCCGGGCGAGGCCAAGGAGAACTGGGCGATCCTGCGGGCGCTGTCGGGCGAACTGGGTCGGACTCTGCCCTGGGACAGCCTGACGCAACTTCGCCGCAAGCTGGTCGAGGCCGTGCCGCATCTGGCCGAGGTCGATCAGGTCGCCGAAAACGACTGGCAGCCTGTGCCGATGGCCGAACTGGGCCAAGCGCCCTTCGTCTATCCGGTGCGCGACTTCTATCTGACCAACCCGATTGCACGCTCTTCGCCGCTGATGGGGGAATTGTCGCGGATGGCGGCGGCGCGCAACGCGCCCGCCCTTGCGGCCGAGTGACGGTCATGGCGCGCCTTGCTCGCCAGATCTGGACGCGCGGCGCCCTTCTTCTGGGGGCACTGGCCTTTGCCGCCTGTGCCGACAAGACCGGCCATGGCCGGGATGGCAGCGAACGTCCGCGCGCCAAGCCCGCCGAGGTGACGGCGCTTTTGCCAGGTGGAGGCGCGGATGTCGAAAGCCTCAGCCGGGCGCAGATTTCGACCGGATCGGGTGAGATCCTGATTCTCGAACCCGATGGCAGCGTGACCACCATGTCGCTGGACAGCCCCGAGGGCCGCGACGCCTTCATGGTGACACAGGCCGATCTGGAGGCGCTAAACGCGAACCTGGATCTTGACCTTTCCGCGTTGGTCGCGCCCGACATGCCGCGCCGCAAGACCGCGCAGGAACGGGCGCTGGAGGAATTCGCCGCCCGCACCCAACCCGCCCTGCCGGCACTGCGACCCGGAATCGAGATCAAGGACGAGGACTTCATCGCTGCTCGCGTGGACAGTCTGAACCCCGAGCGCGGCAATGATCTGGTCGAGGTGACTGCCAATCTGCGCGAGGGGGTGGACGCCGAAATCGGCTTTGCGTATGCCACCTGCGCATTGGCAGGCTGGGCCGACAGGAACGGGATCGCCTTTGGGCGCCATATCCGCACCCTGTCCGCCACGCGGAACGGCAAACTTCTGGTCGGCTCGGCCTTCACCCTGTCGGGTGACAGACCACTGGGGCTGCGGGTGATGGAAACGAAAGAGACCTTGCGCGAATGCGAGGCACGCGGCATTCCCGCGGCTTAGGAACTGGGGACAGGCGACATGGCTGAATTCTGGCAATCTTCGTGGGGCATCGCGCTGATCCTGCTGGCGCAGGGGCTGGCAATCATCGCCTTCGTGATGCTGTCGCTGGTCTATATGGTCTATGGCGACCGCAAGATCTGGGCCGCGGTCCAGATGCGGCGCGGCCCGAACGTCGTGGGCCCCTGGGGTCTGTTGCAGACCTTTGCCGATGCACTGAAATTCGTGGTCAAGGAAGTCGTCGTGCCTGCGGGCGCGGATCGCTTCGTGTTCTTTCTCGCGCCCTTCCTGTCGATGACGCTGGCGCTGCTGGCCTTCGTCGCGATTCCCTTCGCGCCAGGCTGGGTCATGGCCGATCTGAACGTCGCCATCCTGTTCATCTTCGCGGTCTCCTCGCTGGAGGTTTACGGCGTGATCATGGGGGGCTGGGCGTCGAACTCGAAATATCCGTTCCTCGGCTCGCTGCGTTCTGCCGCGCAGATGATCAGCTATGAGGTCTCGCTGGGCCTCATCATCATCGGCGTGATCATCTCGGCGGGCTCGATGAACCTGACCGCCATCGTCGAGGCGCAGCGCGGCGCGGGCGTCCTGTCCTGGTTCTGGCTGGCGCATCTGCCGATGCTGGCGCTGTTCTTCATCTCGGCTTTGGCCGAAACGAACCGCCCGCCCTTCGATCTGCCCGAGGCCGAATCGGAACTGGTGGCGGGCTTCATGTCGGAATATTCCTCGACCGCCTATCTGCTGTTCATGGCCGGAGAATACATCGCCATCTGGCTGATGTGCGCGCTGATCTCGCTGCTGTTCTTCGGCGGCTGGCTGTCGCCCATCCCGGGCCTGCCTGACGGGGCGCTCTGGATGTTCCTGAAGATGGTGTTCTGGTTCTTCATGTTCGCCATGGTGAAGGCCATCGTGCCGCGCTATCGCTATGACCAGCTGATGCGCGTGGGTTGGAAGGTGTTCCTGCCGCTGTCGCTGGCCTGGGTGGTGATCGTCGCCTTCCTCGCCCGCTTCGAGGTCGCCGGCGGCTTCTGGGCCCGCGCGGCGGGGATGTGAGCCCGATGATGCAAGACGCCAGGGTCCGGTCGCCCAAGCAAGGAGAGCAAGTCTGATGGCTTTCGACATCGCACGCGCCACCAAGTATTTCCTGTTGGTGGACTTCCTCAAAGGGTTCGGGGTGGGAATGAAATATTTTTTCGCGCCCAAGGCCACGCTGAACTATCCCCACGAAAAGGGCCCGCTTTCGGCCCGTTTCCGGGGCGAGCACGCGCTGCGCCGCTATCCGAACGGCGAGGAACGCTGCATCGCCTGCAAATTGTGCGAGGCGATCTGCCCCGCTCAGGCAATCACCATTGATGCCGAGCCGCGCGAGGATGGCTCTCGCCGGACCACGCGCTATGACATCGACATGACGAAGTGCATCTATTGCGGCTTTTGTCAGGAAGCCTGCCCGGTCGATGCCATCGTCGAAGGGCCGAACTTCGAATTCGCCACCGAAACGCGCGAGGAACTCTATTACGACAAGCAGAAGCTGCTGGATAACGGCGCCCGGTGGGAAGCCCAGATCGCCCGCAACCTTGCGATGGATGCGCCCTACCGATGACCGATGCGTTCCGACAGATGTTCCAGCAGATGCTTGCCCAGGGGCAGGAGATGGCGCGGGCCTTCAACCCCGCGCTGGAGCATCTGGACCTGCGCGCCTTCGAGAAGATGATTCCGACCATGCCGGCCGAGATGCTGGAGATGTGGTTCGGCAAGACCTTCAACCGTGACGGTCTGGATGCCAAAACGCGGCTTCTGGTCACCATCGCCGCGCTGACCGTTCAGGGCGCTCATGCCGAGCCGCAGCTGCGCCTGACCATTCGCCATGCGATCGAGGCCGGTGCCAAGCCGCGCGAGATCGCCGAGGTGATCTGGCAGATGGGCATGTTCGGCGGCCTGCCCGCCATGCAGAAGGCGCTGGAAATCGCCCAGGGCGTCTTTACCGAATCCGATAGGAGCGAGACCGCATGATCACCTTTGCCTTCTACCTGTTCGCGATCACGGTCTGCCTGTCGGGCATCATGGTCGTCATGGCGCGCCATCCGGTCCATTCGGTCCTGTGGCTGATCCTGGCCTTCATCTCGGCGGCGGGGCTGTTCATCCTGCTCAGCGCCGAATTCGTCGCCATGCTGCTGATCATCGTCTATGTGGGCGCGGTCGCGGTTCTGTTCCTGTTTGTCGTGATGATGCTGGATGTCGATTTCGGCAGCCTGAAATCCCAACTGGTGCGCTATGTGCCTGTGGGCGGGCTGATTGCGCTGATCCTGCTGGCCGTGCTGGCCATCGCCTTCGGCGACTGGCAGAGCGCCGATGATGCGCTGGCGATGCGGGCCGTCCCGGTCGAGCCGGGCGTGCAGAATACCCCTGGCATCGGCATGGTGCTTTACGATCAGTATATCCTGCCCTTCCAGGTGTCGGGTCTGATCCTGCTGGTGGCGATGATCGGTGCGATCACGCTGACCATGCGCCACCGCCGCGACATCAAGCGTCAGGACGTGCTGGCCCAGATGCACCGCGACCCCGCCAAGGCCATGCAGCTGCGCGACGTGAAGCCGGGGCAGGGGCTCTGAGGCCCCCGCCGACCGCCAGGGAACAGCAACGGGTGAACGACCCGGAGGGACAGAACAGATGATCGGATTGTCACATTACCTGATCGTGGGGGCGGTGTTGTTCGTCACCGGGATCTTCGGCATCTTCGTGAACCGGAAGAACGTCATCGTCATCCTGATGTCGATCGAACTGATGCTTCTGGCGGTCAACATCAACTTCGTGGCCTTCTCGGCCTATCTGGGCGACCTGACGGGACAGATCTTCACACTGTTCGTCCTGACGGTGGCCGCCGCCGAGGCTGCGATCGGCCTTGCCATCCTGGTCGTGTTCTTCCGCAACCGCGGCTCGATCGCGGTGGAAGATGTCAACGTGATGAAGGGGTAAGCGGATATGGCGCAATTCATCCTTTTCGCGCCCCTGCTGGGCGCACTGATCGCAGGCTTCGGCTGGCGCCTGATCGGAGAGCGGGGCGCGCAGGTGCTGACCACCGCGATCCTGTTTGCCGCCGCCGCCGCCAGCTGGTTCGTGTTCCTGACCTTCGACGGCCAGCTTCAGCGCATCCCGGTGCTGGACTGGATCGTGTCGGGCGATTTCGTCAGCGAATGGGCGATCCGTCTGGACCGGCTGACCGCAATCATGCTGATCGTCGTCACCTCGGTTTCGGCCCTGGTTCACCTCTACAGCTTCGGCTACATGGCCCATGACGAGAATTTCGGCGATGACGAGCCCTACAGGGCGCGCTTCTTCGCCTATCTCTCGTTCTTCACCTTCGCCATGCTGATGCTGGTCACGGCCGACAACCTGCTGCAGATGTTCTTCGGATGGGAGGGCGTGGGCGTCGCGTCCTATCTGCTGATCGGCTTCTACTTCAAGAAACAATCGGCGGGCGCGGCGGCGATGAAGGCCTTCATTGTCAACCGCGTGGGCGATTTCGGCTTTCTGCTGGGCATCTTCGGGATCTGGTGGCTGACCGGCACGATCCAGTTCGACGAGATCTTCGCGCAGGTTCCCGCGCTGGCCACGACCGAGATGACGTTCCTGTGGCGCGACTGGAATGCGGCCAACGTGCTGGCGGTCCTGCTGTTCATCGGCGCGATGGGCAAGTCGGCGCAGCTTTTCCTGCATACCTGGCTGCCCGACGCGATGGAAGGCCCGACCCCGGTGTCTGCGCTGATCCACGCGGCGACCATGGTGACGGCGGGCGTGTTCCTGGTCTGCCGCATGTCGCCGCTCTACGAATTCGCGCCCGAGGCGAAAATGTTCATCGTTTATATCGGCGCGACGACGGCCTTCTTTGCCGCGACCGTGGGGCTGGTGCAAAACGACATCAAGCGTGTGATCGCCTATTCGACCTGCTCGCAACTGGGCTACATGTTCGTGGCGGCGGGTGTCGGCGTTTACTCGGTCGCGATGTTCCATCTGTTCACCCACGCCTTCTTCAAGGCGATGTTGTTCCTGGGCGCGGGCTCGGTGATCCACGCCATGCACCACGAACAAGACCTGCGCAATTACGGTGGTCTGCGGAAAAAGATTCCGTTCACGTTCTGGATGATGATGATCGGCACGCTGGCCATCACCGGCGTCGGCATTCCGCTGACCCATATCGGCTTTGCGGGCTTTCTGTCCAAGGATGCCGTGATCGAGAGCGCGTTTGCTTCGGGCAGTGGCTATGCCTTCTGGATGCTCGTGATCGCGGCGCTGATGACGAGCTTCTATTCCTGGCGGCTGATGTTCCTGACCTTCTTCGGCAAGCCGCGTGGCGATCATCACGCGCATGAGCACGCGCATGAGGGTCCGCGCGTCATGACCATTCCGCTGGCCGTGCTGGCTGTCGGTTCGATCCTTGCAGGCATGGTCTGGTACAATGCCTTTTTCGGCAAGGACGAGACCGTGCGTGGCTTCTTCGGCATCGAGATCGCGGCCGCTTCACATGGGGATGACCATGGCGCCGATCACGGGGCCGAGGCTGCGGGGCTGGACACCGCGCTTGAGGGCAGTGTGGCCGAGGCCGATCATGCCCAACCCGAAGGGGGCGCTGTCCACCCTGCCGCGGGCGCGGCCGCTGATCCGGCCCAGATCAATGTGGGGCCGGGGGCGATCTTCATGCATCCCGACAATCATGTGATGCATGACGCGCATTATGTTCCGACTTGGGTCAAGGTCTCGCCCTTCGTCGCCATGCTGATCGGTCTGGCGCTGGCCTGGCTGATGTATATCCGCTATCCCGAGGCGCCGGCCAAGCTGGCCGCCCAGCAGCGCGGGCTTTATCAGTTCCTGCTGAACAAGTGGTATTTCGACGAGATCTACGACTTCCTCTTCGTCCGTCCCGCACGCTGGCTGGGTGCCAGGTTGTGGACGGGCGGCGACCGGGCCGTCATCGACGGCGCGATCAACGGGCTGGCCCTGGGGGTGATCCCTCGGCTGACCCGCTTTGCCGGGCGGGTTCAGTCCGGCTATGTCTTCCACTACGCCTTTGCGATGGTTCTGGGCATCGTGGGCTTGCTGATCTGGGTGATGATGCGGGGCGCGCACTGACATGACGAACCTTCTTTCGATCATCACCTTCCTGCCGATCGTCGCGGCGGGGATCCTGGCCCTGTTCCTGCGCGGCGATGACGCGGCCGCGCAGAAGAATGCCAAATGGCTTGCCCTGATCGCCACCAGCGCGACCTTCCTGATCTCGCTGTTCCTGCTGGCGGGCTTCGACCCCTCGGATACGGGCTTCCAGTTCGTCGAGGATCATGCCTGGATCATGGGCCTGCGCTACAAGATGGGTGTGGACGGCATCTCGATCCTGTTCGTGCTGCTGACCACCTTCCTGATGCCGCTGACGATCCTGTCCTGCTGGGAGGTCAAGCACCGGGTCAAGGAATACATGATTGCCTTCCTTGTGCTGGAAGGCCTGATGGTCGGCGTCTTCACGGCGCTGGACCTGATCCTATTCTACCTGTTCTTCGAGGCGGGCCTCATTCCGATGTTCCTGATCATCGGCATCTGGGGCGGCAAGGATCGCATCTACGCGAGCTTCAAGTTCTTCCTCTATACCTTCATCGGCTCGGTCCTGATGCTGGTCGCCATGATCGCCATGGCGAGGACCGCGGGCACCACGGATATCGAGGCGCTTCTGGCCTTTGATTTCCCCTCGGATACGATGCGGATTCTGGGGCTGACGGTGGTCGGCGGAATGCAGACGCTGCTGTTCCTGGCCTTCCTGGCCAGCTTCGCGGTCAAGATGCCGATGTGGCCGGTCCATACCTGGCTGCCCGATGCGCATGTCCAGGCGCCCACCGCCGGGTCTGTCGTGCTGGCCGCGGTGCTGCTGAAGATGGGGGGCTATGGCTTCATCCGCTTCAGCCTGCCGATGTTCCCGGTGGCTTCGGACCTGATGCAGCCGCTCGTGCTGTGGCTCTCGGCCATCGCCATTGTCTATACTTCGCTGGTGGCACTGGCGCAGAGCGACATGAAGAAGCTGATCGCCTATTCGTCGGTCGCCCATATGGGCTATGTCACCATGGGCATCTTTGCGGCGAACCAGCAAGGTCTGGACGGCGCGATCTTCCAGATGCTGTCGCATGGCTTCATCTCGGGCGCGCTGTTTCTGTGCGTCGGTGTGATCTACGACCGGATGCACACGCGCGAGATCGACGCTTATGGCGGCCTGGTGAACCGGATGCCGGTCTATGCGCTGGTCTTCATGTTCTTCACCATGGCCAATGTCGGCCTGCCCGGCACCTCGGGCTTCGTGGGTGAGTTCCTGACCCTCTTGGGTGTGTTCCGGGCAAATACCTGGGTGGCCTTTGTCGCGGCGACGGGTGTGATCCTGTCGGCGGCCTATGCGCTGTGGCTTTACCGCCGCGTGACGATGGGTGCCCTGATCAAGGAAAGCCTCAAGACGATCACCGACATGACGCCGCGCGAAAAGTGGATCTTTGCGCCGCTGATCGCCATGACCCTGATCCTGGGCGTCTATCCGCGCCTTGTCACCGACATCACCGGCCCGTCGGTCGAGGCGCTGCTGGTGAATTTCCACGACGCCCTGCCGACCCAGGCCGAGGCAAGCGACGATCTGGCGCAAGCCGCCGTCAGCCATTGAGGACAGTTTGATGACCGGAATCGATTTCTCCACCATCCTGCCCGAGCTTTGGCTGGCCATCTACGCGCTGGCCGCGCTGATGGCGGGCGCCTATTTCGGCAAGGACCGGATCGCGCGGCCGATCCTCTGGGCCAGCGTTCTGGCGTTGCTCGTCGCCGCCTTCTACATCGGCGTGACCGAGCGTCCCGACCAGGTCTCGTTCTTCGGCATGTTCGCCGATGATGCCTTTGGCCGCTTCGCCAAGGTGACGCTGCTTCTGGCCGGTGCTGCGGTGCTGGCCATGAGCGCGGATTACATGGAGCGTCACGCGCTGCTGCGCTTCGAATACCCGATCCTGATCGTGCTGGCCTCGCTTGGCATGATGCTGATGGTCTCTGCCAGCGACCTGCTGACGCTGTATATCGGCCTCGAACTGCAATCGCTGTCGCTCTATGTCGTGGCGTCGATCCGCCGGGACAGCGCGAAGTCCTCCGAGGCGGGGCTGAAATACTTCGTGCTGGGCGCGCTCAGTTCGGGCGTGCTGCTCTATGGCGCATCGCTCGTTTACGGCTTTGCGGGCACGACGAATTTCGCGGGCATCCTTCAGGTCGTGTCCGAGGGCGAGCTGTCCACCGGCCTGCTGTTCGGTCTGGTCTTCCTGCTGGTCGGTCTGGCCTTCAAGGTCTCGGCGGTGCCCTTCCACATGTGGACGCCCGACGTTTATGAGGGCTCTCCCACGCCGGTCACGGCCTTCTTCGCCACCGCGCCCAAGGTCGCGGCCATGGCGCTGCTGGCGCGGCTGATGTTCGACGCCTTCGGCAATGTCGTCGCGGACTGGACGCAGATCATCGCCTTTCTTGCGGTGCTGTCGATGTTTCTTGGCGCGATCGCCGGGATCGGACAGCGCAACATCAAGCGGCTGATGGCTTATTCCTCGATCGCGCATATGGGCTTTGCGCTGGTGGGGCTGGCGGCCGGAACGGCAGTCGGCGTGCAGGCGATGCTGCTCTACATGGCGATCTATGCGGTGATGAACGTGGGCAGTTTTGCCTTCATCCTGTCGATGGAGCGTGACGGCCGCCCGATCACCGATCTGGACAGCCTGAACCGTTTCGCCTCGGCGGAACCTCTCAAGGCGCTGGCCGTGCTGTTGCTGATGTTCAGCCTTGCGGGCGTGCCGCCTCTGGTCGGGTTCTGGGCGAAATACGGCGTGCTGACGGCAGCCGTCGATGGCGGATTGGCCTGGCTGGCGGTGGCCGGTGTGATTGCCTCGGTGATCGGCGCCTTCTATTATCTGCGGATCGTCTATTACATGTATTTCGGCGCCGAGACCGAGGGCCTGACCTCTCGCATGGGCGCAGTGCAATATGCCGCGCTGATCGTCCCGGCTTTCGCGCTGCTGCTGGGTTCGATCACGCTTCTGGGCCTGGACGACGCAGCGGCGGTTGCGGCCGAGTCGCTGGTCGGCGCGCTGACGGCTGCGGGTGAGTAAGGCGCCCGTGGCCACCTGGCCCGAGGGCGTGGCGCGCCACGTCCTCGACCGCGTGGACAGCACCAATGCCGAGGCGCTGCGGATGGCGCCGCATCTCTCGGGCCCGACCTGGATCATGGCCCGCCGGCAAGAGGCAGGCCGCGGCCGGCGGGGCAGGCCCTGGGCCGATCCTCGCGGCAATTTCGCGGCGACGCTGCTGCTGCGTCCCGATGGCGGCGCGGGACAGGCGGCCTTGGCCTCGTTCGTAGCCGCGCTGGCGGTGCACGACGCGGTGCGGAGCCTGTGCGGTCCGCAGGGTTCGCTTTTGCTGAAGTGGCCCAATGACGTGCTTCTGAATGGCGGCAAGCTGTCCGGCATCCTGCTGGAAAGCAGCGGTTCGGGCCGGGGTGTCGTCGCGCTGGCCGTGGGGATCGGGATCAATCTGACCGATGCACCCGAAGCCAGCCAGGTCGAGCCCGGCGCGGTGCGGCCCGTCAGCCTGGCCGGAGAGACGGGCATCGCCCCCAGCCAGGACGAGATGCTGGACGCGCTGGCCGCGGCCTTCGATCACTGGTGGCGCCAGTTGCAGACCTACGGCTTCGCGCCGATCCGAGCCGCCTGGCTGGCCCGCGCTGCCAAGCTGGGCGAGACGCTGACTGCACGCCACGGCACCGGCCAGACTGTCGGACGGTTCGAGGGCATCGACGAAACTGGCGCGCTGATCCTGACGACTGCACGGGGGCGCGTGGCCATCGCTGCCGCCGACATCCATTTCGGAGAAGCATAAGATGCTGCTCTGTATCGACACCGGCAACACGAATACGGTCTTTTCCATCTGGGACGGCGCCCGCTTCGTCGCACATTGGCGCATCAGCACCGATCACCGGCGCACGGCGGACGAATACTTCGTCTGGCTCAGCACGCTGATGCAGCTGACCGGCCGCGACGGTCTGAACGTCGATGCCTGCATCATCAGCGCCACGGCGCCGCGGGTGGTCTTTAACCTTCGCGTTCTCTGCAACCGCTATTTCGATACGCGCCCTCTGGTCGTGGGCAAGCCCGATTGCCTGCTGCCCGTGCCCCCGCGCGTGGACGAAGGCACGACGGTCGGCCCCGACCGGCTGGTGAACACGGTCGGCGCCTTCGACCGGCACGGCCCCGATCTGGTCGTGGTGGATTTCGGCACCGCCACGACCTTCGACGTGGTGGACACGGATGGCGCCTATATCGGCGGGGTGATCGCGCCGGGCGTGAACCTGTCGCTGGAGGCGCTGCATATGGGGGCGGCCTCGCTGCCTCATGTCGATGTGACCATGCCCGCGCGCGTGATCGGCACGAATACGGTTGCATGTATCCAGTCGGGCGTGTTCTGGGGCTATGTTGGACTGGTCGAGGGCATTGTGCGCCAGATCCGTGTCGAGCGCGACCGGCCCATGAAGGTGATTGCGACCGGAGGGTTGGCGCCGCTGTTCGATCAGGGGTTTGACCTCTTCGACGCAATCGAGGACGATTTGACGATGCATGGGCTGAGGCTCATTCACGACTACAACAAGGAGATGGGCAATGGCTGACCGCCTGATCTATCTGCCGCTTGGCGGCGCGGGCGAAATCGGCATGAACGCCTATGTCTATGGCTATGGCCGCCCCGGCAAGGAGCGGCTGATCCTTGTCGATCTGGGCGTGACCTTCGGCGACATGGACAGCAGCCCCGGCATCGACCTGATCATGCCCGATATCGCATGGCTGGAGGAGAACCGGGATCGGCTGGAGGCGATCTTCGTCACCCACGGGCACGAGGATCATATCGGCGCGATCGCGCATCTCTGGGGACGGCTCGACGTGCCGATCCATGCGCGCGCCTTCACCGGCCGTCTGGTCCGGCTGAAGATGGAGGAACACGGCCTGCCGACCGAGGCCGTCAATATCGTGAACCCGCGCCCCGACGTGACCGAGGCCGGACCGTTCCGCGTGCAATATGTGCCGATCAGCCACTCGATCCCCGAAAGCTCGGCCCTGATCATCGACACTCCCGCCGGGCGGATCCTGCATACGGGCGACTTCAAGCTGGATGTCAGCCCCGTCGTGGGTGAGGCCTTCGATCCGATGCTCTGGCAGGAGATCGGAGCCGAAGGCGACGGCGTGAAGGTTCTGGCCTGCGACAGCACCAATATCTTCTCGACCCATCCGGGCCGGTCGGAATCGCTGCTGGCGACGCCGATCCTGGAATGGGTCATGGCACAAAGGGGCATGGTCGTCGCGACCACCTTCGCCAGCAATGTCGCGCGGCTGAAGACGCTGGCCGAGGCGGCCCGCGCTTCGGGGCGCAAGGTCTGCCTGCTGGGCCGCGCCATGCGCCGCATGGTGGCGGTGGGCCTGGAAACGGGCGTTCTGACGGATTTTCCCGAAACGATCAGCGCCGATGATGCAGCGCGCCTGCCGCGCCACGAGGTCTTGCTGATCGTCACCGGCAGCCAGGGCGAGCGCCGCGCCGCCAGCGCGCAGTTGTCGCGCGGCCGCTATCTGGGCCTTTCGTTGCAGGAAGGCGACAGCTTCCTCTTCAGTTCGCGCACCATTCCGGGCAATGAACGCCCCGTCGCGCGCATCATGAACGCGTTAAGCGAACTGGGCGTTGAGGTCTTTGATGCCGATGACGGGCTTTACCATGTGTCGGGCCATGCCAACCGCCCGGATATCGAGGCGATGCATGACCTGCTGAAGCCGCGCATTGTCATCCCGATGCACGGGGAACATCTTCATCTGCGCGAACATGTGATGCTGGCCCGCAGCAAGGGAATGGCAGCCGAAGTCGTCGTGAACGGCATGATGGTCGAACTGACCGGCGAGACGCCGCGCGTGGTCGATCAGGTGGAATCGGGCAAGCTGTATCTGGACGGAACGGTGCTGATCGGCGCAATGGACGGGATCGTGCGCGACCGCATCCGGATGGCGCTGAACGGGCACGCGCTGGTCAGCGTCATCGTGGACGAGGATGACAATGCCTTGCCGGATGCCTGGGTCGAGCTGATGGGCCTGGCCGGGCGCACGCGCGCAGGTCAGGATCTGGCCCGCCATATCGAGGGCGAATTGTCCGACTTCCTGGAGCGCGCCGATGCCCGCACCGTGGCCGACGATGCCAGGATGGACGAAGCGCTGCGAAAGATCACCCGCCAGGTCGTCATGGAGGAGATCGGCAAGAAGCCCGAGGTGACGGTGATCATCAGCCGCCTGATGGCCGACTGAGACCGTTTTTCCGTTGCGTCCCGCGATGGCCGGGGGGCCAGCCCCCCGGACCCCCCTCTGCAGCCCGGCGCGTGACGGGCTGCGCATCAGGGTCGCGGGAAGGCTTGCAACCGGCCGCATCATGCGGCAATCCCCAGCCATGAGCGACAAGACCAGATCAGCCTTTGACCCGAACCCGCCGCGGCGCAATTTCTATGGCCGCCGCCATGGCAAGACCCTGCGCCAGAGCCAGAAGGGCTATCTGTCCGAGGATCTGGGTCATCTGCGTCCGCGCGGCATCACGGTCCAGGACAATCCCGAGCGTAAACCTGTCGATCCTCGGGCCATTTTCGGCAATGATCGCCCGATCTGGCTTGAGGTCGGTTTCGGGGGGGGCGAGCACATGGTCCACATGGCCGCGACCTATCCGGACATCAACATCATCGGCTGCGAACCCTTCATCAACGGCGTGGCCATGCTGCTGGGCAAGATCCGGGCGGCGGGAGTGAGCAATGTCAGCGTCCATCCGGGCGATGCGCGCGACCTGATGGACGTGCTGCCCGATGCCAGTATCGAGCGCGTCTTTCTGATGTATCCCGATCCCTGGCCCAAGGCGCGCCACCACCGCCGCCGTTTCGTGACGCCCGAACATCTGCTGCCCCTGGCACGGGTGATGAAATCGGGCGGTCTGTTCCGGGTGGCAAGCGACATTCCCGATTATCTCCGGCAGACCCGCGAGGAAGTGCCGATGGCGGGTTTCGAGCTGGTCTCGGACACGGCCGAGCCTTGGGAGGACTGGATCAGCACGCGCTACGAGCAGAAGGCCCTGCGCGAGGGGCGTGTGCCGCATTACGTGACCTTCCAAAGGCTCTGAGCCCCGGCGCCGCGCCAGGAGGCGGCGCTGCCGGGTATTTGGGCAACGGAGAAGGAACGCAGGCCGACGCTATTCGACCGTTACGGATTTCGCAAGGTTTCTGGGCTGGTCCACATCGGTGCCCTTGGCGACGGCGGTGTGGTAGGCGAGATACTGCATCGGCACCGCATAGAGCATGGGCTGGAAGATGCCGCCGCCCTGCGGCAGCGCCAGGCTGGCCGTCACGCCGTCGCCCGCCGCCGCGATCCCGGCCGCATCCGAAATCAGCAGGACGCGGCCATGGCGGGCCATCACCTCCTGCATGTTCGAGATCGTCTTGTCGAAGAGCGCGTCATGTGGCGCCAGCACCACCACCGGCACGTCGCCGTCGATCAGCGCGATCGGGCCGTGTTTCAGCTCGCCCGAGGCGTAACCCTCGGCGTGGATATAGCTGAGTTCCTTGAGCTTGAGCGCGCCCTCCAGCGCCACGGGATAGAGTGCACCCCGGCCGAGATAGAGCACATCGCGCGCCTGAGCGAGCCAGTCAGCCTGGACCCGGCATTCGTCCGATAGTGCCAGCGCCTGCGCGATCAGGGCGGGCACCGCGCGCAGGTCGCGCAGATGCGCGGCAAGGGCCGCATCGTCGATCCGGCATCGCGCGCGGGCCGCTTCCAGCGCCAGCACCGCCAGAACCGCCAGCTGGCAGGTAAAGGCCTTGGACGAGGCCACGCTGACCTCGATCCCCGCCAGCGTCGGCAGAGCCAGATCGGCGTCGCGCGCGATGGCCGAGGTGCCGACATTGACCAGCCCCACGCTGCGCGCCACCTTGTCGCGGGCATAATGCAGCGCGGCCAGCGTGTCGGCGGTCTCGCCCGACTGGCTGATCGCGACGAAGAGGCTGCGATCCGACAGGGGCGGCTCGCGGTAGCGGAATTCCGAGGCCACGTCGATGTCGCAGGGCAGGCCCGCAAGCTGCTCGAACCAGTATTTGGCCACATGGCCCGCCAGATGCGCCGTGCCGCAGCCGACCAGCACGATCCGGTCGATGGCGGCGAAATCCAGCCCTTCGGGCAAAACGATCCGGTCGCCCTTGAGATAATGGTTCAGCACATTGCCGATCACGGCGGGCTGTTCGGCGATCTCCTTGGCCATGAAGTGACGATAGCCGCCCCGGTCGATCGCGGTCGCGCCCACGTCGATCCGGGCTGTGGCGCGATGCGTCTGCCGACCCGCCGCATCCCAGATCTGGACGCCTGCGCGCGTCAGCACGGCATGGTCGCCATCCTCGAGATAGGTGATGCGGTCGGTGAAGGGCGCGAGCGCCACGGCGTCGGAGCCCAGGAACATTTCGCCCGTGCCATGGCCGACGGCCAGGGGGCTGCCCTTGCGCGCTGCGATCAACAGGTCAGGTTCGCCCTCGAAGAGGAAAGCCAGCGCGAAGGCGCCTTCGAGACGCGCGAGGGTTGCCCGCGCGGCCTCCAGCGGGGTCATGCCCTGATCGAGATGATACCCGGTCCAGAGCGCGACGGTCTCGGTATCGGTCTGCGATTGCGGCTGGATACCGAGCGACTCCAGCTCCGCGCGCAGATCGCGGAAGTTCTCGATGATGCCATTATGGACCACGGCCACGCGGCCGAAGCGGTGGGGATGAGCATTGGCCTCGGTCGCGGCGCCATGGGTGGCCCACCTGGTATGGCCGATGCCGGAATGGCCAGGCAGCGGGTCATGGACCAGCCGGTCGCTGAGATTGACCAGCTTGCCCACCGCGCGCCGCCGGTCCAGCCGCCCCGACGCATCCACCGTCGCCACGCCCGCGCTGTCATAGCCGCGATATTCCAGACGCTTGAGCGCCTCGACCAGTTGGGGGGACACTTCGTGACTGCCCAGAATGCCGATGATGCCGCACATCAGCGGGCCTCCTTTCTTGCGCGCAAAGCCGCCATCAGGCGCAGGGCCAGACCGGGTTTGGTGACCTGTCTGGCGCGGCCGATTGCCAGCGCGCCGTCGGGCACATCCTCGGTGATGGTGCTGCCGGAACCGGTCATTGCATCCGCCCCGACACGAACGGGCGCGACCAGCATCGTGTCGCTGCCGATGAAGGCGCGGGGGCCGATCATGGTGCGGTGCTTCATCACGCCGTCGTAATTGCAGGTGATCGTGCCGGCGCCGATATTCGTATGCTCGCCCACACGCGCGTCGCCCAGATAGGTCAGGTGGCCGACCTTGACGCCTTCGTCCAGCACGCTGTTCTTGATCTCGACGAAATTGCCGACATGGACATCGCCGCCCAGTTCCGCGCCGGGGCGCAGGCGGGCGAAGGGGCCGACCGTGGCGCCGGCGCTGACATGGCAGCCTTCCAGATGGCAGAAGGGCAGGATCTCGGCGCCCGATTCCACAGTGACGCCGGGACCGAAGACGACGTTCGGGCCGATCACCGCATCGCGGCCGATCACCGTGTCCAGCGCGAACCAGACGCTGCCCGGATCGGTCAGCGTCACGCCGTCCTCCAGCGCGCGGGCGCGCGCGCGGGCCTGGAACAGCGCCTCGGCGCGGGCCAGTTCGGCCCGGGTGTTGATGCCGAGTGTTTCCTCTTCGTCGCAGGTGACGACATCGGCGTGCAGCCCTTCGGACCGGGCCAGGGCCACAAGGTCGGTCAGGTAGTATTCGCCCGCCGCATTGTCGTTGGTCAGGCGCGGCAGAAGCTGGCGCAGAAGGCTTGCCTGCATCGCCATCACCCCGGAATTGCACAGCGCGATCTGGCGCGTGGCAGTGTCGGCATCCTTCCATTCGACGATCCGTTCCAGTCCCTGCGCGGTCACGACAAG
This sequence comes from Paracoccus bogoriensis, assembly GCF_019431455.1. Lineage (GTDB taxonomy): Bacteria > Pseudomonadota > Alphaproteobacteria > Rhodobacterales > Rhodobacteraceae > Paracoccus > Paracoccus bogoriensis. The sequence goes on from NZ_JAHYSR010000012.1 coordinate 81,548, forward strand.
GCGGCCGTAGCGGCCGGGATCCTCGGCCTCGAAGCCCAGGACGGTCAGATCTGCGGGGTGGCTGGCCAGAGTGGCCAGGGTATCCCCGGTGATGAAGGGGGTGTCGCCATAGAGGATGATCACCCGGCCCTCGAACCCTTCCAGCGCGGGCAGGGCCTGCCGGACTGCGTGACCCGTGCCCAGCTGTTCGGCCTGAAGTGCGATCGCGGCCTCGGGGTCGAGCTTGGCCAGCGCCTGGCTCACCAGCTCGGCGCTGTGGCCGGTGACGACGACGATCTGTTCGGGTTCAAGGCTGCGCGCCGCTGTCAGGGCATGGGCGACCAGCGGCACGCCGCCCAGCCGATGCAGCACCTTGGGCAGGTCCGATTGCATCCGGCTGCCCTGACCCGCCGCCAGAATCACCACTGCCACCGCGTCTTTGGTCATGCCCGCCCCTTCGCCTGTTTGCTTTTTATCATGGGCGTTCTAATCGGGGCGCAGGGCGCTGGCTAGGGCTGGCGCATTCACCTTTGTTTTCGGATCGTTTCGGAGGGTGCGGATGGCGGGAACAGTGGTCTTTGACCTGGACGGAACCTTGGCCGATACATCGGGCGATCTGGTCGCGGCGGCGAATGCCTGTTTCCGCGCGCGCGGCTTGGGCGATCTGCTGGACCCGGTTGCGGACGCGCAGATCGCCTTTCAGGGCGGGCGCGCGATGCTGCGGGCGGGCTATGCGCGCATCGGGTCGGACATCCTGCTGCCGCCCGGCGCCGAGGACGAGGATTATTCCCGCCTGCTGGGCCATTACGGCGAGGCGATCGCGGTGCATACGCGGCTTTATCCGGGCGTTGAGGCTGCGCTTGACCGATTGGAGGCCGATGGGCACCGGCTGGCGGTCTGCACGAACAAGCCGGAAGCCCTGGCCGAGACGCTGCTGTGCAAGCTGGGCCTGCGGGATCGTTTCGGCGCGCTGATCGGGGCTGATACGCTGCCGGTCCGCAAGCCCGATCCGCGGCCCTATCGGGCGGCAGTCGAGGGCGCGGGCGGGATCCTGGAACGCTCGTTTCTGGTGGGCGATACCGAGACGGACCGCCTCACGGCGGCTGCTGCGGGTGTCAGGGTCGTGCTGGTCTCGTTCGGGCCAGAGGGAAGGGGTATCGAGCGCCTCGCGCCAGAGGCTCTGCTGGAGCATTTCGACGCGCTGCCGGGAATAGCCCGCGATTGGCTGAGTTAGGAAGGAGCGCTGCCCCCATCGCGCAAGCGCGATGCCCCCAGGATATTCGGACCAAGGCATAAGCGGGATGCCTTGGCCCTGGCTGCGTCATTCGGCCTCGTTCGCAGGTTTGGCGTTCAGATGGCCGTAATTCTGGGCGCCGATCGTGTCATAGAGGCCGATCTGCGTTTCGAGGAAGTCGATATGGCCTTCCTCGTCGGCGATGAGTTCCTCGAAGAGGTTCTTGCTGACGTAATCGCCCACGCTCTCGCAGTAATCGCGTGCCTCGATATAAAGCGTGCGAGCGTCATGTTCGGCTGCAAGGTCGCTTTCCAGCGTCTCGCGCAGGGTCTGGCCGATCCGCAGCGGGTCGAGCTTTTGCAGGTTGGGATGGCCTTCGAGGAAGATGATCCGTTGGATCAGCTTGTCGGCGTGGTGCATCTCCTCGATGGATTCCTCGCGCGATTTCGCGGCGATCCGGCCGAAGCCCCAGTCTTCCTGCAGGCGGTAATGCAGCCAATACTGGCTGACCGCAGTCAGTTCAGACCGCAGCGCGGCGTTCAGATAGTCGATGACCTTGGCGTCGCCCTTCATGGGTGGCTTCCTTCTTGCTGTCATTGCGGGGCCGCAAAATCGGCGGTGCAACTTCCAAATTATCGCAAGCGCGCATCGTGTCCAGAAAGAGCGGCATGCAACCGCCGCAATCGGCACGTTTTCCAAGGGCGTGATAGATCTTGCCCGGCGTGATGATCGTTTCGGGATCGGCGGCGCGCATCCAGTCGATGGCGGCGCGAATGTCGTGATCCGAAATCTGGGTGCAGTGGCAAACGATCATGGCGGGCTCCTGTGCGATAATATCTGACTTGTTTTGTCGGTTGTGTAAAGGCCGAGATTTTTACTTGGAGATCACAGCCGCTTGACGGACCAGCGCCGAGGTCGCAGAAGCGGGGCATGAGACTGTCCGATTTCGATTTTCCTCTGCCCGATGAGCTGATCGCGACGCGGCCTGCGCGTCCGCGCAGTTCGGCCCGGCTGCTTCATGCCGAGGGCAGGGCTCTGGCTGATCGCCGTGTCAGCGATCTGCCGGTGATCTTGCGGCCTGGCGATCTGCTGGTGCTGAACGACACCCGCGTCATCCCCGCACGGCTGAGCGGCACGCGCAGGCGCCGCACGCCGCAGGGCGATGCCGTTGCCGGGATCGAGGTCACGCTGCTGGAGCCCGCCGCCCAGGGCTGGCAGGCGCTGGCCAAGCCGCTGCGCAAGCTGCGGCAGGGCGAGGTGATCCGGTTTGGGGACGCGCTCTCTGCCACCGTGGCCGAGATCGGCGAGACCGGTCTGCGGCTGGTCTTTGACGCCGAGGGTGATGCCTTCGACGCGGCGCTGCGGCAGGTGGGGGCGATGCCCCTGCCGCCCTATATCGCCTCGCTCCGGGCGCCGGACGAGCAGGATCACGAGGATTACCAGACGGTCTGGGCCGCGCAGGACGGTGCCGTCGCGGCCCCGACGGCCAGTCTGCATTTCGACCAGCCGCTGCTGGACGCCCTGGCTGCGCGCGGGGTGGAATTCGTGCATGTCACGCTGCATGTGGGTGCCGGCACCTTCCTGCCGGTCAAGGTCGAGGATGTGACCACCCACAGGATGCACGCCGAACGCGGCTTGATCACCCCCGAGGCCGCCGCGACCATCAATCGTGCCAAGGCCGAGGGGCGGCGCGTGATCCCGGTGGGCACGACCGCGCTTCGGCTGATCGAATCGGCGGCGACGGGGCCGGGGCAGGTCGCGCCCTTCGACGGGGCGACCGACATCTTCATCTATCCCGGCTTTCAATTCCGTGTGACGGACGGGCTGATGACCAATTTCCATCTGCCCAAATCAACGCTGATGATGCTGGTCTCGGCGCTGATGGGCACGGAAAGAATCATGGATCTCTATGGACATGCCGTCCGGCAGCGTTATCGTTTCTTCAGCTATGGCGACGCGTCGCTGCTGATCCCGTAAGTTCGCTTGGGGGCTGGCTCATCGTCGCCAGAGGCTTTAGGGCAGGCGTTCTGACCCTTTCATGCCCCTGACGACGAGGCCGCGATGATCTCGGTTCTGCGCACGACCTGGCCCCTTCTGCTGGGCATCCTGTTGCTGATGGTCGGCAACGGGATGCAGGGCACGCTGCTGGGTATCCGGGGCGATATCGAGGGCATTCCGACCTTTCTGATGTCGCTGGTCATGTCGGCCTATTTCGGTGGCTTTCTGCTGGGCAGCCTGCTGGTGCCGGATCTGATCAAGCATGTCGGCCATGTGCGAGTCTTCGCGGCGCTTGGCTCGCTGATCTCGGCGGCCTTGGTTCTGTTTGCGGTCGAGCCGCACTGGATCAGCTGGGCCGCGCTGCGTTTCCTGATCGGCTTCTGCTTCTGCGGGGTCTATGTGACGGCGGAAAGCTGGCTGAATGCGGGCTCGACCAACGAGAACCGGGGTCAGTCGCTGTCGGCCTACATGATCGTGCAGCTTCTGGGCATCGTGGTGGCGCAGGCACTGTTGAACGTGGGCGATCCGGCAGGCTATCTGCTGTTCATCATCCCCTCGGTGCTGGTTTCGCTGGCCTTCACGCCGATCCTGCTGTCGGCCCAGCCCGCGCCCCAATTCGACACGATCAAACGGATGTCCTTTGGCAGGCTCTACCGCGCCTCGCCGCTTGGCTGCGTGGGAATCTTCCTGATGGGCGGCGTCTTTGCGGCGCTGTCGGGCATGTCATCGGTCTGGGGAGCAGTGATCGGCCTGTCGGTGGCGGAAATCAGCCTGTTCGTCGCCGCGATCTATGCGGGCGGGCTGGTGCTGCAATATCCCATTGGCTGGATCTCGGATCGCTATGACCGCCGCAAGCTGGTGCTGATCCTGTCGGCCATCGGGGGGCTCTGCGGGCTGCTGGTGATTGCCGGGCAGCCGGGGACCGTCGGTCTGGTGATCGCCGGGGCGATCATGGGCGGCGTGGCCAATCCGATCTATGCGCTGTTGCTGGCCTATACGAACGATTACCTGGACCAGAGCGACATGGCCTCGGCCTCGGCGGGGCTGTTATTCATCTACGGGATCGGCAGTATGGGCGGCCCTGTCATCACCGGCTGGCTGATGGATCTGGTCGGGCCGGACGGATACTGGGTCCATATGGCCGTGCTGCTGGCCGCGCTGACCGCCTATGCCGCATGGCGCGCGACGCAGCGCCGGGCGCTGACGCCCGAGGAACAGGGCAGTTTCGCCGTCATCACCCCAAGCGCTACCCCCGTCGCGGTCGAGATCGTGCTGGACGAGGCGCAATCGGACGGCGCCCAAGGCACCGCCTGACCGGGGCTTCCGGCCTGTCCGAGGGCGCGCTTGCCGCTTGCGCGCAAATGATTTAACGCTGAACTATCTTTCAGGCAGCGGGGAATGTCATGGCCCAGACTTACGACATGGTGGTGATCGGCGCCGGACCCGGCGGTTACGTTGCGGCGATCCGGGGCGCGCAGCTCGGGCTCAAGGTCGCCTGCATCGAGCGCGAGCATCTGGGCGGCATCTGCCTGAACTGGGGCTGCATCCCGACCAAGGCCATGCTGCGCTCGGCCGAGGTCTATCACCTGATGCACCGCGCCAGGGATTTCGGGTTGAAGGCCGAAGGCATCGGCTATGACCTCGACGCGGTGGTCAAACGCTCGCGCGGGGTTGCCAAGCAGCTTTCCGGCGGCATCGGGCATCTGTTCAGGAAGAACAAGGTGACGGTCATCATGGGCGAGGCGAAGCTGGCCGGCAAGGGCAAGGTCTCGGTCAAGACCGACAAGGGCCACGAGGAGATCGCCGCAAAATCCATCGTGCTGGCCACCGGCGCGCGGGCGCGCGAGCTGCCGGGGCTGGAGCCGGACGGAAAGCGGGTCTGGAACTACAAGCACGCGCTGGTGCCGCCGCATATGCCCAAGAAGCTGCTGGTCATCGGATCGGGCGCCATCGGCATCGAATTTGCCAGCTTCTTCAACACGCTCGGCGCCAAGACGACCGTCGTCGAGGTGATGGAGCGCGTGCTGCCCGTCGAGGATGAAGAGATCAGCGCCTTCGCCAGGAAGCAGTTCGTCAAGCAGGGCATGACGATCATGGAAAAGGCGACCGTCAGGAAACTGGACCGCAAGGATGGCGTCGTGACCGCCCATATCGAGACCGGAGACAAGGTCGAGACGCAGGACTTCGACACGGTGATTTCCGCCGTGGGCATCGTTGGCAATACCGAGGGTCTGGGCCTTGAAGAGGCCGGGATCAAGATCGACCGCACCCATGTCGTGACAGACGAATATTGCCGGACCGGGGTGGATGGCATCTATGCCATTGGCGATCTGGCCGGCGCACCTTGGCTGGCGCACAAGGCCAGCCATGAGGGTGTGATGGTGGCCGAGCTGATCGCCGGTCGGCATCCCCATCCGATCAAGCCGGGCAGCATCGCGGGTTGCACCTATTGCCACCCGCAGGTCGCTTCGGTGGGCCTGACCGAGGCCAAGGCCAAGGAAATGGGCCATGATGTCAAGGTCGGCCGCTTCCCCTTCATCGGCAACGGCAAGGCGATCGCGCTCGGCGAGCCCGAAGGCATGATCAAGACGGTTTTCGACGCCAGGACCGGCGAGTTGCTGGGCGCCCATATGGTCGGCGCCGAGGTAACGGAACTGATCCAGGGCTATGTCATCGGTCGCCAGCTTGAAACGACTGAACAGGATCTGATGGAAACGGTCTTCCCGCACCCGACCCTGTCCGAGATGATGCACGAGGCGGTTCTGGACGCCTACGGCCGTGCGATCCATTTCTGATCGCTCCGGCCGCTTGTTCTGACGGTTCTCGCTCTGATGGGGGCTTGTGCCCCCCTCCTGTCCCGGCCCTCAGTTCGCTGGAACCAGCGTGGTGATCCCGACCGAGGCCGCCCGCGCCAGCGCCGGGTCCAGCGACATGCCGATATATTCACCCCGCCGCCAAAGCCGCGACAGGTCGTCGTAGTGGCGTGACAGCGGATGGCCTGATTGCCCGGTCGAAACGATGAAGACCGAGGAATCCGGATCGGCCAGATCGAAGACGCCCCGGAAGGTTGCGCCATCCTGGGCGGTAAAAGGCTTGGGTCCGCGTCCGAAAAGCCCGCTGCGCGCGACCGTGAAATCCCCGCCCGAGACCGATTGCGTGATGTTGGTGATCCAGCCCAGCGCCGGCAGGTTGCCCAGGCCGGGATGGATGTGCCGCGCCTCGTGCCGGTCGCCCCATCGCCAGCTTTCCACGTCGGGGCCGAAGCGCGCGGTCAGATCCTGGATCGCGCGGTCCAGTGCTTGCCGGGCGATGGTCGTGCAATCCTCGGTGGCCGCGCTCTGGACGATGTCGCACCAGCGCGCCGCGCCGCCGGTGTTGCGAAACACGGCCTCGATGAAGGCGGGTTGCAGGCTGTGGATGTCATCCGCCAGAGGGCCGATCTCGTCCCGGATCAGGCGGTCCTGCAGCGCGCTCATCCATGCGGCATAGATCAGCGGCTCGGGCAGATGCTCGTTCATCGCGCCGTCCCATTCCGCCAGCAGCGCCAGCGCGTCCTGACGCTGGCGTTCGGGCGTGCCCGGCATGGCGGGGTCGCCGGTGAACCACAGATCCGCGCCGACCACGGGCAGCAGCGCGCGCGCTGCGGGGCTGACGATGTCCAGCTGCGCGGCGATGAAGCTGTCACGGGAATGGACCTCGCGGTCGCCCAGCAGACGCGCCAGACGCGATCGCCTCGGATCATGGCGGCCAGGCTCTTCGGTTGCCAGCGCGATTCCGCTTTCGGGCTGGGCCGGCGTATCGGCCAGAGCCATCTGGCCCACCCATTCGGCTGCGGGCAGCCAACCCGGCGCGGGCAGAAGCCCGGCGGTCGGGTGATCGGCCCGGCGCTGCGGCATTGCGCCCGCCACAAGCGTATGGATCGCCTCGTCCGAGGCCAGCAGCACGTTCAGCGCGGGCGCAACCAGCGGGCGTAACGCCTCGGCCGCGCGGTCGGCATCGGGACTGCGCATCAGCGCCATCAGCGCCGACATGCTGGCGTCGTCGGGTGTCAGGCCGGTCCAGCGCAGGGCGGCGACATGGCCGATGGGCACCACATCGCGCAGCCCCGGCTCAAGCCCCGGCACGACGGGGCCGTTGCGGGTGTCGCGCAGGGTGATGGTCTGATCCTCGCCGTCCAGCACGCGGATCAATTCGTGCCGGGTCTCGAAGTCCAGCCAGCCTTCAGGGCCGCGATAACGGTTCGGATTGCCCGGTTGGACCTCTTCGATGACGATATCGGCATCGTCCAGCCCGGCGGGCGTCAGCGCCCAGGCCAGATGCGGATTGCGCCCCGTCAGGACCAGCGGCATACCGGGAATCGTGGCGCCGATCACCCCGCCAGAGGACAGTTCCAGCCGCGCCAGGTAGAACAGCGACGGCGCGGTCAGGGGGCCATGCAGATCGCCCGCCAGCAGCGCGCCCTCGCCGATGGTGCGGCGGGGGGCGGCGGCAAAGGCGGTCGCGCCAAGCGACAGGCCGGGGCGCAGATAGGTCAGCGGCGCGCGCACGGCGTCACGGTCGCTGCGTCTCTCGGGATTGGCAAAGCGGGCCTCGGGGAAGATCTCGGCATAGGGCAGGGCGGGTTGGGGCAGGCCGGGCCGGGCGATGATTTCGGTGCCGTGCTGCGGCCAGGCCAGCGACAATCGGGCGCGCAGGATCTCGTCCGAGACCGCGTCGGTCATGCTGGCCGCGTAGAGCTTGAGGATCGCCAGCGAATCGGCGGGCTGCCAATAGGCGATCTGGTCGGGGAACAGGAAGAACTCGGGCGCCCCGCGCCCCCGCGCGCCCTCGTTGACGATGCGGATCCACTGGTTCACCCCGGCCGCGTAGGCCGCCAGCGCCTCGCGCGTGGGTTCGTCCTGCGCCTCGACGGCGCGGCGCGCCAGCGCATGAAGCCCCAGCCGCCGCATCAGGTCATCCTGCGGCAGGGCCCGGGGGCCGTGGATCTCGGCCAGGCGGCCCTGTGCGGTGCGCCGCAGCAGCGTCATCTGGAACAGCCGGTCCTGTGCATGGGCCAAGCCAAGTGCGAAGAATATATCCGCATCCGTTTCCCCGAAGATATGCGGCACGTTCTCGGTCGAGCGCACGATCTCGACCGGGGCCGAGATACCCTCGACCCGATGGCTGGCGGTATAATCGGGCAGAGATCGGACCGTGAAATACCAGGTCAGAACGCCCGCCAGAACCGTCAGGACCAGAAGCCCCACGGTCAGCCGCAGCAGCCAGCGAAACAGGGTCAGCATCGGGAAAATGTCCTTGGGGCTGAGGGTCGGCTGTCGGGCGGCGGGGGATTGACCCTGCCGCGCTTCGGGTGATGCTGTGGTCCATAAGCCAGCGCGCGGCTCATTTCAACGCAGGCGGGCGCGCGGGCAGGTTTGCGGCAACAAGGGGGCGACATGGCAAGGATTGCGTTTCTGGGCCTGGGGGTGATGGGCTTTCCGATGGCGGGTCATCTGATGCGCGCGGGCCATGGGGTGACGGTCTATAACCGCAGCCCTGCCAAGGCCCAGGCATGGGTTGCGCAGCATGGCGGCACCCACGCGCCCACCCCGCGCGAGGCGGCGTCCGGGGCCGATTTCGTGATGGCCTGTGTGGGCAATGACGACGATCTGCGGCAGGTCTGCCTGGGCGCTGACGGCGCATTCGCGGGCATGACGCCGGGCGCGGTCTTTGTCGATCACACCACGGTCTCGGCCAAGGTCACGCGCGAACTGGCCGAAGCCGCGCGTCAGGCCGGTCTGGGCTATGTGGATGCGCCGGTTTCGGGAGGGCAGTCGGGGGCCGAGAATGGGCAGCTTTCGGTCATGTGCGGCGGCACCCCCGAGGATTACGCGAGCGCCAAGCCCGTGATCGACGCCTATGCCCGGATCTGCCGGCGCATGGGCGATGCGGGCGCGGGACAGATGGCCAAGATGTGCAATCAGATTGCCATTGCCGGGCTGGTCCAGGGCCTGTCGGAATCGCTGGCCTTCGCGGAACGCGCGGGTCTGGACATCGAGCTTCTGGTCGAAGTCATCAGCCAGGGCGCCGCCGGAAGCTGGCAGATGGTCAACCGCCACAAGACCATGGCCGAGGGCCATTTCGACCACGGTTTCGCGGTGGACTGGATGCGCAAGGATCTGGCCATCTGCCTTGAGACCGCGGACGAGATCGGCGCCTCGCTGCCTGTCACCGCGCTGGTCGATCAGTTCTACCATGAGGTTCAGCGCATGGGCGGGGGGCGGTGGGACACGTCCTCGCTGATCGCGCGGCTGCGGCGCTAGGGGGCGCTGTGCGCGCGGGCCTCGGTCCGCGCCAGCACGAACAGCCGCAGCGCGGTCGCAAGCCCGACACCGGGCGGGCGCTGCCGGTCGATGGCGCCGATCAATGCCGCGCGGGCCAGTCCGAGCGCCTCGGCCTCGCGTCCGAGGGCGCGCCAGAACGCATCCTCGAGCGTGACCGAGGTGGCGTGCCCCTCGATCAGGACAGAGCGTTTGCGCGGCGCGTCCAGCGGCGGCAGATCAGGCATCATCGCGTTCGGTCCGGTGGCCTTCCAGCCGGCGGCGGTCCAGTTCGGCCCTGGCCTCGCGGGCCTCGCGCAGGGCACGGGGTTCGCCATGCCTGGCGGCATTCGCATCGGCGGCCGCGCGGGCCTGGGCGCGGGCGCGGTTCTTGCGGAACTGGCGCAGGTTGATCGGCTTGGTCATGGCCACCGCCTTGCAATGCAGAAGGGCGCCCCAGTCTGGCGCGCCCTTGTCGTCATGGTCAAGAGGGATCAGCCCTTGGGGCCGATCATGTCTTCGGGGCGCACGATCCGGTCGAAGGTCTCGCCATCGACGAAGCCCAGATTGATCGCCTCTTCGCGCAGGGTGGTGCCGTTCTTGTGCGCGGTCTTGGCGACCTTGGTCGCGTTGTCATAGCCGATGGTCGGCGCCAGCGCCGTCACCAGCATCAGCGATTCCTTCATCAGCTTCTCGATCCGTTCGACATTGGCCTTGGTGCCCACGACCATGTTGTCGGTGAAGCTGGAAGCGGCGTCGCCCAGAAGCTGCATGGATTGCAGCACGTTATAGGACATCATCGGGTTATAGACGTTCAGCTCGAAATGGCCCTGAGACCCGGCAAAGCCCACGGCTGCGTCATTGCCCATGACATGGGCGCAGACCATGGTCAGCGCCTCGGCCTGGGTCGGGTTCACCTTGCCGGGCATGATGGACGACCCCGGCTCGTTCTCGGGCAGGATCAGCTCGCCCAGACCCGAGCGGGGGCCAGAGCCCAGCAGCCGCATGTCATTGGCGATCTTGAACAGGCTGCCCGCCACCGTCTTGAGCGCGCCCGAGAACATGACCATCGCATCATGCGCGGCCAAAGCCTCGAACTTGTTGGGCGCGGTGACAAAGGGCAGGCCGGTGATCTTCGCGATCTCGGCAGCAATCGCCGTGTCCCAGCCCTTCCTGGTGTTCAGCCCGGTGCCGACCGCGGTGCCGCCCTGGGCCAGTTCGTAGATGTCGGGCAGGCAGGCCTTCACCCGTTCGATCCCCTTGCGGACCTGATGGGCATAGCCGCCGAATTCCTGCCCCAGGGTCAGGGGGGTCGCATCCTGCGTATGGGTGCGGCCGATCTTGATGATGTCCTTGAATTCGTCCGACTTTGCCTCAAGCGCGGCGGCAAGCTTTTCCAGCCCCGGCAACAGCACGTCGCGCGCCAGCATCCCGATGGCGATGTGCATTGCGGTCGGGAAGGTGTCGTTGGACGACTGACCCATGTTGCAGTGATCGTTGGGGTGGACGGGTTTCTTGCTGCCCATCTCGCCGCCCATGATCTCGATGGCACGATTCGAGATGACCTCGTTGGCGTTCATGTTCGTCTGCGTGCCCGATCCGGTCTGCCAGACGACCAGAGGAAAGTGGTCGTCCAGCTTGCCCTCGAAAACCTCCAACGCGGCCTGTTCGATGGCATCGGCCAGATCGGCGGGCAGGTCGCCATTGGCGCGGTTCACGCGGGCGGCGGCCAGCTTGATCGCGCCAAGCGCCCGGATGATCGGGACCGGCTGGCGTTCCCAGCCAATCGGGAAGTTCATGATCGAGCGCTGCGTCTGCGCGCCCCAGTATTTCGAGGCGTCAACCTCCAGCGGGCCGAAGCTGTCGGTTTCGGTGCGGGTCTTGGTCATCGGGTCGCTCCCTCACGGTTTCGCGCGTGGTCTATCCTGTCGGGGCCTCGGGCGCAATTCGTATGCGACGGTATGCCGTCGCTAACATCAGCCGCCCATCGCGCGGATCGCAGCGCGCAGGGCGGGCAGTTCGCTGTCGGGCAGGGGCAGGACGGGGGGCTGGGGGTCGGCCTCGGTCAGGTCCATCAGTTGGGCTGCGGCATGCATGACACGCAGGCTGCCATGGCGTCGGAACAGATCCCAGAGCGGCTGGAACCGATCCTCGGTCGCGGCGGTGCCCGGCGCGTCTCCTGCCTGCGCCGCGCAGGACAGGGTCAGCGTCGCTTCGGGCCACAGCCCCGCCGCCACGCTGAACCAGGCATCGGCCCGGTCCAGCAGCGCCCGCGTGCAGCCCCAATCGCCGCTATAGCCGATGACAAATCCCTCGGGCAGGGCGGGGCGCAGGGCCGCGATCTCGTCGGCGATGCTGCCTTGCGCAGGCAGCGGCATCTTGACCGCAGCGACATGGGGCAGGGCGGCCAGCCGCGCGATCAGGCCATGCGACATGGCGACATGGGTGGTCGAGGGGTTGTTATAGATGCAGAGCGGCAGGCCCCCGGCACCGGCCACGGCGGCGTAATGGGCGGCAATCTCGTCCTCGGTCAGGGGGGTGTAGCTGACCGGGGCCAGCAGCAGCCCCGCCGCCCCCGCATCCGCCGCATGGCGGGCCAGCGCTACGCTGTCGCGGGTGCTCAGCGCGCCCACGCCCACGATCACCGGCACCCGCCCGCGTGCCACGTCCAGCGCAATCTCCGAGGCGCGGCGGCGTTCGTCCAGCGTCAGATAGGCATAGCTGCCGGTGCTGCCCAGAAGGCCGATGCCGTCCACACCGGCCCGGACCAGCCGTGTCAGGATGCGGCGCAGGTCATCCTCGATGACGCGGCCCTCGGGGGTGGCGGGGGTGATGGGAAAGGCCGACAGGCCGCGCATGACCGACATGGGGCCTCCTCTGCTGCGATGGTCCGCATCAAGCCCGGTTGCGCCGCGTCAGGCAAGCCCCCGCGATGCCTCGAGCAGCGGCGGCAGGTCGGCTGCTACTTGCGCCAGCGGTCCAGACGCACGACCTCGCCCCCGCCCGGGGGGGGCGTGTCGTCGCCGTCATCCTCGGCGTCCAGCTCGTATTCGGCGTCCTCGTCCTCATCCTCGTCGTCATCGTCCTGGGTCTCGAAGCGCAGGCCGAACTCGACCGAGGGGTCCACGAAAGTGCGCAGCGCATCAAAGGGGATGCGCAGCGGCTCGGGCGAATTGCCGAAGTTCAGGGTGATGGTGAAGCCCTTGTCGTCCACAATCAGGTTATCGAACCAGTGCTGGATGACGATGGTCATTTCCTCGGGATAGCGGGCGCGCAGCCAGTCGGCCATCTGCACGCCGGGGTCGCGTGTGTCGAAGGTGATGAAGAAATGATGCTCGCCCGGCAGCCCCTCGTCGGAGACCTTGCGCAGGACGTTGGCGATCAAGCCCTGCATCGCGCGATGCATCATCCCGCCATAATCGATTCCGGCACGCGCCATGTCGTCACCCTTGCTGTCTTGATATCAAGCATAGGGATATGGGCGCGGAAGAAAAGGGGCGATGAGGCAGGGGAGGAAGGCAGGGAAATGCAGGATCGCCTGTGTGGATGGGTTTGTTTTTTGCAAGGGTGATTTTCGGGCGTTCGTGATCTGTGCGGATTGCGGCGATGTGTTCGGCCTGTCGAGGCGTTATCACTTCACCGCCGGCCTTGATGAATTCGGCTACGCCTGGATACCTGCCATGGCATCGTCCCGCTCAGGGTGACATGCTGCCCCCGGAGCCACGATCTGCGGCACAGCTTCGCCGACAAGACCCTCCTGGACGACTGCTGGGCGGGCGAGCCCGGCTCCCGCCTCGCGATCCTGTCCACCTGCCTTGGGCATACCGATCCCGGCAATATCTGCTGTTACTGTTGGCGGTGCCGAAGCTGCTGGCATTGAAAGGCGAGAGGCTCAAGCGACACCCGACACAGCGCCAAGTCAGCCCGCAGGCCTATCGCAAGCCGCCGGGAAAGCTCGGCATCGAGGATCTCGTTGCGCTTCTGATGGGGCCTGCCGCGATGCGGTCCAGTGCCGGTTGGCCGGGCTCGTCACGGGCGCGACAGCCCGGTGCCCATCCCTGGCGCGCAAGCGGGCGACCATGCGTGGACTGCGGCATTCGGCGGCCATGCGCCTGCTGCGGGGCGGCATCGTCACCTCGATGATCGCGCTTTGGCTCGGACACGAGCAGGTTGAGAGAATCCGGACTGCGCGCACGCGGACCTGTAAATCAAGAAATGGGCTGTCGAAAGGGCCGCCCCATCACCGTGAAACCCGGCCGCTTCCGGCCCAATCCTCGCCTTCCTCGAAGCTCTCTGATCATACCCCCCCTTCGCAGCCCTCCTCTCCGGAAACAACGGCTTACAGACCTGCATCGGCATGATCCGGGCATCAGCATAATGGGCGGACAGACCGAAATCCTCGGGGGAGCCATCCTCGGTGGTGATCAGCAGCAGCGCCGGCAGGGCGGATCGAGGGCGGAGCCCGGGGGGCAGATGCGGGCGGGGCAAGCCCTGGGGTTCGGTCTGGTCCAGCAGGGTGATGCCCCGGGCCAGTCGCGAAGGGTCGCTGCTGTGGTGGCCCTTCGTGAAACGGTCGATGTTCTCGGCGGCGGCCTCGGAGGTCTTGCCGTGCGCGTGCAGCCCGGCGACCCATCGCCAGCCAGGCCTGTTCGACAAGGGGCAGCCGTCGATCAGATGCCGCAGGAAGAAATCCGCACCGACCCGCCCGGCAGGTCCAGCGTGAAGATCCAGATCGAGACGAGCCACATTCGTGCATGATTGTGCAGATAGCCCGTCTCGTGTCAGTCTTGCACCCGGGCATCCGTGCAGGCGATGCCGGTTCGACTCGTCTCGACGGCCTCGATGCGTGCGGTGGGGTCGGGATCGTGCGCGGTGGCGGCCAGATCAAGGGCGCTGTTCCAGCCATCCCTTGAGACACTCGAAATAACTGCGGCCGACAACTTCCTGCACGAATTTTCGGTGCCGGCGTCATGGGCTTCGACGGCGCGGGCCACGACATCCTGTTCGGTCAGCAGGCGGTAACAGATCCACGGCGACAGGCCCGATACGCTCTGATATCGGCCCGGTCCCAGGTCGTGATTGCGCCGCGCGGCGTAGCGGCGGCCCATGCAAGGGGTGAAGGCATCCAGCCGGGCAAGGGTTTCGGTGCGCATGGGCAGGGGTTGGCTCATGCAGGGTTCCCGGTTGCGATCGGGCGTTATCACTCGCCTTGGGCCGGGCCTGCGCCAAGGGTCTTGTGCCAAGGGTCTTGTGCCAAGGGTCTCAAGAGGGTCTGAAAAGCCGCAGGGAACTCTGGCGCCTGCATCGGGTTGGATGGCAGACCCTGCATTCGGGACAAGGAGACGAGGATGCGAAATCACCTCAAGGGAAGCGTCGCGATGCTGGCCCTGCTGGGCGGCCCGGCCATCGCGCAACAGGCACAGGAGGCACAGGGCGTCGTGGTCGAGACCTGCGCCCCGGTCGTGACCGTCACCCAGACCCCACCCGAAATCCGCATCACCATCCCCGAAGACCCCGCCGCCGATCCTCAGGTCGTGGTTCTGCAGGCGCCCCCGGCGGTCGAGGTCGTGCAATGCCCGCCCGTCATCACGGGCGCCGAGGCACAAATCACCGAGGCCGAGCCGGAAATCGTCGTGAACGCCGCCGAGACGGCCGAACTGGTCGTGACACGCATGGATGCGGCAGGACAGGCTGCGGAGGATCAGACCGATCAGCAGACCGAAGAGGCCGCAATGTCGTCGGATCAGCCCGCCGACGAAGCCGATAACGGGCTTGTCGTCGATGAGGCCGCTGGCTCGGATACGGCGACCGGCGCGACGGGCGATCAGGCTGCGCAGCCGCCTGCCGGACTGGTGGGCGAGGGCGAGGGCGCAGCCGAGGACGCGCCGGATGCCGCTGCCGACCAGCCTGCCGAGGCCGCGCCCGAAGGCCCCGAAGGCGCTGACGTGCAGGTGCCCGGCGATGCGGGGGGCCAAGGCGCCCAGACCGATGCCGAGGCGGCCGGCAGCTCGCCCGCCGGGCCCACCGGCGCGGTTCAGCCCTCGACCGGAACCGGCGCGACCTCTCCTGCCACCACGCTGAACACGCAGGCCGAGGCAACCGAGGGCCCCGTCACCGAGGGCTTGGCGGTCGAACAGAGTCAGGCCGACGGCCTCGCCCCGGACGCGACCGCGCCCTTGGCTCAGCCCGCGCCGGATGCGTCGGCAGAGCCGGTCACGGGCAGGCCGCAAGGCCAGCCCCTGCTGCGAGAGGGCAATGTGGCGCTGACCCTCGATGAGGCCATGGCCGCGGATCTTGGCGGTGCTGATGTGATTGCCAGCGATGATGAAGCCGTTGGCCGGATCGACAGCGTCGATGCGGCGTCGGGAACGATTCTGGTCGGTGTCGGCGGCTTTCTCGGTCTGGGAGAGCGTGACTTGACGCTGCCGATGGACGAGGTCTCGTTCCAGCGCGATGCCGATGGTGTTCTGCGCGCCTATCTTGCCATGCCCTCGGAAACGGTCGAGGCGATGGCCGAAGAACAGGCAGGCGAGGCGGCGCAATAAGCCCCGCCCGACGCGCGCGCCGATCTTTTTTGGCGCGCGCTCTTGACGGGGGCAGGCGCTCTGCGTAAACCCCCCCTCACCCCGGCAGGCGATGCAAGCTGGGGGGGATGAGTTGGGCGGTTGTAGCTCAGTTGGTTAGAGTACCGGCCTGTCACGCCGGGGGTCGCGGGTTCGAGCCCCGTCAACCGCGCCACACCTCATTCATTCGCCGGAAGAAAAGCGCGGTTGTAGCTCAGTTGGTTAGAGTACCGGCCTGTCACGCCGGGGGTCGCGGGTTCGAGCCCCGTCAACCGCGCCAC
>NZ_JAHYSR010000012.1:97911-104683 GCF_019431455.1 Paracoccus bogoriensis
CGGTTGTAGCTCAGTTGGTTAGAGTACCGGCCTGTCACGCCGGGGGTCGCGGGTTCGAGCCCCGTCAACCGCGCCACTTCTTCCCGCCAGATATCCCCGATCCTGACATTCCCCTTGGTCGCCAAAGCCGCTATTGGGGGCGCGAATGTCTTATCGGAGGATGCGATGACGGATATGGTCCAGGCCCGGCAATTGATAGAAGCCCTTGGCACGGCTGCCCGCGAGGCGGCGGTGGTTCTGGCCCAGACCCCAGCCCCCGGGAAAGAGGCCGCGCTGATCGCCGCCGCCGATGCCGTCACCGCCCAGCAGGACGCGATCCTGCGCGCGAACGAGGCCGATCTGGCCCATGGCCGCGACAAGGGCCTGTCGGATGCGATGCTGGACCGGCTGCGACTGGACGCACCGCGTCTGGAGGCGATCGCGAAAAGCCTGCGCGAGGTCGCAAGCCAGCCCGACCCGGTGGGGCAGGTCATCGCCGAATGGGACCGGCCCACGGGGTTGCATATCCGCCGCGTCCGCACGCCCATCGGCGTGATCGGGGTGATCTATGAAAGCCGCCCCAACGTGACCGCCGATGCGGGCGCGCTGGCGCTGAAATCCGGGAATGCGGTGATTCTGCGCGGCGGGTCGGAAAGCCTGCAATCCAGCGCGGCGATCCATGCCTGCATGGTTCATGGACTGCGCGCCGCGGGCCTGCCCGAAACGGCGATCCAGATGGTGCCCACGCGCGACCGCGCGGCGGTCAGCGCCATGCTGGGCGCGCAGGGGCTGATCGACGTGATCATCCCGCGCGGCGGCAAGGGGCTTGTGGGCCTTGTCCAGTCCGAGGCGCGGGTGCCGGTCTTTGCCCATCTGGAAGGCATCTGCCACATCTATGTCGATGGCGCCGCCGACCCCGAAAAGGCGCGGCGCGTGGTGCTGAACGCCAAGACCCGGCGCACCGGCATATGCGGCGCGGCCGAATGCCTGCTGATCGACCGCGCCTATCTGGCGCGGCATGGCCACCATCTGATCCGCGACCTGATCGCGGTCGGCGTCGAGGTTCGGGCCGAGGGCGAATTGCAGATCGACGGCACGATTCCCGCGCAACCCGACGATTTCGGACGCGAGTTTCTGGACATGATCATCGCCGCGCGTCCCGTGGACGGGATCGAGCAGGCCATCGCCCATATCCGCCGCCACGGCAGCCAGCATACCGAATCGGTCATTACCGAGGATCAGTCCGTGGCCGACCGCTTCTTTGCCGGTCTGGACAGCGCGATCCTGATGCACAACGCCTCGACCCAGTTCGCGGATGGGGGCGAATTCGGGATGGGCGCGGAAATCGGCATCGCCACCGGCAAGATGCATGCGCGCGGCCCTGTGGGGGCCGAACAGCTGACCAGCTTCAAGTATCTGGTCACCGGCGACGGCACCATCCGCGCCTGAGCCGCGTCAAAAGACGATCTCGGCACCCCTCTCGTCGATCTCGGCCCGCAGGTTCCGGCCTGCGGCGCCCGCGGCCTCGGACAGCAGGGGGAACTGCACCTCGGATGGCTGGGGCGCGCGGGCTGTGCCCGTGCCGGTCAGCCAGGCCCACAGATCCGCATCAATCCGTGTCCGATCGCATTCCGCCACGATCCGCCAGCCCGGCACGACCCGCAGCGCCAGAACCTGCCCGCCCCAGGGCATGGCCGTTTCCAGGCACATCAGCGCCAGCAGCAGCATCCGCACCTCGGTTCGCGCGAAATCGCCGTTTGCATCCAGCGTGACCGCCAGCCGGCCCGACCCGGTGGCGCCCTCGACCAGCCGCTTCAGATCGGCCAGGCTCACCCGCTGATCGCCTGCCGCCAGCCCAAAGGCCATCCGATAGGCCTGGATGCGCGACCGGGCCGAGGCGACCGCATCCGCGATCAACATCATTTCCGGGCTGTCGCCCAGGCCGGGGAAATCGGGCGACATCTGCAACAGCTCGACCCCGTTGCCGATCGCGCCAAGCGGCGAGACCAGATCATGGCAGAGCCGCGCGCCCACCAGCCCGGCCAGGTCCGCCGAAGCCATCCTGTTTGACCGCGCGTTCATGTCTGATACCCTGCGTTGGCCAAACAAGGGGACGAGGCCGTGAACGACATTCTGGAACCCGGCATGATCGTGCGCCACCCCCAAGCCCCCGAATGGGGCGAGGGGCAGGTCCAGTCGCGCATCGGCGACCGCATCACGGTGAATTTCGCCGAAGCGGGCAAGCAGGTGATCGACGGGCGGCGCGTCGTGCTGGAAATTGTGCGGTTCAACGACATGTAATCCTATGTGATCGTCGGGATCGTTCGAGCCGATTTTGCAACCCAAGGTTGATCTTCGCAAGCCCCTCCTGTCTCATCGCGGCAAGTTCTGTTGCAATGGGGGGCCGCTTTACCTAGAACCGCCCGCAAGCAGCCAAGACCGTCCCCGAAACAGACCGGACCTGCCCGTGAACCGTGCCGAACCCGCCTTTTTCCAGATCCGTCTGGCCAAGACGCCGCAAGACTTGCTGGCAGCCCAGCGCCTGCGCTATCGCGTCTTTATCGAGGAACTGGGCGGCGACGGCGCGCTGGTCGATCACGACCGGCGGCTGGAGCGTGACGAATTCGACCCGGTCGTCGATCATCTCTGCCTGATCGACACCCGCCGCGACGCCGAGGCGCTGGATCATGTCGTCGGCGTCTATCGGCTGCTGCCGGGCGACCGGGCCGCGGCATTCGGGCGCTTCTATTGCGACGGCGAATATGACCTGTCGCCTTTGCGCGCATCGGGGCGGCCAGTGCTGGAACTGGGCCGGTCCTGCGTCGATCCCGAACAGCGGGGCGGGGCGGCGATGTTCCTGATGTGGAACGCGCTGGCCGATTACGTGCTGGACCACGGGATCGAGATCCTTTTCGGCGTGGCCAGCTTTCACGGCACCGACATCCCGATGCTGGCGCCCTCGCTGGCCTGGCTGCACCACCACCATCTGGCGCCCGCCGATCTGCGCCCCGTTGCCCGCCCCGCAGGCTATCAGCGCATGGACCTGATCCCCCCCGAGCGGCTGGACCGGCGCGAGGCGATGCTGGGTATGCCCGCGCTGATCAAGGCCTATCTGCGCCTTGGCGGCACGGTGGGCGAGGGGGCCTTCATCGACCGCGACTTCAACACGACCGATGTGTTCGTGATGATGGACACCGCCGCCATGTCCTCGAAGCACCGCGAATTCTACGAAAGCCGCCGGCAGACCGCATGAGCAACGCCGCCCCGCCGATCCCGACCTCGGCCACCCGCGAGGCGACATGGCGCGAGGGGGTGCCGCCGCCTCTGCCCGGCGCGCAGGGCGCGGGGGATTGGTGGCGCGTGATCCGGCGCGGCCTGCCCGCCATCCTGATCCTTCTGCTGGGCGTCCTGCTGATCCTGCCCCTGCGCGGGGTGGAACGCCTCTTGCACGGCCCCCGCCGCCCCTGGACGGGGCCGCATGTGCAGATCGTCTGCCGCCTTGTCCTGGCGGTCATCGGCATCGGCTGGCAGTGCCATGGCCGCGTCATGAGCCAGCCCGGCGCGATTGTCGCCAATCATTCAAGCTGGCTCGACATCCTGGTGATGAACGCCGCTGCCCCGGTCTTTTTCGTCAGCAAGGCCGAGGTGGCGGGCTGGCCCGGCATCAACGTCCTGACCCGCGTGACGAACACCCATTTCATCACCCGCGACCCGCGCCTGGCCCGCCAGCAGGCGCAGGAATTCAGCGACCGGCTGCGCGCGGGCCACAGGCTTCTGTTCTTCCCCGAGGGCACATCGACCGATGGCCGCCGGGTTCTGCCCTTCAAGCCGACGCTGTTCCAGGCCTTTCTGGACGAGGGCCTGCCCGCCGATCTGGCGATCCAGCCCATGAGCGTGGCCTATCACGCCCCCGAAGGCCGCGATCCGCGTTTCTACGGCTGGTGGTCGGATATGGAGCTTGGCCCGCATCTGCTGACCGTGCTGGCCGCGCCCCGGCAGGGCCGCGTGACCGTCAGGCTTCACCCGCCGGTCCCCGTCGCGGGCGAGACGCGCAAGACCCTGGCGCAAAAGACGCAGGAAGCCGTGCGCGCGGGGTTGGGCTCTGATATCCTGATCTGATCCGCCGCGCCCTTTGCCGCGCGTCCGACAGGCAGGAGAGATGATGACCCGCTTCGCCGCGCCCATCGCCGAACAGATCTGGGACATGAAATACCGGCTGAAGGACGCCCAGGGCCGCCCCCTTGAAGCCAGCGTCGAGGACAGCTGGCGCCGCGTCGCCCGCGACCTGGCCCGGATCGAGGCAGACCCCGCTCTGTGGGAGGGCCGCTTCTACGGCGCACTCGAGGATTTCCGCTTCCTGCCCGCAGGCCGCATCCTTGCCGGGGCGGGGACGGGTCGGTCGGTCACTCTGTTCAACTGCTTCGTCATGGGCACCATTCCCGACAGCATGGCGGGCATCTTCGAGGCGCTGAAAGAGGCCGCGCTGACCATGCAGCAAGGCGGCGGGATCGGCTATGATTTCTCGACCATCCGGCCGCGTGGCGCGCCCGTGGCAGGGGTGGGGGCGGATGCCTCGGGGCCGCTGTCCTTCATGGATGTCTGGGACGCGATGTGCCGCACGATCATGTCGGCGGGTTCGCGGCGCGGCGCGATGATGGCGACAATGCGCTGTGACCACCCCGACATCCTGGATTTCATCGCCGCCAAGGCCGACAGCGCCAGGCTGCGGATGTTCAACCTGTCGGTCCTTGTCACCGACCCGTTCATGCAGGCGGTGCAGGCGGACGGGACGTGGGATCTGGTCTTTGGCGGCCGGGTCTTCCGCACCGTGCAGGCGCGCGATCTCTGGGACCGGATCATGCGCGCAACCTATGATTATGCCGAACCGGGCGTTATCTTCATCGACCGCATCAACGCCCAGAACAACCTGCATTATGCCGAGACCATCGCCGCGACGAATCCGTGCGGCGAACAGCCTCTGCCGCCCTATGGCGCCTGCCTTCTGGGATCGCTCAATCTGGCGCGTCTGGTCCGTGCGCCCTTCGCGCCGGACGCGGCGCTGGACCTCGACGCGCTGGACGATCTGGTCCGCGTGGCGGTGCGGATGATGGACAATGTCGTCGATGCCTCGCGCTTTCCCTTGCCCCAGCAGGCGGCCGAGGCGCAGGCCAAGCGCCGCATCGGGCTGGGCGTGACGGGTCTGGCCGATGCGCTGGCGATGCTGGGCCTGCGCTACGGCGCCCCCGACGCGGTCGAGACGACGCGCGGCTGGATGAAGGCCATCGCGCGGGCGGCCTATCTGGCCTCGGTCGATCTGGCGCGCGAAAAGGGGCCTTTCCCGCTGTTTCAGGCGGATGCCTTCCTGGCTTCGGGCTTCATGGCGCGGATGGATGCGGATGTCCGGCAGGCCGTCGCCGAACACGGCATCCGCAATGCGCTTCTGACCTCGATCGCGCCGACCGGGACGATCAGCCTCTATGCGGGCAACGTATCCTCGGGGATCGAGCCGGTCTTTGCCCACACCTATCTCCGCAAGGTGCTGCAAAAGGACGGCACCAGGACCGAGGAAGAGGTCGTCGATTACGCCGTCCGCCTGTGGCGCGACCTGCATGGCGACGCGCCCTTGCCCGATCATTTCGTCGATGCCCAGACCCTTGCCCCGCGCGACCATGTGGCGATGCAGGCGGCGGCGCAGGAATGGGTGGACAGCTCGATTTCCAAGACGATCAACTGCCCCGAGAATATCGGCTTCGACGCCTTCAAGGACGTTTATCTGACCGCCTGGGATCTGGGCTGCAAGGGCTGCACGACCTATCGTCCGAATGCGGTGACCGGCAGCGTCCTGTCGGTCGCGCCGACCCCCGCCGCGCCCCCCAATCCCGGCGATGCCGCCCTGGGCGAACCCCTGGCCCGCCCTCCCGCGCTGGAGGGCGCAACCTACAAGCTGAAATGGCCTGGCTCGGCCCATGCCATCTATATCACGATCAATGACATCTTTCAGGACGGTCAGCGCCGCCCCTTCGAAATCTTCATCAATTCCAAGAACATGGAGCATTTCGCCTGGACGGTGGCGCTGACGCGGATGATCTCGGCCGTGTTTCGGCGCGGTGGCGATGTGAGCTTCGTGGTCGAGGAGCTCAAGGCCGTCTTCGATCCGCGCGGGGGCGCCTGGATGGGTGGGCGCTATGTTCCCTCGATCCTCGCGGCGATCGGCGGTGTGATCGAGCGCCACATGATCGCCACAGGTTTTCTGACGGGCGAGGGGCTGGGCCTGAAGGCCGATCCGCGCGGGACCGAAAGCCCGGACAATCCGCCCCCGCGGTCCTGCCCCTCGTGCGGCCAGTCCGGGATGCGGATGGTCGAGGGCTGCCTGACCTGCCCTCATTGCGGCCACTCGAAATGCGGCTGACCTTGCGACGCCGTCGTCGTTGGCCTGACAGCCAAAGGTTGTCCTTTTGCCGCCCGTGATGTTCCCTGCCGCAGGCATGACTTTTCCGCCGGGTGAAAGCTGGACATTTCACAAGATGCGGTCCTGCGGAGTTCGACAGCTAATCGCGCAAGTGATTGATATTGTTGACGCCAGACTGACATTTTTGTGACGATATCCGGGGTCAGGCGGGTTTATGACCTGCCCCCAAGAATCCGGGCCATTCAAAAGGAGAGTTTGTTCTTGTAACGTTCGTGAGAACAAGGAGAACAGACGATGCGCAAATCACGTTTTACCGAAGAACAGATTGTCGGGGTTTTGCAGGGGTATGGTTCAAGCGTTAAGCGATTGATCCGGGGGATCAAT
>NZ_JAHYSR010000013.1 GCF_019431455.1 Paracoccus bogoriensis
CCATACAGGGACCGAGGGCAGCGCCGAAGGGCGATCTGTTTCCAGACGGCTGCGTCTGGGGCTTCGGTGGCCCAGGTCGCGCGGCTTCTTCGACCGCGAAGGGCTCGACCTGGACCGCTTCAGCCTGACCGGCCGGGTCGCAAATGCGCTGCCCTGCTGGAGCCGCTGGCCGACGCCATCGGACGCCATGCCCTGACCCGCATGGAACGCCTGCGCCCCCACCTCGATCACGGCATCCTGGAACTGGATAACAGCGCGGCTGAACGCGGCATGCGCGTCATCGCGCAGGGCCGGAAAACCCATCTTCGTCGGCTCCGAGGCAGGCGCCAAGGCCGCCGCCTTCGCCTGCGCCCTGGTCGAAACGGCCAAGCGCAACGCCGTCGATCCCTGTCCCTGGCTTGCCGAAACCCGCATCCGCATCCCGGACTGCAAGATCAACAGCCTGCTGCCATGGCGATGGAACGGATAGCGGTCAGGCCGGATGGTCACGAGCATGGATCCTTCCCTGCTGATGGGCCAGATCAGCGTGGCCGAACGCCGCAGGCAGGCCCACGGTTGCGCCGCCCTTGCCGATGCGGCTCGGGCGCGGTATCACCCCGAACCTGACGCCAGACCGAAGGAAGCCTGACCATGCGCGCCGAGACGCAGTCCACGATCGAAGCCATCCGCCGCTCGCTGGCTCTGCTGGGGCAGCGGCTTGACTGGACGACCGCACCGCACCGGCTGGAAGAAATGAACGCCATGATCGAGGATGGCGACCTGTGGTCCGACCCTGCCCGCGCGCAGAAGCTGATGCGCGAGCGGCAGTCGCTGTCAGATGCGATCGAGACCTATCGCCGGATCGAGGCCGATCTGGCTGCCAATGCAGAGATGGTCGAATTGGCCGAGGCCGAGGGCGATGCCGAGCTTGTTGCCGAGGCCGAGGCAAACCTGAAGGAGCTGGCCAAGCTGGCTTCGCAGAAAGAGCTTGAGGCGTTGCTGAACGGCGAAGCCGATGGCAACGACACCTTTCTTGAAATCAACGCCGGTGCGGGCGGCACGGAAAGCTGCGATTGGGCGGCCATGCTGGCGCGGATGTATGTGCGTTGGGCCGAGAAAAAGGGCTATCAGGTCGAACTTTTGTCCGAGACGCCAGGCGACGAGGCGGGCATCCGCAGCGCGGCCTACAAGATCACCGGCCACAATGCCTATGGCTGGCTGAAATCGGAATCGGGTGTGCATCGTCTGGTCCGCATCAGCCCCTATGACAGTGCGGCGCGGCGGCACACATCCTTCAGCAGCGTCTGGGTCTATCCCGTGGTGGACGACAATATCGAGATCGAGATCCCCGACCGCGACATCCGCATCGACACTTACCGGTCCTCGGGCGCGGGCGGGCAGCATGTCAACACGACCGACTCGGCCGTGCGGATCACGCACCTGCCGACCGGCATCGTCGTGACCAGTTCCGAGAAATCGCAACACCAGAACCGTGCCAATGCCATGGCCGCGCTGAAGGCGCGGCTGTATCAGATGGAGTTGGACAAGCGGAACGCCGCAATCAATGCCCAGCACGCAGCCAAGGGCGAGGCGGGATGGGGCAATCAGATCCGCTCCTATGTGCTGCACCCCTACCAGATGGTGAAGGATCTGCGGACCTCGGAAGAAACCAGCGATACGCAGGGCGTTCTTGACGGCGATCTGGACCGGTTCATGGCCGCCACGCTGGCGCTGGATGTCGCCGGCAAGAGCCGCGCCGAGGCTCGGGCCGAGGACTGAGCGCCGGCGCCGCCCATGGGGCGCTGCGCCGCAGCGTAAAGCTGCGGAACTTGCCCGGCTGTCCGTCGCTTCCTACAATGCTGCAACTGCAACATGAGGCAAAGGGCACGGCGATGGCGATGAAGGACAAGCAGATCAACCTGGCGCTCCAGGGGGGCGGCGCTCATGGCGCCTATACCTGGGGCGTTCTTGACCGGCTTCTGGACGAGCATTGGCTGCACATTTCTGCCATTACCGGGGCCTCGGCCGGGGCGCTGAACGGGGCGGCGCTGAAGGCGGGGCTGGCGGTCAATCCGGGCGTCTCGGGGCGGCGGGCGGCACGCGAGAACCTTGACGCCCTGTGGTCCGAGATCGGCGCCATGAGCGACAATCGCATGGTCCGCTGGATGCAGTCGCTGATGCCCATGACCAAGGGCCTGCAACGCTGGACCGAGATGGTGTCGCCCGCCGCATGGCTGGACAATCTGACGCGGCTGATCAGCCCCTATGACTACGGGCCCTTTTACGTCAACCCGCTCGGCCCGCTGCTGCGGGAATTGCCCCATCCGCATTTCGCCACGACCGAGGGGCCGGACCTGTTCGTCTCGGCGACGAACGTCCGCACGGGGGCGATCCGCGTCTTTACCGGAGAACAGGCCAATGTCGATGCGGTCCTGGCCTCGGCCTGCCTGCCCACCCTGTTCCAGGCGGTCGAGATCGCGGACCCCGTCACCGGGCAGGTCGATGCCTATTGGGACGGGGGCTTTGCGGGGAACCCCGCGCTCTATCCGCTCTACAAGCCGCGTTTTCCGCGTGACATCGTGATCGTGGCGATCAACCCGATGGTGCGCTGTGAATTGCCGCGCACGCCGGTCGAGATTTCGGACCGCGTGAACGAGATCAGCTTCAACGCCTCGCTTCTGTCGCAACTGCGCGCGATCAATTTCGTCAAGGAGTTGTTCGCCGAAAACCGCCTGACCGACAAGGCGATGAAGAACGTCCTGGTCCACATGATCATCGACGACGCGCTGATGACCGACCTGACGGCCCGGTCCAAGCTGATGCCGCGTCCCGGAATGCTGGATCGGATGAAGGCGGCGGGACAGGCCGCCGCCGATGCCTTCCTGAAAGAACATGCCGACAAGCTGAACGAGACCGACAGTTTCGACCTGTCGCAGCTTTTCGCCGGGATGATCGCGCGTTAGCCCATCGCCACCGCGATGGCGGCGGCAAGGCGGGCATTGTTCAGGACAAGCGCGATGTTGCTGTCCAGTGAGCGGCCTTGGGTCAGCTCGAAGATGCGCGACAGCAGGAAGGGCGTGACCGCCTTGGCAGCGATGCCCTGCGCCTCGGCCTCGGCCAGGGCCTGCTCGATCACCGGGTTGATCTGGTCGCGCGGGATTTCGGCCTCGGCGGGGATCGGGTTCGCGACCAATTGCCCGCCGCCCAGCCCAAGGCGCGCGCGCATCGCGGCGGCCGCGGCGATCTCGGCGGGGCTGTCCATCCGCAGCGGCGCCTTCAGTCCCGAATCGCGCGACCAGAAGGCGGGTAGCGCGTCCTGGCCATAGGCGATGACCGGCACGCCAAGCGTTTCCAGAACCTCCCATGTCTTGGGCAGGTCCAGGATCGCCTTGGCCCCCGCCGCCACCACGGTCACGGGTGTGCGCGCCAGTTCGTGCAGATCGGCCGAGATGTCAAAGCTGGTCTCGGCCCCGCGGTGCACGCCGCCGATCCCGCCGGTCGCAAAGACGCGGATGCCCGCCAGATCGGCGCAGATCATCGTCGCGGCGACAGTCGTCGCGCCAGTCCGGCCCGAGGCGACGCAGACGGCCAGATCGGCGCGGCTCAGCTTCATTGCCTGATCGGGCGGGGTCTGCGCCAGCGCGGTCAGCGTCTCGTCCGTCAGGCCGATATGGATCTGCCCGCCCATCACCGCGATGGTCGCGGGAACGGCGCCGCCTTCACGGATCACGGCCTCGACCTTGCGCGCCATCTCGAGGTTCTGCGGCCAGGGCATCCCATGCGTGATGATCGTCGATTCCAGCGCGACGACAGGGCGGCCGGCGGCCAGCGCTTCGGCCACGTCGGGGGAATGGGTCAGGGGCAGGGTGGTCACGGGACATCCTTTCCGGAAACATGGGCGGCGGCGGCCTCGACCGCGCGTCGCAACGCCGCATCGCGCGGCAGGTGGTCAAGTTCTGCGGCCAGATGCGCCGCGAGGAAGCAGTCGCCCGCGCCGGTCACGCGTGCGATCGTGACCGAGGGCGGGCGGCAGGTGATGGTCGGCGCGTTGGCCTGCGCCTCGGCGGCGGGGGCGGCGCCATCCGTCACCAGAACCCGCGCGGCGCCGCGCGCGACGACCGCCTCGGCGGCGGTGGCGGCGTCCGGGCAGGCACGGCCCGCCAGAATCTCGGCCTCGAGCCGGTTCAGGTAGAAACAGCCGCGCCGGGCGGCAATCAGCGGCTCAAGCCTTTCTGCCTTTCCGGGGCTGGCGGGGACAACACGCAGATCGGCCCGGCCAAGGCGCGGATCGCGGGCAATGGCGTCCAGAAGATCCTCGGTCAGGTTGCCGTCCAGCACCACCGGGCCGCTCCAGCCGGGCATCGCATCCAGCGGCGCGAGGATCGCGGCCCCCGCCTGTTCGAGGCTGTGCGCATCCGCGATGGCGGCGATCAGGCCCTCGCTGTCCTCGATGCCCATGTAGCAATCGGTGGGCAGGCCCGTGTCGCGCGCCAGATGGCCGGTCAGCACGCCCAGCCTTTCGGCCTCGGCGACCAGCGCCTCGCCCTCGGGGTCGCGGCCCACGGCCGACAGCACGGCGGGCGCCAGCCCCCATCGCGCCAGCGCGACCGCGACATTCAGCGCCACGCCGCCCGGCAGGTGGCGGATGCGGCCGGGCACGTCGGCGCCCGGCGCCATGCGGCGCGGCGCGCGTCCGATCACGTCCCAGAGCATCGCACCGATGCAGAGCACGTCAGGGGTCCTGGTCATCCTCGCCTCTCAGCTCGGCCTCAAGGAAGCGTTCGAAATCGTCCAGGTCCACCGGGTCGAACTGCCCGAAGCCCTGCATCCAGACCGAGGCCGCGCGCATCCCGTCGGGGTCCAGCTTGCACCAGGTGATCCGGCCCCGCCGCTCTTGCCGGATCAGCCCGGCGGCCGCAAGCACCGAGAGATGTTTCGAGATCGCGGCAAGGCTCATCTGGAAGGGTTGCGCCACATCGCTGACGGCCATGTCATCTTCGAGCAGCATCGACAGGACGCGCCGGCGCGTCGGATCGGCCAGTGCTGAAAAGATCTGGTCAAGCGCGGAGGGACCAGCGGCCGAGGGGGGAGGAGGTTCGCTCATGGGCTGTCCGGCAAGGATGCGGGCGGTTTCTGGGCGGCGTCGGGGTGCCAAAACTCAACCTGACGGTTGAATGATGCTGCGTGCGGATCATGATTGCAAGGGGGGATCGCGACCGCTTGATGCACGCAAACGCCAAGGATTGCAATGCGTTATGGCGGAAATCCTGGCGCTTGACTTGATCGCCCTTAGCCCCTAGACAGCGCCCGACGAAGAAAAGGGCGTGACAGGTGGCCGAAAAGCCCCATTCAGGCGAACGCCAGGGTGCAGAGGAACGGTCGGCGGATGCCGAACGGCTTCGCGCACTGGAAGAACGGATCGCCGCGCTTCGCCCCAAGCCCCAGGGCCCCGGCCCGATGGGGAAATACGAACAGGCAAATCTTGCCTGGCGCATGGTGGTCGAGCTTGTGACCGGCTTGGGGCTGGGTGGCGTGCTCGGCTACGGTCTTGATCATCTTCTGGGGACGACACCCCTGATGATGATCGTGTTCATTTTTCTCGGCCTCGCGGCCGGCATCAAGACGATGATGCGCACCGCGTCCGAGCTAGACAGGAAATCCGGCGAAAGCCCGGATCGAGACGAGAGGGACTGATCGTGGCGACGGAAGCGACTGGCGGCGGCCTTGAGTTCAAGCCGATGGAGCAGTTCGAGGTCAAGGCGCTGTTCGGCGAGACGGTTGCCTGGTACACGCCGACCAACGTGACTCTGTGGCTGTTCCTGACCGCGCTGGCCGCGATCTCGCTGCTGGTCCTCGGCAGCCGTGGCCGCGCCATCGTGCCCAGCCGGGCGCAGTCGGTCGCGGAACTGACCTATGGTCTGGTCCACAAGATGATCGAGGACATCGCGGGCAAGGAGGGCCTGCGCTACTTCCCCTACATCCTGACGCTGTTCCTGTTCGTGGCCTTCGCGAACCTGCTGGGCCTCGTGCCGATGGCCTTCACCGTCACGTCGCACATCGCCGTGACCGGGATTCTGGCCATGGCGGTCTTTGTCGGCGTCACGGCGATCGGCTTCATCAAGAACGGCGCGCATTTCCTGGACCTGTTCTGGGTCCGCTCGGCGCCGCTGGCCGTGCGTCCGATCCTGGCCGTGATCGAGGTCATCAGCTACTTCGTCCGCCCGCTGAGCCTCTCGATCCGTCTTGCCGGGAACATGATCGCGGGCCACGCCGTCATCAAGGTCTTCGCGGGCTTCGCGGCCATTGCCGCCGTCGCCCCTGTCGCGGTCGTCGCCGTGGTCGGCATGTATGCATTCGAGGTGCTGGTGGCACTGGTGCAGGCCTATGTGTTCACGATCCTGACCTGCGTCTATCTGAAGGATGCGCTGCATCCGTCGCACTGAGCCGACGACAGCAGCATTGTGGCGGCGCCATCCCGGCGCCGCAGAGAACCGGACAACCCTCTTCCAACCGCAAGGAGACATACCATGGAAGGCGAACTCGCAAATCTGGGCAAGTACATCGGCGTCGGTCTGACCGCGTTCGGCATGGGCTTTGCCGCTCTTGGTGTGGGCAACGTGGCCGGCAACTTCCTGGCTGGCGCCCTGCGCAACCCTTCGGCCGCTGCCGGCCAGACCGCCACGCTGTTCATCGGCATGGCCTTTGCGGAAGCCTTGGGGATCTTCTCGTTCCTCGTCGCGCTTCTGCTGATGTTCGCGGTCTGATCCTGCGCCATCCTTGCGGCGGGGTGGGGCTGTGCCCCCACCCCTTCGTGACTTACAAGGCCATGGGGTAGGATATGTTCAGCCTGTTGCAAGAGGCCGCCACCACCGCGGTCGAGATCACCGGGGAAGAGGCCGTCGTCATCGACGAGACCGCGCCCCATGCCGCCGATGCCCACACTTACGGGGATGCGGCGCATTACGCGGCGGAAAGCGCGGGCCTTCCGCAGCTGGACGTCACCACCTTCGGCAACCAGATCTTCTGGCTGGTCGTGACGCTTGTGGTCCTTTATCTGGTCCTGTCGCGCGTCGCCGTGCCGCGGATCGCTGCTGTTCTATCGGATCGTCAGGGGGCGCTGACCGGCGACCTGATGGCGGCCGAGGAATTCAAGCAGAAGGCCCGCGAGGCCGAAGCCGCCTATGACAAGGCATTGGCCGAAGCCCGCAGCGAAGCGCAGCGGATCGTCGCGCAGAACCGTGCCGAGATCCAGGCCGAGCTTGAGCGGGCCATCGCCAAGGCGGATGCCGAGATTGCGGCGCGCACAGCCGAATCCGAGGCCCGCATCCGTGAAATCCGCGCCTCGGCGGATCAGAGTGCCCGTGAAGTCGCCCGCGACGTGACGGCAGCCCTGGTCGAAAGCCTCGGCGGCACCGCCGACGCCGCCGCCATCGATGCCGCGCTGGACAGCCGCATGAAAGGGTTCGTGCAATGAAGCGTCTGATCGCCCCCCTGTCCGCTGCCCTGCTGGCCGCCGGACCGGCTGCGGCCGCCAGCGGGCCGTTCTTCTCGCTGCGCAACACCGACTTTATCGTCCTGATCTCGTTCCTGGTCTTTGTGGGTATTCTCGCTTACTACAAGGTTCCGGCCCTTCTGGGCGGGATTCTTGACAAGCGCGCCGAGACGATCCGCAACGAGCTGGAAGAGGCCCGCCGCCTGCGCGAGGAAGCGCAGGAGATCTATGCCAGCTACGAGCGTCGCGCCCGTGAGGTGAAGACCCAGGCCGACCAGATCGTCGCCAATGCCAGGCGCGAGGCCGAGGCCCAGGCTGCCAAGGCCCAGGATGATCTGGCACGCTCGATTCAGCGCCGCCTTCAGGCCGCGCAGGATCAGATTGCCAGCGCCGAGGCCGAGGCTGTTCGCGCCGTCCGCAATCGCGCCGTGGCCGCCTCTGTCGCTGCGGCTGCCGAATTGTTGCAGGCTCAGGTCCGTGCGGGC
This sequence comes from Paracoccus bogoriensis, assembly GCF_019431455.1. GTDB lineage: Bacteria > Pseudomonadota > Alphaproteobacteria > Rhodobacterales > Rhodobacteraceae > Paracoccus > Paracoccus bogoriensis. Next base: position 7,957 of record NZ_JAHYSR010000013.1, read on the forward strand.
AACCGCTCGGCCGGGATCGACGACGCCATCGAAGACGTGGCGCGTCGCCTGAACTGAGAATCTGCCTGAACTGAGACAGACGCCCACAGGGCGAGGTCTTGGGGACAGTGATCGGCCCCCGGTTCTGTGCAAGCCGGGGGCCTCTTTGTCCGTTCAACCGGACGCGGCTTCGGTGATGAGTCGGAAATCCAGCAATTGTCCGGGATCGAGGATGGTAATGTCCTCGGGCGGGGTGCGCAGAGCATAGGGCATCAGCCGCAGATCGACGCCCATCTCGGTCAGGTAATCCATCACGCCTGCCTGCGAGCGTTGCAGGTCGCGCACCGCCATGAAGGCGGGAAGGATCGTGTTCTGGCCGAAATAATGCTGGTGGACGCCGACCACGCCCCCCGGTGCGGCGCGGCGCTCTACCCCGCCCGCCAGCATGTAGGGGCAGGCCGACAGGCAGACCGCGCCTTCGTCGATCAGCGTATCGCGCCCGGTGCTTCGGATCACGCGCCCGATGGCCACCGCATCTCCGACCGAGCCGCCCGAACTGTCCAGCCGCACCAGCCTTTCGTTGGCGCGGGTCTGGTCGAGCCAGGCCAGAAACCGGTCGGCATCGCCCGCAGCGATCTGGCCGGTGATGGTGATGGCGTCTTCGGATTGCGAGAATTCGAGCCGTTCGGGCATGGGCCGCATCGCGGGCCCGCCAGGGGCACCGGGTCGCAGATCCGGCCGATAGGGGCGGGTGCTTGGCCCCTGCGCGGGCGGAGCGAAAAGCTCGGGCGCCGCGGCGCCGGGTATGCGCCACATATCGGCCATGACGATGGCGGCGCCCAGCAGAACCTGCGACAGCAGCACCGCCCGGATCGCCCTCTGCGGGCTTGACAGGAACCGCATTCCCTTAGCCCTCGGCGCGGGGGGTGGCGGCGGGCGGACCGGCTTCGGACCGCGCAGTGGCCTCGGGCACGTTCGGGGGCGCCACCGGGCGCAGCAGATCGGCCGCCGCAAGGGCGGCGCGCAATTCGCCCACCGTCATGCGCTCGTCCGTCCGACCCTCGCCACGGCCCGACCGGATCGCAGCCTGCACGACCATGATGATAAAGACCAGCACGGCCGGCAGCAGGTCGATCGAGATCGCCCCCGCCCAGGCCGGCACGAAGTTCCCCGCATAGACGATCACCGCATCCGCTGCCGACATGGGCGTGTAGATCGCGTCATCGGGTTCGGGCAGGGCGATCACCTCGGCCGCCGCCTGCGAAAGGGTTGCGGCGCGCTGCGCGACCAGCGTCAGGACCGCGTTGATCGTGCTGCTCTGGCCCGCCTGAATCTCGGCCGTGCGTCCATCCAGTTCGGGCAGAACCACCGCATCGGCCAGATCCTGAGCCGCCCGCAGGACCAGCGGCGCGGGGTTCAGCTGCCGCAATTCGGTGATGAGGCCGGCCAGGGCGACCGCATCTTCGGAAAAGCGCACGGTGCGGTCGGGCAGGCCCCCCGCCTCGACCGAGATCGAACGCATCCGCGACAGGATCACGTTGCCCTGCGCGAAGGTGCTTTCGATGGGCGCTTCGATACCCAGAAGCTGATCCTCGAGCGCCTGCAATTCCGCACCCTTCTGGGTCAGCACCCGAAAGACCGCCCCGCGCCCGGAAAAGCCCGACAGGATGCCGCCTTCCTCTTGTGCAGACAGATCCTGAAAGCTCTGCCTGACGCGGGCCACGTCGCGCGCGAGCGACTGGCCCGACACGGCATTGGCATGGGCGCGTTCCAGCGCGGTCTGATAGCTTTTGACGGTTGTGGCCATATGGGTTTCCATCGCCGCCCCGCCCGCCAGCGCGGCGGCGTTCAGCCACGAGGACATGGCGATGATCGCCACCGCCCCCAGACCCATCGACAGGAACAGCCCGATCCGCGCCGTGGCGCCGCGCACCGCCGGAAGCAGCCGCAGAAGGTAGGACCAGAAGACGAAGATCCCGACCGACACCGCGATGGAATAGGCCAGTGCGGCGAAGGTCGTCCACAGGCCCGGCTCTTCCAGCAGCGTCCGCACGCCCAGATAGGTGTAGATCCCCGAGGCCGCCGCCAGCACGCCCAGCGCGGTCGGGGTGAAGCTGTCCAGCCAGTCCAGATGGCGTTCCAGTTCGCGCGCGTAGCGGTTGCCGGGATCATCGGGAAGGGCGCGTTCGGGCTGGTCCATGGGGTCTCGCTGCAAGAGGGTCGTCGCGGGCAGATAAGCAGGATCGCGGCCCGTTTTCATCCCTTCCCGGACGGGGTTCCATCACGCTTGCGGCATCACGGCCGCGGAATGATGGTGCGGGTGGAGGGACTTGAACCCCCACGCCTTGCGGCGCCAGAACCTAAATCTGGTGCGTCTGCCAATTTCGCCACACCCGCAATGGCGCCCTCTTAGCAAAGCCCGAAAGCGGGGGCGAGGGGGAAAATCACCGTTCCAGATCACGCAGGATGGCGGGCAGGGCCTCGGGCAGGTCATCGGCGATCAGGCCCGGTCCGATGCGGTGGGCCGCTTCGGCATGAAGCAGGACAGCGGCCTCGCAGGCTTCGGGCGCGGCGCGCGCGCGTGCCAGAAGACCGGTGATCAGACCCGCCAGCACATCGCCCGCGCCCGCCGTGGCCAGCCATCCCAGATCGTGACGCGAATGGATGATCGCGTGATCCGGCGTGGCAATGATCGTGTCGGGGCCTTTCAGCAGGATCGTCGCGCCGAGGTATCGGGCGGCTTCCTGTGCAGCCTCCAGCCGCGAGAGGGGCGCCACGGGGGCCTTCATCCGCGCTGTCAGATCCGGGAAGAGCCGCGCGAACTCGCCGTCATGCGGGGTCAGGACGCAGCCCGGATGAAGTGTCGCGCGCAGGTCCGCGCGCGAGGCCAGCGCGCTGATCGCATCGGCGTCCAGCACGAGCGCGCCGCCCCAATCCAGCGCGGCGGGCAGCAGCGCCTCGGCCCGCGCGATGCCGCAGCCCGGCCCCAGGCATAATGCGCGGATGCGCCCGTCCGACAGCCATTCCGCCAGTGCCTCGGCGCTGTCCACGGCGCGGCGCATCAGGGCGTCGGGCGGGCCGGCATGTTCGGGCATCGCGGCCTTGGGCGGGGCCAGGGTCACAAGCCCCGCCCCCGCGCGCAGTGCCGACCGCGCCGCCAGACGCGCCGCACCCCCGGCGCCCGGCCCGCCCGCCAGGACGACCGCATGGCCGTGATCGTATTTGTGCGCCCCCGGTGCCTTGGCCAGGTTCAGCGCGGCGGGCCGGGCCTGCCACAGGCTGCGCCGGATCGCGGTGGCGGGCGGCGCAAGGCCCAGATCGGCCACCATGACCCGCCCGCACAAGGCCGGACCCTCGGCCAGAAGATGTCCGGGTTTCAGGCTGTGGAAGCTGACCGTCAGATCGGCGGGGATCAGCCTGCCGCCCGGACCGACCAGAGCCCGCCCGCTATCGGCGCAAAGCCCGCTGGGCAGATCGACCGCGACCGAGGCGGCGATCCGCCCCTCGGCCCGGGCAGAGGCCAGGGCAGCAAGCAGCGGTTGATGATCCGTGACGGGGCGCGAGAGGCCAAAGCCGAACAACGCATCGACCAGAAGGTCGGAAGCCCCGACCGGGCCGGGATCGGACGGGTCCACGGGGCGCGCCTCGCCATGCACGCACCAGGCGTCATGGGCCGCGCGCGCCTCGGGCGAAAGGCGCATCGCCTCGCCGCAGAAGAGCACACGCACCTGCCAGCCCCGCTGGGCAAGATGCCGCGCGATCACGAAGCCGTCGCCCCCGTTATTGCCCGGCCCGCACAGGACCAGCGCCCGGCGGGGATCATGCGGGCGTTCCGCGCGCAGTTCGGGCCAGGTCTGCAGGATCGCGGTCATGACCGCCGCCCCGGCGCGCCGCATCAGATCACCGGCATCTGCCGCTCTGCGGGCGAAGGCATCGGATTCCATGGCGCGCGTTTGGGCGGCGGTCATGACTTCCGTGCAATCCGGCACCAGTTTTGCCTTCATCTTGTGCTGTATGCCTAACTTATGTGCATAAATTCCCGCGAACGCATTTCAGCGGCGCCTGAATGAGGCTGCCACATTTACCCGGCCCCGGAAACCCGCCAAGCAGTCTGCAAGGCAAGCCGCGAGGAAGGATCATTTGCGATGAAGAAGATCGAGGCGATCATCAAGCCGTTCAAGCTCGACGATGTCAAAGAGGCGCTGCAAGAGGTTGGCGTTCAGGGCCTTTCCGTGACCGAGGTCAAGGGCTTCGGCCGCCAGAAGGGGCACACCGAATTGTATCGCGGCGCCGAATATGTGGTCGATTTCCTGCCCAAGGTGAAGATCGAGCTGGTGCTGCCCGACGATCAGGTCGATGCCGCCATCGAAGCCATCGTCAGCGCCGCCCGGACCGAGAAGATCGGCGACGGCAAGATCTTCGTGCTGCCCGTCGAACAGGCCATCCGCATCCGCACCGGCGAGACCGGCGACGACGCGGTCTGATCCCCGGCCGTCGGACACGACAACAGGAAACCGGTTCCAACAGGACTTCCGCGCCCGGCCGGCCCTGGCCGCCGGGCAGCTACCATGAAGAAAGGGAAGAGATGAAAATCAAGGATGTCTTGAAGCTGATCGAAGACGAGGATGTCGCCTATGTCGATGTCCGCTTCACCGATCCCAAGGGCAAGCTTCAGCACGTGACGCTGGATCGCGATCTGGTCGATGAGGATTTCTTCGAGGAAGGCTTCATGTTCGACGGCAGCTCGATCGCGGGCTGGAAGTCGATCGACCAGTCGGACATGAAACTGATCCCCGATCCGGCCTCTGCCTATATTGATCCGTTCTACGCCGAAAAGACGCTCTGCGTGCATTGCAATGTGGTCGAGCCCGATACCGGCGAAGCCTACAGCCGCGACCCGCGCGGAACCGCTGCCAAGGCCGAGGCCTATCTGAAATCGACCGGCATTGGCGATGCGGCCTATTTCGGCCCCGAGGCCGAGTTCTTCATCTTCGACGACGTGCGCTATTCGGTCACGCCGCAGAAGGTCTCGTATCAGATCGACGCCGTTGACGCCGCCTGGAACACCGACACCGAATACGAGATGGGCAACCAGGCGCACCGCGCGGCCCACAAGGGCGGCTATTTCCCGGTGAACCCGATCGACGCCGGTCAGGACATCCGCGGCGAGATGCTGTCCACCATGAAGCGCATGGGGATGAAGGTGGACAAGCACCACCACGAGGTCGCCAGCGCGCAGCACGAGCTGGGTCTGATCTTCGGCGGTCTGGTCGAGCAGGCCGACAACATCCAGAAATACAAGTATGTCATCCACAACGTCGCTCATGCCTATGGCAAGTCGGCGACCTTCATGCCGAAGCCCATGAAGGGCGACAACGGCAGCGGGATGCACGTCAACATGTCGATCTGGAAGGACGGCAAGCCGCTCTTCGCGGGCGACAAATATGCTGACCTGAGCCAGGAGGCGCTGTGGTTCATCGGCGGCATCCTCAAGCACGCCAAGGCGCTGAACGCGCTGACCAACCCCTCGACCAACAGCTACAAGCGGCTGATCCCGGGCTTCGAGGCGCCGGTGCTGCGCGCCTATTCGGCGCGTAACCGTTCGGGCTGCGTGCGGATCCCGTGGACCGAAAGCCCCAAGGCCAAGCGCGTCGAGGCGCGCTTCCCCGATCCCTCGGCCAACCCCTATCTGTGCTTCGCCGCGCTTCTGATGGCGGGTCTGGACGGGATCAAGAACAAGATCGACCCAGGCCCGGCCTCGGACAAGGATCTCTATGATCTTCCGCCGGAGGAACTGGCCGAGATCCCGACCGTCTGCGGCAGCCTGCGCGAGGCGCTGGAGGAACTGGAAAAGGACATGGACTTCCTTCTGGCGGGCGACGTATTCACCCGTGACCAGCTCGAAGCCTACATGGCGCTGAAATGGGAAGAGGTCTATGCCTATGAGCATACGCCGCACCCCGTTGAATATGCGCTGTATTACGCCTGCTGAAACAGGAGACAGCGATGACGGAAAGGGCGCCGCAGGGCGCCCTTTCCCGTTCGGTCCGCCCGCGCGTCATTCGGCGGCGATGCCCGTTGCGGCCGGGTAATCGGTATAGCCTGCCGCGCCGCCTCTGTAGAAGGTCGAGGGGTCTTGCCGGTTCAAGGGCAGATCACGACGCAGGCGTTCGACCAGATCGGGATTGGCGATGAAGTCGCGCCCGAAACTGACCGCATCGGCCCGGTCTTCGGCCAGCAGGCTCTGCGCCATCTCGCGGGTCAGCCCCTCATTCGCGATGACCGGCCCGCCAAAGGCCGCACGGATCGCGGGCAGCAGGCTGTCAGGGCCGGGATGTTCGCGCAAGAACAGGAAGGCCAGACCCCGTGCGCCCATCTGCCGGGCGACATGGGTGAACAGCGCACGGGGATCGCTGTCGCCCATGTCGTGGCTGTCACCGCGCGGCGACAGGTGCAAGCCTACCCGGTCGGCGGACCATGCGTCGATCACCGCATCGGCAATCTCGCAGAGGAAGCGCGCACGGTTCTCGATGCTGCCGCCGTAGCGGTCGGTGCGGCGGTTGCTGCGATCCTGCAGGAATTGGTCGATCAGGTAACCGTTTGCGCCATGAATCTCGACGCCGTCGAATCCGGCGTGGCGCGCGCGGCGGGTGGCTTCGGCATAGGCCTCGACGATGCCGGCAATCTCGTCCGTTTCCAGCGCACGAGGCGTCACATAGGGCCGTTTGGGGCGCAACAGGCTGACATGGCCCGCAGGCGCAATGGCCGAGGGCGCGACGGGCAGGGCGCCATTCAGAAAATGCGGGTCCGAGATGCGTCCCACATGCCACAGTTGCAGAAAGATCAGCCCGCCGCGTTCATGCACGGCGCGCGTAACCTGCGACCAGCCCTCGACCTGGGCATCCGACCAGATCCCGGGCGTGGCCTCGTAGCCGACGCCCATGGGGGTGACGCTGGTGGCTTCGGACAGGATCATCCCGGCACCGGCGCGCTGCGCGTAATATTCTGCCATGAGCGCGTTGGGCTGGCGAGATTCGCCTGCGCGCGAACGGGTCAGCGGTGCCATGACGATGCGGTTTCGCAGCGTGACGGCGCCCATGGTCACCGGGTCAAAGAGAGTGGGCATCGGCATCCTTTCGTCTTGTCGGGCGGACAGGGGCCCGCGGCTTCAACTGTTACCGGATGTCGGCGGTTTCAAGGGGCGGGAAAGTCGCTTCAACTTTACCGCGCCCCTTGTTTACCGCGCCCCTTGTTCCCGCGCGCCGCTTCTGGCGTTATCGAACCATCATGGATCTTGTTCTGCTGACCACAATCACGGCGCTGCTGTTTTTGCTGATCGCGGCGGCCGAGCCGGTCGCGGATCGCCTGTCGTTGCCTTTCAGCGTGATTCTGGCGCTATTGGGCATGTTGATCGGGGGCGGCGCCATCTTTCTGCTGGACACCGATTACACGAATGTCTTCAATCCGATCGCGGAAACGATCCTGGCGCTGCCGATCCGCTCGAACGTCTTTCTTTACGTTTTCCTGCCCACGCTGATCTTTCAGGCCACGCTGGAGATGAATGTCCGGCGGATGCTGGACGACTGGGTGCCCATCCTGACGCTGGCGGTGGTCGCGGTGATCGTGGCCACGCTGACCATCGGCTATTCGCTGGCCTGGGTCAGCGGTCTGCCGCTGATGGTCTGCCTGCTGGTCGGCGCGATCGTCTCGACCACCGATCCCTCGGCCGTGGTCAGCATCTTCCGCTCGATCTCGGCGCCGCGCAGGTTGGCGCGCATCATCGAGGGCGAGAGCCTGCTGAACGACGCAGCCGCCATCGCGCTGTTCGGGCTGTTCATGGGCTTTGTCATGCTGGGCGTGCCCGATCCCAGCCTGTCCGAGGCGATGGCGCAATTTCCCGAACTGATCCTGGGCGGGGCCTTTGCGGGCTGGCTGATCGCGCGGGCGGCGCTGGCCCTGATGACGCTGTTCCACAGATTCGAGATGGCGCAGATTTCGGTCTCGGTCGCGGTGCCCTATCTGGCCTATGTCGGGGCCGAGCGGCTTCTGAGCGCCTCTGGCGTGATCGCGGTCGTGGCGGCGGCGTTGACGCTGAACCTGATGGGGCCGGGACGGCTGGCGCCTGCCTTCTGGGTGAACCTGCGCGAGGTCTGGCGGCTGCTGGCCCATTGGGCGGGGGCGCTGATCTTCATTCTGGCGGCCCTGCTGATCCCGCGCCTGCTGGGCGATCTGCGGGCGGGCGATCTGGCGCTGGTGGGCGTGGTGATCCTGGCGGCCTTTGCTGCGCGGGCGATGATCCTGTGGGGGCTTCTGCCGCTGCTGAGCGTGCTGCGCCTGTCGCCCCGAATCGAACGTCCTTACCGCGTGGCGATCATGTGGGGCGGCCTGCGCGGCGCGGTCACGCTGGCGCTGGCGCTGGCGGTGACCGAAAGCCTGCGCGTTCCGGTCGAGACAAAGCGTCTGGTCGGCATCCTGGCCACGGGTTTTACACTCTTTACGCTGCTTGTGCAGGGGACGACGCTGCGTTGGGTCATCAGCCTTCTGGGGCTGGACCGGTTGTCGCCGCTGGACCGGGCCTTGTCCGATCAGGTCGTCGCGGTTGCGTTGCAGACAGTGCGCGAAGAGGTCGCCGCCACGACCGAGAAATACGATCTGCCGCGCGAGACGGTGCGCTCCGAGGCCAAGCGTTTCGCCGCCCGGCTGGATCAGGCCGTCCAACGCGCCGAGGCCGAACACAATGCCGAGATCCTGGACCGCGACCGCATCACGCTTGGCCTGATTGCGCTGGCGGGCCATGAACGCGAGGCGATCCTGCAGCGCGTGCGCGAACGCGCGATCTCGGCCCGGCTGTCGGAACGGGCGCTGTTCGATGCCGACCGGGTGATCGAAGGCGCGCGCCAGGGGGGGCGCACGGGCTATCAGCGCGCGGCGCGCGATTCGTTGAGCTATGGTCCCGCCTTCCGGCTGGCCGCTTTCCTGCGCAACCGGCTGGGCATTTCCGGCCCGCTGGCGCGCATGACGGCGAACCGATTCGAGCTTTTGCTGGCCAAACGCCTGATCCTGCGCGATCTGCATGGCTTCATCGACCGCCGCATCCGCCGGATTCATGGCCGCCGCGTGGCGGAACTGCTGCACGAATTGCTCAATCGCCGGATCGAGGCCGTGGATACCGCGCTGGACGGTCTGCGCCTGCAATATCCCGGCTATGCCGAAGAGCTGGAGCGCCGCTTCATCCGCCGCACCGCGCTGCGGCTGGAGGAACGCGAGTATAACGCCATGCGCGAGGATGGGCTGATCGGCGCCGAGGTCCATACCGAACTGATGGCCGATATCCAGCGCCGCCGCGCCCAGGCCGAAACGCGGCCGCCCCTTGACCTTGCCCTGCGCAAGGACGAGCTGGCGCGCGTCTTTCCGCTGTTCTCGGATCTGGACGATGACGAACTCAGGCGCCTCAGCCGCCAGTTGGGCACGCGCTACGTGGACGCGGGGCAGATCATCATCCGCAAGGACACACCCGCGCGCAGCGTGTTCTTTGTCGCCTCGGGCGCCGTCGAACAGGAGGTCGCGGGCCAGGTCACCCGTCTGGGCCGCGGCGAGATGTTCGGCCAGATGGGCGTGCTGACCGGCCGCATTCGCCGGGCCGAGGTGCGCGCGATCACGCCTTCGACCCTGCTCATTCTGGACGAGACCGGGTTCCGGCGTCTGCTGAAACGCTCGCCTGCATTGCGGCGCGCGGTGCGCGACAGCGTGATCGGCAAGGCCTCGGCGGGCGAGGTGCTGCGGCTGCCGGAATTCCGTCTCGACGAGGCCGCCTCGGCACCCGAGCCGCTTGGCGAGGCCGGCGCCAGCCGCTAGACAAGCGGTCCAGACAAGACACAAGGGTTCCTCATGGACGCAGCCGCCCAGACCGCCGCCCGTATTGCTCGCCAGATCGCGTCCGAAATCGGCGCCAGCCCGGCCCAGGTCTCGGCCGCGGCGGATCTTCTGGACGGGGGCGCGACCGTCCCCTTTGTTGCGCGCTACCGCAAGGAGGCGACGGGCGGGCTGGATGACACACAGCTGCGCACCCTGTCCGAGCGCCTGACCTATCTGCGCGAGATGGAGGCGCGGCGGGCGGCGATCCTCGGTTCGATCCGCGAGCAGGGCAAGCTGACCGACGATCTGGCCCGCAAGATCGCCGAGGCCGACACCAAGGCTGCGCTTGAGGATATCTATCTGCCGTTCAAGCCCAAGCGCCGCACCAAGGCAATGATTGCGCGCGAAAACGGTCTGGAGCCGCTGCTGCGCGCCATTCAGGCCGACCCCGCCGCCGATCCCCAGGCCCTGGCGGCTGCCTATGTCAAGGACACGGTCGAGACGCCCAAGGCCGCGCTGGAGGGGGCGCGCGACATCCTGGTCGAGGAATTGTCCGAAAATGCCGATCTCTTGGGCCGCCTGCGCGATTTCATGCGGCGCGAGGCGGTGATCTCGGCCCGTGTCGTGCCGGGCAAGGAGGAAAGCGGCGCCAAGTTCAGCGATTACTTCGATCATCGCGAGGCCTGGGCCACCATCCCCGGCCACCGGGCGCTGGCGATCCTGCGCGCCGCCAGGGAAGAGGTCGTGACCATCGAGATCGCGCCGGACCCTGATACGGGCGCCGCGCGCGCCGAGGGGATTGTGGCGCAGGCCCTTGGCGTTCTCGGGCAGGGGCCGGGCGCGGACTGGCTGCGTGCGGCGGCGGGCTGGGCCTGGCGCGTCAAGCTGTCGAACGGCATGTATATCGACCTTCTGACCGAACTGCGCCAGCGCGCCCATGCCGAGGCGATCCAGGTCTTTGCTCGCAACCTGCGCGACCTGTTGCTGGCCGCCCCTGCCGGGCCGCGCCCGACGCTTGGCCTTGATCCCGGCATCCGGACCGGCTGCAAGATCGCGGTCGTGGACGCGACCGGCAAACTGGTCGATACGGCGACGATCTACCCTTTCCAGCCCAGAAACGACCTGCGCGGGGCCGAGGCCACGCTGCTGGCGCTGATCGCCCGGCATGGTGTGGAACTGGTCGCGATCGGCAATGGCACGGCCAGCCGCGAAAGCGAACGTCTGGTCGCCGAGGTGCTGAAACGCCTGCCCAAGGGCATCAAGGCGCCCACGCGGGTGGTGGTCTCCGAGGCGGGGGCCTCGGTCTATTCGGCCTCCGAACTGGCGGCGCGGGAATTCCCGGATCTGGATGTCAGCCTGCGCGGCGCCGTCAGCATCGCCCGGCGTCTGCAAGACCCGCTGGCCGAACTGGTCAAGGTGCCGCCGCAATCCATCGGCGTCGGCCAATATCAGCACGACGTGGACCAGCGCCAGCTTGCGAAATCGCTGGAAGCCGTGGTCGAGGATGCGGTGAACGCGGTGGGCGTGGACCTGAACACCGCCTCGGCGCCGCTTCTGGCGCATGTGTCGGGGCTGGGGCCGTCGCTGGCGCAGGCCATCGTCGCGCATCGCGATGCCTGCGGCGCGTTCCGCTCGCGTGCGGGGCTGAAAAAGGTCGCGGGTCTGGGGCCCAAGGCTTTCCAGCAATGCGCGGGCTTCCTGCGGATCCGCGACGGGGACGAGCCGCTGGATGCCTCGGCCGTCCACCCGGAAGCCTATGGCGTGGCGCGCCGGATCGTCTCGGCCTGCGGGCGCGATCTGCGCGCGGTGATGGGCGATGCGGCGGCGCTGCGGCGGCTGAATGCGGCCGATTTCGTGACCGAGGAATTCGGCCTGCCGACCGTGCGCGACATTCTGGCCGAACTGGAAAAACCCGGCCGCGACCCGCGCCCCGCCTTTGTTACGGCCCGTTTTGCCGAGGGTGTCGAGGACATCACGGATCTGCGCCCCGGCATGTCGCTTGAAGGCACCGTGACCAATGTGGCCGCATTCGGGGCCTTCGTCGATATTGGCGTTCATCAGGACGGGCTGGTCCATGTCAGCCAGCTGGCCGACCGTTTCGTCAAGGATCCGCACGAGGTGGTCAAGGCCGGCGACGTGGTTCGCGTCCGCGTCATCGAGGTTGACGTGGCGCGCAAGCGCATCGGCCTGACCATGCGCAAGGACGGCGCCGAGCCTGCCCCCAAGGGGCCGCACTGCGACCGGCAGGATCGCGGCGCCAGGCCGCGCCAGAGGCAGGCGGGGCCTGCGGTCGCCGCGCAGGGCGCATTCGGCGCGGCCCTGGCCGACGCGCTCTGCAAACGATGATGGAGGAGGTCGTCATGCAGGCAGGCCACCCGGACTTTGCGGGACATTGGCTCGACGATCCCATGCACCGGGCCTTTCTGGTGGCGGATGCGCGGCGGGCGCTGGATTTCTTCGATGCCAGCCCCCGTGCGGGCGGCGGCTTTCACCTGCTGGACGGGCAGGGCGTCCCGCGCCCGACCGGCTTGCAGGAATTGCACACAACGACGCGGCTGGTGCATTCCTATGCGCTGGCGCATGTTGCCGGGCGGCCTGACCGGGCGGGGATCGTGGATCAGGGGATGGACTACCTGTGGCGGCGTCACCGTGACGCCGATCATGGCGGCTATCTCTGGGCGCTGGAGGACGACACCATCGCCGATGGCACCAAGCTGGCCTATGGGCAGGTTTTTGTCCTCCTGGCGGCTTCCAGCGCGAAACTGGCCGGGCATCCCGATGCCGACCGTCTGCTGGCCGATGTCTCCGAGGTGCTGGAACGGTATTACTGGGACGAGGCGGCGGGCCTGTTCCGCGACGAATTCACCCGCGACTGGCAGCCCTTTTCGACCTATCGCGGCATGAATGCGAACATGCACGGTGCCGAGGCGCTGCTGGCCGCATACGAGTCCACGGGCGAGACATTGCATCTGACCCGCGCAGGCCGGATCCTTCATTTCTTCATCGACAGGCAGGCGCGCGCCCATGGGTGGCGGATTCCCGAACATTACGATCAGGACTGGCGCGTCGATGCCTCTTATGCGGGCAACCCGGTCTTTCGCCCGGCGGGCACCACGCCGGGCCATAGCGTCGAGATGGCCCGGCTTCTGCTGCAATGGTGGGATCTGGCAGGGCGCCCCGATGACGGCAGCCCCGCCATGGCCCGGGCCTTGACCGAAACCGCACTTGCAGGTGGCTGGAACGCGACCCAGGGCGGACTGGTCTATACGCTGGCGCTTGGGACGGGCGCGGTGGACAACCCGGCGCGCTACTGGTGGCCCGTGACCGAGGCGATCGGCGCGCTGGCTGCGCTGATCAAGCTGGACCCGATGCCGGGCGACGAGGTCTGGTATCGTCGGCTGTGGGGTTTCGCGGCCAGCCATCTGGTCGATCACCAGCGGGGCGGCTGGTGGCCCGAACTGGACCCCGACAATCACCCGACCCAGACCCAGTTTCCCGGCAAACCCGATCTCTACCACGCGCTTCAGGCTGATCTGTTCCCGCTGGTGCCGGGCTTGTCGCGGATCGCTGCGGGGCTGGGACAGGCACGCGCGCTGGTGTGACATGACGCCAGGTCACGCGGCTTGACCGCCGGCGCCGTTCGTGTCAAGCGGTCGAATCCGTCTGAGACAACCAGGCTGCTTTCGTTTCAAACAGATCGGTTTTCACCATGTGCCCCGATGCGCCCGTTGCGCCTCATACCTCTGACCGGCCGGATCTTGCCCAACGCGCGGCCCGAGCGTTGGCCGGGGTCGAGACCGGGATTGCCTTTTCGCTACTTGATGGCAGCCCGGACTGCATCAAGCTGATCGAACTGGACGGCAGTCTCAGCTACATGAACCCCGGCGGGCTTTGCGTGATGGAGATCGAGGATTTCGCGCAGGTGGCCGACCGTCCCTGGTCCGAACTATGGCCTGCAGAGCATCGGCCGTTGCTGGACAAGGCGATCCGGGACGCCTCGGAAGGGCGCGTGACGCGGTTCGAGGCTTTCTGTCCGACGGCGCGCGGCACGCCGCGCTGGTGGCAGGTGACGGTCTCGCCGGTGCGCAACACGCACGGAACGGTTGAACGCATCCTGTCGATCTCGCGCGATGTGACCGACATGGTCACGGCGCGCCGCCAGCGTGAGGAACAGGCCAGGATTCTGGCCGACGAGGTCGCTCAGAAGGACGCGGCCCTGGCCCGACAGCACGTGCTGCTGGGCGAGATCGACCACCGCGTGAAGAACAGCTTTGCCTCTGTGGTTGCGTTGCTCAGGATGAAGGCCCGCGCACATCGCGGCGACGCGGCGGGGATGGCGCTGGAGGATGCTGCAAACCGCATCGCAACCCTTGCACGGGTGCACGAGCAATTGCACCTGGACCCCGGATCGAGCCTGATCGCGCTGGCCGATTATATCCGCGAACTGGCCCTTGATATCGGTGGCGCGCTTGGCGCCAGGATCGAACTGTTGCCGATGCCCTCTGTGCAGATCGCGCCCTCGGATGCGGCGGCAATCGGGCAGATCCTGGCCGAATTGATCGCGAATGCCGTGCGTCACGGCGGCAGATCGGGCCATGCGCCGCAGATCCGCCTGGCGATGGCGCAGAAGGCTCAGGGGCTGTCGCTGGTGGTCGAAGATGACGGGCCGGGTCTGCCCGAGGGCTTCGACCCCGAGGCGGGGACAGGACTTGGGATGCAGGTCTGTTCGATCTATGCCAGCCAGTTGGGCGGCAGCATGAGCGCCGGAGCCTCGGATCAGGGCGGCGCGCGCTTTGAAGTGCTGCTGAACCCGCCCTCGTTGCAGGGCGACGGCGCGGCGGGCTGAGCGGGGGGTTGCGGGAACGAACCGGCGTCTTGCGCATTTCATGGCTTTGGGTCAGGTGACGGAGAAGCCATGATGCAAATGACGATCGAGGTCGATCTGGACTATCTCCTGGCCGCGCCAGGGGCCGCGATCCTGTCGATCGAGGCCGCCGAGACGGAAGGCCAGCAGATCCTGGCCTCGGATCTGCGGCTGGACCCGGCTCTGGCACCGCGTCTGGTGCCTGGTGACGAGGGGGTGGGGCGCAAGATGGCACTGCATGTGCCGGAACGGCTGAGGTGCTGCTATCGCGCCGAACTCAGGATCGACCGGAGCGTCCCCGATCTGCCGCGCCTTGCCGCGCTGCCGGTCGAGGATCTGCCCGCCGAGGCTCTGCGTGCGCTGATGCCCTCGCGCTACTGCGACCCGATCCGGTTTCTGGCCTATGTCGGCACGCGCTTTGGCGATCTGTCGGGCGGGCCCTTGGTTGCAGCTCTGGCGGAATGGGTGCAGGGCGCGCTGACCTATGTGCCGGGTGTGAGTGGCGCGGATACGACCGCGACGGATACCTTCGTCCAGCGGCAGGGCGTCTGCCGCGATTACGCGCACCTGCTGATCGCGCTTTGCCGGGCCGGGCAGGTGCCCGCGCGCATTGCCAGCGTCTATGCCCATTCGGTCGAACCGCAGGACTTCCACGCAGTGGTCCAGGTCTATCTGGACGGTGCATGGCATCTGGTCGATCCGACCGGCATGGCCAGCGCCGACCAGATGGCGCTGGTGGCGGTGGGGCGCGATGCGGTGGATGTTGCCTTCCTGACCACGATCACCCCGGCCAGCATGAGCGATCAAAGCGTGCTTGTCCGCCAGATCCTCTAGGCCACCCAGGCCCCGATCAGCACCAGCCCGACAAGCGCCACGGCGCGACGATAGAGCCCGAGCGCGGCGGCCAGATCGTCTGCACCCGGATCGCGGGCGCCGGGATTGAGCCAGGGCTCGTCCGCGACCCGGTCGGCGTAGATTCGCGGCCCTGACAGGCGGATGCCAAGCGCGCCCGCCATCGCGGCTTCGGGCCAACCCGCGTTGGGCGAGCGATGTGCAGATGCATCGCGGCGCGCGGTCGTGAAAGCCGCGCGTGCGCGCCCCCCCGCAGCCAACGCAAGCAGGCCCGCCGTCAGGCGCGCAGGAATCAGGTTCACCGCATCGTCCAGCCTTGCCGCGAAGGCGCCGAATGCCTCGTGCCGGGGCGTGCGGTGCCCGATCATGCTGTCCAGCGTGTTGATCGCCTTGTAAGCCACGATGCCCGGCAGCCCTCCGATGGCGGCCCAGAACAGCGGCGCGATCACGCCGTCGCTGGCGTTTTCGGCCAGACTCTCGATGCTGGCGCGGCTCAGCGCCGGGCTGTCCGCCCGGGTGACGTCGCGGCCCACGATCATGGCGGTCGCGGCCCGCGCGGCAGGCAGATCGCCTTGGCGCAGAGGATGCAGGACGGCCCGCACATGTTCATCCAGCGACCGCGCCGCGACCAGAGGCCAGGCGAGGATTGCCGCCGCCCAAGGCCCCAGCCAGACCTGCGCGAAAGCCGCCGGAATGACCGCGATCGCGATTACGACCAAAGCTGCCAGCGCGCCCTTGGCGCCGCGCGCGCAACCCCGGTTCAGCGCCCGGTCCAGTGCCGCGATCAGCCGTCCGAGCCATGTCACGGGGTGGCCGATGCGGCGATAAAGCGCCTGCGGCCAGCCGATCAGGGCATCAATCAGCAGCGCGATGGCCGCGATCATCGCCATCAGATGGTCTCCGGCAAAGTCAGATTCACGGCCTCGACCGCCCATTCCGCGCCCGCGGAATCGATTCGGTGGAGGATCGTCAGCGAGAGCGGCGCGACCGCGAATGACAGCGCCCGCGCACCCACCACCAGCGCCAGCGCGGCGCGGACGGTTCCGGCATGGGCCACGATCAGCGTGCCGGGCGGGGCCTCGACCAGCAGGGGATGAACGCGCGCGGCCATGTCCAGAAAGCTCTCGCCACCCTCGGGGCGGTGGCAGGCCAGGGCCTCGGGGGGCAGGGGGCCAAGGTCGGGCAGATCGGTCAGGGGCCGCCCCTCCCACAGGCCCTGATCCTGTTCCAGAAGCGCGGGCAGCATCCGGTCGGGGGCAAGGCCAAGCGCATGGGCCGTTTGCAGGCAACGCCGCGCCGGGCTGCACCAGACCTGCGCCGGGCGCCCGATCCGTGCGGCCATGCGCGCCAGCGCCGCGCGATTGCTGCAATCGGCATCGACCTCGCGCCGCCCGGTGATACGTCCTCCGGTCAGGGCAGGGGCATGGCGCAGGATCATCAGACTCATCGGTCCTCTCCCTGTTTCGCGCGCACCATGCGGCGGGCCGGGACAAAGGGCAAGCCGGGGCCGATTGACGCGGGCCGCACCCGGATGCAGGCTGCACTTGACGCGGAGGGGATGGCCGCGCTATCGGTTAAATGAACGCATGTTCATTTAATATCGGCAGCATGGGGGGGGCTTGCGGATGTTCACACGGGGCATGGAATTCGATCTGGGCGAAGATGTGAACGCGCTGCGCGAGATGGTGCATCGTTGGGCACAGGACCGGATCAAGCCGCTGGCCGCGGCGACCGACCGCGACAATGCCTTTCCCAACGAACTCTGGCCCGAAATGGGCGAGCTTGGTCTGTTGGGCATCACCGTTCCCGAGGAATTCGGCGGCGCCGGGATGGGTTATCTGGCCCATGTCGTCGCCACCGAGGAGATTGCACGGGCCAGCGCCTCGATCAGTCTGTCTTATGGGGCGCATTCAAACCTTTGCGTCAATCAGATCAAACTGAACGGCACCGATGCGCAGCGCGCGAAATACCTGCCGAAGCTCTGCAGCGGCCAGCATGTCGGCGCTCTGGCCATGTCCGAGGAAAGCGCGGGCAGCGATGTCGTCGGCATGAAGCTGCGCGCCGAGAAGCGGGGCGACGGCTATGTGCTGAATGGCAACAAGTATTGGATCACGAATGGTCCCGACGCCGACGTGCTGGTCGTCTATGCCAAGACCGACCCCGAGGCGGGCAGCAAGGGTATCACCGCCTTTATCGTCGAACGCGGGATGCCCGGCTTCTCGACCAGCCCGCATTTCGACAAGCTGGGGATGCGCGGGTCCAACACCGGAGAGCTGATCTTCGAGAATTGCACCATCCCCGCCGAGAACGTCCTGGGCGAGGAAGGGCGCGGCGTGCGCGTCCTGATGTCGGGTCTGGATTACGAACGTGTGGTTCTGTCGGGGATCGGCACGGGCATCATGGCCGCCTGCCTTGACGAGGTGCTGCCCTATCTGCGCGAGCGACGGCAATTCGGCCAGCCGATCGGTTCCTTTCAGTTGATGCAAGGCAAGATTGCCGACATGTATGTCGCGCTGAACACCGCCCGGGCCTATGTCTATGAGGTTGCGCGGGCCTGCGATGCAGGTCGCGTGACGCGCCAGGATGCAGCGGGCGCGGTGCTTTATGCCAGCGAGCAGGCCATGGTGCAGGCCCATCAGGCTGTGCAGGCGCTTGGCGGGGCGGGGTTCCTCAATGACAGCGTGGTCAGCCGGCTCTTCCGCGATGCCAAGCTGATGGAGATCGGCGCAGGCACCAGCGAAATCCGCCGTATGCTGATCGGACGCGAGCTGATGGGGCTGGTCTGATGCGGGCGGCGGCTTTCGCACTCTGCCTGCTGCCCCTGCCGGCGCTGGCCGATCTGCCAGACCCGGCGATCGACCCGGCGCTGGTCACCGATTGCCTGGCGGCAGGCCGGGGCGAGGCCTGCATCGGTCTGGCGGCAAATGCCTGCATGGAACAGCCCGGCGGCTTCTCGACCTATGGGATGAGCGCCTGTCTGGGGCTGGAATACGACCTCTGGGACGGGCTGCTGAACGATCACTACCGCGAGGTAATGGCACAGGCGCGCGCCATGGACGAAGAGATGGCCGGACTGGGCGGCACCTTCGAGGCGCAGGCCCCGGCCCTTCGGGATGCGCAGCGCCGCTGGATCGCCTGGCGCGACGCGGCCTGCGCCTTTGAACGCAGCCGGTGGGGCGGCGGCACCGGGGCGGGGCCTGCGGGCGTGGAATGCATGTTGACCCTGACCGCCCGGCAGGCGCTGTGGCTGGACCAGTATCGCGGCGAGACCTGAACCATGGCGCGCATCCTGGACGGAACCGATTACCAGCGCCTCTGCCGCGATTTCCGCTGGCATTATCCGGCGCGGCTGAACATGGCCGATCAATGCCTGGCCCATCCGGCGGGCGATGTGGCGATCATCGAACATGATGGCCAGCCCCGGCCCGTCACCTTTGGCGAACTGGCCGCCATGACCGACCGGCTGGCCCATGCTCTGGGCGCCGCGCCGGGCGAGCGCGTGGGCATCCTGCGGACGCAATCGGCCTGGACGGCGGCGGCGCATCTGGCGGTCTGGAAATCGGCGGCGATCTCGATTCCGCTCTTCAAGCTGTTCGGTCCCGAGGCCCTGGCGCTGCGCCTGAAGGATGCAGGCGCGCGGATCGTCGTGACCGACCCCGAGGGACGCGCCATGCTGGCGCCCTTTCCCGACCTGCACGTGATCGTCCCCGAAGAAGGCCTGCCCGAAGCCGGAGCTTTCGCCACAAGACCGACCGGACCGGAAGACCCTGCCGTGCTGATCTATACCTCGGGCACGACCGGCGCGCCCAAGGGGGCGCTTCATGGCCACCGGGTTCTGACCGGCCATCTGCCGGGCGTCGAGATGAGCCACGATCTGCTGGGCCAGCCCGGCGATGTGATCTGGACACCCGCCGACTGGGCCTGGATCGGAGGCCTGTTCGACGTGGCGATGCCCGGCCTTGCGCTTGGGGTGCCGGTCGTCGCCTCGCGCATGGCACGTTTCCAGCCTCAGGCGGTGCCCTCCCTGATCGCCGATTGCGCCATCCGCAACCTGTTCCTTCCGCCGACTGCGCTGAAGATGATGAAGGCCGCCGACATCACCCTGTCGGGGTTGCGCAGCGTGGCCTCGGGCGGCGAGCCTCTGGGCGCCGAAATGCTGGAATGGGGCCGCCGGGCGCTGGGGGTGACGATCAACGAATTCTATGGCCAGACCGAATGCAACATGGTCGCATCGTCTTCGGGGATGATGTTCCCGCCCCGGCCCGGCGCCATCGGCAGGGCCGTGCCGGGTTTCGATATCCGCATCATCGACGAGGACGGCAACCCGACCGATGGCGAAGGCGACATTGCCATCCGGCGCGGCGCGGGCAGCATGATGCTGGGCTATTGGCAGAACCCGCAGGCAACGGCGGCCAGGTTTCGCGGCGAGTGGATGGTGACGGGCGACCGTGGCGTGATCGAGGATGGCTATATCCGCTTTGTCGGGCGCGACGACGACGTGATCACTTCGGCCGGCTACCGCATCGGCCCGTCCGAGATCGAGGACGTGCTGCTGACCCATCCCGCCGTCGCACAAGCCGGAGTGGTCGGCAAACCCTGTCCGCTGCGCACGCAGATCGTCAAGGCCTATGTCGTGCTGCGCCCCGGCCATGCGCCCACGGATGAACTGGCCGCCGCCTTGCAGGATCATGCCCGGCGCCTGTCGGCCGCACATTCCTATCCGCGCGAGATCGCCTTTCTGGAGGCGCTGCCGCTGACCGTGACCGGCAAGGTCATGCGCCGCGAATTGCGCGCCATGGCCCAGGCCGAATGATGCGCGCGATCCCGACCCATCTGTTTCACAAGGCCCGCCCATGAAGTTGAGATCCGCCGCCCTGACGACTTCGGATGCCTATCGCGCCAACCGCGCGGCCCATCTGGAAATGCTTGCCGCAATCCGCGAGGCCGCCGAGGCGGCCGCCGCCGGAGGCGGCACGCGGGCGCTGGAGCGTCATGTCAGCCGCGGCAAGATGCCCCCGCGCGAGCGGGTCGCCAATCTGCTGGACCCAGGCAGCCCGTTTCTGGAAATCGGCGCCACGGCGGCGCATGGCATGTATGACGGCGCGGCCCCCTGTGCAGGCATCATTGCAGGCGTGGGGCGCATCCACGGGCAAGATGTCATGGTCGTGGCCAATGACGCGACCGTCAAGGGCGGCACCTATTACCCGATGACGGTGAAAAAGCACCTTCGTGCGCAGGAAATCGCCGAGGAATGCCATCTGCCCTGCCTCTATCTGGTCGATAGCGGCGGCGCGAACCTGCCCAATCAGGACGAGGTCTTTCCCGACCGCGACCATTTCGGTCGCATCTTCTACAATCAGGCCCGGATGAGCGCCAAGGGCATTCCCCAGATTGCGGTGGTGATGGGCTCGTGCACTGCGGGGGGCGCCTATGTGCCCGCCATGTCGGATGTCACGATCATCGTGAAGGGGCAGGGGACGATCTTTCTGGCCGGTCCACCCCTGGTCAAGGCCGCGACGGGCGAGGTCGTGACGGCCGAGGAGCTGGGCGGCGGCGATGTTCATACCCGCCTGTCCGGCGTGGCCGATTATCTGGCCGAAGACGATTCTCACGCGCTGGCCATGGCGCGCCGCGCGGTCAGCCATCTGAACCGCCGCCGCCCCGAGACAGTGCTGTGGCAATCGCCCGAGGCGCCTGCCTACGACCCCGACGAGATCCTGGGCGTCGTGCCCGCCGATCTGCGCACGCCTTACGATATCCGCGAGGTGATCGCGCGGGTCGTGGACGGCTCGCGGCTGGACGAGTTCAAGGCGCGCTTCGGCGAGACGCTTGTGACGGGTTTTGCCCATGTCGAGGGCTGCCCCGTCGGCATCATCGCCAATAACGGCGTGTTGTTCTCCGAGGCCGCGCAGAAGGGTGCGCATTTCATCGAGCTGTGCAGTCAGCGCGGCATTCCGCTGGTCTTCCTGCAGAACATCACCGGCTTCATGGTCGGCCGCAAATACGAGAACGAGGGGATCGCCCGCCATGGCGCCAAGATGGTGACGGCCGTGGCCACGACCTCGGTGCCCAAGATCACGATGCTGGTGGGCGGCAGTTTCGGCGCGGGCAATTATGGCATGGCAGGGCGGGCCTATGGGCCGCGCTTCCTGTGGACCTGGCCCAACAGCCGCATCAGCGTGATGGGCGGCGAACAGGCGGCTGGCGTTCTGGCCACGGTGCGCCGCGAGGCGATCGAGCGCGCGGGCGGTTCCTGGTCGCCCGAGGAGGAGGCCGCGTTCAAGCGCCCGACGATCGAGATGTTCGAGCGGCAGAGCCATCCGCTCTATGCCTCGGCGCGGCTATGGGACGACGGAATTGTGGACCCGCGCAAGACGCGCGAGATTCTGGCGCTGTCGCTGCGCGCCAGCCTGAATGCGCCGGTCGAGCCGACGCGCTTCGGCCTCTTCCGTATGTAAGGGGGGATGCGTCGCATGGGTATTTGGGCAACGGAGAAGGGGAGGGCGCGGCCGTGTTCGACAAGATCCTGATCGCCAATCGCGGCGAGATCGCCTGCCGCGTGATGAATACCTGCCGCAGACTGGGCGTGGCGACGGTTGCGGTATTTTCGGATGCCGACCGCGAGGCGCGGCATGTGTTCATGGCTGACGAGGCTGTCGGGCTGGGGGGCGCAGCGCCCGCCGAGAGCTATCTGCGCGGCGATGCGATCATCTCGGCGGCCAAGGCGACCGGCGCGCAGGCGATCCATCCGGGTTACGGCTTTCTGTCCGAAAACCCGGATTTCGTCGAAGCGGTCGAGGCGGCCGGTCTGGTCTTCATCGGCCCTTCGGCCAGGGCGATCCGGGCGATGGGGTTGAAGGATGCCGCCAAGGCGCTGATGGAAAGGGCGGGTGTGCCGGTCGTGCCGGGTTATCACGGCGCGGATCAATCCCCTGATCGGCTGGCCGGCGAGGCTGAGCGGATCGGCTATCCGGTGCTGATCAAGGCCGTGGCCGGAGGCGGGGGCAAGGGGATGCGTCTGGTCGAGAATCCGCAACGGTTTCTCCAGGCGCTGGAAAGCGCGCGGTCCGAAGCCCAGGGTGCCTTCGGCAATCCTGACGTGCTGGTCGAGAAATACGTCGTGCAGCCCCGTCACATCGAGGTTCAGGTCTTTGGCGATGGCAGGCACGCGGTGCATCTGTTCGAGCGCGATTGTTCCTTGCAGCGTCGCCATCAGAAGGTGATCGAAGAGGCGCCCGCCCCCGGCATGACCGCCGAGATGCGTTCGGCCATGGGTGAGGCCGCCGTGCGCGCGGCCGAGGCCATCGGCTATTCCGGTGCAGGCACGGTCGAGTTCATCGTCGATGGCAGTCGGGGACTGCGCCCTGACGGGTTCTGGTTCATGGAGATGAATACCCGCCTTCAGGTCGAACATCCGGTGACCGAGGCGATCACCGGGGTCGATCTTGTCGAATGGCAGTTGCGTGTCGCCTCGGGCGAGAGTCTGCCCGCGCGGCAGGAGGACATCACCATCACCGGCCATGCCTTCGAGGCGCGGCTTTACGCCGAGGATGTGCCTGCCGGCTTCCTGCCCGCGACCGGGACGCTGGCGCATCTGGACTTTCCCGATGGCGCGCGGATCGAAACCGGCGTGCGCGCGGGCGACCGGATCAGCCCATGGTATGATCCGATGATCGCCAAGGTGATCGTTCACGGCCCGACCCGCGCCATTGCGCTGCGTTCGCTGGAGCGGGCGCTGCGGCGGACCGAGGTGGCAGGGTCGGTGACGAACCTGGATTTCCTGGTCGCCCTGACGCGGCATGAAGGTTTTGGACGGGGTGAGGTCGATACCGGGCTGATCGCGCGCGATCTTCAGGCATTGCTGACCGCCTCTGCACCGGACGGGGCGGCGGTCGCTCTGGGTGTGATCGGGCTTGCGGGACTGCACGACCCCAGGCTGCGCGGCGGCATCACCCTGTGGCAGCCCTTGCGGCGGACCATCGCCTGGCAGGGCGGAAGCGCCGTGCTTGAGGTGCTTGGCCCGGGTGAGGCCCGCGTGACGCTGGAGACCGGTCCGCACGAGGTCCGCTGGCAGGGCGGGCGCTGGTGGGTCGATGGCCGCCCATATCCCGCGCGCATCGTGGAGCATGACGCAGGGGTGAGCGTCTTCGGCGCTGCGACCCTGCACCTTGTGTCCCAGGATCCGCTGGAACGGGCCGGGTCTGATGCCGGTGGCGAGGCGTTGACCCGGGCGCCGATGCCCGGCCTTCTGCGCGCCGTCGATGTGGTCGCGGGTCAGTCCGTGCAGGCGGGCGACCGTCTGGCCGTGCTGGAGGCGATGAAGATGGAACACAGCCTGACCGCCAGCCGTGACGGAGTCGTGGCCGAGGTTCTGGCCAGCCCCGGCGATCAGGTCGAGGCTGGTGCCCCCCTGATCCGGCTGGAGGACGTCGCATGATCCGCCTGCATCACATTCCCGGCTCGCGCTCCATGCGGGTGCTGTGGCTGCTCGAGGAACTGGGCCTGCGCTATGAATTGCGGCTTTGGTCGTTGACCGATGGCGGGATGCGTAGCGCGGAATTTCTGGCGATATCGCCCGCAGGCCGCGTTCCGGCGCTGGAGATCGACGGAAGGGCGATCTTCGAGTCGGGTGCCATTGTCGAATATCTGACCGAACGCGAAGGGCGGCTGGCCCCGCGCCCCGGTGCGCCCGACCGGGCGGATTTCCTGGAATGGGTGCATTTCGCCGAAACCCAGGCCAATATCATCCAGGCGTTGAACATCCACCACGTCTTTCTGCGCCCTGAGAGCGCACGCTCGATCCCGCTGATGAAGCTGGACACGAAGCGGCTGGCGGTGACGGCGCGGGCGCTGGAGGCCCATCTGAGCGGGCGCGAGACGTTGCTGGATAGGTTCAGCGCCGCCGATTGCATGTTGGGCTTCAACATCGACGCGGTTTTCCGCTTCCTGCCGCGGGCGGATTACCCGGCGCTGGACGCCTATGGCCGGCGGATGATGTCCCGGCCCGCCTATCGCCGCGCCGAAGAGGCGGGCGGCGGCAGCCTGTTCGCGCGCGATTTCTACGCGGTGCCCGATGCCTGAGACCGTCGAGATTTTCGAGATGGGCCCGCGCGACGGGCTGCAGAACGAAAAGCGCCTCATCCCGGCGGCCGAGAAGATCGCGCTGGTGGATCTGCTGTCTCAGGCCGGCTTTCGCCGGATCGAGGTGACGAGCTTTGTTCCCGCCAGTTGGGTGCCGCAGATGGCGGATGCGACCCAGGTGATGGCGGGGATCACCCGCCGCCCAGGCATCCGCTATGCCGCGCTGACGCCGAACCTGCGTGGCTATCAGGCGGCGCGGGCGGCGGGCGCAGATGAAGTGGCGATCTTCGCCAGCGCCTCGGAAGGGTTCAGCCGCGCCAATCTGAACGCGACCATCGCCGAAAGCCTGGCGCGCTTTGCCCCTGTGACCGAGGCGGCGCGCGCCGATGGCATCCCTGTTCGCGGCTATGTCAGCGTGGTCACGGATTGCCCCTTTGATGGGCCGACCCCGCCCGGGACCGTGGCCCGCGTCGCCGCCGCGCTCAGAGACATGGGCTGCTACGAGATCAGCCTTGGCGACACGATCGGGCAGGGCCGCCCCGAGACGATCGACGCGATGCTGGCTGCCGTGCTGAACGAAATCCCCCCCGACCGGCTGGCCGGCCATTACCATGACACGGCGGGCCGGGCGCTGGAGAATATCGACGCAAGCCTTGCACGCGGCTTGCGGGTCTTTGACGCTGCCGTGGGTGGCCTGGGCGGCTGCCCCTATGCGCCGGGTGCCGCAGGCAATGTCGCAACCGAGGCCGTGGCGGCCCATCTGGAGGCGCGCGGCTTCCGAACCGGCCTGGACATGGCGCGGCTGCGCCAGGCGGCCGACATGGCCCGCGGGTTGAGAAAGGAATGACGATGCAGACCATCCGCATCACGCGGGACGCGCGCGGCGTTGCAACCCTGACATTGGCGCGGCCCGACAAGCATAACGCCCTGTCACGCCAGATGATGGACGAGCTGACCGAGGCCGCGGCCATGCTTGGCACCGATCCGGGCGTGCGCGTCGTGGTCCTGGCAGCCGAGGGCGCCAGCTTCTGCGCGGGTGGCGATCTGGACTGGATGCGCCAGCAGATTCAGGCCGATGCCGAGACCCGGCGCGAGGGCGCCCGCGCGCTGGCCGGGATGCTGTCGGCGCTGAACCTGCTGCCCAAGCCGCTGATCGCGCGGGTTCATGGCAATGCCTTTGGGGGTGGCGTCGGCATGATGGCGGTCAGCGACATCGTGATCGCTGCCGATGCCGCCCGGTTTGGCCTGACCGAGGTGCGGTTGGGCCTGATCCCGGCCACCATCGGCCCTTATGTGCTGGCCAGAATGGGCGAACCGGCAGCACGGCGGGTCTTTTTCTCGGCCCGCCTTTTCGGTGCGGCCGAAGCGCAATCGCTGAACCTGGTCTCGCGGGTCGTGCCCGCCGACGCCCTTGATGCCACCATTAAGGCCGAGGCCCAGCCCTTCCTGCAGGCCGCGCCCGGTGCCATCGCGGCAGCCAAGGCGCAATGCCGTGCCCTTGGCCCCCGGATCGACGCCGAGGTGATCGAGGACAGTATCG
Source organism: Paracoccus bogoriensis (assembly GCF_019431455.1). GTDB lineage: Bacteria > Pseudomonadota > Alphaproteobacteria > Rhodobacterales > Rhodobacteraceae > Paracoccus > Paracoccus bogoriensis. The sequence goes on from NZ_JAHYSR010000013.1 coordinate 34,128, forward strand.
AACGGCTCGTCGCGGTCTGGCAGGGCGGCGAGGCCCCCGAAGGCATTGCGGCCTTTTTCGAGCGCCGCAAGCCGTCATGGCAATCCGACGGCTGATCCGGTCCTTGCCAGAAGACCCGCAGCCCCGCCCCGGCCCAAGATCCAAGGCCCGCCGCCCTGACAGCGGCGGGCCTTGTGCTTTCACCCCGGCAGGGCCGCGCCTGTCACATGCCCTGATAAAGAGGGAACCGGTCGCAGAGGGCCTTGACTTCGGCGCGGACCTTGGCTTCGACCTCGCCATTGCCGTCCTCGCCATGGGCGGCAAGGCCGTCCACGACTTCGACGATCCAGCGGGCGATCTGGCGGAACTCGGCCTCGGCAAAGCCGCGCGTGGTGCCGGCGGGGGCGCCCAGGCGGATACCCGAGGTGACAAAGGGCTTCTCGGGATCGAAGGGCACGCCGTTCTTGTTGCAGGTGATGTGCGCGCGGCCAAGCGCGGCCTCTGTGGCCTTGCCGGTCACACCCTTGGGACGCAGGTCCGCAAGGCACAGATGGTTGTCAGTGCCGCCCGACACGATGTCGATACCGCCCTTCATCAATTCATCCGCCATGGCACGGGCATTCTTGACGACCTGGGCGGCATAGGTCTTGAATTCCGGGCGCAGCGCCTCGCCGAAGGCCACGGCCTTGGCGGCGATCACATGCATCAAGGGGCCGCCCTGCAGACCCGGAAAGACGGCGCTGTTCACCTTCTTGGCGATCTCGGCATCGTTGGTCAGGATCAGACCGCCGCGCGGGCCACGCAGGGACTTGTGCGTGGTCGAGGTCACGACATGGGCATGGGGAATGGGCGAGGGATGCGCGCCGCCCGCGACCAGACCCGCGATATGGGCCATGTCCACCATCAGCCAGGCGCCCACCTCATCCGCGATCTTGCGGAAGGCGGCCCAGTCCCAGGTGCGGCTATAGGCAGTGCCGCCCGCGATGATCAGCTTGGGCCTGTGCTGGCGGGCGCTTTCGGCGATCGCCTCCATGTCAAGCATGTGGTCCTGCTGGCGCACGCCGTAGCTGACCACGTTGAACCATTTGCCTGACATGTTCACCGGTGATCCGTGGGTCAGGTGGCCACCCGAATTCAGGTCCAGCCCCATGAAGGTGTCGCCCGGTTGCAGCAGCGCCAGAAACACCGCCTGATTCATCTGGCTGCCGCTGTTGGGCTGGACGTTGGCATATTCGCAGCCGAACAGCTCCTTGGCGCGCTCGATGGCCAGGGTCTCGACGACATCCACGAACTGACAGCCGCCATAATAGCGCTTGCCCGGATAGCCTTCGGCATATTTGTTGGTCAGGACCGAGCCTTGCGCCTCCATCACGGCGCGGCTGACGATGTTTTCCGAGGCGATAAGCTCGATCTCGTCGCGCTGGCGGCCCAGTTCCTGGGTGACGGCCTTGGCAATTTCGGGATCACGGCTGGCCAGGGTTTCGGTAAAGAAACCGTTGTCGCGGGTGGGGGCGTTCATGTCTCTCGCGTCCTTTATGGCTCGGGCGGCTGCGGATTGGGGGCTTTTACCCCATGGCGGTCCCTGCGGAAAGTGACAAAACGACCCGATGCGCCACAGGGACGACGCCTTTGCCCGCTGCTGCCCAGGGGCTTGCCTTCCGGGGGGCGGACAGGGATGCTGCCCGTCGTCATCAGGGGGAACGGCATGACGCCTGCGATCCATTTCACCGCCAGCCATGCCGCCTCGGCGCAAGAGGCCTGGGCCGCGCTGACCGCGCGTTACGGTCAGGCCAGGCTGGATCAGGCCGAACTGGTGGTCGCCCTGGGCGGTGACGGCTTCATGCTGCAAACGCTTCACGCGACGCAGGGGCTGGGCCTGCCGGTCTATGGCATGAATCGCGGCACGGTGGGTTTCCTGATGAACGCCTATGCAGAAACCGGTCTGCCCGAACGGCTGGCCCAGGCCGAAGAAACGGTGATCAACCCGCTGCGGATGCGGGCCGATTGCACCGATGGCACCCGTCACGAGGCCCTTGCCATCAACGAGGTCAGCCTGCTGCGGCAGGGTCCGCAGGCCGCCAAGCTGCGCATCCATGTGGACGGCCGCCTGCGGATGGAGGAGCTGGTCTGCGACGGAGCCCTGGTGGCCACCCCTGCCGGCTCCACGGCCTACAATTACTCGGCTCATGGTCCGATCCTGCCCATCAACGCCGAAGTTCTGGCCCTGACCGCCATCGCGCCCTTTCGGCCTCGGCGCTGGCGGGGCGCATTGTTGCCCAAGGCCGCGCAGGTCGAGGTCGAGGTGATCCACCCCGAACGCCGCCCGGTCATGGCCGATGCCGACAGCCGATCCTTCCGCGACGTGGTTCGCGTGCGGATCGGATCGGCGACCGAGATCCGCCATCGCCTGCTGTTCGATCCCGGCCACGGGCTGGACGAGCGCCTGCTGCGCGAACAATTCGTCTGACAGGATCCGGATGCCTGCGACCGGGCATGAAAAAACCCCGCCGAATGAACCGGCGGGGTCTGTTCTGTCAGGCTGGCCGGGCGGTCAATCGCGCTGGCCCATGAATTGCAGCAGGAACATGAACAGGTTCAGGAAGTCCAGATACAGGCGCAGCGCGCCCATGATCGCGGTCTTTCCGATGAAGTCCTGATCGGCCCCTTGGGCTGCCATTTCCAGATAGGTGTTCTTGATGTTCTGGGTGTCATAAGCGGTCAGACCCGCGAAGATCAGAACGCCCAGAACCGAGATCGCGAACTGGATCGCCGGCGAACCCAGGAAGATGTTCACGATGGCGGCCACGATCAGGCCGATCACGCCCATGATCAGGAAGCTGCCCCAGCCCGAGATGTCCTTTTTCGTCGTGTAGCCCCAAAGCGACAGGCCCGCGAAGGCGATGGCTGTCACAAGAAAGGTCTGCACGATGGAATAGGACGTATAGACCAGGAAGATCGAGCTGATCGACAGGCCCATCAGCGCGGCAAAGCCGTAAAAGAGCCCGGTCGCAGCCGGGATCGACAGCCGGTTCACCGCGGCACCGAAGGCAAAGACCACCAGCAGCGGCGCAAAGATGATCACCCAACGCAGCGGCGAAGCGTAGATCGCAGCGCCAAGGGCGGTCAACTGCCCTTCGGGCGAGACGGCCGCGTTCGCGATGCCGAAGGCTGCGACGGCAGTCACACCCATTCCGACCGCCATCAGCCCATAAACCTTGTTCATGTAGGCCCGCAGCCCTTCGTCGATCACAGCCTGACGCTGCCCGACGCCCTGCGCGGTGCGGTAAGTGTTGTATTCTGCCATCAACGACTCCCTATCAAGACATTGGGGTTTCCCTTGAAATGCTATATTGTCCGAAATGGTCGGATTTTCAATGCTGCGCGGGCGCGTGGTCCTTGTCGTTCCCGAAAAATTCAACGGCAAGGCCGACCTTCGGGGCGCAGAGCTGCAAGGTAGTGCCATCCATACCTGTCTTTTTGGTCAGAAAGAGGCGCATTTACCACGATGACACTCGAAAATTGCGCGGGGCTGGATTAGTGCTTCCTCAGATTGAGTGGGGTGGTTGAAATGAAGCACGGTGTAGATGTTCATGTCGGCAAGCGCATCCGCCACCGCCGATGGATGATCGGAATGACCCAGCAACAGCTGGCGGACCGGGTCGGGATCAAGTTCCAGCAGATCCAGAAATACGAGACCGGGATGAACCGGGTTTCGGCCTCTCGGCTTTGGGATATTGCGCGCGCCCTGGACGTTCCCGTCAGTTTCTTCTTCGAAGGATTGCAGGACGGCGCGGCCTCGGATTTCGTCGAAGGCGACATCTTCGCCGACAGGGAGGCGCTGCAACTGGTGCGTGCCTATTATGCCATGCCCGAGGCGCAGCGCCGCCAGATCTTTGAACTGGCACGGGTTCTGTCCGCCGCCGCCTGACGCCCGTGACGCCTGAAGCGGGCATGAACATTCGTTGAACAGGGTTTGCGCGCCCGCCCGCAAGGTCCGGCGTGACAGCCACGTGACCACTGTCGATGACGGCTGGCCCCCTGCAGCGCGCCGCGTTAAATCTGTTGCGCCGGGAACGCGCCCCTGGGGCATGTCCGCGCATCAGGCCATGGCAACAGAGCAGGGGTCGCATATCATGGACAGCACCGAAATCAGGGCCGTGGCCCATGCAATGGCCGATGCCGCCCGGCTGGCGATCCTGCCCTTGTTCCGCCAGCCCGGCCTTGCCGCGGACAACAAGCGCTCCGAGGGCTATGATCCCGTAACCCTGGCCGATCGGGCCGCCGAACAGGCCATGCGCGAGCTTCTGGCCCGCCGCCGCCCACAGGATGCGATCCTGGGCGAGGAATTCGGCGCGCAGCAGGGCGAAAGCGGTCTGACCTGGGTGCTGGATCCGATCGACGGCACGCGCGCCTTTCTCTGCGGTGCGCCGTCCTGGGGGGTGCTGATCGGGCTGACCGGCCCCGCAGGCGTGATTTATGGCCTGATCGACCAGCCCTATACCGGCGAGCGGTTCGAGGGTGGTCTGGGCCATGCGCAGATGCAGGGCCCGCATGGGCGTGCCGCCTTGTCGGTGCGCCAGACGACCGGCCTGCGCGAGGCGCGGCTGATGACGACCTTCCCGGAAGTGGGCTCTCCGGCCGAGGCGGCTGCCTTCGCCCGTGTCGCATCCCGGGTGCAACTGACCCGCTATGGCCTGGATTGCTACGCCTATGCGCTGCTGGCCATGGGGCAGGTCGATCTGGTGATCGAGGCGGGGCTGCAATCCCACGACATCGTGGCGCCCATGGCCGTGATCCGCGCGGCGGGCGGCATCGTGACCGACTGGCAGGGCGGCGACCCGTCAGGCGGCGGACAGGTGGTCGCCGCTGCGACCCCGGCGCTGCATAGCGCCGCGTTGGACCTGCTGAACGCCGCGACAGGCTGATCCGAAACCCCAGACAGGAGCGTATCATGGCAGAACACAAGATCCAGAGCCTTGCGATCGAGCCCGAAGCCGAGCGCGAGGACGAGGATTTCGGCCCCAGCCGCGCCTGGCTGTCCCAGATCGACGCCGCCATCGAGCAGTCGGATGCCGATCTTCTGAACCGCCTGCTGGAGCCGGTGCACGGCGCCGATATCGCAGACATCATCGAACGCCTGCCGCCCGCACGCCGGCGCGCCTTTCTGGAGCTCTATTCCGGCGAGATCGACGGCGAGATCCTCTCCGAGATCGACGAATCGATCCGCGAGGAGGTCATCGACCTGCTGCCCCGCAGCGTCCTGGCCGAGGCCGTGCGCGAGATGGACAGCGACGATGTCGTGGACCTGATCGAGGACCTGGACGAGCCCGAGCGCGAACATATCCTTGCCGCGCTGGACGAAAGCGACCGCGCTGCCGTGCAGCAATCGTTGGCCTATCCGGAACATTCGGCAGGCCGCCTGATGCAGTCCGAGGTCGTGACAGCGCCGGAGCACTGGAATGTGGGCGAGATGATCGACTTCCTGCGCGCCGAGGAATGGCTGCCCGAGCAATTCTATCACATCGTCCTGGTCGATCCGCGCCGCCGTCCTGTCGGCTATGTCACGTTGGGCCGCCTTTTGGCCGCCAAGCGCGACGTGCCGCTGAAGAACCTGACCGAGGACAGTTTCCGCACGATCAGCGCCCTGGCCGATGAATCGGATGTGGCCTATCTGTTCAATCAGTATCATCTGATCTCGGCGCCCGTCGTGGACGAATCCGGTCGGCTGGTCGGTGTCATCACCATCGACGACGCGATGTCCGTTCTGGACGAGGAACACGAAGAGGACATGCTGCGCCTTGCCGGTGTGAACGATGAAAGCCGCGTCTCGGACGGGCCGCTTACAACGGCGCGTCTGCGCCTGCCCTGGCTCGTGGTGAACCTGTTCACAGCCTCGTTGTCGGCGGTGGTCATCAGCCGCTTCGAGGACACGATCACCGCGCTTGTCGCGCTGGCGGCGCTGATGCCCATTGTTGCTTCGACCGGAGGGATCGCAGGCACCCAGTCTCTGGCCGTTGCGGTGCGTGCCCTGGCCACGCGCGACCTCAACCGCGCCAATGCGCCGCGCGTGGTGCGGCGCGAATTGTTCGCGGGGATCCTGAACGGGCTTGGCCTTGCGCTGATCCTTGGCTTGGGGGGCACGCTGATCTTCGGGGACATCAAGCTGGGCATGGTGCTGGGCCTGGCCATGATCGCGAACCAGACCGTCGCGGCCCTTGGCGGCGTTCTGGTGCCGCTGACGCTTGACAAGCTGGGCCTGGACCCGGCGCTGGCCTCGGGGACGTTCGTCACGACATTGACGGATGTGATGGGGTTTTTCGCGTTTCTCGGGCTGGCAACGGTGATCCTGATATGATCGCCGACCCCAGGGCGGCCAAGGCCGATCTGCGCCGCGCGGCGCTGGCCGCACGGGCCGCGGGCGGGGATGGCGCAGCCCTGACGCGGCATCTTGTCGAGGTGCTTCTGCCCCACGAGGGGCAGGTTCTGGCGGGTTACTGGCCGATGCGAAACGAAGCCGACCCTCGGCCTGCGATGGCCGCACATCGCGGCCCGCTTTGCCTGCCGGTCGTGGCCGGGCGCGACCGACCGCTGGCGTTCCGGCTGTGGCAGGGCGAGTCCCTGCAGCCCGGTCCCTGGGGGACCAGCCATCCCGCTGATTCGGCGCCCGAAATGCGGCCCGATATCGTGATCGTGCCACTGGCGGGCTTTGATCGGGCGGGCAATCGGCTGGGCTATGGCGGCGGTTTCTACGACAGGACATTGGAAATGCTGCGCTCTGCGGGGTCGGTGCGGGCCATCGGCCTGGCCTTTGCCTGCCAGGAGCTGCCGAATATCCCCGCCGAAGCCTTCGACCAGCCCCTGGATCTGATCGTCACCGAAATGGGTCCACTGCAACCGAGGCGCTGATTTTTGCCCTGTGTTGCAGCTTTGCACCATCTGTGCGCAACCTGGGGACGACTTGCGGCAAGGCCTGTGGAAAACCTTGGGAATGTCACCGGCAAGACTCTGACGATGCCTGACTTTCCGCGCAACCGCCTGATCGCGGCAGATGCGGCGCGCGCGGATTGTGCGTGAATCGCGCAGCTTGGCAAGACCGTGCCTGTCAATCCTGCGTCGGCCTTCTGGCGTAAAAAATATCAGTTGAATTGCACGAAAACGCCCGGCAGGTTGTGGGCCATAGATGATGCACCACAAGATCTGGTGATGCCCGACAGGGAAGCCGGAGCCTCTTGAAAGCCGTATCTGACCGGGTTCCGCCCGGCCTGGCCGCCTTGGCGGGTGGATGGCTTCTGGCCTTGGGCGCATCGGCTGGAACAGGGCAGGGACCGGACATGAAGATCGAACGGCGCTTTACCACCGCAGAGGGCGGGGCCTATGGCGGGATCGCCTTTGCCACGACCACCAGCGAGATCCGCAATCCCGACGGCTCGGTCGTGTTCCGCAATGATCGCGTCGAGGTTCCCGCGGGCTGGAGCCAGGTCGCAAGTGATGTCATCGCGCAGAAATATTTCCGCAAGGCGGGCGTTCCGGCCCGGCTCAAGCCGGTGCGAGAAAAGGGCGTGCCGGATTTCTTGTGGCGCCATGTCGCCGACGAGGCGGCTCTGGCTGATCTGCCCGAGGATCAGCGTTACGGCGGCGAGACCAGCGCGGCGCAGGTCTTTGACCGCATGGCGGGGGCCTGGACCTATTGGGGCTGGAAGGGCGGCTATTTCTCGACCGAAGAGGATGCGCGCGCCTATATGGACGAAATGCGCCACATGCTGGCCCGCCAGATGGGCGCGCCGAACAGCCCGCAATGGTTCAACACCGGCCTGCACTGGGCCTACGGTATCGACGGGCCGGGGCAGGGGCATTTCTACGTGGACCACAAGGCCGGCAAGCTGGTCCGGTCCGACAGCGCCTATGAACATCCCCAGCCCCATGCCTGTTTCATCCAGTCGGTCAGCGACGATCTGGTGAACGAAGGCGGCATCATGGACCTTTGGGTCCGCGAGGCGCGCCTGTTCAAATACGGTTCGGGCACCGGCACGAACTTTTCCTCGTTGCGCGGCGAGGGGGAACGCCTTTCGGGCGGCGGCAAGTCCTCGGGGCTGATGGGCTTCCTGAAGATCGGGGACCGTGCGGCGGGGGCGATCAAGTCGGGCGGCACGACGCGGCGGGCGGCCAAGATGGTGATCTGCGACATGGATCACCCCGATATCGAGGCCTTCATCAACTGGAAGGTCATCGAGGAACAGAAGGTCGCCAGCCTCGTCGCGGGCTCGAAGCTGCACGAGCGCGAGCTGAACGCGATCTTCGCTGCCATCCGCGAGGGCGGGGGCGAGACCGACCCTTCGCTGAACCAGGCCCTGAAGGACGCGATCCGCAGCGCCAAGCGCGCAATGATCCCCGAAACCTACGTCAACCGCGTGCTGCAATACGCCAAGCAGGGCTTCGACAGCATCGAGTTCCCCACCTATGACACCGACTGGGATTCCGAAGCCTATACCAGCGTCTCGGGGCAGAACTCGAACAATTCGGTCCGCGTGACCGACGCCTTCCTGCGCGCCGTGCGCGAGGATGCGCCATGGGAGCTGGTGCGCCGCACCGACGGCAAGGTCGCCAAGACGGTCTCGGCCCGCGAGCTTTGGGACCAGATCGGCCATGCGGCCTGGGCCTGCGCCGATCCGGGCATCCAGTTTCACGACACCATCAATGCCTGGCATACCTGCCCCGAAGACGGACCGATCCGCGGCAGCAATCCCTGCAGCGAATACATGTTCCTGGACGATACGGCCTGCAACTTGGCCTCGATGAACCTGCTGACCTTCTGGTCGGGCGAGGGCTTCGATTCGGGGGCCTATGTCCATGCCGTGCGGCTGTGGACCTTGACGCTGGAAATCAGCGTCCTGATGGCCCAGTTCCCCAGCCGCGAGATTGCGCAGCGCAGCCATGATTTCCGCACGCTTGGCCTGGGTTACGCCAATATCGGCGGTCTGCTGATGCATATGGGGTTGGGTTATGACAGCGATCAGGGCCGTGCGCTCTGCGGGGCGCTGTCGGCGATCATGACCGGGGTGGCCTACACCACCAGCGCCGAGATGGCGGCCGAACTGGGGGCCTTTGCCGGCTATGCACGCAACCGCGAGCATATGCTGCGCGTGATCCGCAACCATCGCGCCGCAGCTTATGGACTGCCCTGCGAGGGCGTGAATGTAGCGCCCGTGCCCCTGGATGCAGCCAATTGCCCCGACCGTACGCTGGTCGCCCTGGCCCGCGAGGCCTGGGACGAGGCGCTGGCCCTGGGCGAGGCGCATGGGTATCGGAACGCGCAGACGACGGTCATCGCGCCGACCGGCACGATCGGTCTGGTCATGGATTGCGACACGACCGGAATCGAGCCCGACTTTGCGTTGGTCAAGTTCAAGAAGCTGGCGGGCGGCGGCTATTTCAAGATCATCAATCAGTCGGTGCCTGCCGCGCTTGAGACGCTTGGCTATGCCTCGGGTCAGATCGCCGAGATCGTGGCCCATGCCGTGGGTCATGGCACGCTCGGCAATTGCCCCGCCATCAACCACACCACGCTGGCCGGCCATGGCTTCGGTCCGGCCGAGATCGAGAAGATCGAGGCCGCTCTGCCCTCGGCCTTCGACATCCGGTTTGTCTTCAACCAATGGACGCTGGGCGAGGAATTCTGCCGCGGGACGCTTGGCATCCCCGACGACAAGCTGGCCGATCCCGGCTTTGACCTGTTGCGCCATCTGGGTTTCACCCGCGCCCAGATCGAGGCTGCGAACGATCATGTCTGCGGCACCATGACGCTGGAAGGCGCCCCGCATCTGAAACCCGCGCATCTGCCGGTCTTCGACTGCGCCAATCCCTGCGGCAAGAAGGGCAGCCGCTCTTTGTCGGTCGAAAGCCATATCCGCATGATGGCCGCCGCCCAGAGCTTCATCTCGGGCGCGATCAGCAAGACGATCAACATGCCTGCGTCCGCGACGATCGCCGATGCTCTGGCGGCTTATGAGCTCAGCCATTCCCTGGGGATCAAGGCCAACGCGCTTTACCGCGACGGGTCCAAGCTCAGCCAGCCTCTGGCCAGCGCCCTGATCGAGGATGACGACGAGGCCGAAGAGATCCTGACCCAGGGTTCGGCGCGCGACAAGGCGGGCGTTCTGGCCGAGAAGATCGTCGAGAAGGTCATCGTCCGCGAAATCGTCCGCAGCCACCGCGAAAAGCTGCCGCAGCGCCGCAAGGGCTATACCCAAAAGGCCATCGTCGGCGGGCACAAGGTCTATCTGCGCACCGGCGAATATGATGACGGCAAGCTGGGCGAGATCTTCATCGACATGCACAAGGAAGGCGCGGGCTTCCGGGCGATGATGAACAATTTCGCCATCGCGGTCTCGGTTGGCCTGCAATATGGTGTGCCGCTGGAGGAATTCGTGGACGCCTTCACCTTCACCCGGTTCGAGCCCGCGGGGATGGTGCAGGGCAATGACAGCATCAAGAATGCGACCTCGATCCTTGATTATGTCTTTCGCGAACTGGCCATCAGCTATCTGGACCGCACCGATCTGGCCCATGTCAAGCCGGAAGGCGCGCGGTTCGACGATATCGGTGGCGGCGAGGCTGAAGCCGCCAATATCGCCCCGGTCAGCGACCGGAGCGAGTTGAAATCACTGACAATGCTGAAGCAGATCAGCAGCGCGGGCTATCTGCGCAAGCGCCTGCCGCAGGATCTGATGGTGCTTCAGACCAGCAGCCTGGCCCAGAGCGCGACGCTGGAGGGCCCCGCCATCGACGCCCGCGCCCGCGCCCGGATGCAGGGCTACGAGGGCGACCCCTGCGGCGAATGCGGCAATTACACGCTGGTCCGGAACGGCACCTGCATGAAGTGCAATACCTGCGGCGGCACCAGCGGCTGCAGTTGATGGGGACACCGTCCCCGGCGACGGGGGCGGGGTGGCGGGGTGGCGGGGTGGCGGGCGAGATCGTCGCAGCAGCAAGCGCGCATCAAGACGCGCACCGGACTGGCCCGCCCCCTTTCTCGGGGGGCGGGTTTCCTGCCGCCTCCGGTCGGGCTTCACCAGCGGGCGGAATGCGGATAGAAGGATGGGGACGAGCCTGCTCGACCCCATCTGAGACAATCCAAAAGGCGCATTCCATGGCCGACGACCTGCCCAACAGCTTCATGCATGGCCCCGACGAACAGGGCCGCTTCGGCATCTATGGCGGCCGTTTCGTGTCGGAAACGCTGATGCCGCTGATCCTGGATCTTCAGGCCGAATACGAGCGCGCCAAGACCGACCCGGCCTTCTGGGCGCAGATGGACGATCTGTGGACGCATTATGTGGGCCGGCCGAGCCCGCTCTATTTCGCCGAGCGGCTGACGCGGCATCTGGGCGGCGCCAGGATCTACATGAAGCGCGACGAGCTGAACCATACCGGCGCGCACAAGATCAACAACGTGCTGGGCCAGATCCTGCTGGCGATCCGCATGGGCAAGACCCGCATCATCGCGGAAACCGGCGCGGGCCAGCATGGCGTGGCGACCGCGACCGTCTGCGCGCGGTTCGGGCTGAAATGCGTGGTCTATATGGGCGCCCATGATGTCGAGCGGCAGGCGCCCAACGTCTTCCGGATGCGCCTGCTGGGGGCCGAGGTCGTGCCCGTCACCAGCGGTCGCGGCACGCTGAAGGATGCGATGAACGACGCGCTGCGCGATTGGGTGACGAATGTGCGCGACACGTTCTACTGCATCGGCACGGTGGCCGGTCCGCATCCCTATCCGGCGATGGTGCGCGATTTCCAGTCGATCATCGGCAAGGAGGTCCGCGAACAGATCATGGCGCGCGAAGGGCGTCTGCCCGACACGCTGGTCGCGGCGATCGGCGGCGGCTCGAATGCGATGGGGCTGTTCTATCCCTTCCTCGACGACCCCTCGGTCGGCATCATCGGGGTCGAGGCCGGGGGTCGCGGCGTCGATGACCGGATGCAGCATTGCGCCAGCCTCTCGGGCGGGCGCGCGGGTGTTCTGCATGGGAACCGCACCTATCTGTTGCAGGATGATGACGGCCAGATCCTTGAAGGCCATTCGATCAGCGCGGGGCTGGATTATCCCGGGATCGGGCCGGAACATGCCTGGCTCAAGGATGTGGGTCGCGCAGAATATGTCAGCATCACTGATGACGAGGCTCTGGCCGCATTTCAGCTCTGCTGCGCGCAAGAGGGCATCATCCCTGCGCTGGAGCCCAGCCATGCCCTGGCCCATGTCATCAAGATCGCGCCAAGGCTGCCCGCCGATCATCTGATCGTGATGAACATGTGCGGACGCGGCGACAAGGACATCTTCACCGTCGCCAGGCATCTGGGCCACGATATCCGCACCTGAGCGGGATGCGCGGGCAGCGTCGGGCCGCCCGCCGCACCTCAGCGGCTGAGCAGCACGATATTCAGATCCGATTCCAGATGCGGCATCGGCAGGATGATGCGGGCGGCATTGCCGTCCACGATCTGGACCCGGCCGACCTCTGGCATGAATTGCGGCGTGGCACCGGGGTCGATTTCGGGCGGCAGGTCGGCATAATCGGGCGGCGTCTCACCCGCCACGAAGGCCGTGCCCAGATAGATCACCTCGCCATCGACAAGCCCGATCCGGCCCCTCATGCGCTGCGATCCGGTCAACTTCTCGAAACTGCCATCGGCCCCAACCCGGCAGCGGAAGGGCTGATAGGCGACCAGCGGCAGCCCGCCGCCCAGTTTCAGGACACGGCAGGACCAGTCCCCTTCGAGCATCAGTGCAGCGCCCAAGGGGGGTAGAGGCTCGCCCGCAAGGCCCGCGACCATCACGCCGACATCGCCCCCGTCGCCCGCCGCCAGCGCACCCATCAGCGCACGGCCCGCGGTTTCGTCGAAAAGCTCAAGCCGGGCGCGGTCATCGGGGCGGATCTCGTTCGACAGGTCGGCCAGTTCGATCGCATGGGCGGGCAGGGCGCCCAGAAGCGCGGCGGTAGCCAGAGCGGCCAGATCAGTTTTCTTCATTGATCGCATGTCTTTGCAACAATTCCAGCGGCAGGATGTCCAGCGCGCGGCGATGGGTGGATTCAAGAACGACCCTGGGCGCCGCGAATTCCTGCGCCGCCTGAAGGAAGCGCGAGGCGCAGAGGCACCAGCGATCCCCCGGCTTCAGGCCGGGAAACCCGTATTCGGGGCGCGGCGTCGAAAGGTCGTTGCCCAGGTAGGCAGACATGGCCAGGAACTCGGCCGTGACGATCACGCAGACCGTGTGGCTGCCGCGATCCTCGGGGCCGGTATCGCAGCACCCGTTGCGATAGAAACCCGTCAGCGGCGCGGTCGAGCAGGGCTGTAACCGGCCGCCCAGGACATTGATCGACGCTTCCATTACCCCCTCCTTCGGCCTCGGGCAAGATTAGCCAATGGCGCGCCCCGGGCCAAGGGAAAGCCGCATGATCCGCAAGGCTTTTGACAGGCATGGAAAAGGGGCCCGAAGGCCCCTTGGGGAAACGTGGTCGCAGGAGCCAGGCTCAGGCGGCGCGGCGGGCAGCGTCGAGTTCGCTGACAATCACGCGCGGCGCTTCCTGGCGGGTGAAGTAGCCATACATCTGGTCAAGGACGGCCTCGGCCTCGGCCGCGCGCTTGCGGTCGGCGATGCTGGTGGTCTTGCTGTCGAGCTTCGACATGGTTCTTCTCCGGGTTCGGGTCGTTCCCTCCCATGGCACTCAGATATTGACTGGCCGGTCGGAAAACCAGAGGCGAAAGCCCCCGCACAAGGCAGCCATGCGCCGGGTTCATGGGACGATCAGCCAATCCGCAGGATGCGGTGCTTCTTCTTGCCGATCGAGACCTTGAGCCCCTCACCGATCGCATCCGCATCCAGCATCCGTTGCGCGTCGGTGACGGGCTCGTTGTTCAGTCGCAGCCCGCCCTCGGCGATCAGGCGCTTGACCTCCTTGCCCGATGGCACCAGCCCCGACCGCACCAGCGCCTGCACGACCGACAACCCGCCCGACAACGCGGCCGCGTCGATCAGCGCGACCTCTAGATCGCCGCCCGCGCCGCCCTGCTCGAAGACCGCGCGCGCTGTTGCCTCGGCGCGCGCGGCGGCTTCTGGACCATGCAGCAGGGCCGTGACCTCGTTGGCAAGACGCACCTTGGCCAGGTTGATCTCGGACCCGCCAAGCGCGGCCAGACGGTCGCATTCGTCCAGCGGCAGCTCGGTATAGAGTTTCAGGAACCGGCCCACATCGGCATCGGTCGTGTTGCGCCAGAACTGCCAGAATTCATAGGGCGACAGCATATCGCCGTTCAGCCAGATCGCGCCGCCCGCCGACTTGCCCATCTTGCGCCCGTCGCTGGTCGTCAGCAACGGCGAGGTCAGCCCCCAGATCACCTTGTCGTCCACACGCCGCGTCAGGTCGATCCCGTTGACGATGTTGCCCCATTGATCCGACCCGCCCATCTGCAACTGGCAGCCATAGCGGCGGTTCAACTCAAGGAAATCATAGGCTTGCAGGATCATGTAGTTGAATTCCAGGAAGGACAGCGACTGCTCGCGATCCAGCCGGGATTTCACGGATTCGAAGGACAGCATCCGGTTGACGCTGAAATGACGCCCGATCTCGCGCAGAAAGGTCAGGTAGTTCAGGTCGTCCAGCCATTCGGCATTGTTCAGCATCGTCGCCGCGCCCGGACCGTAATCCAGGTAGCGGTCGAACACCTTCTGCATCCCGTCGATGTTGCGCTGGATCGCGGCATCGTCCAGAAGCGGCCGCTCGTCGCTGCGAAAGGACGGATCGCCTACCTTGGTCGTGCCACCGCCCATCAGCGTGATCGGGCGGTTGCCCGTTTTCTGAAAGATCCGCAGCATCATGATGTTCAGCAGATGGCCCACATGCAGGCTGGCCGCCGTCGCGTCATAGCCGATATAGGCCGTGACGGGGCCGGCCAGCAGCGCACGGTCCAGCCCCTCGTAATCGGTGCAGTCGGCGACATAGCCGCGCTCGATCAGCTGGGTGAGGAAATCGGACTTGGGCGCGTAGGTCATGGGCTGTTTCCTTCTGTCTGGCCGCGATATACCCGGCGGGCGGGCAAAGGAAAAGGCGCGATGATCCGGGTGTTGGGAATGATGTCGGGAACCTCGATGGACGGGGTGGATGCGGCGCTGATCGAGACCGACGGCATCCGCATCGGCGCCTTTGGCCGCAGCGCCTTTCGCGCGACCTCGGCCAACGAGGCGGCGGTGCTGCGAGCGGCCCTGGGCCGGTGGCCCGGCGATCCGGGCGTGGCCGAGGCCGCGCGCCTGTCCGAGGACGCCCATATCGCTCTGGCGTGCGATTTCCCCGAGGCCGAGCTGATCGGCTATCATGGCCAGACCCTGGCCCATGATCCGCGCGGACGCGGCACGCATCAGGCGGGGTCGGGGGTGCGGCTTGCGGCGCGGACCGGCCGACCGGTCGTGTGGGATTTCCGCACCGAGGATGTGCGGCAGGGTGGCGAAGGCGCGCCGCTGGCTCCGTTCTTTCACTGGGCCTGCGCGGTCTGGGCGCTTGAGCGCGGCCTGATCCAGCCCGCGCCGCTGGCCTTCCTGAACCTGGGTGGAGTGGGCAACATCACCTGGGTGGATCCGCTTGCCCCGGCACCCGAGGCGCCGGGCGCCTGTCTGGCCTTTGATACAGGCCCTGCAAATGCGCCGCTGAACGACCTCATGCAGACGCGGCGCGGGCTGGCGCTGGACCGCGACGGGGCGCTGGCCGGGGCAGGGCGCCCCGACCAGGTGGCTCTGGCCCGCTTTCTGGCCGATCCCTGGTTCGACAGGCCGCCCCCGAAATCGCTGGACCGCGACCATTTCGCCGCGTTGCCCGAATTGGTGGCCGCACTGCCGGACGCCGATGCGGCGGCCACGATGGTTGCAGCAATCGCAGCTTCGGTTCGGGCGGGCCTGCGCTGGTTGCCGTCAGTTCCGCAGGCCATGCTGGTCTGCGGCGGCGGCCGCCGGAACCCGGCCATCATGGCCGCCCTGGCGTCGGACATGCCCATTGCGGTCCTGCCGGTCGAAAGCGCGGGACTGGATGGCGACATGCTCGAGGCGCAGGCCTTCGGCTGGCTGGCGGTTCGGGTGCTGAGGGGCTTGCCGACATCGGGGCCGGATACCACGGCTGCACCCAGTCCCATCTGTGGCGGGCGCATCAGCCAACCGCGTGTAACGCAACCGCGCGTAACGGTAGCGACAAGTCATTGTTCCTGAAAGATCGTGATTTCCAGGGTTGATAAAGATCAGCGGAACAAGGCGCGTCCGGCTTCTGTTGTGGGGACAGCGCTGTGCAGATGCATGGCGAACACACGAAACAGACAGGAGCCAATCACATGAAGCGTTTCATGCTGACCGCCGCCGCAATCGCCCTGACAAGCCCCGCCTGGGCCCAGCAGGCGACGACGACCGAGGCCCCGGCCGAGACGATGCAGACCGCCCCGGCTCAGGATGGTGCGGGGATGACGCAGCCCGGGATGGAGATGGATCAGGCCCCCATGGACGGCGTGGCGACGCACCGCAGCAGCGCAGAACTGAGCGCCGCTCTAAGCGCCGAAAACCAGGGCATCACCGCGTCCTGGCTGACCGACCGCTCCGTCTATACGACGAACCAGCCTTCGACCACCCAGTGGAACGACATCGCGGGCGGCAATCGCCCGGATGACTGGAGCGACATCGGCTCGATTTCGGACCTCGTTCTGACGCAAGAGGGTGAACTGATTGGCTACGTCGCCGATATCGGTGGCTTCCTGGGCCTGGGGACGCATACGGTTCTGCTGGATCGTGACATGTTGCACCTGGTCCGCTTCGACGACGAGGTCGTAATGGCCACGAACTTCACCCAGGAAGAGCTTGAGGCGCTGCCCGAGTTCGATCCGAACAACGTGATGGCCGACTGACACGCCAGCACCGCAGGCGGCCCCGAAGCATCTCGCTTCGGGGCCTTCTTCTGTCTGCAGAACAGACAGCAATCTATCGACCCACAGCCAAGCCAGTCTGCCGCTGGCCGGAGGCGGTCTAGGATATAATCCGAATTATGTTATGAATAATTCGGCCAGTTCGGGGCAATCATCTCTCCGGCCTTGCCCTTCGCATGACGAGGCATCAGGATTGCGGCGATCCGGACGAAAGGTTGGCCATGGCAATTTCTGCACCTCCGTGCGACTTCGGCGCGACTTGGCACCCCTCTGAACTGCCGGGCACCGACGGGCGCATCTACAGCCTTGACGACATCAAGGGGCAGCGCGGCACGCTGGTCATGTTCATCTGCAACCATTGCCCTTATGTGCAATCCATCCTCGACCGGATCCTGCGCGACGCGGCCGCCTTGCAGCGGGCCGGAATCGGGGTCGTCGCGATTTCCTCCAATGACGCCGCAGCCTATCCCGAGGATGCCCCCGACCGCATGAAGCAGCTGGCCGAAGAGCGCGGCTTCACCTTTCCCTATCTGCATGACGAGACGCAGCAGGTTGCGCGCGCTTACGGCGCCGAATGCACGCCCGACTTCTTCGGCTACAACGCCGAGGGCAAGCTGCAATATCGCGGCAGGCTGGACGGCTCGGGCCGACAGCCTGCCGCGCCGGACGCAAGGCGCGAATTATCCGAGGCGATGATGCAGGTTGCGGAAACCGGAAATGGGACGCAAAATCAAATACCTTCAATAGGATGCTCGATCAAGTGGAAGGATTGCTGAATGATGCCTTGTCCCGTCATCTTCGATCTGGACGGCACCCTGATCGACAGCGCGGCCGATATTCATGCCTGCGTCAACGCTGTCCTTCGTGAGAACGGCGTTTCGCCATTATCCTTGCCTCGCGTGCGCAGCTTCATCGGCGGCGGCGTCGAAATCCTGTGGTCCCGCATCATCGCCGCCAGAGGGATCGAGCCGGCCCGTCGAAGCGATCTGGTGGCGGCGTTCATGGCGCGCTACCATCATGCGACCATTCTGACGCGGCTTTATCCCGGTGTGGTCGAGGCGCTGGCTGAACTTTCGGCAGCTGGTCATCCGCTTGGAATCTGCACGAACAAGCCCCTTGGCCCGACCCGCGCGGTGCTGGACCATTTCGGGCTGACGCCTCTGTTCCGGGCCGTGATCGGCGGCGATTCCCTGACTCGGAAGAAGCCCGACCCTGCGCCTCTGCGCGCTGCCTTCGCGGCCTTGGGGGCGCGAACCGGCGTCTTTGTCGGGGACAGCGAATTCGATGCGGACACCGCCGCTGCCATGGGTGTGCCCTTCCTGCTCTTTACCCAAGGCTACCGCCACAGCGCCGTGGATGATCTGGTCAGCCATGCGCATTTCAGCGATTTCGCAGCCCTGCCTGGTCTTGTGGCACAGTTCAAGGCTGAGACGGGCAATCATCGGCCTGCCCTGCCGCCCGTGTCTTGACACCGACCAGCGAAAGGGCTGAATCAGGCAGCAACAACAAGAGAGGTCAGCCATGGATCTGCGTCAACTCAGCCCGGACCTTGCCGTTTCGGACCAGATCCAGCCCGAGGAGGTCAGCGCCCTGGCGGCGGCGGGTTTCAAGGTTCTGATCAATAATCGTCCCGATCCCGAGGTCGGCCCGGACATGGACCACGAGACAATGGCCAAAGCTGCGGCCGATGCCGGGATGCGCTACCACTATCTGCCGTTCACGCCCGGAGAGATCACGCCGCAGTTGATTTCGGGTTTTGGTGCCGCGCTGGCCGATCCCGGGCCGACCATCGCCTATTGCCGCACAGGCAACCGTTCGACCGTGCTCTGGGCCCTGAATCAGGCGGGAAAGCGACCGGTCGGTGAGATTCTCAAGACTGCTGCGGATGCCGGCTATGATCTGACAGGCGTGCGCCCGCTGATCGAGTCTCTGGCGAGTCGCAAGGTCTGAACCGTCGCAGCACCCGTCCAGGCGGGACGCGACGGCCCAAACTCTGCGCGTCAGGCCGGAACCCCAAGCGCGCGTTTGACATTGGCCGTCCAGCCAAGCAGTCGATCGTCACCGGCACGGATCGCTGGGCGTTTCATCACGGAGGGTTTGGCCTCCAGCATCTCGACCAAATCGGCGCCGCGCTCTTCCTCGGACATGCCGCGCCAGGTCAGGCTGGCCCGGTTGATGATCTTGTCGCCGAAATCCGCGACCAGCGCCTCGCGTTCCTCCTTGGACAGCGGGTCTTTCTGAACGTCGCGAAAATCGACCTTCCAGCCGTTCTCCTCAAGGCCGGCAATCGCCTTCAGGCAGGTCGAACAATGCGAAAGGCCGAACATCGTCAGTGACTTTGACATGGATTCCTCGATCAGATGAAAGGAACGAACGGCACCCCGCAGGCGGCAAGGGTCAGCAGCAGGCACAGAGGCAGAATGCGGCGCATGAGGTTTCTCCGTGGGGTCGCGGGCACTATTGCCGCAGCGCGCCCCGCTCACAAGTCACATTTCGCCGTGCTCGCTTCGATGCAGCTTTTGTCGCACGCGTCTAATCCCGGCCCAGGCGACGACCAGCACCAGCGGCGTCAGAACCGCGATGGTGATTGCCTTGTCCAACCCAAGCGCCGAGGCCAACGGCGCCAGAGCATAGGACAGAAGGCCGATGGCGTAATAGCTGATCGCCACGACCGACAGGCCCTCGACCGTGTGCTGCAGCCGCAATTGCAGATCGGCGCGGCGGTCCATGCGCTCCATGATCTTCTGGTTCTGGGCCCGGCGCTCGACCTCGACCCGGGTGCGCAGCAATTCGCCGCTGCGGCTGGCGCGCGCCTGCATCTCGGCCAGCCTGGCCTCGGCCGATTGCGTGGTCCGCATGGCAGGCAGATAGCGGCGGCGCATGAACTCGGTCAGCATCTGCATCTGCATGAAGCGCGTCTCGCGCAGGACTTCGATCCGGTCGCTGACGATAGCCTGATAGGCACGGGTAGCACCAAAGCGGAAGCTGTGCTGCGCGGCTTGCGCCTCCAGTTCGGTGGCGATGGGCAGAAGATCGTGCAAGACCTCCTCGGCCGGGCGGGTATCGTCGGCCATGCTGGCGACCAGCGCCGACAGGCGGCTTTCCAGCGCGTTCAGCCGCGCCGTCAGCGAACGCGCCCGCGTCAGACCCAGCATCGAGGCCGCGCGGTAGGTCTCCAGCTCGACCAGGCGATGAACCAGCCGCCCGATCCGGCTTTCCGAGACGCCGGGTCGCACGAAGACGGCAAAGCGCATCCAGCCAGCAGGGTCGATGCGGAAATCGCTGGCGATCACGGCGGTTTCCTCCAGCACCCAGACTGCGGCGAGGCTGTCTGCCGAAAACCAATCCGATATCCGTCCAGGGATTTCGGTCGGATCTTCGGGCAAAAGATCGACCTGCACCATCACCGCCGCGATCCGCAGCCCAGGAGCCGCGCTCTGCCAGGCGTCGGGGAAAATCGCCGCTGCCGAGGGATCAAAGGGGCGGATCGGCAGGCCCGGCGTCATGGCCATGTAGGTCACGAATTCGGTATGGCTTTCCCATTTCAGTTCGTGCCGCCCCAGCCTGCCCTGATAATGGCTGTCCGAGGGGTCGGGCCGTGGCCCGCCATGACGCAAGACGATCTCGGCCAGATGGGCATGGTCCCGCGCACGGTCGCGGTTGGCAGCGTCCCCCGGTTCCTTGAAGGCCAGAAAGACCGCCGTGGCCGGTGCCGTCAGACGCGGCGAGGGCCGCGCGTGAAGCTCGTTGACCAATGCATAGCGCATCGGATGTTCGGCGGCCGGGTCCATGCGCCTCTCCTTGACCCCGTCTGGGACAGGGCCGCAAACGGCCCCTGCCCTGTCTTTGCGAATACGCCGATCACTCGATCAGAGGCAGAAGCCTGCTGATGCTGTCCTTGGCATCGCCATAGAACATTCGGGTGTTTTCCTTGTAGAACAAGGGATTCTCGATCCCCGAATAGCCGGTGCCCTGACCGCGCTTCGACACGAAGACCTGTTTGGCTTTCCAGACCTCCAGCACAGGCATCCCGGCAATGGGGCTGTTCGGATCGTCCTGCGCCGCCGGGTTCACAATGTCGTTCGAGCCGATGACGATCACCACGTCGGTCGAGGGGAAATCGTCGTTGATCTCGTCCATCTCCAGAACGATGTCATAGGGAACCTTCGCCTCGGCCAGCAGCACGTTCATGTGGCCGGGCAGACGGCCCGCGACGGGGTGGATGGCAAAGCGCACCTGCTTGCCGGCCGCGCGCAGCTTGCGCGTCAGCTCGCTGACCGCGCCTTGGGCCTGCGCCACGGCCATGCCGTAGCCCGGAACGATGACCACGCTGTCGGCGTCGTTCAGCGCCGCCGCCACGCCGGCCTCGTCGATGGCGATCTGCTCGCCCTCGATGGCCGCCGCGGGGCCCGTTTCACCGCCGAATCCGCCCAGGATCACGCTGACGAAATGGCGGTTCATCGCCTTGCACATGATGTAGCTGAGGATCGCGCCCGAGCTGCCCACCAGCGCGCCGGTGACGATCAGCAGGTCATTGCCAAGCGTGAAGCCGATCGCGGCCGCGGCCCAACCGGAATAGCTGTTCAGCATCGACACGACCACCGGCATGTCGGCGCCGCCGATGCCCATGATAAGGTGATAGCCGATGAAGAAGGCAAAGCCCGCAATCAGGATCAGCCACAGGATGCCGGGGCCGACGCCCGCAAGATAAAGCATCCCCAGCAGAACCGAGGCCGCCAGCGCGCCGGCGTTCAGCATGTGCCCGCCCGGCAGTTTCTTCGGCCTTCCGTCCACGCGGCCCGACAACTTGCCGAAAGCCACGACCGAGCCGGTGAAGGTCACGGCGCCAATGAAGACGCCCAGAAAGACCTCGATCTTGAGGGTGGTGATCTCGGCCGGCGTCTTGGTGGTCAGCACAGCGGCAAAGCCGGTAAAGTCAGTGACCAGCCCCTCGGCGCGGGCGCGCAGGACGCGCGCCAGTTCGATCTGGGCGTTGAAACCGACGAAGACGGCGGCAAGGCCCACCAGCGAATGCATCGCGGCGACCAGCTGCGGCATCTCGGTCATCTGGACGCGCTTGGCGATCAGCCAGCCTGCCGTGCCGCCAATGGCGATCATCACGGCCGAGAGGAACCAGTTCCCCGCACCCGGACCGAACAGGGTCGCCAGCACGGCCAGCGCCATGCCTGCAATGCCATACCAGATGGCGCGTTTCGCGCTTTCCTGCCCAGACAGGCCGCCAAGCGACAGGATGAACAGGACCGATGCAACCACATAGGCCGCCGTGGTGAATCCGTAAGCCATTCCTGCCCCTCACGATTTCTGGAACATGGCCAGCATCCGGCGCGTGACCAGGAAACCGCCGAAAATGTTGACACCCGCCATCAACACGGCCAAGGCCGCAAGGATCGTCACCCAGGCCGAGCCCGACCCGACCTGGATCAGCGCGCCCAGGATGATGATCGAACTGATCGCGTTGGTGATCGCCATAAGCGGCGTGTGCAGCGAATGCGCGACGTTCCAGATCACCCGGAAGCCCACGAAACAGGCCAGCACGAAGACGATGAAATGCGACATGAAGCTGACCGGTGCGACCAGGCCCACGGCCAGCAGCAGCAGTCCGCCCCCGACCAGCATCGCGACCTGCGATCGGGTCTCGGCCCTGAAGGCGGCAACCTCGGCGGCGCGCCGCTCCTCGGGGGTCGGCTCCTTCTTCTTTTCGCGGGGCTTGCGGGCTGCGATCGCGGCGACCTTCGGCGGTGGAGGCGGCCAGGTGATATCGTGATCATGCGTCACCGTCGCGCCGCGGATCACGTCGTCATCCATGTTGTGATGGATCACCCCGTCCTTGCCCGGTGTCAGATCGGACAGGAAATGGCGGATATTGTTGGCATAAAGTTCGCTGGCTTGCGTGGCCATGCGGCTTGGGAAATCCGTGTAGCCGATGATGACGACGCGGTTTTCGGTGACGATCCTCTCGTCGGCGACGGTCAGTTCGCAATTACCGCCCTTTTCGGCGGCGAGATCCACGATCACGCTGCCCGGCTTCATCGCGGCCACCATGTCGGCCGTCCACAGAACCGGAGCTTCGCGGCCCGGGATCAGCGCGGTGGTGATGACGATATCCATCTGCGGGGCCAGTTCGCGGAACCTGGCCAGTTGCTTTTCGCGGAATTCGGGGCTGGTAGGCGCAGCATAGCCGCCTGTGGCGGCGCCGTCCTGCGCGGGTTCGTCGAAGTCCAGATAGACGAATTCGGCGCCCATCGATTCGATCTGTTCGGCCACTTCGGGACGCACGTCGAAGGCATGGACCTGTGCGCCCAGGCTGACCGAAGCACCGATCGCGGCCAGCCCGGCCACGCCTGCCCCCACGACCAGCACACGCGCGGGCGGCACCTTGCCCGCTGCCGTCACCTGACCGGTGAAGAAGCGACCGAAATTGTTGGCGGCCTCGATCACGGCGCGGTAGCCCGCGATATTGGCCATCGAGGACAGCGCGTCCATCTTTTGTGCGCGGCTGATGCGCGGGACCATGTCCATGGCAATGGCGGTGACGCCCTGTTCCTTGGCCAACGCCAGCAATCCGGCGTTCTGAGCAGGATAGAAGAACGAAATCACCGTCTGCCCGGCGCGCATCTGGCGCAGTTCCTGTTCGGTCGGCTGGCGGACCTTGGCGATGACGTCGGCCTGCGCGATCAGTTCGGCCGCAGAAGGCAGAACGGTGACATTCGCCCGGCGGTAATCCTCGTCCGAAAAGCCTGCACGCGCGCCTGCCCCGGACTCGATCAGAACCTCATGCCCCAGTTTCCGGAGATGCCCCGCCGAAGCCGGGGTGATCGCCACCCGCGCCTCTCCCTCGAAGCCCTCTCTCAAAGCGCCAATCTTCATGGCCTTTTTGTCCCCCGCTCGGCTGATTGCGTCGGCCCATGCATAGCATCGCGCAATTTCAGTTCACAACCCTGCGAGATTGTGACGTGGGGCAAAAGCCCTGCCTTGGTCTCATGTCAGAAGATTACGCGCGTGGGCGGCAGGGCGCGCGCAAAGTTGCCCGAAACAGCAAACGACCCGGGCATGGCCCGGGCCGTTCATCGCGATCAATCGACCGGCAAGACCGCGGTCAGTTTGCCGGGGCCGGGGTGGTCGTTTCGGCCTCGTCATCCGCCGCCGGAGCGGTCGGAGCAGGCGCGACAGGGGCCGGAGCGGTCTCGGCAGGTGCGGTCTCCGCGGGGGTGGTGTCTGCCGGAGCCGGGGCGGCAGGCTCAGCCGGAGCGGACTCATCGGCCGGAGCGGGCTCTTCCACCGGAGCCGGCGCGACCGGAGCGGGTTCGGCGGGCGCAGGCTCTTCCACCACAACGGGTTCTTCGGCAGCGGGCTCCCCCGGCGCTTCCTCGGTGGTCACGACCGTGGTCGTGTCGCCGTTCACCACCACAGTGTCATCGGTCATGAAACGCTGCAGGACAAAATAGGCCAGGGCCAGCGCAAGAAGCACGCCGATGATCAGCGGCAGCGCCGAGGACCGACGCTCGACCGGCTCGACATAGGTTTCGCGCGGCTCGATGCCGGGCTGCGGGCGGTTCGGATCGTTCGGGTCATGGCTCATGTCGAAGCCTCCTCTGTCTGAATCTCGTTGCACCATTGCAGGTGAACGCCCTGTGGTTGACAAGGCCAGCGGTGTCAATCACTTCGTCGCCCGCCTTGCGGCATATCGCTGCTGTGGATAACAGGGTCCGGGCCATGCCGGTTCCCCGGGCCGGCGCGAAAACTCTCCCAGGCCCCAAGGAAAGGGACTTTCCGATGAATGCAACCGCGCAAGACCGCACCGTGACGCTTCTGGCCGATTACCGACCCTATCCGTTCAACCTGACCGAGACGCGACTGGACGTGACGCTGTTGCCCGATGCGACGCGGGTGCGTGCGGCCATCGACATGGCTGCCGTGCCGGGATGCGAGGGGTCTGATCTGGTTCTGGACGGCGGCAAGGGGCTGGACCTGCGTTCGGTCGCCCTGAACGGCACAGCCATCGACCCGGCCCATCTGCGCCGCGACAACGAGACCCTGACCATCGCGGCCGCCGCCCTGCCCTCGGGCCGCTTCACACTCCAGACCGAGGTCGTCATCGACCCGGAGGCGAACACGTCGTGCGAGGGGCTCTATCTGTCGGGCGGCATCTTCTGCACCCAATGCGAGGCCGAGGGCTTCCGCCACATCACCTTTTATCCCGACCGCCCCGACGTGATGACGACGTTCCGCGTCACCCTGCGCGGCGATCTGCCGGTGCTTCTGTCGAACGGCAACCCGATCCGGCAAGAGCCGGGCCTGGCCGAATGGCACGATCCCTGGCCCAAGCCCAGCTATCTGTTCGCGCTGGTCGCGGGCGATCTGGTCGCGGTCCCGGGGCGCTTCACCACCCGGTCGGGGCGCGAGGTCGTGCTGAATGTCTGGGTGCGTCCGGGCGATCAGGATCGCGCGGGATTTGCGCTGGAATCGCTGGTCAGGGCGATGGAATGGGATGAAAGGGTCTATGGCCGCGAATATGACCTGGATGTGTTCAACATCGTCGCGGTCGATGATTTCAACATGGGTGCCATGGAAAACAAGGGGTTGAACATCTTCAACTCGAAACTGGTCCTGGCCTCGCCGGAAACCGCGACCGACGCCGATTACGAACGCATCGAGGCCGTGATCGCGCATGAATATTTCCACAACTGGACCGGCAACCGCATCACCTGCCGTGACTGGTTCCAGCTCTGCCTCAAGGAGGGGCTGACCGTCTATCGCGACCAGCAATTCACCAGCGACCTGCGTTCGGCCGCAGTGAAACGGATCGAGGATGTCCAGGCCCTGCGCGCCCGCCAGTTCCGCGAGGATCAGGGCCCGCTGGCCCATCCCCCGCGGCCCGACCGCTACGAAGAAATCAACAATTTCTACACCGCCACCGTCTATGAAAAAGGCGCCGAGGTGATCGGCATGTTGCGCCTTCTGGTGGGAGACGAAGGCTATGCCCGCGCGCTGGATCTCTATTTCGACCGCCATGACGGCCAAGCCGCGACGATCGAGGATTGGCTGGCCGTGTTCCAGGATGCAACCGGGCGCGACCTGACCCAGTTCAAGCGCTGGTATACCGATGCCGGAACGCCGATCCTGACGATGGAAGAGCATTGGCAGGATGGCACCCTGACGCTGGATTTCGCGCAAGAGACGCCGCCCACGCCGGGCCAGCCCGACAAGCCCGCCCGCGTCATTCCCGTGGCGGTTGGCCTGATCGGCCCGGACGGCACCGAGCTGATGCCGACCCGCGTGCTGGAAGTGACCGAACCCCGGCAGAGCTTCACCTTCGTGGACTTGCCCGCGCGGCCGGTCGTCTCGGCCCTGCGCGGCTTTTCGGCGCCCGTGGTGCTGCGGCGGCAGATGGATGACGCGACGCGCGCCTTTCTGCTGGCCCATGACAGTGACCCATTCGCCCGGTGGGAGGCCGGCCACGAACTGGCCATGGCTGCCCTTCTGCGCGCAGCGTCCGGGGCCGCCGTCGAGGACGCCGCGCTGATCGGGGCGATGGGCCGCATCCTGGCAGACGACAGCGTTGATCCCGCCTTGCGCGCGCTTTGCCTGCATCTGCCGGCCGAGGAAGAGATCGCGGCAAGACTGGCCATGGACGGAATGACACCCGACCCCGACGCGATCCATGCCGCGCGCGAGGAACTGGCCCGGAATCTGGCACAGTCCCATGCGGCGCTGCTGGCCGGACTATTTGACCAGATGGCGGTCGTTGGCCCCTATCGCCCCGATGCCGCCGACGCGGCGCGGCGTTCGCTGCGGCTTGCGGTCATGGGGCTGCTGTCGCGGATCGACCGCGGCGCGCGGGCGCAGGCCCTGTTCGATGCGGCGGACAACATGACCGAGCGGATGAGCGCGCTGTCGATCCTGGTGCGGCTTGGGCAGGCCGGCCCTGCCTTGCGCGCCATGCAGGCAAGATTCGCAGCCGACAGATTGGTCATGGACAAATGGTTCAGCGTGCAGGTCATGGCCGCGCCTCCCGCCGATGCGGCGCGCATTGCCCGCGATCTGGCCACGCTGCCTGCCTTCGACTGGCGCAACCCGAACCGCTTTCGCGCGCTTCTGGGCGGGCTGGCGGCGAATCACGCAGGCTTTCACGCCGCCGATGGGTCGGGCTATCGCTTCCATGCCGAATGGCTGATACGGATGGATTCGGTCAATCCGCAGATCGCGGCGCGCATGTCCACCGCCTTCGAGACCTGGCCGCGCTATGATGCGGGGCGCCGGGCCCATGCATTGGCGGCGCTGGAGCAGATCGCCGCGAAAAAGGGCCTGAGCCGCAACAGCCGAGAGATGGTCGCGCGCATGATCGCCGCCGGGCAGTCGTAAGACAAAGGGGGGGGGGAACGGCTTGCCTGGCGCAAGCGCCAGGAGCCGTGTCCTCGGACGATGTCGTCAGACGGGTGCGGCGGCTCAGAGCGCCATGTCGTCGCGGTGGATCAGGGCTGCGCGGCCGGGATAGCCAAGGATCGCCTCGATGCTTGAGCTGCGCTGACCCTTGATCCGGCGTGCCTCGTCTGCTGTGTAACGCGACAGACCGCAGCCAAGCGTTTCGCCCGCAGGGCCGGCGATCATCACCGGCTCGCCGCGGCCGAATTCGCCCGCAACATCGGTGACGCCGGCAGGCAGAAGCGATTTGCCGTTGGCAAGCGCCATGGCGGCGCCCGCGTCGATGGTCAGGGTGCCGCGCGGTTTCATCGCCGCGATCCAGCGCTTGCGCGCTTGCTGGGGGTCGGTCTCGGGCAGGAACCAACTGGCGCGGGCGCCCTTTGCCACCGCGCTGAGCGGCCGCATGACCGAGCCTTCGGCAATCGCCATTGCACAGCCGCCCGCCACTGCCGTCCGCGCGGCCATCAGCTTGGTCTTCATGCCGCCCCTGGACAGGCCCGAGACGGGATCACCGCCCATCGCCTCGATTTCCGGGGTGATGGTCTCGATCACGGGCAGGTGCCGGGCCGTGGGGTCGGTCTTGGGATTCGCCGTGTAAAGCCCATCCACGTCGGACAGAAGCAACAGCTGATCGGCGCCGCAGGTCACGGCAATCTGTGCGGCCAGCCGGTCATTGTCGCCAAAGCGGATCTCGTCGGTGGCGACGGTGTCGTTCTCGTTCACGATGGGCACGACGCCAAGGCTCAGCAGCGTCTGCATCGTTGCGCGGCTGTTCAGATAGCGGCGACGGTCGGCACTGTCCTCAAGCGTCAGAAGAACCTGCGCAGTGGTGACGCCGTGCGGGGCCAGCGCCTCCTCGTAGGCGCGGGCCAGGCGGATCTGACCCACCGCGGCGGCGGCCTGCGCCTGTTCCAGAGGCAGCGCGCCGGGCGGCAGGCCAAGCACCCGTCGCCCAAGCGCGATGGAACCGGACGAGACCAGCACCACATCGGCGCCACGTGCGCGCCAGGCCGCCACGTCGTCGCAGAGCCCGCGCAACCAGTCGCCGCGCAAGCCGTCAGGACCGACCAGCAGCGCCGAGCCGATCTTGACCACCAGCCGCCGCGCGGCGTCCAGCGCGGGTGTGCCCCTGCCGGATGCGCTCACGGCTGCCAGGTCCCCTTGGGGCTGTCCTCGGCGGCCGGAACGCGCGAAGGCGCGATCTCGCGCCACAGCGCGCGCAGCACCTCGGACAGGCCTTGCCGCGACACGCCCGACATCAGCAGCACCGGGTGGCCAAGCTCGGATTCCAGCGCGGCGCGTCGCGCAGCGATCTCGTGATCGTCCAGCGCGTCGATCTTGTTCAGCGCGGTGACGCGGGGCTTTTCCATCAGCACCGGCGAATAGGCCTGAAGCTCGGTCAGGATGGTGCGGGCATCCTCGGCCACGGTCTCGGACGTGCCGTCCACCAGATGCAGCAGCACGCGGCTGCGTTCGACATGACCCAGGAACTGGTCGCCAAGGCCCCGGCCTTCGCTGGCGCCCTCGATCAGGCCGGGGATGTCGGCCATCACGAATTCATGCCCATCCACCCCCACGACGCCCAGATTGGGATGCAGCGTGGTAAAGGGGTAATCGGCGATCTTGGGACGCGCGTTCGAGACCGCCGCCAGAAAAGTCGATTTGCCGGCATTGGGCAGGCCCACAAGCCCGCTATCGGCGATCAGCTTCAGCCGCAGCCAGATCGTGCGTTCGATCCCCGGCTGTCCAGGATTGGCGTTGCGGGGGCTGCGGTTGGTCGAGGTCTTGAAATGCAGGTTCCCCCAGCCCCCATTGCCGCCCTTGGCCAGCAGCACGCGCTGTCCGACCTCGGTCAGGTCAGCGATCACGGTTTCGCCGTCCTCGTCGAGGATCTCGGTGCCGACGGGCAGGCGCAGCACGACATCCTCGCCCGACTTGCCGGTCATCTGGCTGCCCATGCCGTGCTGTCCGGACTTGGCGAAGAAATGCTGCTGATAGCGGAAGTCGATCAGGGTGTTCAGGCCCTCGACCGCCTCGGCCCAGACATCGCCGCCGCGCCCGCCATCGCCGCCATCGGGGCCGCCATATTCGATGAACTTCTCGCGCCGGAAGGACACGCATCCCGCGCCGCCGCCACCCGAGCGGATATAGACTTTGGCGAGATCGAGAAACTTCATCGCATGGCTCCTTTGCGGTCAGGCGATACGCGCTTGGCGGGCGGCGCGCAAGGGTGACGGGCTGGCAATGGCGCGCCCCGCCCCTATGTAATGCCGCAAGGAGACGCCGATGTTCCAGTTCGACAACAGCTATGCCCGCCTGCCGCGCAGCTTCTACGCGGCGGTGATGCCCACGCCGGTCAGTCGGCCCCGCCTTCTGGCGCTGAACCGCGACCTGGCCGCACGCCTGGGGCTGGATGCCGGATGGCTGGAATCCCCCGAAGGCGTGTCGGTATTGGCCGGCAACACGGTCCCGCAAGGGGCCGAGCCGCTGGCGCAGGCCTATGCGGGCCATCAGTTCGGCGGCTTCGTGCCGCAGCTGGGCGATGGGCGCGCGGTGTTGCTGGGCGAGATCATGGCGCCGGACGGGACGCGCTTCGACATCCAGTTGAAAGGCTCGGGCCAGACACCCTTTTCGCGGCGCGGCGACGGTCGGGCTTGGCTGGGGCCGGTGCTGCGCGAATATCTGGTCAGCGAATTCATGGCCGCGATGGGCGTCCCGACGACGCGCGCGCTGGCGGCGGTGGCCACCGGCGAGACCGTCTGGCGCGAGACCGCCCTGCCCGGCGCCGTCCTGACCCGGGTGGCCGCCAGCCATATCCGCGTGGGGACGTTTCAATATTTCGCCGTGCGCGACGACCGCGCGGCGTTGCAGGCGCTGACCGATCACGTCATCGCCCGCCATTACCCTCAGGCGGACAGCCCGCTGGCGCTGCTGGACGCTGTTGTTGCGGCCCAGGCCGAGACCATCGCCGCCTGGATGGCGCTTGGCTTCATCCACGGGGTGATGAACACCGACAACATGGCGGTTTCGGGCGAGACCATTGATTACGGCCCCTGCGCCTTCATGGATGCCTACCATCCGCAGACGGTCTTTTCCTCGATCGACCGGCAGGGGCGCTATGCCTGGGCGAACCAGCCGCAGATTGCGGTCTGGAACCTGGCGCAATTCGCGACCTGCCTGATCCCGCTGATGGGCGAGGAAGGGCCCGCTGTCGAGGCCGCGACGGAATCCGTTCACCGCTTCGCGCCGCTTTATCAGGCGGCATGGCTCAGGCGCTTCGGCGACAAGCTGGGGATCGAGGGCGCGCCGAACCGGCAGCTTGTCGAGCGGTTTCTGACCCTGATGGCCCGGCAGCGCGCCGACTTCACCCGAACCTTCCGCGGGCTGGTGGACGGGACCGCGCGGGACGAGTTCACCGACCGCGCCGCCTTCGATGCCTGGGCTGCCGACTGGCAGGCGCTCAGGCCCGATCTCGGGCTGATCGCACGGACGAACCCGGTCCGCATCCCGCGCAATCACCGGATCGAGCAGGCCATCGCAGCCGCGCTGACGGATGATCTGGCGCCCTTCCGGCGGCTGTCGCAGGCGCTGGTGCAGCCGTTCGAGACGCGGCCCGAATGGGACGACCTGTCCGCTGCGCCGCTGCCCGCCGAGATCGTGCATCACACCTTCTGCGGCACCTGAGCGGCTTTTGACTTGTCACCGCCGCCGGGGCAATGACACTGACCGCCGACAAAGCCCGACCGAAACCGACACGATGCTGAAACTGGCCAGCTACAATCTGCACAAGTGCCGCGGCCTTACCGGCCCTCATGCGCCCGAACGCAACCTTGCCGTGATCCGTGCGCTTGACCCCGATATCATCGCCTTGCAAGAGGTCGATTTCCGCTATGGGGCCCGCCCCGAGGCGCTGCCGCGCAAGTTGATCCAGGCCGAGACCGGCCTTGTGCCCGCCCGCCTGAACGGCACCAGCGAAGCCAGTCTGGGCTGGCACGGCCAGACCATCCTGATGCGCCCCCATCTGGCCGAAATCGCAACCCTGCGCCGCTTGCCCCTGCCGGGGCTGGAGCCGCGCGGCGCCGTTGCGTTGCGCCTGCCCGGCCTGACCGTGATCGGGGTCCATCTGGGCCTTGTGCGGTCCTCGCGGCGGGCGCAGCTTGCGCGCATCACCGCACAGGCTTCGCGTATTGCCGAAGATCATGTCGTGCTGATGGGCGATTTCAACGAATGGCGCGATGACAGGGGGCTGGAATCGCTGGCGGGCTTCCGGCTGATCGCGCCGGGACCGTCCTATCCCGCGCCTCTGCCCCAGTTGCGGCTGGATCGGATGGCCATGTCGCGTAACCTGGATCTGCTGGATGCGGGCGTTTTCAGCGGGGCCGGTGCGCGAGACGCCTCGGACCATCTGCCGATCTGGGCGCGGATCAGATTGCCGTGATGATTGCGACCGCGACGCCACGTCGCTAAGAAGGCGCCAACCCATCAACGGAGGCGCTTTCATGACTGCCATCATCGACATCTTCGCCCGCGAGATCCTCGACAGCCGCGGCAACCCGACCGTCGAGGTCGATGTGACGCTGGAGGACGGCACGATGGGCCGCGCGGCGGTTCCTTCGGGGGCTTCGACCGGCGCGCACGAGGCGGTGGAAAAGCGCGATGGCGACAAGTCCCGCTACATGGGCAAGGGCGTTCTGGAAGCCGTGGCGTCCGTCAATGGCGAACTGGCCGAGGCCCTGATCGGCGAGGATGCGACCGAACAGCGCGCCATCGACGCCATGATGATCGAACTGGACGGCACCCCGAACAAGAGCCGCCTGGGTGCGAACGCGATCCTGGGCGTCTCGCTGGCGGTGGCCAAGGCCGCGGCAGATGCCACGAACCAGCCGCTCTACCGCTATGTCGGCGGCACGGCCGCGCGCATCCTGCCGGTGCCGATGATGAACATCATCAATGGCGGCGAACATGCCGACAACCCCATCGACATCCAGGAATTCATGATCATGCCGGTCGCGGCCGAAAACATCCGCGAAGCCGTCCGCATGGGCTCCGAGATCTTCCACACGCTGAAGAAAGAGCTTTCGGCCGCGGGTCTTTCGACCGGGATCGGGGACGAGGGCGGCTTTGCGCCGAACCTGTCCAGCACCCGCGACGCGCTGGACTTCATCCTGAAGGCCATCGAGAAGGCCGGCTACAAGCCCGGCGACGACATCATGCTGGCGCTGGACTGCGCCTCGACCGAATATTTCAAGGCCGGCAAGTATGAGATGAAGGGCGAGGGAAAATCCCTGACGCCCGGCGAGAACGTGGACTACCTTGCCGCGCTGTGCGACGCCTATCCGATCCTGTCCATCGAGGATGGCTGCGCCGAGGATGACTGGGACGGCTGGAAGATGCTGACCGACAAGCTGGGCGGCCGCGTGCAGCTTGTGGGCGACGACCTGTTCGTGACGAACCCCGCCCGTCTGGCGCAGGGGATCGAGAAGCGATGCGGCAACAGCCTGCTGGTCAAGGTCAACCAGATCGGCACGCTGTCGGAAACGCTGGACGCCGTCCGCATGGCCGACCGCGCAGGCTTTACCAGCGTCATGTCGCACCGTTCGGGCGAGACCGAGGACGCGACCATTGCCGATCTGGCGGTGGCGACGAATTGTGGCCAGATCAAGACCGGCTCGCTGGCGCGCTCGGACCGGCTGGCGAAATACAACCAATTGATCCGGATCGAGGAAATGCTGGGCGCCACGGCGGAGTATGCGGGCCGTTCGATCCTGCGCTGATCGCCGGATCACCCGACGACATCGCGGCGCGGCCTTCGGGTCGCGCCGTCTGTCGTCAGGCCGGTCCCTGCCCCGGATCGGATTGCGCCAGTTCCGCCACCAGCCGCAAGCCCTCGGCCAGACGCTCGCGCGGCAGGCGGCAGTTCAGGGCAATGCGGACCGCCTCGACCGGGGCGGCTTGCGGGCGGGGGATGGCGTGAAAATCGCTGGCCGGGCGCAGGATCACCCCGGCCAAGGCTGCGCGAGCGACGAAATCCTCGGCCCGCCAGGGCTTGGGCAAGGGCAGCCACAGCATCGGCACGCCGGGCTGGCTGGCTGTGGTCAGAGGCGCCAGACAATCGCGTGCCAGCGCCAGACGGTCGGCGACCTCGCTCTGGACGCGCGCCGCGATCGCTTCGGCATCGCCCGATTCCATCAGCCGCGTGACCAGCCCGGTGATCGGCTGGGACAGGCCCATGTGGCTGTGCTGCGCGGCGACGCGGCCCGCCGCCCCCATCCCCTCGGGGCAGATCATCATGCCAAAACGCAGGCCGGCCGCGATGATCTTGGACAGGCTGCTGACATGCCAGACCCGTTCGGGCGCCAGCGCGCGCAGGCTGGGGGGCGCATCGGGGCGTGGCGTCGGCGCATAACATTCGTCCTCCAGCACCTGAAGGTCATGGCGGCGCGCAACCTCGATGATCTGCTGGCGCCGCTCGGGCCCCATTCCCGCCAGCGTCGGATTCTGCGCCGAGGGCGTCAGCGCAACCAGCCGCGCGCCGGTTTTCCGGGCGGCCTGATCCAGCGCTTCGGGCAGCATCCCCTGGGCGTCGGTTGCGACGGGAAAGACCTCGGCGCGAGTCAGACGGGCGGCATGGCGCATACCGGGATAGGTCAGCGCCTCGGCCATGACGCCCTGCGCCTGATCGGCCAGCGTCAGTGCCATGACCAGCGTGATCGCGTGCTGCCCGCCATGAGTCAGGACCAGATCGCCCACCGCAACCGGTCCCAGGTCGCGGTCCGACATCCAGTTCAGCACCGCCTGCCGGCAACGCTGATCACGGCTGAGCGGCGTATAATCGAGAATATCGGCATCCAGATCGGCGCCGGTCTCGGCCATATGGCGCCCGATGATTGCGGCCTGCCCGCAATCGGGCAGATGCGGGATGCGCAGATCGACCGGACCATCAGCGCGCACCGGGCTGTCGATGCTTTCATAGACCAGAGGCTGAAGCATGTCCTGCCGGGGACGCGGCGCGGCGATGAAGCTGCCCCGGCCGACATGGCTTTCGATCACGCCCTCGGCGGCGGCAACCTGGTAGGCCCGTGCGACGGTGCCGGTGGTCACGCCCAGCTTCCAGGCCATGTCGCGCATCGGGGGCAGGCGCGTTCCGGGCGGCAACGTGCCCGACCGTGCCGCTTCGCGCAAAGCGTTGGCCAGAGCACGGAATTTCGGTCCGGACCGGTCCGAAAGCTCGGGCTGCCAATCCTTGATCCTTGCATCCATCGCGACTCGGCCTTTCGGGGCTGCTGCATCCCCGAAAGGATCTAGCGCCCGTGCGGCGCGGCGACAATCGCGCCCTTTGGCGAACGCGATCCCGCCGACGGGCAAGGCACCGAAAAAACGCGGGCACGGGGTCAGCTTGACACTCGACAGGGCGCGCATCGCCGCTAAACTGCACGGCGTGAGGGGCAAGGAAAAATGCCCCAGAGGAGGAGAGAACATGACAGAAAAGAAAGCCCTGGACCGACGGTCCTTCCTGACGCGCGCTTCGGTGGGCGGTGCTGCGGCCGCCGCGAGCGGCCTTCTGGCCGCGCCTGCCATCGCGCAGGAGGCGCCGCAGGTGAACTGGCGCCTGGCCTCGTCCTTCCCGAAATCGCTGGACACGATCTATGGCGGCGCCGAGGAAATGGCGCAGCGCCTGTCCGAGGCGACGGATGGCCGTTTCAACATTCAGGTCTTCGCCGCCGGCGAGATCGTTCCGGGCCTGGACGCGATCAACGCCACCACCGACGGCACGGTCGAGTGCTGCCATTCGGTCGGCTATTACAACTGGGGCAAGGATCCGGCCTTTGCCTGCGGAGCCGATCTGCCCTTTACCTTCTCGGCGCGCTCGAAGACGGCCTACAATTATCAGGGCGGCGGGATCGAGGCTTACAACAACTTCCTGCAGAAATACGACCTGGTCAGCTTCCCCGGCGGCAATACCGGGGCGCAGATGGGGGGATGGTATCGCCGCGAAATCAACAGCCTGGCTGACATGCAGGGCCTGAAGCTGCGCATCGCGGGGCTTGCCGGCCGCGTGGTCGAAAAGCTGGGCGTGGTGCCGCAACAGATCGCGGGCGGCGATATCTATCCGTCGCTTGAACGCGGCACGATCGACGCCGCCGAATGGGTCGGCCCCTATGACGACGAGAAGCTGGGCTTCCACAAGGTCGCGCCCTATTACTATTATCCCGGCTTCTGGGAAGGTGGTCCGACGGTCAGCTTCTTCATCAACAAGGCCCAATGGGAGGCGCTGCCCGAAAATTACAAGTCGCTGTTCCGCACCTGCGCGCAGGCCGTGGACCAGAACATGCTGGCCAAATACGACAAGCTGAATCCGATCGCGCTGAAATCGCTGGTCGCCCAGGGTGCGCAGCTGCGATCCTTCAGCGAAGAGATCCTGACCGCTGCCTTCCAGGCCGCAAACGAGATCTACGCCGAGATCTCGGCCCAGAACGAGGATTTCAAGACCCAATACGAGGCGCAACTGGCCTTCCGCGACGACTGGTATCTGTATCAGCAGACGACGGAATACACCTTCGACACGTTCATGATGCTGCAACAGCGCGCGGGTGGTCTGGCCGTTCCGGGCTGATCGCAACCGTTCCTGCAAGCGAAACCGCCGCGGCTGATCCCCGCGGCGGTTTCTTGTTAGCCGGTCTCAGTTCCCCGAAAGCCCCGGGGGCGGAGCGCCGAAGCCAAGGCCCAAGCCGCCGCCGGACTGAGCCGGACCCGCCGGTGCCTCGGCCTCTGGCGCGGGTTCAGTGCCGGGTGCAGTGCCGGGTGCAGGCGCGGGGTTCGGCGTGTCACCACCAAATCCGCCACCAAGGCCCCCGCCGAGGCCACCCCCAAGGCCGCCACCAAGGCCACCCCCAAGGCCACCCCCAAGGCCACCCCCAAGGCCGCCACCCATCGGGATCTCGATGCGGATATTGGTCGTGTCCACGGCAGGTCCGCGGTAATGCATCACCATTTGCGGGAAGGCGATCACCGCGGCGATCATCAGGATCTGAAGCCCGACAAAAGGCGCGGCACCACGATAGATGTCCAGCGTGCTGACCGCCGCGATGATCCGCCCTGTCACCTTGTCGCGGTAATCGCGCCGCGGCGCGACCGATCGCAGGTAAAAGAGGGCAAAGCCCACCGGCGGCGTCAGGAAGGACGTCTGCATCGTCACCGCCAGGATCACGCCGAACCAGACCAGATCAATGCCAAGCGCATTCGCAGCCGGGATCAGCAGCGGCACGATCACGAAGGCCAGCTCGAAGAAGTCGAGGAAGAAGGCCAGAAAGAAGATGATCGCGCAGACCACGACCAGAAAGCCGATCTCGCCCCCGGGCAGCGCCGTCATCAGGTCGCGCACCCAGATATGCCCGTTGATCGAGTAATAGGTCAGCGAAAAGACCGTGGCCCCGATCAGGATGAACATGACAAAGGATGACAGCTTGACCGTGGCCAGCAGCGCCTGATTGATCACACCCAGCGACAACCGCCTTTTGAGGCCCGCCAGGACCAGCGCGCCGACCGCGCCCATCGCGCCGCCTTCGGTCGGCGTCGCGATGCCCAGAAAGATCGTGCCCAGCACCAGGAAAACCAGCGCCAAAGGCGGGATCATCACGATGATGACCTGCCGCGTCATCGGCGACAGAAGGTTCAGCCCGCTGACCCGGTCGAACAGCGCCAGCAGAAGCAGCGCGACCACCGTCAGCGCCGCCGCCCAGATCCTGCCATCCTGCCCGAGCGCCGAATTCAGCCAGCCGGCCGCCAACCAGTAGAACCCGATGGCGAAGATCAGCGCCGCGATCAGCGACCACCCGCCCGAGCCGAGCGGGCGCGCCTCGGGCGGCAGGGCCGGCATGGCCGAGGGCCGCAGAAAGGACATGATCAGAACGTAAAGCAGGTAGATCCCCGTCAGGACCAGGGCCGGGACCATGGCGGCCTTGTACATGTCGCCCACCGACCGGCCCAGCTGGTCGGCCAGCACGATCAGCACCAGCGAGGGCGGGATGATCTGCGCCAGCGTCCCCGAGGCCGTGATGACCCCCGAGGCCAACCGCCGGTCATAGCCGTAGCGCAGCATGATGGGCAGCGAGATGAGACCCATCGAGATGACCGAGGCCGCGACCACGCCCGTCGTCGCCGCCAGAAGCGCGCCGACCAGCACGACGGCATAGGCCAGGCCGCCCCGGATCGTGCCGAAAAGCTGGCCGATCGTGTCCAGCAGATCCTCGGCCATGCGCGAGCGTTCCAGCACGATGCCCATGAAGGTGAAGAACGGAATCGCCAGCAGCGTGTCGTTTCGCATCACGCCAAAGACCCGGTCGGACAGGGCCTGAAGCAGGTTCCAGCCCAGGTTCACCTGGTCGGACAGAGGCGTCAGGAAGACGCCGAAGAAGAAGAACAGCAGACCATTCGCGGCCAGCGCGAAGGCGATCGGATAGCCAAACAGCAGGAAGGCGACCATCGAGAAGAACATGATGGGCGCCAGATTGTGGGCGATGAAGTCGATCACTTGCGGCTCTCCGGGGTCTGGTCGATGCGGTCGTCCTGCATCCCTGCGGTCATCAGTTCCGCCTCGCGATGGGCACTGTCCTGGACCGAGACAGGGTCGGGGATCAGGCCGCGCATCACGGCGATCTTCTTGAGCAGCTCGGAAAGGCCTTGGCAAAACAGCAGGATGAAGCCCGCCAGCAGCGCAGCCTTCGCGGGCCAGATGATCAGCCCGCCCGCATTCATCGACACCTCGCCCGCATTCCAGGACCGCATCAGCGAAGGATGGACCAGCCAGATCATGATCCCCGTGAAGGGCAGCAGGAACAGCAGCGTCCCCAGCAGGTCGATCCAGTGCTGCACGCGGCGCGACCATCGGCCATAGATGATGTCGATGCGGATATGTTCGTTCTCAAGCAGCGTCCATGCCGCGGCCAGCATGAAGGCCGTGCCGAACAGATACCATTGCAGTTCCAGCCAGGCATTGGATGACATGCTGAACACCTTGCGCACCACGGCATTGACCGCGCTGACAAGGACGGCGGCAAGGATCAGCCAGGCAACCGCTTTTCCGATCACGGTTGTCACGCGATCAATCGCGCGCGATACGGCCAGCAGCCCGTGCATTCTTGTCCTCCCTCTGGCGCGGGCCGGTATGGCCGACCGGTTGTTCCGGCTTATGCGCATCCTTTCCGCCTAAGCCGGATGCGGCCAGTGGTCAAGTTTCTCGCAATCGCTTGGGGTCGCTCAGCCCGCCAGCGCCAGCGCGACCAGTGCCGCCGTTTCCGCAAGGATGATCCCCGCGCCCAGCACATCGCCCGTCTGCCCGCCCAGCAGCCGCTGCGCCCGCCGCGCCACCGCCATCGCCGCGACGCCCGCCGCGACCAGCGCCGCCAGCGCCGGAAGCAGGGGCAGGACCGCCAGCGCCAGCACCGCCGCCAGGGCGATCGCGACCAGCAGGGCCGATGCCCGCGGGCGGCCCGCATCATGGCCCAGGCCGTCCCGGCGCGCAGGCGGCAAGGCGCGCATCAGCCCGACCGCCCCTGCCCTGCCCGCAGCGGCCGAGGCGACCAACGCCAGCGGCCCCAGCATCGACAGCGCCGCCAGGCGCAGGCCATAGCAGGCCAGCAGAGCTGAGGCCCCATAGGCGCCGATGGTCGAATCGCGCATGATCCGAAACCGCTCCTCCGTGCTGCGTCCGCCCCCGGCATCGGCAAAATCGGCCAGGGCGTCCTCGTGCAGTGCGCCGGTCAGCCAGACCAACAGCGCCAGCGACAGCGCGGCGGGCAGAAGCCCAGGCCCAAGCCACCACAGGGGAAGCGCCGCAAGGGCGCCGAGGATCGCGCCCGCCAGCGGAAAGGCCCAGACCACCGCGCCAAGCGGCAGAACCTGCGGCGGCAGGAAGCGCCCCAGGGGCAGGCGGCTGAGAAAGACCAGCGCCAGAACCAGTTGCTGCGCCCTAGCCCGCAATGCCTGCCTCGGCAAAGGTGGCCATGCCGTTGTGGCATTCCAGCGCCGCGCGCAGCACCATCAGCGCGACCGCTGCGCCCGAACCCTCGCCCAAGCGCATGTCCAGCGACAGGACGGGCTGCATCCCCAGGGCGGCAACAAGTCGGCGGTGGCCCGGCTCGGCGCTTTCATGGCCGATCAGGCAGTGATCCAGCGCCCCCTTGTCGTCGCGCGTCAGGACCGATGCCGCCGCCGAGCAGATGAAGCCGTCGAGGATGACGGGAATAGCCGCCTCTCTGGCCCGCAGGATCGCGCCGCAGATCGCCGCCTGTTCGCGCCCGCCGAAGGCTGCAAGAGTCTCGCGGGCGTTTGTCGGGGCGTGGCGCGCCAACCCCTCGGCCACGGTCAGCGTCTTGCGGGCCAGCATATCGCCTGCGGCGCCCGTGCCGGGGCCGACCCAATCCTCGGCCCGGCCGCCGAAGACCGCAGCCGCCAAGGCCGCCGAGACGGCGGAATTGCCGATCCCCATCTCGCCCAGGATCAGAATGTCGGCGTCCGGATCGACGGCATCGGCGCCTGCCTGCATGGCCTGGGCGACCTCGGACGGGTCCATCGCGGGGCCCTGGGTGAAATCCGCGGTCGGCCGGTCCAGGTCCAGCGCATGGACCGACAGATCGGCCCCCGCCGCGCGGCAAAGCTGATTGATCGCTGCTCCGCCGGCGCGGAAATTCTCGACCATTGCCTGCGTCACCGCCATCGGAAACGGGGATATGCCGCGCGCCGCGATCCCGTGATTGCCCGCAAAGACCAGAGCCTGCGCGCGGTCGATGCGCGGCCTGTCACGCCCTTGCCAGCCCGCCATGAAGACCGCCAGATCCTCGAGCCGGCCAAGCGAGCCTGCGGGCTTGGTCAGCTGGGACTGCCTTGCGCGGGCAGCCTTGGCCGCGTTGTCGTCAAACTGGCGCATCTGGATCATCCTTTCCCGGTTTCAGTCTCAGCCCTTGCCCGGCTGCCGCCAGCCAGACCTCATGCGCGACCGAAGCGACGGCCTGGTTCATCAGCCCGTGATCGTCACGGAATCGCCGGGTCAGCGGATCCATCGGCACGATGCCCTGCCCCAGTTCGTTCGTGACCAGAACGACAGGACAGGACTGCTGACGTAACGTCATGGCCAATGCGCCGAAATCCGCCTGCCCCCGATGATTGGACAGCCACAGCGTCAGGCAATCGACCAACCGCGCCCCTTTCCCGTCGCTGTCGCAAAGCGCCCGGCACAGGTCCAGCGGTTCCTCGATCGTGGTCCAGCCTTGGCCGCGACGCCTTTGATGTCGCGCGATTCTTTCCGACATCTCGGCGTCGCGCGGCTCGGCGGTGGCAATATAGATCAGCGGCAGACGGTGCCGCGCCAGCAGGCGCTCGGCCAGATCGGACTTGCCCGACCGCGCGCCCCCCGTGACCAGCGTGATATATCCGTTCGCTTCCATGGGTCGTATCTGTTTCACAGCCTGTCCTGTCAGTGAAGCGGAAATCCGTCTTGCCCGGAACGCCGGGGTGCATAATGTGCATCCCATTCCGGTGCAGAAGACACCGACCCACAACCTGGAGGAGTTGGAGATGACGCGCTTCATCCTGACCACGGCGCTGGCCGCCACCCTGGCCATGCCCGCCTTTGCCGTTCAGCCCGCCGAGGGCGAGACCCTGGCCGAGAACCAGACCTATACCTATTGGCTGCTGGACGCGATCAAGTCGCTGGACCCGGCCAAGAACACCGATGTCGAAGGCTCGGACGCGCTGCGCTCGCTGTTCGAGGGACTGATGAACGAGGATGCGCAGGGCAACATGGTCCCCGGCGTGGCCGAGGAATACGAGGTCAGTGACGACGGCCTGACCTACACGTTCAAACTGCGCGAGGCGAAATGGTCGGATGGCAGCCCCGTCACGGCGGATGATTTCGTCTTTGCCTGGCAGCGTGTCGTGACGCCCGCCACTGCATCCGAATACGCCTGGTATATGGAGCTGATGAACGTCGCCAATGCGACCCAGATCATCGCGGGCGAAATGGATCCGGCGGAACTGGGCGTGCGCGCGCTGGACGACCGAACGCTGGAGGTGACGCTGACTGCGCCCACCCCCTATTTCCTGAACACGCTGTCCCATGCCACGACCTTTCCCGTGCCGCGTGCCGTGGTCGAGGAACATGGCGACAACTGGACCCGTCCGGGCACTCTGGTCGGCAACGGCGCCTTCACGCTGGCCAGCCACAATCTGGGCGTCGAGATCGTCTTTCAGAAGAACCCCGAATACTGGGATGCCGACAACGTCGTGATGGAGACCGTGCGCGGCGTCACCGTGAACGACAACAATGTCGCCCTGACCCGCTATCAGGCGGGCGAGCTTGACCGGGTGCAGATCCCGGCCGGGCAGTTCCCGCGCCTGTCCGAGCAATTCCCCGATCAGGCGGTTTCGGTCCCCTATGGCTGCTCTTATGCCTATGTATTCAACCTGTCCGACAAGGGCCCCGAAGTGCTGAAGGATCAGCGTGTGCGCGAGGCCATGGCCCTGTCGCTGAACCGAGAGGTGATGGTCGATCAGATCCTGCAAGGCGGCCAGCGCCCGGCCTATACCTGGACGCATTGGGCGATCAACGGCTTCGCCGCGCCCGAGGGCGGCATGGACGATATGCCCTATGAGGCCCGTCTGGAGCGCGCGCGCGAGTTGCTGGAGGAAGCCGGCTACGGTCCGCAGAACCCGGTCCGCCTGACGCTGCAATACAACACCGACGAGAATCACCGCCTGTTGGCCATCGCGGCGCAGCAATTCTGGCGCCCCCTGGGCATCGAGATCACGTTGAACAACGTGGAATGGGCGGTCCATACCGACCGACTGCAAAATCAGGATTTCGAGATCGCGCGCTATGCCTGGTGCGCCGATTACAACGAAGCCTCGACCTTCCTCGACTGGTTCCGCACCGACGGCTACAACAGCGGCAAGTGGTCGAACGCCGAATTCGACGAGATCCTGGCCGAGGCCCGCACCGCCGAGGACACGACGCCGCTTTACCGCCGCGCCGAGGAAATCCTGGCCGAGGAAGTTCCCGCCGTCTGGGTCTATCACTACGCCAAGGTTGACATGATCAACCCCGCGATCCGCGGCCTGCCGCGCGAGAACCTGCTGAACACCTGGTATGCCAAGGATCTGTATCGCGTCGCCGAATAAGACGCCGCGTCTGTCCAGATCGGCCGGGGCGGCGCCTGCCGTCCCGGCTTTCGGTTTTCCGGTTCCTTCCCGCAGGAAAGGCCCTTGCCATGTTCGGATACGTGCTTCGACGACTGGCGGTGGCGATCCCCACGCTGCTTTTGCTGATCGTCTTTTCCTTCATCCTGATGAGCCTTGCGCCGGGCGGTCCCTTTACGGGCGAACGCGCGCTGCCCCCCGCCGTCCTTGCCAATCTCGAGGCGCAATACGGCCTGAACGAACCCCTCTGGCGGCAGATCTGGAACTATGTCTGGAACATTGTCGTCCATTTCGATTTCGGCCCCAGCTTCGTCTATCCCGACCGCAGCGTGAACGAACTGATCGCGGCGGGCTTTCCGGTGACGCTGACCTATGGCGCGCTATCCTTTCTGGTGGCGGTCGTGCTGGGCGTCTCGCTGGGGATCGTGGCGGCGATCTGGCACAATTCCTGGCTGGATTACCTGGCGGTCGGCGTCTCGATCGGCGCGCAGGTTCTGCCGAACTTCGTCATGGCACCGCTTCTGGTGCTGGTCTTCACGCTGTGGTATCGCCTCTTGCCCGGCGGGGGTTGGAGCTTCAACGACCCCTCGTTCTGGATCATGCCGGTCATCGCGCTGTCCACCAGCTACATGGCGTCCATCGCGCGGATTACCCGGTCGTCCATGCTCGAGGTGCTGGGCTCGAACCACATCCGCACCGCCCGCGCCAAGGGGATGCCCGAACATCGCGTGATCCTGCGCCATGCGCTGAAGCCTGCCATGTTGCCGGTCATCAGCTATCTGGGCCCGGTCTTCGTGTCGATGATCACCGGCTCGGTCGTGATCGACATCTATTTCTCGACCGGCGGGATCGGAAAGGCCTTCGTGGATAGCGCGCTGAACCGCGATTATGCCGTGATGATGGGCGTGACGATCCTGGTGGGTGCGCTGACCATCCTCTTCAACCTTCTCGTCGATGTGCTTTACGCATGGATCGACCCCAAGATCAGGTATTGAGGTCATGGTGATCGACCAAAAGAAGATGCAATCCCTTTCGGACCGGATGGTCGAGGCCGAGGTCAAGGGCCGCAGCCCCTGGGCCGATGCGCGGCGGCGGTTCTTTCGCAACCGGGCCGCGATGCTGGGCCTGACGATCCTGGTCCTGGTGACGCTGTTTGCGCTGTTCGGCGGCGCCCTCGCGCAATGGTCCAACGAAGAGCTGGATTTCAGCGTCATGGGCCGCGTGGCCGAACTGGGCGCGCCCTCGCTGGCCAACGGCCATTATTTCGGCACCGACAATCTGGGCCGCGACCTTTATGCCCGCACGGTGCAGGGCACGCAGATCAGCCTGATGGTGGGCATCGTCGGCGCGGCCATCGCGGTGATCGTGGGCACGCTTTACGGCGCGACGGCGGGCTATGTCGGCGGGCGCACCGACCAGATCATGATGCGCGCGGTCGATATCCTGATGTCGATCCCCTACATGTTCGTGCTGATCCTGCTTTTGGTGATGTTCGGCCGGTCCATGTCGATGCTGTTTCTGGGCATCGGCCTGATCTCGTGGCTGGACATGAGCCGGATCGTCCGCGGCCAGACCCTGTCCCTGAAGAACCGCGAATTCGTCGAGGCCGCCCGCGCGACGGGCGTGTCGTCCTTTCGCATCATCATCCGCCATATCGTGCCGAACCTGCTGGGCGTCGTCGCGGTTTATGCGACCCTTCTGGTGCCGCTGATGATCCTGACGGAAAGTTTCATCAGCTTCCTGGGACTTGGGGTGCAAGAGCCGCTGACCTCGTGGGGGGCGCTGATCTCGGAAGGGGCGGGCACGATGAACTATGGCACGCTGTGGCAGCTGGCCTTCCCGCTGTTCTTCTTCGTCATCACCCTGTTCGGGTTCTTCTTCGTGGGCGACGGCCTGCGGGACGCCCTTGACCCGAAGGAGCGCTGAAATGGCCTTGCTGGACATTACCGGCCTGTCGGTCGGTTTTCAGACCCATGACGGCATCGTGCGCGCCGTCCAGAACGTGACCCTGTCGCTGGACCAGGGCGAGACGCTTGGCATCGTCGGCGAATCGGGCAGCGGCAAGTCGCAATTGTCTTTTGCGATCATGGGACTTCTGGCGCGCAATGGCCACGCCTCGGGCAGTGTGCGCTTTGACGGGCAGGAAATCCTGAATGCGCCGCCCAAGGTCATCAACCGCATCCGGGCCGAACAGATCGCGATGATCTTCCAGGATCCCATGACCTCGCTGAACCCCTATATGCGGGTCGCGGACCAGATGGCCGAGGTGCTGGTCCTGCACAAGGGCATGTCCAAGCGCGAGGCCGTGGCCGAGTCCGTGCGGATGCTGGACGCCGTTCGCATTCCCGATGCCAAGGGGCGGGTCAGGCTTTATCCGCACGAATTTTCGGGC
Source organism: Paracoccus bogoriensis (assembly GCF_019431455.1). Taxonomy (GTDB): domain Bacteria; phylum Pseudomonadota; class Alphaproteobacteria; order Rhodobacterales; family Rhodobacteraceae; genus Paracoccus; species Paracoccus bogoriensis. The sequence goes on from NZ_JAHYSR010000013.1 coordinate 79,081, forward strand.
GGGATGCGGCAGCGGGTAATGATCGCGATGGCGCTGCTGTGCCGTCCGCGACTGCTGATCGCGGACGAGCCCACCACCGCGCTGGACGTGACGGTTCAGGCGCAGATCATGCAGCTTCTGGCCGATCTGCGCCGCGATTTCGGCATGGCGATGATCCTGATCACCCATGATCTGGGTGTCGTTGCCGGATCCTGCGAGCGGGTCGCGGTCATGTATGGCGGGCGCATCCGCGAGACGGGGCCGGTGCAGCCGATCTTTGCCGATCCGGCCCATCCCTATACGCAGGGCCTGCTGGACGCGATCCCGCGCGTCGATCAGCCTGACGAGGAGCTGCGCGCGATCCCCGGCCAGCCCCCGAACATGAGCCGCCCGCCCTCGGGCTGCGCCTTCGAGCCGCGCTGCCCCTATCGCCGTGCGGAATGTGCCGCAATCGACCCGCCGCTTGAGGATTTCGCACCCGACCGGGCGCGCGCCTGCCTTGCCGGACTGGACGAGCTGCGCGACCGCCGGATGCGGGTCGAGCCGCGCCCCGATCTGGTCGCGGCCGGCGATGGCGCTGCCGAAACCGACCTGCACGCCGCCGATCTGCCCGAGGGCGCGGTTGCGGGTGCCGGCGCAGCCGGTTCTACCCTCTCGCCCCGAAAGGAGACACGGCCATGAGCGACCTTCTGAGCGTGCGCGACCTGCGCGTCACCTTCAGCCTGCGCCGTCAAGGGGCGATGCCTTGGGCCAGACCGACCCTGCTGCACGCCGTCAACGGCGTCGAGTTCACGCTGCGCGCGGGCGAGACGCTTGGTATCGTGGGCGAATCAGGCTGCGGCAAGTCCACGCTGGCCCGCGCCCTGATCGGGCTGGTCCCGGCCAGCGGACAGGCGGAATGGATCGACGGACGCGACCTGCTGGCGCTGACCCCGCGTCAGATGATGGCCTATCGGCAGGACATCCAGATGGTCTTTCAGGATCCGTTGGCCAGCCTGAATCCCCGCATGAATGTGGGCCAGATCATCGCGGAACCTCTGGTCACGCATCGTCCCGACCTGCCTCGCGCCGAAATCCGCGCGCGTGTGCGCGCCATGATGGAAAAGGTCGGCCTGCTGCCCAATCAGATCAACCGATACCCGCATGAATTCAGCGGCGGCCAGTGCCAGCGCATCGGCATTGCCCGTGCCCTGATCCTGGAGCCGAAACTGGTCATCTGCGATGAACCGGTCAGCGCGCTGGATGTGTCCATTCAGGCGCAGGTCATCAACCTGCTGATCCGATTGCAAAAGGAAATGGGTCTGTCGCTGATCTTCATTGCGCATGACCTTTCGGTCGTGAAACATGTCAGCGACCGCGTGATGGTGCTCTATCTGGGCAAGGTGATGGAACTGGCCTCTGCAGGGGCGCTTTACGCCAGCCCGCAGCATCCCTATACGCAAGCGCTGCTGTCGGCGGTGCCCGTGCCTGACCCCACGATCGAGGCTGCGCGCACCATCGTGCCGCTCAAGGGCGACCTGCCATCGCCCCTGAATCCGCCTTCGGGCTGCGTTTTCCGCACCCGCTGCCCCCGGGCCGAGGCGCGCTGCGCGGCCGAGGTGCCGGCGCTGGCGGGCGGCGATCACGCGGTGGCCTGCCATTTCCCCGGCCCTCTGACCGAGGCCGAGATCGCCCGCGCCCGCGAGGTCGCCTGACATGAAGCCGCCTGACGGACCGGATTTTTCGGCCCGTTGGGCGGCCCTGCGCAACATCCCGCCCTTCCTAGGAATGGTCTGGCAGGCAAGCCCTGGCCTGACGCTGGCCATGATCGCGCTGCGGTTCGGGCGCGCCTTGCTGCCGGTGGCGATGCTGTGGCTGGCCAAGCTGATCATCGACGAGGTTGCGGCCCTGTCCCAGAGCGGCGGGCCCACAACGCTGGCCGGATGGTGGGACAGCGGGCTGGCCGATAGGCTGCTGGCGCTTGTCGCGCTGGAAATGGCGCTGGCGGTGGTCCAAGACCTTCTGGGCCGAGCGGTCGGCTATACCGACGCGCTGTTGCAGGAAAAGCTGGTCATCGACATCTCGATCCGGCTGATGGATCACGCGGCGGGGCTGGACCTGGCCTCGTTCGAGGATGCCAGCTTCCAGGACCGGCTGGACCGCGCGCGCCGCCAGACGATGGGGCGCATCCCGCTGCTGGGGCAGGTCATGCAGCAGATGCAGGACGTGCTGACCGTTGCCAGCTTCGCGGTGGGGCTGATCCTCTACAACCCCTGGCTGGTCGCGCTGCTGGCCTTGGCGCTGATCCCCTCGCTTCTGGGCGAGATGCATTTCAACGCCCGCACCTATGCGCTGAACCATGCCCGCGCCGCCGACCGGCGTGAACGCGATTATCTGCGCATGATCGCCGCAACCGCCGAGACCGCCAAGGAGGTCAAGATCTTCGGCCTCAGCCCGTGGCTGCGCGACCGCTACCTGACGCTGGCCCGACGCTTTTATGTCGAGAACCGCGCGATCCAGCGTCGCCAGCTGACCGTGATGGCCGCGCTGACCGCGCTTGGCACACTGGCCTATTACGCGGCCTTTCTGTGGATCATCGCGCGCACGCTGACGGGGCAGCTGTCCATCGGCGATCTGACCTTCCTGTCGGGCAGCTTCCTGCGCCTGCGCGGCCTGATGGAGGGGCTTCTGTCCGGCTTTTCCCGCATGGCCGGAGAGGCTTTGTATCTTGACGACCTCTTCGATTTCTTCACGGCGAGGCCCCGCATCGCCTCGCCCGAGCGGCCGCTGCCGGTGCCGCACCCCATCCGCCAGGGCTTTCGCTTCGAGGGGGTGGGCTTTCGCTATCCGGGCCGCGAGGCCTGGGCGATCCGGGGTCTGGATCTGGACCTGAAAGCGGGCGAGACAGTCGCGCTGGTGGGCGAGAACGGCGCAGGCAAGACCACCATCGTCAAGCTGCTGGCGCGGCTTTACGACCCCGACGAGGGGCGAATCACGCTGGATGGGCGGGATCTGCGCGACTATGATCTGGACCAGTTGCGCGCGGCGATCGGTGTGATCTTTCAGGATTTCGTCCGCTACGCCGTCACGGCCGCCGAGAACATCGCCATCGGCCGGATCGAGGAGCGCGACGATCGCGCCCGGATCGTCACCGCCGCCGAGCGCGCGCTGGCCGATCAGGTCATCGCCAGGCTTCCCAAGGGCTACGACCAGATGGTCGGCAAGCGCTTCGCGCGGGGCCTCGATCTGTCAGGGGGCGAGTGGCAGAAGCTGGCCATCGCCCGCGCCTATATGCGCGACGCGCAGCTTCTGGTCCTGGACGAGCCGACCGCTGCGCTGGATGCCCGCGCCGAATACGAGATCTTCCAGCGTTTCCGCGACCTGACGCAGGGACGGACCGCGCTGCTGATCTCGCACCGTTTTTCCAGCGTTCGGATGGCGGACCGGATCATCGTTCTGGAAAACGGCCGCGTGCAGGATCAGGGCAGCCACGCGGAATTGCTGTCGCGCCCAGGACGCTATCGGGAATTGTTCGAGTTGCAGGCCCAAGGCTACCGCTAGACCAGGCTGCCCAGCAGGATCACCGTCACCAGCGCGACGACCGGTATGGCGACGGCCACCACGAAGGTAATCGCCAAGAGCGGTCATGAAAACCTGAGTGTCGCTGGCCAGCAGCGGCACGGCGCCCGCCATGGCGACCGCGAGCAGCGCCAGCAGCGGCGAAGGACCAGCACGTTGATCTCTCGGTAGGCCGGCAAGATCAGCAGAACAAGCGACAGCACGATCCCGAACAGACCCATGCGCATATGAGCTGGTCCCCATAAACTGGACAGTTTGCTAAGCTTGCCGCCAAGGAAGACGAGGACGAACAGCGTGGCTGGCAAACGGAAGAACTACAGCGCGGCCTTCAAGGCGAAGGTGGCGCTTGAAGCCATTCGTGGCGAGGCAACGATCGCCGAGCTGGTGGCGAAGCACGGCGTGCATCAGACGCTGATCCATTCCTGGAAGCGTCAGGCGCTCGAGGGCATGGCCGCGATTTTCTCGGGCAAGGCCGGGGCGAAGGCGGCCGAGAAGGAAGGCGCGATCGAAAAGCTGCATGCCAAGATCGGCCAATTGGTGGTGGAACGGGATTTTTCAGCCAAGGCCTCGGGTCGATGAGCGTGACCCGGAGGCGAGAAATGATCGACCCGCGCCACCCGTCCTTGCCGGTGAAACGGCAATGCGCCCTGATCGGTATCAGCCGGTCATCGTGGTATGGGCCTGCGAGCAGTGAGACCCCGCTGAACCTGGCGCTGATGAAGCTGATCGATGCGCAG
>NZ_JAHYSR010000014.1 GCF_019431455.1 Paracoccus bogoriensis
CGAAGATCATCGAGTGATCCGCGCGACATGAAACAGAGGGCCGTCCGAAAGGGCGGCCCTCTTGCGTTGCGGCGGTGACATCCGATCTGCCGACCGGTGGATTGACCCGATCGTCTCTTGTGGCGCACACTTGGCGCATGATGACCAAGGTCAGGGGTCAAGCCGATGTGCCAGATCTTCGCCGGACAGCGCCCGGAGCGTTATGAAACCGTCACCCGCCGTCTTCGCCTGAACGGGCAATCCACCTCGATCCGGCTGGAGCGCGCGTTTTGGGAGATCCTGGACGACATTGCCGCGCGCGAAGGGATCAGCACGCCGGCCTTCATCTCGAAACTGCATGCCGAGGTGCTGGAACTGCATGGCGAAGCCAGGAACTTCACGTCGCTGCTGCGTTGCGCCTGCACGATCCACCTGGGCGCGGGGCGGCATCTGCAAGCGCAGGCCATTGCGGCCGAGTGATCGTAAAATTGGGCCTGTAGTAGCCTGATACTACCCATCGCGCCGCCGCCTGGCCTAGCCTGTCGAAACGATAGAGCGGAGGGCGATGATGGCGAAATACATCCACTCGATGATTCGGGTTCTGGACGAAGCAAGGTCGGTCGATTTCTACGGCCGCTGCTTCGGGCTGAAGGTTGCCGAACGGTTGGACTTTGACAAGTTCACGCTGATCTATCTGGCCAATGACGAAAGCGATACAGAGCTGGAGCTGACGGTGAACAAGGGCCGGACCGAGCCCTACGACCTGGGCGACGGCTACGGGCATGTTGCCTTTTCGGTGGATGATGTCGATGCGACTCATGCGCGCCTGATTTCCGAGGGGTTCGAGCCGCGCAAGCTGGTCGATTTTGCGCCCGGTGGCGAGGTGATCGCACGCTTCTTCTTCATCAAGGATCCCGACGGATACGAGATTGAGGTCTTGCAGCGGCAGGGCCGCTACAAGTGACAACCCGCGCGGCGCTTGGGAGGGTGCCGCGCTGTGACAGGACAGGGAGGAGGAGCCATGTCTCGGTTGAGAAAACAGGGGCTGACCCGGCGTGCGCTGTTGTCGCGTGCCGTGGCGGCCGGGGGGCTGGCTGTGGCAGGGGCGGGCTTCATCGCGGCCCCTGACGCGGCTTGGGCCGTCGAGGTGACGGCAATCACCGAACATCAGATGGCGACGCTGTTGCAGATGGCGCGCGACATCTATCCCCATGACCGTGTGGGCGACCGCTTCTACGCCATCGCGATCAAGGGTTATGACAGCGCCGAACATCGGGCGATGGTCGCCGAAGGCATCGAAATGCTGGACGCCGCAGCCCGCGAGGCGGGTTTCGACAATTACCTGGCCGCCGGATGGGAGGCCGAGCGCGTTGCCATCCTGCGCAGCATCGAAGACAGCGTCTTTTTCCAGACGGTGCGCGGTGGGCTGGTGACGGGGCTCTACAATCAGAAAGAAGTCTGGCCGATCTTCGGCTACGAGGGCGAGAGCTTCTCGCAGGGCGGTTACATCGACCGCGGCTTCGACGACATCGACTGGCTGTAAGGGGGCGATCATGGCAAATGCTGCGAGATTCGAACTGACCGATGACAGCGTGGTCGTCATCATCGGCACCGGCGCGGGCGGCGGGGTTCTGGCCTATGAACTGGCCAGACAGGGCGTCAAGGTTGTCGCGCTGGAGGCCGGGGGCCGTTATCTCCCCGAAGATTACATCAACGACGAATGGGACAGTTTCGGACAATTGGCCTGGACCGACCCGCGCACGACCAGCGGCGACTGGCGCGTTGCCAGGGATTTCAGCGGGCTTCCCGCCTGGATCGTCAAGGCCGTGGGCGGCACCACGACGCACTGGGCCGGCGCCTCGCTGCGCTTTCAGGACCACGAATGGAAGGCCTTGACCACCTATGGCGCGGTGGAAGGCGCAAGCCTGCTGGACTGGCCTATCGACGCTGCCGAGATGGCGCCCTGGTATGAAAAGGCCGAGGCAAAGCTGGGCGTGACACGCACCGGCAACTTTCCCGGCCTGCCCGGAAACAACAATTACAAGGTTTTCGAGGCGGGCGCCAAGGCGCTGGGCTACAAACAGGTCTCGACCGGCCGCATGGCCATCAACAGCGTGGACAACGACGAGCGCCCTGCCTGCCAGCAAACAGGTTTCTGCTTTCAGGGCTGCAAATGGGGCGCGAAATGGTCGGCCGCTTATACCGACATTCCGCGCGGCGAGGCGACCGGCAATCTGGAGGTGCGCGAGCATTCCCATGTCGCGCGCATCCTGCATGACAACCAGGGCCGCGTGACGGGGGTCGAGTATTTCGACCGCGACGGCAATCTGCATTTCCAGGCCGCGCGGATCGTGGCGCTGGCGGGCAACAGCTTCGAAAGCCCGCGTCTGCTGCTGAACAGCGCCAGCAGCATGTTCCCGGATGGCTTGGCCAACAGCAGCGGTCAGGTGGGTCGCAACTACATGCGCCACACGACCGGCTCGGTCTATGCGATCTTTGAAAAGCCGGTGCGGATGTGGCGCGGCACGACGATGGCGGGGATCATCCAGGACGAGGCGCGGCATGATCCGTCGCGCGGCTTCGTCGGCGGCTACGAGCTTGAAACCCTGGCTCTGGGCCTGCCCTTCATGGCGGCCTTCCTGGATCCCGGTGCATGGGGTCGCGAATTTACCTCTGCCCTGGATCACTACGAGAACATGGCGGGCATGTGGATCGTCGGCGAAGACATGCCGCAATCGACGAACCGCGTCACCCTGTCCGATGTCGAGGACCGTTTCGGTCTCAAGGTCGCGAATGTGCATTTCAGCGACCATCCGAACGACATCGCCATGCGCAATCATGCCTATCGGCAGGGGCAGGCAATCTATCGGGCGATGGGGGCCACGCGGACGCTGCCGACGCCGCCCTATCCCTCGACCCATAACCTGGGCACGAACCGCATGTCCGAGCGGCCCGAGGATGGTGTCGTGAACCGGTGGGGGCAGTCGCATGACATCCCGAACCTGTTCGTCAGCGATGGCAGTCAGTTCACCACTGGCGCGGCGGAGAATCCGACCCTGACCATCGTGGCTCTGGCGATCCGTCAGGCCGATCACATCGCGCGCGAGATGTCGGCGGGCAATCTCTGACGCGCGGAAAAGAAACGGCCCGGCAGAGTGCTCTGCCGGGCCGTTTCGGCGTCAGATCCGGGGTCAGGCCTGGGCGGCGGCCTTGTTCACGCCGCCTTCAGCGATGCGCGACATGTGGATGTCCCCGCCCCGGGTGTTCTCGAGACATTCGGCCAGGGCCGCCGCGTCGTCCTGGTGCCCCAGCCGTTTGGCAAAGGCCGCCACGCAGCCATAGCCCGCAATCGCGTAATGGGTCAGGCGCTGGTATTGCGTGATGATCGCCGCATCGCGGGTGTCGTCATCGGCAATATCGGCCTCCAGCGCGTGCTTGCGGGCCTCGGCCACAAGGCCTTCCATGCCCTTGCAATGCTCGCCATCCGGGGCCACGCTATGGCGTTGGCACAGTTCGGCCAGGACGCCCTTGCCGCGCTCGATCCCCTGGGCGCCGGCTTCCAGCGCGGCCTTCAGTTCGGGGTCGGTGGCGATGCGGGCCATTTCCGCCGTGACCGGGCGAGACTGGTCGCAGGCCGAATAAAGGTCTTGAAGCTGGTCCAGATAAAGATCCTGCAGGTTGTTCATGCTCATGTCGGCCTCCTGGGCATTGTCGGTTCAGTCGAGGGAACAACACGCGGCCGGCCGCCATGTTCCCGGGAAGAACGCACGCGGGCCGGATTTCGCCGGGACGACTTGACTCTGTCCGCCTTGCAGGCCAGCACTGGCGCCCTGGGCCCAGGAAGAAACCGCAGATCATGCCAAGGGAAAGGCAGGACCATGTTTGCCTGGTTCGAGAGACGCATCGACCCTTACCCTGCCGAACTGCCCACGATGCCGCCACGCAGCCTGTGGCGCTTCGTGCTGCATTACAGCCGCGGCGCGCTGCCCTGGCTGGTGCTGCTGGCGCTTGGCTCGGCGGCCATCGCGCTGATCGAGGTCATGCTGTTTGCCTGGCTGGGCGAGCTGATTGACCGATTGTCGGACACGCCACGCGAGCAGTTCTGGGCGCAGGAGGGCGCGCGCGTCGCGCTGATGGCGGTCGTGTTGCTGCTGGTCATGCCGGCCCTCAACCTGTTCAGCTCGCTGATCCTGCATCAGTCCCTGATGGGCAATTTCCCGCAGCGGATCCGTTGGCAGGCCCATCGCTACCTGCTGCGCCAGTCCATCGGCTATTTTCAGGACGAGTTCGCAGGCCGCATCGCGCAGCGGCTGATGCAGACCGCGCTGGCCGTGCGCGAAGTCGCGATGAAGGTCATGGACGTGGGCAGCTATGTGCTGATCTACTTTCTGGGCGCTCTGGCCTTGGCGGCCAGCCAGGATTGGCGGCTGGCGCTGCCCTTCCTGCTTTGGGTGATCGGCTACGGCATCCTTCTGTGGCAGATCGTGCCGCGCCTTGGCCGCGTGGCCCAGCAGCAGGCCGATGCCCGCAGCGCCATGACCGGACGCATCGTGGACAGCTATACCAACATCGCGACCGTCAAGCTGTTTTCGCATTCCGACCGTGAAGAACGCTGGATGCACGAAGGGATGGACCGCTTCCTGGGCACCGTCTATCGCCAGATGCGCCTGTCGGCCATCCAGGACATCGCGTTGAACGCGCTGAACGTGACGTTGCTGGCCTCGGTGGCAGGGCTGGGGCTTTGGCTCTGGTCGCAGGACATGATCGCGGTGGGGGCGGTCGCCATCGCCGTGCCGCTGGCAATGCGGCTGAACAACATGTCGCACTGGATCATCTGGGAATTCGCGGCGCTTTTCGAGAATATCGGCACGGTCCGCGATGGCATCTCCAGCCTGGCCCTGCCGCGCGAGGTGCGCGACGCGCCCGACGCGCGGCCTCTGGTGCCGGGGCCGGGGGCGGTGCGCTTCGATAACGTTACCTTTCGCTATCGCGGTCCGCAGGGCGGGCGGCCGATGCCGGTGCTGGACAACCTGACGCTGGATATCCGACCGGGCGAGCGTGTGGGCCTTGTCGGCCGGTCGGGCGCGGGGAAGTCCACGCTGATCAACCTGCTCTTGCGCTTTCACGACATCGAATCCGGGCGCATCACCATCGACGGGCAGGACATTTCGCGCGTCACGCAGGACAGTTTGCGCGCCGCCATTGGGGTGGTGACGCAGGACAGTTCGCTTCTGCATCGCTCGGTGCGCGAGAATATCGCCTATGGCCGCCCCGACGCGACCGACGAACAGATCGCGCAGGCCCTGCGCATGGCCGAGGCTGACGGCTTCGTGCCTGCATTGTCGGACAGCCACGGCCGGCGCGGGCTGGACGCGCATGTCGGCGAACGCGGGGTCAAGCTGTCGGGCGGTCAGCGCCAGCGCATCGCCATTGCAAGGGTGGCGCTGAAGGACGCCCCCATCCTGATCCTGGACGAGGCGACCAGCGCGCTGGACAGCGAGGTCGAAGCGGCGATCCAGTCCCGGCTGGAAACACTGATGCAGGGCAAGACCGTCATCGCCATTGCCCACCGGCTTTCGACCATCGCTGCGATGGACCGGCTGATCGTGATGGATCAGGGTCGTATCATCGAGCAGGGCAGCCATGCCGAGTTGCTGGCCCAAGGCGGGCTTTACGCGCGGCTTTGGCAGCGCCAGTCCGGTGGTTTTCTCACAATGGACGAGGCAGTCAGCACCTGAGCGAAAAAGGCCCCGCCATAGCGGGGCCTTGTCGTCTGGAGGTGTCGCTTATTGCGCCAGCAGGTCCGTGATGCGCCGGACCGAGGCGCGGCGGTTCTCGCGGATATCGCCCTCGGCGCGGATCAGCAGGAAGTTTTCGCCATAACCCTGCGTGACGAGATTTTCCGGCGGCACGTCGAAATATTCGGTCAGCGCCAGCGCCACGGATTCCGCGCGGCGGTCGGACAGGGCCAGGTTATAAGCCTCTGAGCCGACTGTATCCGTGTGACCTTCGATCAGGAAGATCTCGCGCGGATTGGCGCGGATCTGTTCCTGGATGATCCGGCCAAGCGTGGCAAGTTGTTGGGCCTGATCAGGCCGGATCGCGGCCGAGCCCGTGTCGAAGGTGATCGCGTCGATATTGATCGGCGGGACCAGGGCGCGCACTTCGGGGATGTTGCGGATCTGCGACAGGGTGAAACGCCGATCCACATTCGCCTCGCGCTGCAGAGCGGCGCGCAGTTCATCCTCGCTCATCCCGGTCTGCGGCGGCACCGGTGCGGGGGCGGGCAGGGTGGCCAGATCGACCGGCTGCACATCGGATTCGTTGATCAGCGTCGTCGTCGTGCCATCGGCCGAAATCAGCGTGCGCCGCAGCACCTGCAGGTTCGCGTCGCGGATCGTGACGACCCGGCTGCCATCGGGTCGGGTGACGATGGTGCGCGACGAGCCGTCATCGAAATTCTCGGTCGTCACGGTCGAGCCGGGCTGACGCAGCAGCGCCACATCGTCGCGGATGACCTCCTGGCTGCCATCGGGGCGCGTCACGACGACCCGGTCGGGCGCACTCAGCGCAACCTGGCGGTTGTTGGCCAGAACCGAGCCGACCGCGACCGCCCCCAGACCCAGCAGCAGCGCCCGCGCCAGGTCGTTGTCACGGCCCGAACCGCCCGCTTGCGTGGCCTGACCCGACAGGGCGTCGCCCAGGTTGGTCTGGAAATCCTCCGATGAGGATCGGGCGGTTTCTTCGGTCACTTGCTGTTCAATCACCTCTCCGCTGCCCTCGGCGGCTTCGAGTGCCAGGGCCGAGCTGGGTGCAGCGGCTTCGGCGGCTTCGCGCGCGGCCTCGGTCACTTCACTGCCTTCCTCGGCGGCGCGCAGCACCATCTCGCCATCCTGGACGCGATACATCTGCGCATTCGCGGGGGCGAGGCGGTATTCGCCCTGGTCATTCATCTCGATCACCACGCCCCGAGGCGTCTGCGCGCGGCCCTCGCAGGGGGCGGTCCCACCGCCGATGCAGGTCAGCGACGAGACCGTCAACCCCGCCTCGACCTCTTCGTTCAGCACCCGGGCGAGGCCGGGCAGAACCTCGGCCCGGTCGCGCTGGACCTGCCCGGTGGCCAGACGCAGCCGGTCATCGCTTTGGCCTTGGCCGCCGAGCGCCTCAGCCAGCGACTCTGCCAGATCGGTGATGTTCTGTTCCTGCTCGCGCGCGGTTTCGGCCAGCGCATCGGCCATCTCGTCGCGGCGCGGCAGTTCTTCGGCAGCGGTGTCGGTGATGCGGCTCAGGGCCTCGCCCAAGGTGCCGCCTGCTTCGGCGCTGTCCACCGTCTCGTCGGTGTCCGCAGTGTCTGCAGTCTCCGGTGCCGGCTCGGGCTGCGGCTCGGGCTCAGCCACTCTTTCGACCTCGGCCTGATGCTCAGGCTCTCCCTCGGGCTCAGTAGCAGGCTCCGCTGTCACGGCCTCGGCTCCGCCCTCGCCATTCAGATCGGCGCCATCCTGAGGCAAACTATGGAAATCGTCGCCCTCGGCCAACACGATCTGGCCGCTTTCCGATAGCGCGACCTCAAGACCGCCCGGCGTCACCAGCGCAACGCCGTCCGCGCATGGCCGCTCGGTGCCGTCGGCGCAGGCCAGGTCGTCCGCTCCCAGCCCCGCCTCGCGCTCGGCGGCCAAGGCTGCGGCCTCGTCAGCGCGCGTTTCGGCGTGCCGTTCGGCACGGGCCGCCGCCTCTGCATCGGGCAGCCGCCATTCGGCCATGGCCAGTTGCGGCACCAGCAGCGAAAGGCAGGCCGCAACGGCCGTCGTGTTGTGGATGATCCGTCGCATGGGAATTCTCCTACCTTGCGGAACATATTCCTTACGGTTTAACAGCCATTTAGAATATCGGTTCCCCAATTCGGCGTGACCGATCCGTGAGGGCGTGACCAAGCGCGCCATTGCGCTGCTGCTGCAAGCGCCCTAATCCTGTCCCTGACCACCGAGGAGGACCGGACATGCTGCAACATCTCAAGCCCAAGGACCGCCCGGATCTGGCGCGCTTCGACTGGGAAGATCCGTTCCGCCTGTCCGACCAGCTGACCGAGGAAGAACGGATGCTGCGCGACGCAGCCCGTGCCTATGCCCAGGACAAGCTGCAACCGCGTGTCATCGCCGCCTATCGCGACGAGACGACCGATCCCGCCATCTTCCGCGAGATGGGCGAGATGGGTCTCCTGGGTATCACCATCCCCGAGGAATATGGCGGCATCGGCGCGTCCTACGTCGCCTATGGCCTCGTCGCCCGCGAGGTCGAGCGGGTGGATAGCGGCTATCGCAGCATGATGTCGGTGCAATCCTCGCTGGTGATGTATCCGATCTACGCCTATGGCAGCGAGGAACAGCGCCTGAAATATCTGCCGAAACTGGCCTCGGGCGAATGGATCGGCTGTTTCGGGCTGACCGAACCCGATGCCGGATCGGACCCGGCGGGCATGAAGACCGTGGCGAAGAAGACCGCCGACGGCTACCGGATTTCGGGGTCGAAGATGTGGATCTCGAACTCGCCCATCGCGGATGTCTTCGTCGTCTGGGCCAAGTCCGAGGCGCATGGCGGCAAGATCCGCGGCTTCATCCTCGACAAGGGCCTCACCGGCCTGTCAGCGCCCAGGATCGGCGGCAAGCTGTCGCTGCGCGCCTCGATAACGGGCGAGATCGTGATGGACGGCGTCGAGGTCGGCGAAGACGCGCTCCTGCCGAATATCGAGGGCCTCAAGGGCCCCTTCGGCTGCCTCAACCGTGCGCGCTACGGCATCAGCTGGGGGGCGATGGGCGCGGCCGAATTCTGCCTGCACGCCGCGCGCCAATACGGTCTGGACCGCCATCAGTTCGGCAAGCCTCTGGCCCAGACCCAGCTGCACCAGCTCAAGCTCGCCAACATGCTGACCGACATCGCGCTTGGCCTCCAGGCTTCGCTGCGCGTGGGCCGACTGCTGGACGAAGGCGACGCGGCCCCCGAGATGATCTCGATCGTCAAGCGCAACAATTGCGGCAAGGCGCTGGATATCGCGCGGCTTGCCCGCGACATGCATGGTGGCAATGGCATTTCCGAGGAATACCAGGTCATGCGCCACGTGGCGAATCTGGAAACCGTGAACACCTATGAGGGCACGCATGATATCCATGCCCTCATTCTCGGTCGCGCGATCACCGGGCTTCAGGCCTTCTTCTGAACCAGCAAAAAAGAGGCAGGGCCGCAGCCTGCCTCTTCTTCGTTGCCGAAATACCCCGGGGTGAGGCCCCGCAGGGGCCGAGGGGCAGAGCCCCTTGAACCTGGTCGGATCAGATTCCCTCGCCCACAAAGGCCTTCTCGACCACGAATTCGCGCGGGTCGGAATTCGCCCCTTCGTTCATGCCGAAACCCTCAAGCACCGCCTTCACATCGACATTGAAGGCCAGGCTGCCGCAGATCATCGCGCGATCCTCGGCCGGGTCGATCGGTGGCAGGCCCAGATCGGCCAGCACCTTGCCCGAGGACAGATTCTCCGTGATCCGCCCCATCAGCGGCGATTTCTCGCGCGTGGTGGTCGGGTAATACAGCAGCCGTTCCGCGAAGCCGTCGCCATGGATCTCGGTCAGCAGGGGGTCGTGGCGCAGGTTCTCGACCAGTTCGCGGCCGTAATTCAGCTCGTCCGCGGTGCGGCAGGTATGCATCATGATGACCTGCTCGAATCGCTCATAGGTCTCGGGGTCGCGCATCAGGCTGGCAAAGGGCGCGATGCCTGTGCCGGTGGCCAGGAACCACAGCCGCTTGCCGGGCAGCAGCGCGTCGAGAACCAGCGTTCCCACGGGTTTCGGGCGCAGGATGATCTGATCGCCCGGCTGGATATGTTGCAGGCGCGAGGTCAGCGGCCCGTCCGGCACCTTGATGGAATAGAATTCCAGCTCATCGTCCCAATTCGGCGAGGCGATGGAATAGGCGCGCAGGATCGGCTTGCCGTTCTCGTCCGGCAGGCCGATCATCACGAATTCGCCCGAGCGAAAGCGCAGGCTGGCCGGCCGCGTCACGCGGAACGAGAACAGTCTGTCGGTCCAGTGCTTCACCGCCGTGACGGTCTGTGCATCGGGCAGCGTCTTCGGGGCGGCGGTCTCGGGCGCGGCTTGGGTCACGGGCAGATCCAGCGTCATTGTCAATTCCTTCGGGTCTTCTAGTCGATGGGGCGGCGGGACGAAAGTCTCAGCCTGCAAGCTGCGCCCGATGGTCCCAGGCCTTCCAGTCGGCGCGCGCCAGCCACTGGGCTTGGGGCTGGCGGGCGGCGATGTCCGGGGCGACCTCGACTTCGTCAAAGCCCACGCGGCGGGCCATGGCATATTGGTCCGCGATCAGCCGGCCGGTCGCGCGCAGGCGACCCTTGTAGCCCAGTTCGCGCAGCCGCCGGGCCAAGGTGAAGCCGCGCCCGTCATGAAAGACGGGAAAGGCTATGCCGATCAGCGGCAGGTCCAGGTGATCGGCCAGCGAGGCCGGGGGCGTGTCGGGCGCAAGGATTAGCGCGGGCTGATCCTCGATCGGGTGGAAACCGTCATCGCGGGCCAGGACGGGCTGGCTGTTCGACTGCTCGTTCATGCCGAGACCTTTCCGCGGACCATGCGTCCGCCAATGAAGTGGATGCCGCATTCGGATTTCTCCAGCCCCCGCCAGCGGCCCGACCGCGGGTCTTCGCCCGGTGCCACGGGCGAGGTGCAGGGCGCGCAGCCGATCGAGGGGTAGCCCTGCGCCACCAGCGGATGCCGCGGCAGGCGGTTCTCGATCATGTAATCCTGCACGTCCTCGGGGCGCCAATGCGCAAGCGGGTTCACGCGCAGCCGCGCGGGCGGTTCGGGCTCGAAGAATTCCAGCGCGGCGCGATGTCCGTTCTGGAACCGCTTGCGGCCGGTGATCCAGGCATCATAGCCCGACAAGGCCCGCTCCAGCGGCATGGTCTTGCGGATATCGCAGCAGGCGTCGGCGTTGACTCTGTGCAGTGTGCCGTCCGGATCGTGCGCGGCAATCTCGGATGCGCTGGCCATGATGACCTGCACATCGGTCAGGCCCAGCTTGGCCGAGACCTCGCGCTGATAGGCCAGGGTCTCGGGGAACAGCATCTGCGTGTCGATGAACAGCACCGGCAGGCCCGGCGCGACCCGGCTGACCATATGCAGCAGCACCACCGATTCCGCCCCGAAGGACGAGACCAGCGCCACCCGCCCCAAGTCGGGGTCGGTCACCGCGCGGCGCAGAACCTCGATCGCCGCATGGTGGCGATAGCGGTCGTTCAACCGCGCGGCGCGCGTGTCCAGATCGCTGTCAAACATCGACCTGCGCCGGGTAAAGCGCGGCCTTGAACGGCGCGGGGCCAAGCCTGCGATAGGCGTCGATGAAACGTTCGGACGCGTCCTGCCGCAGCTCCAGATAGGCGCGCAGTAGGCGGTCGAGGGCGGGCACGACCTCTTCGGCCGGGAAGCCCGCGCCTGTGCGTTCGCCGATGGCCGGGATGTCATAGGCGTCGCCGCCAAGCGTGATCTGGTAGTTCTCGACCCCCGCCCGGTCCAGGCCCAGGATGCCGATATGGCCCAGATGGTGATGTCCGCAGGCATTGATGCAGCCCGAGATGCGGATGTTCAGGTTGCCGATCTCTTCTTCCAGTCCCTCGGTGCGGAAATGGTCCGCGATCGCCTTGGCGACGGGAATGGATCGTGCGGTCGCAAGCGCGCAATAATCCATGCCGGGGCAGGCGATGATGTCGCTGGTCAGGCCCGCATTGGCGGTGGCGAGGCCCGCCGCCTTCAGCGCGTCATAGAGCGCGGGCAGGTCGGATTTGTGGACATGCGGTAGCGCGACGTTCTGGTCGTGCGTCACGCGCAGGTCGTGATGGCCGTATCTTTCGGCCAGATCGGCCAGCAGGCGCATCTGGTCCGCGGTGGCATCGCCCGGCGTCTGACCAGGTGCCTTGAAGGTCACGACAACGCTGGCATAGCCGTCCACGCGGTGCGGGTGCAGGTTGGTGTCGGTCCAGCTGCGAAAGGCCGGGTTCGCGGCGCGCGCGGTCTCGTAGCCGTCCACGGGCGCGTCACGGAAACTGGGTGCCCGGAAGCGGTCCTTGAAGATCGCCAGCGCCTCGCGGTCGGCGCCGTGAAAATCACGCCGACGGGCCTTGAACTCTTCCTCGATTTCGGCGCGCATCGTGTCGAGGCCGCGCTCCAGAACCGTGATCTTGATGCGCGCCTTGTATTTGTTGTCGCGGCGGCCAGACAGGTTGTAGGTCGCGATGATCGCCTCGACGTAAGGCAGCAGATCCTCCTCGGGCAGGAAGTCGCGGACGACCTGACCCAGAAGCGGCGTTCGCCCGAGGCCGCCGCCGATCCAGACCTCGAAGCCCGTCCGGCCGTCGCGTTCGACCAGCCGCAGCCCGATATCATGGGCGGCAATCACGGCGCGGTCCTTCTTGCCCCCGGAAATGGCGATCTTGAACTTGCGCGGCAGGAACTGGAATTCGGCATGGTCGGTGGACCAACTGCGCAGCAATTCGGCATAGGGTCGCGGGTCTGCCACCTCATCCGCCGCGGCACCCGCGAAGGCGTCGGTGGTGACGTTGCGGATCGTGTTGCCGCTGGTCTGGATCGCATGCATCCCGACCTCGGCCAACGCGTCCAGCATGTCGGGGATGTCCACCAGCCTGGGCCAGTTGAACTGGATGTTCTGGCGCGTGGTCCAGTGGCCGTATCCCTTGTCATAGGTCTCGGCCAGATGGGCCAACGTTCGCATCTGGTCGGGGCTGATCGTGCCATAGGGGATCGCAACCCGCAGCATATAGGCATGTAGCTGCAGATAGACGCCGTTCATCAGGCGCAGGGGGCGGAATTCCTCTTCCGTCAGGCTGCCGTTCAGGCGCCGTTCGACCTGGGCGCGGAACTGGGCCGCTCGGTGGCGCACATAGTCGGTTTCAACGGGGCGGACATCAAACATGGGCGCTATCCTTTGCCTGAATGCCGTGGAAATAGTTGGACGGCCCGCGCTGGCGGAAGGCTTCGCGGAAATGCACGGGCTCGGGACCGTTCGGGCCGCGACGGGCCTCGACCAGATAGGGGCCGACGACCTGATCGGCCTGTGCGATCGCCCTGAGCAGCGCCAGTTCCGCAATCGCTTCGTCCTCGAAGATCGTGGCGCGGGCAGGGTCCGGGGTCCAGCCATCCTCGCACATCCAGACATTATGCCCTTCGCGCAGGTCATTGGCGGTGATGACACCGGGTCGGGCGGCCGTCGGGGTGAAGGCTTTGCTCATGATGCAGACCTCGTATTTGTCGCCCTTATATAGAATTTTGTTCTGGATTCTGGCGAGTGACTGCGCAAAATAAGGATGAAATCAGTATGAGTAGCGTCATGTCGGAACAAAATCCCTCAGAAGCGGCCTCGGACCGAACGCCCGTCCGGTTGGACATTGTGGACCGCAAAATCCTGTCCCTGCTGCAACAGGATGCCAGCCTGTCGCTGGACCAGATCGCGGACCGGGTGGGCGCGTCCAAGACCCCCGTCTGGAACCGGATCCGCAAGCTGCGCGAGGCGGGCGTGATCCGGCGGCAGGTCGCCATCCTCGACCCCGAGGCATTGGGGCTGGAGGCCTGCTTCTTCGTCCTGATCCGCACCAGCGAACATGACCGCGACTGGGCCGCGCGCTTTCTGCGCGCGCTGCGCGAGCGCCCTGAGGTCGTCGAGGCGCATCGGCTGGCGGGCGACATCGACTATATCCTCAAGGTGCAGGTCAGGAATGCGCGGGCCTATGACCGCTTTTACCAGTCGCTGATCGGTGAGGTGAAGATTCACAACGTCACCGCGCTTCTGTCGATGGAGGAGATCAAGGCTTCGAGCGCGCTTCCCATTCCTGACGCGAAGGGGTAGGTCGCCCGGATGGGCAATCCGGTGATCTGGCACAAGCAGACCTGTTCGACCTCGCGTTGGGTGCTGGGGGTCTTGCGCGATGCGGGGCTTGCGCCGGTAGTGCGCGATTATATTGCCGATCCCCCGTCAGGGACGGAATTGCGCGACGTGCTGGCACGGCTGGGTCTGGATGCGCGGGGTCTGATCCGGCGCAAGGGAACGCCCTTTGCCGAACTGGGGCTGGCCGATCCGGGCCTGTCCGAGGATGCGCTGATCGCCGCCATGGTCGCACACCCCATCCTGATCGAGCGTCCGGTCGTTCTGGCCTCGCATGGCGCGATCCTCTGCCGCCCGAAAGAGCGCGTTTTCGACCTGTTTCCCCGAGCGCAGCAGGTCTGGTCGCAGCGTCAAGGCTCTTGACAGCGCCTCCGGCGAAAGGATCGGCGGAAAAGTTCCCACGAATTTCAGGCATTGGCGGAAAGTTGCGCATGGGTTGAGCCCGGGCTTGGCGAATGGCCGGCCCTCGGGCCAAGGTCGCGGCGACAGCGATCCAGACATAGAACAAGCGCCGTAAATGACGCCTTTCAAGACCCGGATGACCGCCTTGCGCGCCGCCTTGGCCGCGATACTTCTGCTTGGTGTCGCCGCCTGCGCGACCCCCGATGCGGGCCAGTCGGCCCCCGGCACCCATGCGGGTCAGTCGATGAGCCTGCTGCCACAGCGTCAGGAAATGGCCATCAGCCAGGCCGCCGCCAGGCGGGCGCAGGGCCAGCGCGTCTGGTGCGTTCCCTTCGCGCGGGATCTGAGCGGGATCGATCTTCGCGGCAATGCCGGAACATGGTGGAACGCGGCGCAGGGCGTTTATGCGCGCGGCAAGGAACCGCAGGTCGGCGCGGTGATGGTGTTCTCGGCCGGGCGCAATCTGCGCGTCGGGCACTTGGCCGTCGTCTCGGAGGTGGTGAGCCCGCGCGAAATCCGAATCGACCATGCGAATTGGGAACGCAACCGCGTCACCCTGCGCCAGCGCGTCGTGGATGTCTCGCCGCGCAATGACTGGTCGATGGTGCGGGTCGAAAGCGTGCCCGGAACCCTGGGCCGCCCCTATTCGATCAGCGGCTTTGTCTATAACCAGCGGGTGGGCCGCGCGCAGGGCGTCTGACCCTGCCCCGCGCCTGAGGGTTGCAGGCTCTTATTCGTCCACGACCTTCAGGATCTGCGGCAAGGCCGGGCAGGGCAGAAGCTGGTTCCTGGCCACATCGGCCAGCGTGTGGTTGTGCAGGAACACATAGACATGCGCCGAGAGACTTTCCCACAGCCTGTTCGACAGCGTCTGCGCGCGCGTGCCCGACACGCCCCCCGAGGCGCCTGCGCCCACATGCATGGCGCTGACCGTCTCGTCCACGGCTTCGAGGATCTCGGCCACCCGAATCGTTTCGGGCGCGCGTGCCAGCCGGTAGCCGCCGCCCGGACCCCGGACCGAGGCCACCAGCCCCGCCCGGCGCAGGCGCACGAAAAGCTGTTCGAGATAGGGCAGCGAGATGTCCTGGCGGCGCGAAATCTCGGACAGCGCGGTCAGTTCGTCGTTTCTGGCGATGGCCAGATCGACCAGCGCGATGATCGCGTAACGGCCTTTGGTGGAAAGTTTCATCCCGTCCTCCCGATTTGGCTGGCGCAGTCGCTGCAGAGCGGCATTCCTGTCCGCCCGTGTTGACGCGCTTGGCTAAGGCACGCTATGCCCGGCCTTGAAGGTTTCTCGTGCTGGCCGCAGGCTTGCCCAAGGCACCCGTCTAGAAGCCCCGCGCCGGTGCGTCAAGAAACTCGGACCGCCCTGTAAAGGAAGACCATGCCAGAGCTGATTTTCCCCGGCCCCGAAGGCCGTCTCGAAGGCCGCTATCACCCCCAGCCCGGCAAGCCTGACGCCCCCATCGCCATCGTCCTGCACCCTCATCCGCAATATGGCGGGACGATGAACAACCGGGTCGTCTATAACCTGCACTACGCCTTTCACCGACTGGGCTTCACGGTGATGCGCTTCAATTTCCGGGGCGTCGGCCGCAGCCAGGGCGAGTTCGACCAAGGCATCGGCGAGCTTTCCGATGCGGCCTCGGCGTTGGATTATCTGCAGGCGATGAACCCCAATTCCAAGCATTGCTGGGTGGCGGGCTTCAGCTTCGGTGCCTGGATCGGGATGCAGCTTCTGATGCGCCGGCCCGAGATCACCGGCTTTGTCAGTGTAGCGCCTCCGGCGAACATGTACGATTTCAGCTTTCTGGCGCCCTGCCCGTCGTCGGGGCTGATCGTGAACGGCACGGCTGACCGCGTTGCGCCGCCCAAGGACACGCAGAATCTGGTCGCGAAGCTGCGTGAGCAGAAGGGGATCACGATCACCCATGAGGAGATCGAGGGCGCGGATCACTTCTTTCGCGACGACGAGGCCCATATGAAGCCGATGATCGAGCTGGTGCAATCCTATGTGCGCCGCCGCCTGACCGAATCAACGCGCTGAGCCGAGGGCGCCGGGGCGCTGCCCCGGACCCCCGGGATTCGAACCAAGGCAAAGGACAGGGCCGTGCTGGACGGGGCAATGGCATTCATGCACGAGGCAGACCGGCTGAAATCGGTCGATCGCGCGAATGTGCTGATGGATCTGTCGCGACCCGAAAACAGTGCCGAGCACAGTTGGCATGTCGCGCTTTACGGGCTGGTCTTTGGGGCCAGTGACCGCGCGCTGGCCATGATCCTGCTGCATGATCTGGTCGAGATTGATGCGGGCGATCACCCGATCCATCAGGCCCATGACAGCGCCTGCGTGGCCCAGGCCGAGGCGCAGGCGGCGGAGCGGCTCTTTGGTCTGCCGGATGGTGGGGCGGCGCTCCATGCGCTGTGGGCGGAGTTCGAGGCAGCCGACACTCCGGATGCGCGCTTCGCCAAGCGCATGGACCATGTGCAGCCGCTGTTCCAGGTCCTGCAGGCCGCGCGGCCCTTGCCCGATCATGTCAGGATCGTTCGCGACAATCTGGATCGCGGGCGCGCGGCGCGGCTGGCCGTGGAATGGCCCGAGGTCGCAGAAGCCGCCCGGCATATGCTGGAGGGGCGCGAAATCGGGCAGGGCGATCTGGCCCGGCGGCTGGCCTTTCTGGCCGAGGCGGATCGGCTGAAATCCGTGATGCGCGCCAACCGGCTGGCCGATGGCAGTCGCCGCGAGAACACCGCCGAACATAGCTGGCATCTGGCGCTTTTCGCGCTTGTGTTGGCTGGCCTGGCTCGGTCGGTGGATATCGGGCGCGTGATCCGCATGGCACTGATCCACGATCTGGTCGAGATCGACGTGGGAGATGTGCCTTTGCATTCGGCGGGCGGGTTGGCGCATGGCGCACCCGAACGGCGCGCCGCCGAAGAGCGGGCCGCGCGACGCCTGTTCGGGCTGTTGCCTGCGGGGCAAGGGCGGGCGCTGATGGCCTTGTGGCAGGAATTCGAGGCCGGCCGCACGCCCGAGGCCGTCTTTGCCAAGGGTCTGGACCGCTTCCAGCCCGCCTTTCTGAACCTGATGGGCGGCGGCCGGGGATGGGCGGAATTCGATGTGGGCCTGATCCAGGTGCAGGAGCGCGTGGGGCCTGCGGTTCAGGCAGCATCCAGGCCGCTCTGGGCCTGGCTGGATGACCGTCTGCGGCGGCATTTCGCGCCGGCCTGACCCGGCCGGCGCGGGAGCCCGTCAGCCGACCAGGGCGTGGTCGTTGGCGGCGTGGCGTGCGGCCAGCTTGCGGACCTTGTGGCCGCGCGCCAGCGTTCGGGCCGGCGCGGGGGCGGCGTTCAGCAAACCGGGGAACAGGGTCTCGATCTCGGCCACGGCATCGGGGCCGATGGCCTGCAGGGCCTGGCGTCCGGGGTAGAGCGATTCCGTCGGCGCCCCGTTCGAGGTCAGGATGTGATGCGCATCCAGCATCAGGTGGTGATAGGTGACGCCGGACAGATCGTCATCCACCGACACGCCCGGCAGGTCGGTCAGGTGCTTGGCCGGAACCAGCAGTTCCGCCGTGCCGAACATCCGCTGGGCGATGGCCGAGGAGACCAGAACCCGGTGCTGCGGCGACACGCGCAGCGTTGCCGAGGGCATCCCATCACCGAGCGCGCCGGCCTCGATGCGGATCGGGCGCAGACGGTCCTCGGCCCGCAGGACCGCCGCCGGGACATGGGAGGCGCCGCACCAACGCAGCGGTTGAGCGCCCGCGTCGCGGGTCATGACCATCATGCCGGGGCGCAGATCCTCGACCGCGACATCGCCCTGCGGCGTGCGGATCATGGTGCCGGAGGCAAAGCAGATGATCTCCAGATCGAAGATCGACGGCTGGAACGAAATCGTCGCGGCATAGACGTTTGCCCCGTAGGGGCTGATCGACAGAACCTCGATGGATTGCAGCTCGGTGATTCCTGCCCAGGCCGGCAGCGTGTCGAGGGCCGGGCGCATGAAGACATCGCCGTTCCCCATCTGGATCAGCACGCCACTCTGTTCGGTGGTGCTGCCATCGGGCAGGGTCAGCCGGTAGCGTGTCTGATAGAAGCCCGCGATCACGGTTGATACCTGATTGCCGTTCGACGGGCTGACATAGCTCATCGGGCTGGCTCCGCTGCGATCGCCATTATAGGTCGTGGCGAAGGCATCGGTATTCCTGCCGTCAACCCGGATCGCGCGGGTGACGCCGCTCAGCGCAACGGGCGCGATCTGGCTTCTGCCGGTGGCAACGGTGCCGATGAATTGCGATGCGTCCGCGGTCGTGGGGGGGGGTGTTGATGTTGCTGTTGGCTTGGGGCTGATTCCCGATCCAGAGCCAGTTCACAGTCGTTGACATGGTTAACCTCGCGCTCGTCAAACACCGCTGACTTATTGATCAATAAACCGCTGATAAACGGATCAGTTACAGGCGTATCACGGCAACTGCAAGAATATTCCGGCGACAATTCCCGACACCTGTCTAAAAAGACAGATCACTCGCCGCCGGGCCCCGACAGCCCCGTCAGGGTCGGACTGCATACAATCGCATACCGCCTTTTCATCATTGGCGGACCGCGCTATGGGAGGGCATCGAAATCCAACGCCAAGGGGGCTGTCATGTCGAAGATCAAGGTCGAAAACCCCGTCGTCGAGCTCGACGGCGATGAAA
The DNA here is from genome assembly GCF_019431455.1 of Paracoccus bogoriensis. Taxonomy (GTDB): domain Bacteria; phylum Pseudomonadota; class Alphaproteobacteria; order Rhodobacterales; family Rhodobacteraceae; genus Paracoccus; species Paracoccus bogoriensis. The sequence goes on from NZ_JAHYSR010000014.1 coordinate 19,029, forward strand.
TGACCCGGATCATCTGGGACTTCATCAAGCAGAAGCTGATCCTCCCCTATCTGGATATCGACCTGAAATATTACGACCTGGGAATCGAAGAGCGCGACCGCACCGATGACCAGATCACCGTGGACGCCGCCGAGGCGATCAAGCGCTACGGCGTCGGCGTCAAATGCGCCACCATCACCCCCGATGAGGCGCGCGTCGAGGAATTCGGCCTCAAGAAGATGTGGCGTTCGCCCAATGGGACGATTCGCAACATTCTGGGTGGCGTGATCTTCCGCGAGCCGATCATCTGCAAGAACGTGCCGCGTCTGGTGCCGGGCTGGACCCAGCCCATCGTTGTCGGCCGCCACGCCTTCGGCGACCAGTATCGCGCCACCGACTTCCGGTTTCCGGGCAAGGGCAAGCTGACGATCAAGTTCGTCGGCGAAGATGGCGAGACGATCGAGCATGAAGTGTTCCAGTCGCCCTCGGCCGGGGTCGCCATGGCGATGTACAACCTGGACGATTCGATCCGCGATTTCGCGCGCGCCTCGATGAATTACGGCCTGTCGCGGGGCTATCCGGTCTATCTGTCCACCAAGAATACGATCCTGAAGGCCTATGACGGCCGCTTCAAGGACATCTTCCAGGAGATCTACGAGACCGAATTCGAGGACAAGTTCAAGAAGGCCGGCATCCACTACGAGCATCGCCTGATCGACGACATGGTGGCATCGGCGATGAAATGGTCGGGCGGCTATGTCTGGGCCTGCAAGAACTATGACGGCGACGTGCAGTCGGACACCGTTGCGCAGGGTTTCGGCAGCCTCGGGCTGATGACCTCGGTGCTGATGACGCCGGACGGAAAGATCGTGGAATCGGAAGCCGCCCATGGCACCGTCACGCGCCATTACCGCGAGCATCAGAAGGGCAACGCGACCTCGACCAACTCGATCGCGTCGATCTTTGCCTGGACGGGCGGCCTGAAGCACCGGGCCAAGCTGGACGATAACGCCGCGCTGATGAACTTTGCCCAGACCTTGGAAAAGGTCACTGTGCGCGCCGTGGAAGACGGCCACATGACCAAGGATCTTGCCCTGCTGGTGGGCCCCGACCAGAAATGGCTGACCACGATGGGCTACCTGGAAAAGGTGGACGAATACCTGAACAAGGCTCTGGCCTGATCGGGACGGGGGCCGGGCAGACGGGGGCCGGGCAATCGTCCGGCTCCTTCCGCTTTTGCCCTTCGCCACCGGGGCATCGCCTGAATGTGGGTTCGACAAGCGCAGGGCGGCAGCGCCCCCTTTCTTCGGCGGCCTGGCTGCGCTATGGCCCGCCTATCCCAGCACAGGAGCCGCAGATGAAAGCCGCTGTCGTCACTTTCCCCGGATCGAATTGCGACCGCGACCTGGCGGTTGCGCTGAAGCAGGCGGGCGCCGATGTGCAGCGCGTCTGGCACAAGGACACCAGTCTGCCCCAAGGGCTGGATCTGGTCGCGGTTCCGGGTGGTTTTTCCTATGGCGACTATCTGCGTTGCGGAGCCATCGCGGCGCATTCGCCCATTGCCCCCGCCCTGCGCGCCCATGCCGAACGGGGCGGCTATATGCTGGGCATCTGCAACGGCTTTCAGGTTCTGACCGAACTCGGCCTGCTGCCCGGCGCGCTGATGCGCAATGCGGGACTGACCTTCCTGTGCAAACCCGCCACCCTGCGGGTCGAGACCGCTGACAACGTCTTTACCGCCGGGTATCGGACCGGCCAGCAGATCAGCGTGCCGGTCGCCCATCATGACGGCAATTATCAGATCGACGCCGAAGGGTTGACCGCGTTGCGCGATCAGGACCGCATCGCCTTCACCTATGCGCCGGCCATCAATGGCTCGGTCGCGGATATCGCGGGCGTGTTGTCGGCCAATCGCCGTGTTCTCGGCATGATGCCCCATCCCGAACGCGCAGCCGATCCGGCCCTGGGTGGCACGGATGGCGCGGCCCTGTTCGCAGGGCTGGTCGGGCGCCTCGCGCTGGCTTGAGGCCGGCGCCGCGCCCTGCGGCTTGAGCGCGGGGCGGGTTGGTCGTAGATTGCGACAATTCTACCGCACCGCGACAAGGCTGGCGCGGTATGCGTGATCGGATGGACCGGCGCTTGGAGATTGGCGAAGATATCGAGGGCGACAGCTCTGACTTGCGCAACGGGCGGCGCTGGTCGGCGCTGTGGCTGCGCGCGGGGCTCGTGCTGCTGCTGGCGGCGGCGGGCGCCTCGATCTGGTTTACCAATGCCTGGCTGACCGAGCGCTTCTCGGAGACCACCCGCGTCCGGTCGGAACTGCGTCTGGCGCTGTATAGCGGCAACCTGATGTCGGAATTGCAGCGCAATTCCGTCGTGCCGCTGCTGCTGGCGCGCGATCCGGCGCTGATCGGGGCGCTGACGGGCAACGATTTCTCGACCACATCGGCGCGGCTGATGACCGCGCAAAAGGAAATCGGCGCGGCCTCGATCCGGCTTCTGGACGGGTCGGGCAGGGTGGTCGGCTCGACCGACCGCTACCAGATCGGCGCCAACATGTCCGCCGCCCCCTATTTCGTCGAGGCGCTGCGGTCGCGCGATACGGTCTTCACCGTCTCGGAACAGGCATCGGGCGCCTATGATTTCAGCTATTCCCGCGCGGTCGTGGCCGATGGGCGCACGCTTGGCGTGATCGTGGTCGGCGCCGATCTGACGCGGCTGGAACGGTCCTGGGCGGGGATCTCGGACGCCGTTGCGGTGACCGACAGCGAAGGTCACATCATCCTGACAACCGAACCGCGCTGGCGCGGCCTGACCCTGTCCGAGGCGCTGGCGGTCAGGTCCGCGCCCTCGGCCATCCAGCGGGCCTTTCAGGTGACGGCCGACTGGACCAGCCAGCCCGCCGACGCCTATCTGCTGGGCCGCGCCGTGATGCGGTCCGAGGCGCGGGTGCCCTTTCGCGGCTGGCGGATGATCAGCTTCACCGCCTATTCCTCGGTGCGCGAGCGCGTGAACGCGATCCTTGCCTTGCAGATCATGGGCTTTGCGATCCTGCTGGCGGGCGCCTTCTGGATGCTGTCGCGGCGCGCGCGGCTGCAATCGCAAGCCTATATGCGCGAATCGGCCGATCTGCGTGCCCTGAACGCTCGCCTGACCCGCGAGATCGCCGAACGCGAGCGCGTGCAGAAGGAACTGCGCGTGGCTGAACAGACCATGCAGCAATCTTCGAAACTGGCGGCTCTGGGCGAGATGTCGGCGGGCGTCAGCCACGAGCTGAACCAGCCTCTGGCGGCGATGAAGACCTATCTGGCGGGCGCGCGGCTCTTGTTGCAGCGGGGCCGCCCCGAGGAAGCCCTGTCCAGTTTCCAGCGCATCGACGACCTGATCGACCGGATGGGCGCGATCACGCGGCAGTTGAAATCCTATGCCCGCAAGGGCGGCGAGGCCTTCGAGCCGGTGGATCTGCGTGCCGCGCTGAGCAGCGCGCTGACCATGATGGAGCCGCAGCTTCGCACCCGCCCCATCCGCATCATCCGCAACGTCCCGCGCGAGCGGGTGATGGTGCTGGCCGACCGCATCCGGCTGGAACAGGTGCTGATCAACCTGCTTCGCAATGCCGTCGATGCGTTGCGCGACCGGCGCGACGCGCGAATCGAGATCAGCGTCGAGGCCGGCGCTCACGCCTATGTGTCGGTGCGCGATAACGGACCGGGTGTTTCTGACCTGGAAAAACTGTTTGAACCCTTCTGGACGACCAAGCAACCGGGCGAGGGGACCGGCCTGGGCCTTGCGATATCCTCCTCGATCGTGGCGGATTTCGGGGGTCGGCTGACCGCGCATAATGAAACCGGAGGCGGCGCGGTGTTCCGCGTCGAGTTGCCGCTATATGGGCCGGACCGATCCCGGCAACCGCTGGCGGCGGAATAGAGCAGGAAGAGAGGATCGCAGATGTCCCGCAAGCTGAAGATCGCCATCGTGGATGACGAACCGGACATGCGCGAATCGATCAGCCAATGGCTGGTCCTGTCGGGCTTCGACACCGAGACCTTCGCCAGCGCCGAAGATGCGCTGAAGGTGATCGGCCCCGACTGGCCCGGCGTCGTGGTCAGCGACATCCGTATGCCCGGCATGGACGGTATGGCCTTCCTGAAGCGGCTGATGGGCCTGGACAGCAGCCTGCCCGTCATCATGATCACCGGCCATGGCGACGTGCCCATGGCGGTCGAGGCCATGCGCATCGGCGCGATGGATTTCATGGAGAAGCCCTTCAACCCCGACCGCATGACGCAACTGGCCAAGAAGGCCACGCAGATGCGGCGCATGACGCTGGACAACCGCGCCCTGCGCCGTGACCTGTCCGAGGGCCAGCAGGTCATGTCCAAGCTGATCGGCACCAGCCCCGTGATGGAGCGCCTGCGCGAGGACATCCTGGATCTGGGCCAGGCCGACGGCCATGTCATGATCGACGGCGAGACCGGCACCGGCAAGACACTGGTGGCACACGCCCTGCACGCGGTCGGCCCGCGCGCCTCGAAGAAGTTCGTGCCGATTTCCTGCGCGGCCTATGACGACGAGACGCTGGCCGCGCGGCTGTTCGGCCCGCTCGATGACGGGCTGCCCGCCGTCGAAGAGGCGCGGGGCGGCACGCTGTGCCTCGAGGATGTCGAGGCGCTGTCCGAGCCCTTGCAGGCGCGGCTTCTGGCCTTCATCAGCGATCAGGGCACGCCCGCCGAGACGCGGATCATCGCCATTTCGAATGCGCGGGGCGAGGGGCGCCGGGCCGAGGATTCGCTGCGTCCGGACCTGTTCTACCGCCTCTCCGCGCTGAAGATCACGCTGCCCCCGCTGCGCGCGCGGGGCGAGGACATCCTGCTTCTCTTCACCCGCATGACCGAGCAGTTCAGCGAGGAATACGGCTGCGAGCCCCCGCAGGTCGGCGCGCAGGAGGCCGCCCAGCTTCTGCAGGCGCCCTGGCCGGGCAATATCCGCCAGCTCATCAATGTGGCGGAACGTGCCGTGCTGCAGAACCGGCGGGGGTCCGGCTCGATCGCATCGCTTCTGATGGCGGATGGCGACGAGACGCCCGAGGCGACCACGACAGAAGGCAAGCCGCTCAAGGAATATGTCGAGAGCTTCGAGAAGATGCTGATCGACAACACGATGCGCCGCCACAAGGGCAGCATTGCCGCCGTGATGGAGGAATTGTGCCTGCCACGCCGGACGCTGAACGAGAAAATGGCGAAATACGGGCTGCAACGCAGCGATTATCTGTAGCCGGGACGGAGGCCTCATGATACATTCCTGCGGACGAATGTATCGTGGAGGATGACCATGACCTGCAATGTCGGCGGTTTGGACCGCATCCTGCGTCTGGTTCTGGGGCTGGCCTTGCTGGCCGGCTTTGTGCTGAACAGCGGGGCCGAGCTGCGTTGGCTCTATCTGCTGGGCATCGTGCCTCTGGCGACCGGAGTGGTGCGGTTCTGCCCGCTCTACACGCTTTTGGGTATCAACACCTGCACGCCGCGCGCCGGTCGCTGACGCTCGGACCGGGGCGAAGGGATGGCCCTGGGGCCGGCGGTCTTGCCATGGACGAACACGCCCTGTAACCGGCAATCCGCAGCAGGAGTCCGCCCATGAGCGCAGCGAACGACAAGACGCCCCATCCCCGCACCCAGGCGGTCCATCACGGCAGCCGGCGCAGCCAGTATGGCGAGATGGCCGAGGCGATCTTTCTGACCCAGGGCTTCGTCTATGACAGCGCCGAAGCCGCCGAGGCGCGTTTCCACCACGCGGGACCGGACGAATTCATCTATGCCCGCTATGGCAATCCCACCAGCCGCATGTTCGAGGACCGGATCGCCGCGCTGGAAGGGACCGAGGACGCCTTTGCCACGGCCAGCGGCATGGCCGCGGTCAACGGTGCGTTGTTCGCCATGTGCAAGCCCGGCGATCACGTCGTCGCCGCGCGGGCGCTGTTCGGATCCTGCCTTTACGTGCTGGAGCTTCTTGCAAGGTTCGGGGTCGAGGTCAGTTATGTCGATGGCACCGATCTGGAACAGTGGCGCACCGCGATCCGTCCCGGTACGCGGGCGGTGTTCTTTGAAACCGTCTCGAATCCCACGCTTGAGGTGATCGACCTGCGTGCCGTGGCCGATCTGGCCCATGCAGCAGGGGCGACGGTCGTCGTGGACAACGTCTTTGCCACGCCCGTCTTTTCGCGTGCGGTCGAGCAGGGCGCCGATGTCGTCGTCTATTCCGCGACCAAGCATATGGATGGCGGTGGGCGCGCGCTGGCTGGGGTGATCTGCGGCACACGGCATTTCGTGCGCGAGGTGGTCGAGCCTTATCTGAAGCATACGGGTGGCGCGATCAGCCCCTTTCACGCCTGGATCATGCTGAACGGGTTGCAAACGATGGACCTGCGCGTGCGCGCCCAGGCCGAAAGCGCGGCTGCGGTGGCGGCGGCGCTGCATGGCCATCCGCGGCTGAGCCGGGTGATCTATCCGGGCCTGCCTGACCATCCCCAGCATCAGCTTGCCATGGCGCAGATGGGGTCTGGCGGCACGATGATCGCCTTCGAGGTCGCGGGTGGCAAGGATGCCGCCTTTGCTGTGCTGAACCGGTTGCGGATCATCCGCATCTCGAACAATCTGGGCGATGCGAAATCCATTGCCACGCATCCGGCGACGACGACGCATCAGCGCCTGTCGGATGCCGACAAGGCTCATCTGGGCATCACGCCCGGCCTTGTGCGCCTGTCCGTGGGATTGGAGGATGCCCGCGACCTGATCGACGATCTGGTGCAGGCGCTTGGCTGAGTGCATCATCATGTCGCGCGCTCACATGACATTGTTTCGTGCGACAGCCCTTATCAACGGCCGCGGTTGATCTATATCAACCCGAGAAAGCCGGAGGCACCATGACCGAGATCCGTCCCCTGACCCCCGCCTATCCTGCCCTTGCCCGCCAATATGACGACGGTTTCACTGTCGATCAGGCCTACAAGGACAGCCTGCCCGACCTGCAGAACGGCCCGGCCAGCCTGATCGTGGGCGCCCATGCGCCCATCCAGCATGTCGGGATCTCGAACTTCCGGCTGCCGATCCGCTATCTGACACGCCCCGATGCGGGCGGTGCCGGGGGCGAGATCACGCTGGAGACCAGCGTCACCGGCAGCGTCAGCCTGGAGGCCGACCGCAAGGGCATCAACATGTCCCGGATCATGCGGTCCTTCTATGGCCATTCCGAAACGCTGTTCAGCCTGTCGGTGCTGGAAGCCGCGCTGGAGACCTACAAGGCCGATCTGGACGCGCTGGATGCCCGCATCCAGATGAAGTTCTCGTATCCGATGAAGGTGGACAGCCTGCGCTCGGGCCTGTCGGGCTGGCAGTATTACGACGTCGCGCTGGAAGTGGTCGAGCAGAACGGCCAGCGCCTGCGCAACATGCATCTGGATTACGTCTATTCCTCGACCTGTCCCTGTTCGCTGGAATTGTCCGAACACGCGCGTCAGGTGCGCGGAAGGCTTGCCACGCCGCATTCGCAGCGCTCGATCGCGCGGATCTCGCTGGTGATGGCGGGGCCCGAGCGGCTGTGGATTGAGGATGTGGTCGAATTGTGCCGCCGCGCCGTGCCGACCGAGACGCAGGTCATGGTCAAGCGCGAGGACGAGCAGGCCTTTGCCGAACTGAACGCCGCGCATCCGATCTTTGTCGAGGATGCCGTGCGCGCCTTTGCGGGGCAGTTGATGACCGACAGCCGCGTGGGCGATTTCCGTGTCGTGGCGAGCCATCAGGAATCGCTGCATTCGCATGACGCGGTCAGCTTGCTGACGCGGGGGCCGACCTTTGCCCAGGTCTCGCTGGATCCGATGACCTTCGCGGGCCTGCGCACCTGATTGCGTCCCGCGACGGCGGGGGGCCAGCCCCCCGCACCCCCCGCCGGGGGCGCTTCGCCCCCCGGACCCCCTGACGCACCCTCCGTCGTGGGGACGGTTTTAGAACACAAAAGGAACATCAGGCTTTCCTTGACGGGGCTGCGCGCTTATGGTGGCCAAATGGAGCATCTGGACGATTCCGACGATCTGGCGGCTATGCCGCTGTCGCGCCGTGCCATCGCGGCGCGGCCTGCCCCCTATCTGGCGGGACTGAACGCCTCGCAACGGGCGGCGGTCGAGGCGCTGGACGGGCCGGTCCTGATGCTGGCAGGGGCGGGGACGGGCAAGACCCGCGCGCTGACCACGCGGATTGCGCATCTGCTGATGATCGGCCGCGCCCGGCCTTCGCAGGTGCTGGCCGTGACCTTTACCAACAAGGCCGCGCGCGAGATGAAGGACCGCATTGCCCGGCTTCTGGGGCAGGCGGTCGAGGGGATGCCTTGGCTTGGCACCTTTCACAGCATCAGCGTCAAGATCCTGCGCCGCCATGCCGAACTGATCGGCAACGGGCGCGTGCATCTGAGGCCCTCGTTCACGATCCTCGATACGGACGATCAGATTCGCTTGCTGAAGCAGTTGATCGCGGCCGAGAACATCGACGAAAAGCGCTGGCCCGCCCGGCAATTGGCGCACCTGATCGACGGCTGGAAAAACCGTTGCCTGACGCCCGCCAGCCTGCCGCGCGGCGAGGGGGAGGCGTTCGATGGGCAGGGCGGCATCCTTTACGCTGCCTACCAGGAACGCCTGTTGACCCTGAACGCCGTGGATTTCGGCGATCTGCTGATGCATTGCGTGACGCTGTTCCAGGCCCATCCCGACGTGCTGCGCCAGTGGCAGGAGCGGTTCCGCTATATCCTGGTGGACGAATATCAGGACACCAACATCGCGCAATACATGTGGCTGCGGCTGTTGGCGCAGGGCCATCGCAACATCTGCTGCGTGGGCGATGACGACCAGTCGATCTATGGCTGGCGCGGTGCCGAGGTCGGCAACATCCTGCGCTTCGAGAAGGATTTTCCGGGCGCCGAGGTGATCCGGCTGGAACAGAACTATCGCTCGACCCCGCAGATCCTGGGGGCGGCCTCGGGGCTGATCGCGGCCAACCGGGGGCGGCTTGGCAAGACGCTGTGGACCGATGCCGAACCGGGCGAGAAGGTGCGCCTGATCGGCCATTGGGACAGCGAGGCCGAGGCGCGCTGGATCGGGGACGAGATCGAGGCCTTTCAGGGCGGGCACCGCGCTGCTTTTGGTCGGGTCAGTCTGAACGACATTGCGATCCTTGTCCGCGCCAGCCACCAGATGCGGGCCTTCGAGGATCGCTTCATGACGATCGGACTGCCCTATCGTGTCATCGGCGGCCCCCGCTTCTACGAACGGCAGGAAATCCGCGACGCCATGGCCTATTTCCGGCTGGCGGTCAGCCCCGAGGACGATCTGGCCTTCGAGCGGGTGGTGAACACGCCCAAGCGCGGGCTGGGCGACAAGGCGGTGCAGACGATCCAGCGGCTGGCGCGCGAGCACGGCCTGTCCTTGCTGGCGGCGGCGAAGCTGGCCGTGGACGAGGGGCATCTGGGCGGCAAGGGCGGTGCCAATCTGCGCGATTTCGTGGGTCTGATGGGGCGGTCGCATATGGCCGTGCGCGACGGGGCCGGCCATGTCGAACTGGCCGAGCGGATTCTGGACGAATCCGGCTATACCGCGATGTGGCAGAACGACAAGTCGCCCGATGCGCCGGGGCGTCTGGACCACCTCAAGGAACTGGTGAAGGCGCTGGAGGAGTTCGAGAACCTTCAGGGCTTTCTGGAGCATGTCGCGCTGGTCATGGACCGCGACGAGGGCGATCAGGTCGAGCAGGTGAGCATCATGACCCTGCACGCAGCCAAGGGGCTGGAATTCCCCATTGTCTTTCTGCCGGGATGGGAGGAAGGACTGTTTCCCAACCAGCGCGCCATGGATGAGCAGGGCACCCGAGGGCTGGAGGAGGAACGGCGGCTGGCCTATGTCGGAATTACCCGAGCCGAGCGGCTTGCGACGATCAGCTTTGCGGGCAACCGGCGGATGTATGGGCAATGGCAAAGCGCGATGCCCTCGCGCTTTGTCGATGAATTGCCCCGGGACCATGTCGAGGTGCTGACGCCGCCCGGCCTCTATGGCGGCGGCTACGGCGCGGCGATGGCATCGGCGGGCGGCGCGCAGATGCATGACCGTGCGGCCAGGGCCGATGTTTACAATTCTCCAGGCTGGAAGCGGATGCAGGCCCGCGCCTCCGAACGCCAGTCGCCTGTGGGCCGCGTTCCGGTCACGATCGACGCAACGCCTGCGGCCCGTTTTTCGGTTGGCGACATGGTGGTCCATGCCCGATTTGGCGAGGGCCGGATCATGGGCATCGCCGAGGATACGCTGACCGTTCAGTTCGACGCGGGGTTGAAGAACGTCAAGGCGTCCTATGTTCAGCCCGCAGGCGGGGACGACGTGCCGTTCTGAGCCTTTCGCGCCGGGTCGGTGATGCGCCTCAGACTGGCCGCCAGACCGCGCGGTTTGCTGCGGGCGCGGCGCAGGGCTGCGGCATATTCAGCGGGAATGTCCATTGTCGGGTGGTCTTTGGCCAGCCGCAGCAGACGAAAATGGACCTGCGCCACACGCTCGTAGTAGTTGATAAAGGCGTAGTTGATCGCGGCGCCCGTCGCCGCCCCCAGGACCGGCACCGCCTGCGCCCCCAGCTTGCTTGTCAGCTTCGAGGCAAAACCGCTGGCAAAGCGCGAGATCAGCGCCGAGACCGCCTGACCGTTGGTCAGGACGCGGTTGGCAAGGAACGACTTGGCGGCGGCGTCGCCCGTCTCGCCGGGTTCGCCGTATTGAAAGACCGACAGACATTCCAGCCGCACCTGCGGGTCGGTCGTGTCGAAACCGTGCTGGCGCGCGACCTTCTGGATCGCATTGAAGATCACCGTGGTCGAGGCGATCAGGTCCGGCACGATCCCCGCCAGCCCGAACCAGCCCCCCGTCGCGCCCGAAATCACCGCCGCCGCACGGTTGGCGATCAGCGGCGCGTCGCGGACAACGCTGATCCGCTCGGTCCGGCCCGAGAGGTCGTAAAGCTGGGTGAAGGCGCTTTCCAGCACCTTTTCCAGTGCGATGGGTGACAGGCCGAGTGCCGTGGTCGCGGCGCCTTCGGTCAGGCGGCCCACGGCCTCGACCCCGCGCATCAGCAGGCCACGGCTTTGCAATTGCAATGCGGCCAACCGGTCCAGTTCGGCTTGCAGCGGCGCCTTGGGGTCGATGGGCAGGGTCATGGTCGCTCCTGTGCGGATGACGTTGATGTGGGAAGCCGGACCGGCGCGGTCAATCGGCCCATTCGGGGTCCGTGGTAAAGGCGATGGTCAGCCAGCGGTCGGGGCTTTCGCCGCCGATCGCCTCGCCGATCTCGTCGCGGATGGCGTCCCATTCCTCCAATGTGCGGGCGGGGGCTCCGGCGGGGACGATGAAGAACAACTCGATCTGACGACCCCGCCCGACACGGGCGACATAGGCGCGGTAGTCCACGAAACCGTGCCGGGCGACGGTCTCGGCGGCGACCTTGTCGATCTGCGCTTTCATCTCGGGCGGCGTGATCAGCAGGATATCGGACAGAGCGCGCCGGATGTCGGGGATCGGCAGGGGCAGCAGCACCAGACAGACCAGCGCCAGAATCGCGGGGTCCACATAGGGCGACAGCGGTTCCAGCGTCGTTCCCTGGATCAGCCAGCCGAAGACGAAAGCCGCCAGAAGCGCCCCGCTCAGCCCCGCCGACATGGTCCAGCCCTTCACATCCAACGCGACGAAGCCTGATCTGATACGCCGGTTCGCGCGCCGGTTGCGGATCGCCATGGCGATCGCCACGATCAGCACAAGCGAGGCGTAAATCATTGCCTGCCCGAAATCCAGATCGCGGCCGCCGCTCAGCAGGCTGTTCACCGCCGTCACCAGCGCATAGAGCGCCGCCCCCGTCAGCAACACGCCATTGACGCCCAGCACGATGGGTTCCAGATGCCAGAACCCCATCGTGAACCGGTGCGCCAGCCAAGCCTGCCGGCGCTCGGCCATGGTCGCGGTAATCAGCATCGACACGACCAGCGCAACCGTGGTCATGCTGGCGTCGATCAGCGAATAGATCCCGTCGAAGATGATCGAGGACGCCCCGCTGGCCAGTCCGAATCCGATCCCGATCAGGGCCAGCAGGAATGTCATGGCGATGGAAAAGCGCAGGATGCTCTGTTCGGTCGGATAGGGGCGGGTCATGGTCATCCTTTCCGGTTGCTTTGGCGCCGAACGCCTTCAGGCCGCGGGCGGTTGCCGAGGCTTCTGGCGAGGAGGCCGAGAGGTCGCATTTCGCCACGATCTGCCGCAACGCGTGTTGAGCGGGGGCGCAGCCCTGGACATTCTGCCCCAAGTCACAGCAGGAGTTGCCATGCCCTCTGACGCGCCCCGCTCCGGTCGTTATTCCGTCTTTGCCATCGCCCGCGAGGCTCTGCGTCAGCACAGCGGCTGGAAGCGCGCCTGGGCCAGCCCCGAGCCCCGGGGGCGTTACAAGGTGATCGTCATCGGTGCGGGCGGGCATGGTCTGGCAACGGCCTATTATCTTGGCCGGAATTTCGGCATCACCGATGTCGCGGTGCTGGAAAAGGGCTGGCTGGGCGGCGGCAATACAGGCCGGAACACGACGATCATCCGGTCGAATTATCTGCAAGATCCCTCGGCTGCGCTTTATGAAAAGGCGCGCAGCCTTTACGAGACACTCAGCCAGGAGCTGAACTACAACATCATGTTCAGCCCGCGCGGACTGATCATGCTGGCCCAGACGGAACACGAGGTCCGCGGCTATCGCCGGACGGTCCATGCCAACAACCTGCAGGGCGTCGCGACCGAGTGGATCGAGCCGGCGCGCGTCAAGGAGCTGGTGCCGATCATCAATCTTGACGGCCCGCGCTACCCGGTCCTGGGGGGGCTTTACCAGGCGCGGGGCGGCACGGCGCGGCACGACGCGGTTGCCTGGGGCTACGCTCGCGCTTGCAGCGACATGGGTATGCACATCATCCAGAATTGCGAGGTCATCGGGATCGAGACCGAGTGCGGCCAGGTCCGCGCCGTCAATACCTCGAAGGGTCGGATCGGCTGCGAGAAACTGGCCATCGTCGTGGCCGGCCATTCCAGCCAGTTGGCCGAGATGGCGGGCTTCCGCCTGCCCATCGAAAGCGTCGCGCTGCAGGCGCTGGTGTCCGAGCCCATCAAGCCCTGCATGGATGTCGTCGTGATGGCGAACACGGTTCATGGCTACATGTCGCAATCCGACAAGGGAGAGATGGTGATCGGTGGCGGCACCGATGGCTTCAACAACTTCACGCAGCGCGGGTCATGGCACCATGTCGAGGAAACCGTCCGCGCCCTGATCGAGACCTTCCCGATGATCTCGCGGCTCAAGATGCTACGGCAATGGGGCGGGATCGTTGACATGACGGGCGACCGTTCGCCGATCCTGTCGGCCACCCCGGTGGGCGGGATCTTCGTCAATTGCGGTTGGGGCACCGGCGGGTTCAAGGCGATCCCCGGGTCGGGCTGGGCCATGGCGGAACTGATTGCCAAGGGCACGCCCGGCCCTCTGGCCGCCGAATTCGGGCTGAACCGTTTCCGCGAGGGGCGTTTCATCGACGAATCCGTGGCCGCGGGCGTTGCGCATTGACGGGGCGCGGTGACGTGGCGGAGCCTTGCTGATGGCGTTTTTCACGGGAACTTTCAACGGCTATGCGGCCTTGATAGGTCGATCGACTGACCGAAGGGGACCATCATGGCTGATCGCAACAACAACGCGCTTTATTTCATCATTGGCGGCATTGTCGTCGTCGTTGCACTGCTGTTTTTCTTCATGTCCGGCCGCGACACTGGCACCGGGACGGTTGACACGACCTCGCCTGCAGCGACGACGGCACCTGCGGCGGATCCGGCCGCGCCCGGCGGTGACACTGTCATCATCGACGCCTCTCCTGATGCCGCGCCCGCAGACGGCACGCCGGGCGCAGGTGTCGAGTCCGCGCCCGCAGGCGATCCTGCGGCCGCGCCCGCCCCGGCGAACTGACGCAGCCCTGCAAGACAGAAGGGTGCCTTCGGGCGCCCGGCCGCAACATGCTTCCATGCGTCCCGGGTGGTTCCGCCATCCGGGCGCTTTCACATGCCTGCCCTCCAGCCGATCAAGGACGCGCCCATGCTGATTCTGACCTGCCCCTATTGCGGCGTCCAAGCCGAGGAAACCGAGCTTCATCCAGGCGGCGAAGCGCATCTGAAGCGCGTCGGCCCGGATGGCAGCGACGAGGATTTCGAGGCCTATCTGTTCGCGCGCAAGAATCCCAAGGGCGTGCATTTCGAACGCTGGCGCCACGCCTATGGCTGCGGCAAGTGGTTTCTGGCCGCGCGCTGCACCGCCAGCCTTCAGGTCTTCGGCACCTACAAGGCCCAGAACCCCTATCCACCCGCCGAGATCGTCGATGCGATCCGCGCCCACCGCCCCGATTGGCAACCCGACTGGACAGTCCAGCACGCCCAAGCCGAAAGCCCCGCCGAATGACCCGCACGCCTCCGTTCCGCCTGGCCCAGGGCGGCCGCCTGATCGACCGCGCCTTCCAGCTTCCGTTCCGTTTCGATGGCCGCCATCTGCGCGGGGTGGCCGGCGACACGCTGGCTTCGGCCCTGCTGGCCAACGGCCAGATGCTGATGGGCCGTTCCTTCAAGTATCACCGCCCGCGCGGCCCCATCGCCTCGGGCGCCGAGGAACCCAACGCGCTGCTGTCGCTGGGGCAGGGTGGCCGATTCGAGCCGAACCAGCGCGCGACCACGACGCCCCTTGTTGCCGGCATGGTGACACGCAGCCAGAATTGCTGGCCCAGCCTGGATAACGACCTGATGGCGGTGAATGACTGGCTGTCGCCGCTGTTTCCGGCGGGTTTCTACTACAAGACCTTCATCCATCCGCGCCCCTTCTGGAAGCACCTGTTCGAGCCGGTGATCCGGCGCAGCGCGGGGCTTGGCGCCGCCCCGACCGACGCCGATCCCGACCGTTACGAACAGGCCTATGCCTTCGCCGATCTGGTCGTCGTGGGCGGCGGCATCGCTGGCCTGACGGCCGCGCGCGATGCGGCGGCTTCCGGCCAGCGGGTGATCGTTCTGGAACAGGCCCCGCATTGGGGTGGGCGCACGCCGACCGACCATCCGGGCGGTCAGGCCGCGATCGACGCGCTGCTGGCCGACTTGTCGGGCCGCGCGAACGTCACCCTGCGGCGCAACACGATGGCCACAGGGCTTTACGACCATGGCTACCTGATCGCGCGCGAGGCCATCGCCGATCACGACCCGAATGCGGGGCTGCCGCGCCAACGCCTGTGGCGCATCCGGGCGGGCCATGTGGTCACCGCAACCGGCGCGCTGGAACGGCCGCTGTCCTTTGCCTGCAACGACGTGCCCGGCGTGATGCTGGCCAGCGCGGTGCGCGACTTCATCATCGATTACGGCGTCGCGCCGGGCCAGAGCATCCTTGTCGTCACCAACAATGACGACGCCTACCGCACCGCCCTGGCGGCCCGCGCGGCGGGCCTTGACGTGCCCGCGATCATCGACGCGCGCCCTCTGGCCGACGGTGCCCTGCCGCAGGCGGCACGTGCGGCGGGCATCCGCGTGCTGACCGGCACCGGCATCGCCAAGGTCAAGGGCGGCAAGCATGTCGAGGCCGCCGCCCTCTGCGACCAGTCCGGCGATGGCCGCGTGCTGGAAACCATCGCCTGCGACGTGATCGCCATGTCGGGCGGCTGGTCGCCGGTCGTGCATCTGTGGTCCCATTGCGGCGGCAAGCTGCTCTGGGACGATCAGGCCGCGATGTTCCGTCCCGATCCCGACCGCCCGCCTCTGGGCGCGGACGGCAAGGGCAACGTCACCGTCACGGGCGCGGCCAATGGCGATCTGGCCTGCGCGGGCGGTCTGGAACAGCCCGAGGGCGCGACCATGCCCGTCTGGGTCATGCCCGCCCGCGCGCCCTACAGGCTGCGCGCCAAGATGTGGCTGGATTTCCAGAACGACGTGAAGGTCAGCGATGTCGAGCTGGCCGCGCGCGAAGGCTATGCCTCGGTCGAACATACCAAGCGCTACACCACGCTGGGCATGGCGACGGATCAGGGCAAGGTCAGCAACATCAACGGTCTGGCGATCCTGTCGGCAGCGCTGGACCAGCCGATCCCGCAGACCGGCACCACGACCTTCCGCCCGCCCTATACGCCACTGACGCTTGCCACCATCGCCGCCGAGGCCAGGGGAGAGGCCTTCCAGCCCCTGCGCAAGACCCCGATCCACGGCTGGCACGAGACCCACGGCGCCAGCTTCGAACCCGTGGGCCAGTGGCGCCGCCCCTATTGCTATCCGCAGGGCGCCGAGGATCGCCACGCCGCCGTCAACCGTGAGATCCTGGCCGTGCGCGGCGGGGTCGGCACGCTGGACGCCTCGACGCTTGGCAAGATCCTCGTCAAGGGCCCGGATGCCGGGCGTTTCCTGGACATGCTCTACACGAACATGATGTCCACATTGCCGGTCGGCAAATGCCGCTATGGCCTGATGTGCAACGAAAACGGCTTCCTGATGGATGACGGTGTCGTCGCGCGCCTGTCCGAGGATAGCTGGCTCTGCCACACGACCACCGGTGGGGCCGAGCGCATCCACGGCCATATGGAGGATTGGCTGCAATGCGAATGGTGGGATTGGAAGGTCTATACCGCAAACCTGACCGAGCAATTCGCCCAGATTGCGGTGGCAGGCCCCAAGGCCCGCGCGCTGCTGGAACGGCTGCCCGGCACAATCGACCTTGCCGCGCTGCCTTTCATGCATTGGGCCGAAGGTGAACTGGCCGGCATCCCCGCCTGCATCTTCCGCATCAGCTTCTCGGGGGAGCTCAGCTACGAAATCGCCGTTCCGGCCGGGCGCGGGCTTGAATTGTGGCAGATCCTGCACCGCGAAGGGCGTGATCTCGGCATCACGGCCTACGGGACCGAGGCGATGCATGTGATGCGTGCCGAAAAGGGCTTCATCATGATCGGGGACGAGACTGACGGCACCATCATCCCGCAGGATCTGGGGCTTGACTGGGCAATCTCGAAGAAGAAGCCCGACTATATCGGCAAACGCGCGCAACAGAGGCCGCACATGACCGATGCCAACCGCTGGAAACTGGTCGGCATCGAAAGCCTGTCGAACAAGGTCATCCCCGATGGCGCCCATGCCGTGGCTCCGGGCAGGAACGCCAACGGCCAGCGCAATGTGCAGGGCCGCATCACCTCCAGCTATCATTCCCCGACGCTGGGCAAGCCGATCGCGATGGCGCTGGTCCGGCATGGGCCTTCGCGCATGGGTGAGGTGCTGGATTTCCCGATGCCTTCGGGCGATGTGATGCAGGGCCGCATCTGCGATCCGGTCTTCTATGACAAGGAAGGGAGCCGCCTGAATGGCTGAGATCCTCGCACAGGTCGCCCGTATCGAGGGGCTGGCCATGATCACGATCCGCGCCGATCTTACCCGCGCGGGCGACGCCCTGGCCGAGGCCACGGGCCTTCCCATCCCCGGCCCGACCGGCATTACCACGGACGGTGTGCGCAGCCTGGGATGGATGTCGCCTGATGAGCTTCTGCTGATCCTGCCGCAGGCGGACAAGGCCCAGGCCATGCAAAGCCTCGACCAGGCGCTGACGGGCGAACATGCGCTGGTGGCGGACATGTCGGATGCCCGTGCGGTTTTCGATGTCACCGGCCCCCGTGCCGATGACGTGATCGCCAAGCTGGCCCCCGTCGATCTGCCCCGCCTTGCGCCCGGCACGCTGCGCCGCAGCCGCGCCGCGCAGACGGCCGCCGCCTTCTGGCGCATCCCCGGCGGACTCAGGGTGATCGGCTTCCGCTCCACGGCCGATTACCTCGGCCTCATCCTCTCCGAGGCGGCGCGACCCGGCACCGGCCTTGCACCCCGCTAGGATGTGCCTTGGATCAAATATCCTCGGGGGGTGTAATTGGCCGCAGGCCAGGAGGGGGGCGGAAAGCTCTCTCGACCGCTTGCCACAAGGAACTCTGGCCGGTTCTCGGCGTTGAGCCGGGCCGATGCGGGCCACCCCCTTGCCTTGGCCTCGTCAATGCGGGACTGTGCGCCCGGCAACGATTCCAACCCCTTGAAAGGACCGGATCATGGCATTCACGCTTCCCGATCTTCCCTATTCCCACGACGCGCTGGCCGAAGGCGGCATGTCGCGCGAGACGCTGGAATTCCACCATGACAAGCATCACAAGGCCTATGTGGACAAGCTGAACGAGCTGGTCCAGGGCACCGAATGGGAAGGCAAGTCGCTCGAGGACATCGTCAAGGGCACCTATCAGCCCGGCGCGGTTGCGCAGAACGGCATCTTCAACAATGCCAGCCAGCACTGGAACCATACCCAGTTCTGGGAAATGATGACGCCGAAGCCCGGTGCCATGCCGTCGGAACTGGAAGCCGCGATCAAGGACAGCTTCGGTTCGGTCGAGGACTTCAAGAAGAAGTTCACCGAGGCCGGCGTCGGTCAGTTCGGTTCGGGCTGGGCCTGGCTGGTCAAGGACAGCGATGGCGGGCTGAAGATCACCAAGACCGAAAACGGCGTGAACCCGCTCTGCTTCGGCCAGACCGCGCTGCTGGGCTGCGACGTGTGGGAACACAGCTATTACATCGACTTCCGCAATGCACGGCCGAAATACCTGGAGAACTTCCTCGACAGGCTGGTGAACTGGGAAAACGTGGCCTCGCGCCTCTGAATTCCCACGTGCGACACGCAAGGTCCGCCTTTCAGGGGCGGGCCTTTCTCATGGTGCAGATGTCGGGCGGACAAGCGATCGTCATGGCGCGGGCATCCTGCGGCATTGGCATTTCGCCTGCACGCGGTATAAGACGGCCTGAAAACCGAGATTTCCCGCACGAAGGCGGCCATGGCCAACCAGAACGACAGCTTCATCGACGAGGTCACCGAGGAACTGCGCCGCGACCGGCTTTACGGCGTCTTTCGCCGTTATGGCTGGATCGGCATCGTCGTCATCCTGCTGATCGTGGGCGGCGCGGGCTGGCGCGAATACAGCCGCGCGCAGGAACGCAGCAGTGCCGAAGCCTGGGGCAACGCGATCCTTGCCGCCGAGGATAGCGGCGACCCTGCCGCCCTGCTGGCCGTCGATCCCGCGGGCCGGGAAGGGCGCGCAACGCTTGCGCGCCTGCTGGCGGCCTCGGCCCAGGTCGAGGCGGGCGACCGCGAGGGTGCCATCGCCACGCTGCGCGAGACTTCGGCCGAGGGCGGGGCGCTGTCGGAACTGGCGCAGCTGAAGCTGGTGATGCTGGCCGGGCCCGAGATGGATGCCTCGGAACGCGACGCGATGCTGACCCATCTGTCGCGCGCGGGTGCGCCGTTCGAGTTGCTGGCGCTGGAGCAGAAAGCCGTGGCCCTGATCGGGGCGGAGCGGATCGAGGATGCGCTGACCCTGATCCGGCAGATTCAGCAGAAGGACGGTCTTACCGAAGCCTTGCGCCGCCGCCTGTCCGAGATGATGATCGCCCTTGGCAGCGAAGCCGAGCCGCAGCTTGCCATGCCTTCGGGCGTCGTGAACTGAGCCGCGCCGCCGCCCGACATCCAAGGAAGGGAGAGCCCGAGGCATGAGCCCCAATCTGCGATATTCCGTGCTGCTGCTGACGGGTCTGTCCCTGGCGGCCTGCGGCGACCGCGACGTGATCCTGCAGGGCGAAAGGCTTGACCCGCTGGCCGTGATCTCGGCCGACGGGCCTGCCTATGACGGGCCGGCGGGCGTTACCACGACTGCGCTGAACCTGGCTGCGCCATCGGTCAATGCCGAATGGACGCATCGAGCGGGCAATGCGGCCCATCAGCCGGGCCATGTGGCGCTGGGGCAGGGGACCAGCCGCATCTGGTCGGCGCCGGTCGGCCAGGGCGATACCCGCCGCCATCGCATCGTGGCCGATCCGATCGTCGGCGGCGGGCTGATCTATACGCTGGACAGCCGCGCGGGCGTCACCGCGACCGCCTTGAATGGCGGCCGGGTCTGGACGACCGATGTTACCCCCGCGCTTGAGGCGCGCGACAGCGCCTCGGGCGGGGGTTTGGCCTATGAGGCCGGGCGCGTCTATGTCACCACGGGCTTTGGCGAACTTGTCGCGCTGGATGCCGCCTCGGGCGGGATTCTCTGGCGCCAGCGCGTCGGTGCACCCATCGGCGGCGGCCCTGCGGTTCAGAATGGTGTGGTCTATGTCGTTGCCCGCAACAATGTCGGCTGGGCCGTGCGCGCTGCGGATGGCCGCGTGCTGTGGCAGACCGGCGGCACGCAATCGGGGTCGGGCGTCATGGGCGTCTCGGTTCCTGCCGTGCAGGGCGGGCAGGTGATCTTTCCGCTCTCATCGGGCGAATTGCTGGCCGTGGACCGCGACAGCGGCGTGACGAACTGGAACACCCAGGTCGCGGGCACCCGTCCGGGCCGCAGCATCGCCGTGATCCGCGACATGACCGGCGATCCGGTCATCCAGGGCGGCCGCGTCTATGCGGGCACCTCGGCAGGCCGCATCCAGGCGGTCGATCTGGCCACGGGTCTGACCGAATGGTCCGCGCGCGATGGGGCCAACAGCCCGGTCGTGGTGGCTGGCGGGTCGGTCTTTGCCGTCAATGACCAAGCCGAACTGATCCGTCTGGACGCCGCGACCGGCGGCGTGATCTGGCGCCGCGCCATGCCCTATTACACAACCGAAAGGGTGCGCCGTCAGGACCGCATTCACGCCCATTATGGCCCGATCCTTGCGGGGGGACGCCTGTTCGTCGCCTCCAGCGACGGGCTTCTGCGCATCTTCGACCCGGCTTCGGGCACGTTGGTCGCGCAGGCCGAGATCCCCGGCGGAGCCGCCGCCGCACCGGTCGTTGCCGGTCAAACCCTGTATGTCGTTGCGCGCAACGGCCAGTTGCATGCGTTCAGATGAGCTTCACACTTGCCATCGTCGGCCGGCCCAATGTCGGCAAGTCCACCCTGTTCAACCGGCTTGTCGGCAAGCGTCTGGCGCTGGTTGATGATCAGCCCGGCGTCACGCGCGACCTGCGCGAGGGCGCGGCCCGGCTGGGTGATCTGCGGTTCGTCGTGATCGACAGCGCCGGTCTGGAAATGGCCGAGGATGACAGCCTGCAGGGCCGGATGCGGCGCCTGACCGAACGCGCTGTGGACGAGGCCGACATCTGCCTGTTCGTGATCGACGCGCGGGTTGGCGTGACTGCGGCCGACGAATATTTTGCCGACATCCTGCGCCGCCGCGCCAGGCATGTCATTCTGGCCGCCAACAAGGCCGAGGGCCGCGCCGGCGAATCCGGTGCGCTGGAGGCCTACAGCCTGGGCCTGGGTGAGCCGCTGCGCATCTCGGCCGAACATGGTGAGGGGATGGACGATCTTTATGCCGCGCTGGCGCCGCTGGCCGACCGGATCGAGGCCGAGCGTCCCGCGCCCATTGCCGCTCAAACGGATGTGGACCTGTCCGAAGCCGATGCCGAAACCGGCGAGGGCGCGGATGATTGGCGCCCTTCTGCGCAGCGTCCGCTGCAATTGGCGGTGATCGGCCGGCCCAATGCGGGCAAATCCACGCTGATCAACAAGATCCTGGGCGAGGATCGCCTGCTGACCGGTCCCGAGGCCGGGATCACCCGCGATTCGATCAGCGTCACGACCGAATTCATGGGCACGCCCATGCGGATCTTCGACACGGCCGGGATGCGCAAGCGCGCCAAGGTCACGGACAAGGTGGAAAAGCTTTCCGTGGCCGACGGTCTGCGCGCCGTGCGCTTTGCCGAGGTGGTCGTCGTCCTGCTGGACGTGAACATCCCGTTCGAGCAGCAAGACCTGCGGATCGCCGATTACGCCGAGACCGAGGGCCGCGCCGTCGTCATTGCCGCGAACAAGTGGGATCTGGAGGAGGACAAGCCCCAGAAGCTGAACGAGCTGCGCGCCAGTTTCGAGCGCCTGCTGCCGCAGCTGAAGGGCGCGCCGCTTGTCACCGTCTCGGCCCGGACAGGCAAGGGGCTCGACCGGCTGCACGCAGCAGTGCTGAAGGCACACGAGGTCTGGAACCGCCGCATCTCGACCGCGCGGCTGAACCAGTGGCTGAGCGTGATGACCGAAAGCCACCCGCCCCCCGCGCCGGGCGGGCGCCGGATCCGGCTGCGCTACATCACGCAGGTGAAGACGCGGCCGCCGGCCTTCATCGTCAAGGCCACGCATGTGGACCAGATCCCCGAAAGCTACCAGCGCTATCTGATCAACGGCCTGCGCGCGGATTTCGACCTGCCGGGAACGCCGATCCGGCTGACCTTTCGCGATCAGGGGGTCAACAACCCCTACAAGGCCAAGGCCGCCAAGATCAACCAGTCGGGCGCGCTGTCCAAGCACAAGAATCGCCAGCGCCCCAAGGGCTGACATTCAGGACGCCGCGCGCACCAGAACCACCGTCATGGCGGCGATGCCCAGCGTCGCCGCAATTGCGGTCCTCGGATCGGTGCCCATCGTGCTGACTGCCAGCGCGCAGAAGGCCCAGATCAGGGCGGCCGAATAGCCGATCGCCGGTCCGATCCAGGTCTGCGCCGCAGCCCCGAAAGCCGCCGCGGGCAAGACCGCCAGCGCAGCCGCTTCCCCCATGCTCAGCGGTGTCAGCCCCGCCACCGCCATGGCCAAGGCCGCCGAGGTCAATGCCGTCAGCCAGCCCGCCAGAAAGCCGATGGCGGGTCGGTGCCGCCCCACCGCACGCCTGGCCGCGGCCAGCGCGGCAAGGGTCGCGGCCGTCAATCCCAGCAGCAGAAGCACGGGCTGCCCCAAAGCGATCCAGGGCAGGACCGCCGCGAGGACCAGCGCCGCAGTCACAGGCAGGGTGACGCCCGCAATCTGCGATGGCTCGGTCCATTGGCCGACCAGGTCCAGCGCCACCATCGCCCATATCGCCAAGAGCAGCGCCCACATCAGGCCGCTGTCGGGCGCCAGATAGGCGCGGATCACCGAGGCCTCTGGTCCCGGCCAGCGCTCTGCCAGCAGCACAGTCTGCGACATCCCCGACACGAGGAAAAGCGCTGATGCGCCGCCATACAGAATGGTTCGGAACCGTGCCATACCCCCGAACGCGCCGTCGCCCCGGCAGGTTGCGCCATGGCGCGGTTTGTCTCAGGTCAACGCGCCCTCGCTTGTCAGCCGGGTCGCGCCGCCCAGATAGCGCGACAGCGCCGCCGGCAGCGTCACCGAGCCGTCCGCCTGCTGGCCGTTTTCCAGCACGGCGATCAGCGTGCGGCCCACCGCCAGTCCCGAGCCGTTCAGCGTGTGAACGAATTCGGGCTTGCCGCCGCCCTCGGGGCGGTAGCGGGCGTTCATGCGCCGCGCCTGATAATCGCCGCAATAGCTGACGCTGCTGATCTCGCGATAGCGGTTCTGGCCGGGCAGCCAGACCTCGATGTCATGGGTGATGCGCGCGCCTGCGCCCATGTCGCCGGTGCACAGGACGACGGTGCGATAAGGCAGGCCCAGGGCTTCGAGCACGGCCTCGGCGCAGCGGGTCATGCGCTCGTGTTCGGCCAGCCCCGACCGGGCATCGGTGATCGAGACCATCTCGACTTTCTCGAACTGGTGCTGACGCAACATGCCCGTTGTGTCACGGCCTGCGCTGCCGGCCTCGGACCGGAAGCATTGGCTGTGGGCGACCATGCGGCGTGGCAGGGCGGCGTGATCCAGCAGATCGCCGTTCACGGTATTGGTCAGAGTCACCTCGGAAGTCGGGATCAACCAGAAGCCCTCGCGCGTCTGATAGCTGTCCTCGCCGAATTTCGGCAGCTGGCCGGTGCCGATCATCATTTCTTCGAGGACAAGAACCGGTGTCCAGGTCTCCTCAAGCCCGTGCTGATCGACATGCAGGTCCAGCATGAACTGCGCCAGCGCCCGGTGGATGCGCGCAACCGCGCCCTTGAGCACGACGAAGCGGCTGCCCGACAGCTTGGCGCCGGTCTCGAAATCCAGGCCCATGCGGGCGCCAGGGATCTCGAAATGTTCGACCGGGGTGAAGTCCATTGCCCGAGGGGTGCCCCAACGGCGAAGCTCGACATTGCCGTTCTCGTCGTCGCCGTCCGGGACATGGTCCAGAGGCAGGTTGGGAATACCCAGCAACAGATCGCGCAGCTCGGCGTCAAGCGCCTCGGCCTCGGCGCTCATCCGGGCGATGTCGGCCTTTTTCTCGGCGACCAGCGCGCGGAGGCGCTCGAATTCGGCATTGTCGCCGCGTGCCCTTGCTGCACCGACTTCCTTGCTGGCGCGGTTCTGGTCGGCCTGGGCTGTCTCGGCGGCGCTGATCCGGGCGCGGCGTTCGGCATCCAGCGACAGGATCCGCGCGGTCAGGCCCGACAGGCCGCGCCGGTTCAGCGCCTGTTCGAAGGCATCGGGATTTTCGCGGATCGCACGAATGTCATGCATGGGGCACCTTTACGGCTCGGGTCATCGGTGACGCCTGCCTAGCGCATGAAGGGCCGGACAGAAAGCCCGGCCCTGATGCCTGCCCGGATTGACGCGGCGGCTGCGTCTGCAGGGCCATCAGCGCGCGCAGAACAGCCGATACATCAGGCCGACCACCTCGGCCGCGCGTGGGTCCGCGACCGAGTAGTAACGCGCCTTGCCGTCACGGCGGCACTCGACCAGCCCCTCGGCCCGCAGCCGCGCAAGCTGCTGGCTGACCGCAGCCTGACGCTGGCCCAGCAGCGTTTCCAGCTCGCTTACGGTCTTTTCGCCCCCTGAAAGGTGGCACAGGATCATCATGCGCCCCTCATGCGCCAGAGCCTTCATGAAGGCGCTGGCTTCTGCGGCGCGCTCCATCATCTCGGCAATCTCGCGCTCGCCCGTCGCAGGCTGTGCGTCGTCGATAGAACCGGCCGCCCCGGATATCTCCATCATGTCGATCACCCTTGTCATGGCCGCACACCATGCGCGGTCTGGCCTGTCTGTTTCAGTAAGGCTTTCAGTGTCGCGTGAAAATGGTCTTTTCCCTGATAACCATCGAACCGGCCCAATTCCGCCCCTTGTCGCAGAAGGATGAAGGTCGGCGTCATGCGGGGCAGAGCGTCCAGCAGCAGCCCATCAGGGTAGGGGCCGTCCAGATCGACCAGCAGCAGGGACGGCATCCCCGCGCTGGGTCGCGCCAGACCGGGCGCGGTCTCGGCCAGCCATGCCGTCGAGGCCGGGCAATCGCCCGAGGTGACGGCTAGCAGTTCCAAGCCGCCACGCGCCTCGACACGGGCCAGCGCGGGCCACGCCGCCAGGATCAGCCCCGCGCCGAAAAGCAGCGCGCGGCGATTCGGCGTCGGGACAGGGTCAGGACAAGGCATCGCGGCGATCCTGCGGAATTGATCCCCGAAATGGGAATGCGTCGTGCTCGTTGCAAGTCTCGGCAGGCGCGAGGGATTGCCCGCACCGCGCCACTGGTCCAATCTTGGATCGCGCCCCTGGGGCGGGCGCCAGCGATGAGAGGGCCGATGACGGACGACCTGCTTGACCCGCTTTGCAAGGGCGACCGCCGTGCCCTGTCGCGTGCGATCACGCTGATCGAATCCACGCGCCCCGACCATCGCGACCGCGCGCAGGCCCTGCTGGCGGCGCTGCCCGAACGGCAGGCCTTGCGGATCGGGCTGTCGGGGACGCCAGGCGTCGGCAAATCGACCTTTATCGAGCGGTTCGGGCTGATGCTGACCGGGCAGGGGCTGCGCGTGGCGGTGCTGGCGGTCGATCCGTCCTCGACCCGGTCCGGCGGGTCGATCCTGGGCGACAAGACGCGGATGGACCTGCTGTCGCGCGATCCTGCGGCCTATATCCGGCCCTCGCCATCCGGGGCGACGCTTGGCGGGGTCGGGCGGCGCACGCGCGAGGCGATCCGGCTGTGCGAGGCGGCGGGTCACGACGTGATCCTGGTCGAAACCGTCGGCGTCGGCCAGTCCGAGACGCTTGTGGCCGACATGACCGACCTGTTCGTTCTGCTGCTGGCACCTGCGGGCGGCGACGAATTGCAGGGCGTCAAACGCGGCATCATGGAAAGCGCCGACCTGATCCTGGTGAACAAGGCGGACGGAGAGCTTCTGTCGCCCGCGCGCCGGACGGTGGCCGATTACGCCGGCGCGCTGCGGCTGCTGCGCAAGCGCCCGCAGGATGCGCCGGGCTTTCCCAAGGCGCTGCCCGTCTCGGCCGCTACGGGCGACGGGCTGGCCGATGCCTGGGCGCAGATGCAGTCCTTGGCCGAATGGCGGCGGGCCGAGGGGCATTTCAACGCCAACCGCGCCGCCCAGTCCCGCCAATGGTTCGAGGCAGAGCTGCGCGCCGCCCTGCTGGCGCGGATCGAAACCCCCGAGGCCCGCGCGCGTATCGCGGCCCTCGGGCAGGAGGTCGCGCGGGGTGCCGTCCTGCCCGGCGCCGCCGTCCAGACCATGCTGGACTGGCTGGACGGCCCGCGCGTGCCCGCGTGAATGCGCTGCCCGATCCTGACGCCCGCCGTCCCGCCGAATCGGCCATGATCGGAGTGACAGGAGGCACCATGCGCGACTTGACCGATCACGACAGCCTTTATGCGGCGCTTCTGGCACGCGATCCCGCCTATGATGGGCGTGTCTGGGTGGGGGTGGCGACCACCGGGATCCTGTGCCGGCTGACCTGCCCTGCGCGCAAGCCGCACCCCGAGAATTGCCGCTGGTTCGATGATCCGGCAATCGCGCTGGCGCAGGGCTTTCGCCCCTGCCGCCGCTGCGATCCGTTGGACGAGGGGGCGCCGGTCGTGGCCGATCTGCTGGCCGCGCTGAAGGCCGAGCCGGGTCGCCGCTGGTCCGAGCGCGATCTGGTCGCGCGCGGGCACGACCCCTCGACCGTCAGGCGGCTGTTCCGCCGCCGCTTCGGTCAGAGCTTTCTGGCCATGGCGCGCGCGGAAAGGCTGCGTCAGGGGGTGACGATGCTGAAACAGGGCGCGCCGGTGATCGAGGCGCAGCTGGATGCGGGCTTCGAATCGGCCTCGGGGTTCCGGGCGGCGTTCCGGCGCCTGTTCGGCCACGCCCCCCAACAGATGCGGGAACAGGGCGGCGCGCTGGCCGACTGGATCGACACGCCCCTGGGCGCGATGATCGTGATTGCCGACGACACCCACTTGCATCTTCTGGAATTCGTCGAGCGCAAGGCGCTGCCGGCGGGGCTGGCGCGGATTTCGGCCCTTCTGGGCGGGCAGGTCGGACTGGGGCGGACGCCGCTCACCGACCGGGCCGAGGTCGTTCTGGTCGATTATCTGTCGGGGCGCCGGGAGGCGGCCGATCTTCCGGTGAAGCTGCATGGCACTGATTTTCAACGCAAGGTCTGGCAGGAACTGCGCCGGATCCCGCCCGGCGAGACGCGCAGCTACGGTGATCTGGCCCGCGCCATCGGCGCCCCGCGTGCGGTGCGCGCGGTCGCGGCGGCCAATGCCGCCAACCGGCTGGCGCTGGTCGTGCCCTGCCACCGGGTGATCGGGGCGGATGGGCGGATGCAGGGCTATGCGGGGGGCCTTTGGCGCAAGCAGAGGCTGATCGCGCTGGAAGCCGAGTGGGCGGCGAATCTGTCCGCCAAGGGTTGACGAGGCCCCCGGCTTGGCTGTATTCACCCGCGAACGGAATTCCGGGCGCTGCCTCGCGGCGCCCTTTCACATTGGGACGGACCCCGCCGGTCCTCCCGCATAGCTGAGACGAAGGAACAATACCATGTCGCGCGTCTGCGAACTGACCGGCAAAGGCCCGATGACCGGCAATAATGTCAGCCATGCCAACAACAAGACCCGCCGCCGGTTCCTGCCGAACCTGAACGATGTCACGCTGATGTCGGAAAAGCTGGGCCGCGGCTATTCGCTGCGCATCTCGGCCGCCGCGCTGCGTTCGGTCGATCACCGTGGCGGGCTGGACGCCTACCTGGCGAAAGCCAAGGACAGCGACCTGTCGGACCGCGCGCTCAAGATCAAGCGCGAACTGGCCAAGGCCGAGACTGCGCAGGCCTGATTACCCCGACGGCTTGAACCGACCCGACCCCGCCCCTGGCGGGGTCTTGTCGTTCGCGCGACGCAATGACTGGTGACGCGGGCCGCGCATCGCGCTAGACCGGCCGCATGTCTCGTCCGCTTGCCGCATTTCTGATTCTGATTGTCGCGCTGACCAGCATTGGGCTGGGTTCGGCCCGCGGGACAGCGCGGATCGGCGGTGAGGTCGTGCTTTGCACCGGCCAGGACGTTGTCGTGACGCGGCTGCCTGCCGATCCTGACCGAAGCAGCGCGCATCTTTGCCCGGACATGGCGCTGTCGCTGATGGCCGCCGCCGCCCCGCCCTATGCGGCCGTGCCCGACCGCGCGGCCATGCCGCAACCGATACCGCCCGCCGCGCTTGGCTCCCTCGCCGCCGCCGCGACGCGCCCGGTGCGGGTCAGGGGACCGCCCGCCGGGGCTTGAGCCCCGAACGGAAAACCCTGACAGATCAAGGATACCAACATGACGAAACTTGCCTTTTTCGCGGGCGCGATCGCTCTTGTTCCCTTTGCCGCGCTGGCCCATGACGGGATGCATGTGAACGACGCCTATGCCCGCAGCGCCAATCCGATGACCGGAGCGGTCTTCATGGAACTGGAAAATCATCGCGAGGTCGATTGCACTCTGGTCTCGGCCGCTTCGGATGCGGCCGAACGGGTCGAGCTGCACACCCATCTG
The DNA here is from genome assembly GCF_019431455.1 of Paracoccus bogoriensis. Classification (GTDB taxonomy): domain Bacteria; phylum Pseudomonadota; class Alphaproteobacteria; order Rhodobacterales; family Rhodobacteraceae; genus Paracoccus; species Paracoccus bogoriensis. The sequence continues at coordinate 47,767 of NZ_JAHYSR010000014.1, forward strand.
CACGAGGATGGGGTGATGAAGATGGTCGAAGTCGAAGAGGGATTCCTGATCCCCGCTGGCGAAACGAGGCTGCTGGACCGGGGCGGCGATCATGTGATGCTGCTGGGTTTGACGCAGCCTCTGGCGGATGGCGACATCGTGCGCCTTTCGCTGGATTTCGGCGAATGCGGCACCGAGGAAATCGAGGCCGTCGTCGATAATCAGCGCATGGGTGGCGGCCATGGCCAGGGTCACGGCCACGGTGACAGCGAGGCTCACGATCACGGCCACAGCCATGCCGAGGGCGAACACAAGAGCCACTGAAGTCACGCCCGCGGGTCCGGCCGGTGCCGGGCCCGCCTGTTCCCATTAGCCCGCGCGGCGCAGGCGCAGTGCGTTGCCGATCACGCTGACCGAGGACAGCGCCATCGCCCCCGCCCCCAGCATGGGCGAAAGAGCCGGGCCTCCGAAGGGGACCAGAACGCCCATCGCCACCGGGATCAGCGCGGTATTGTAGGCAAAGGCCCAGAACAGGTTCTGCCGGATGTTGCGCATCACCGCCCGCGACAGCCGAAGCGCCCGGACCACCCCCGCCGATTCGCCAGAGATCAGCACGGCATCCGCCGCCTCGATGGCGATGTCGGTGCCGCTGCCGATGGCCAGCCCAGTCTCGGCGGCGGCCAGGGCCGGGGCATCGTTGATCCCGTCGCCCACAAAGACCGTGCCTGCACCCATGGCGCGGATCTCTTGCAGCTTCTGCTGCGGCGAAAGGCCGGCCTTGACCTCGTCCAGCCCCAGTTCCGCGCCCACGGCTTGCGCGGTGGCGGGCACGTCGCCTGACAGCATCACGACCCGCAGGCCCATCGCGCGAAGGGCGGCGACGGTTGTCTTGGCATCCGGGCGCAGCCTGTCCGACAGGGCAAGGCTGGCGACATGGCGGCCATTGATCGCCAGGTGCACCGGTGTCGCGCCCGCGCGGGCTACAGCCTCGGCCTGGTCCATCAAGGCGGGGGCGGCGGCAATGCCCGCCTCGGTCAGCGCCGTCTCGTTGCCGATCAGCAGCGAGAGGCCATCGACTTCGGCCGTCAGGCCGCGCCCGGCCTCGGCCCTGACGCTTGTGGCGCGCGGCAGGGACAAGGCGCGCGCCTCGGCCTCGTGCAGGATCGCGCGGGCGAGGGGGTGTTCGGATTGCGCCTCCGCTGCGGCCATCAGCGCCAGCGCGTGATCCTCGGTCAGGCCTCTGGTCCAGATGCCGCTTACCGAGGGGCGGCCCAAGGTCAGCGTGCCGGTCTTGTCGAAGCCGATCACGCGGGCCGAGGCCAGTTTTTGCAGCGCATCGCCGCGCCGGAACAGGACGCCCAGTTCCGCACCGCGCCCGCTGCCGACCATCACCGAGACCGGCACGGCCAGCCCCATCGCGCAGGGACAGGCGATGATCAGGACGGCGACCGCCGCCGTGACGGCCTCGGCCAGGCCAGGTCCGAAGGCCAGCCACAAGGCCAGCGTCAACGCCGACAGCGCGATGATGACCGGCACGAAGATGCGCGTCACCCGGTCAACCAGCGCCTGAACAGGCAGGCGGGTGGCCTGCGCGGATTCCACCATCGCCACGATCCGCGACAGCACCGTATCGGCGCCCGTCGCCTCGACCCGGTAGGTCAGGGCCGAGCCGCCGTTCAGCGTGCCGCCCGTGACCTTGTCGCCGGGCGATTTCAGCACGGGCAGAGGCTCGCCGGTCAGCATGGATTCGTCGATATGGCCCTGACCCTCGGTCACGGTTCCGTCCAGCGCCACACGTTCGCCCGGTTGCAGCAAGACCAGATCGCCGGGCCGCAGGGATGCGGTCGGCACCAGAACCGACTTGCCGTCGCGGATCAGGCGGGCCTGATCAGGTGCCAGTGCGATCAGGCGGCGGATCGCCTCGCCCGCCTTGCCGCGCGCGCGGGCCTCCAGGTAGCGGCCGGTCAGGATCAGCGTGGCGATGACGGCGGCGGCCTCGAACCAGACATGGCGCGAGGCTTCGGGCACCAGCCCCGGCGCCAGTGTCACGACCGACGAGAACAGGAACGCCGTGCCCGCACCAAGTGCCACCAGGCTGTTCATCTCGGGCGCGCCGCGCAGCAGGGCCGGGATACCCGTGGTGAAGAAGCGTCGTCCCGGCCCCGCCAGAACAGCAGCCGTCAGCGCCATCTGGACCAGCCACAGTTTTTGGTGGCCGACAAGCCCGTGCAGCCAGTGGTGGAAGGCCGGGACCGCATGGCCGCCCATTTCCAGCACGAAGACCGGCAGGGTCAGCAGCCCGGCCCGCAGCGCATCGGCGCGCAAGGTGCGCGCCTCGGTGTCGTGCACGGGGGCCTTGGCCGCGTCGGTGCCTGCGGGGCGCGCGGGATAGCCAAGCCGCGTGATCATGTCGGCCAGATCCTCCGCACCGACCGAGGGCGCGTGGCTGATCGTTGCCGCGCGTGTGGCCAGGTTCACCTGCGCTTCGGCGATGTCGGGGCGAGATTGCAGGGCGCGCTGGATGCGCGCGGCACAGGCGCCGCAAGTCATGCCCTCGATCTTGATCCGGGTGGTGGTCAGTTCGGCGGGATAGCCCGCTCGGGTCAGCGCGTCCTGCACTTGCGCCAGGGTCGCCCCGTCCAGCCGTAGCTGGGCGTGCCGGGTCATGGGGTTCACATTGGGTTCGATCACGCCGGGCAGGGCGGCCAACGCCCTGGTCGCGCGCGCGGCGCAGCCCCCGCAGGAGATGCCGCGCAGGGGAAGGTCGATGATGTCGGTCTGGGTCATGGTGATGTCCGCTGAGAAGGGCCGGGAAGGGCAGTTTTTCTCAGGCGGCGGGCGGGGCCTGCGGATGCGCGGGCGCGGCGCGGGGCGGGAAGGCGGCGCGCGGCGGGTGCCGGTCGGGCCTGGGCCGGCGCGGCGCCTGCGTCTGGGGGTGGCTGGCCGGGCGCAGGCAGCGGCAGGCGCGATCACCGCACCCGCGGCACAGATGCCGGGGGCGCGGCGCCTCGCGGCGGGGCGCGTTGCGGTGCGCGTTCCGGGGGGCTGCACAACACATCACCCTGAGATGTGCCTCGGATGGCTTCGCGTCAAGCGCCATCAGCGCCACAAGTTGCGCGCGTCGCCCTTTAGCGGTTATCCTGACCGCAGGGAATGATACGGGATACCGCCATGAACCGCCGTCAGATGTTGTTGTCCACTCTGCCCCTGCTGGCCCTGCCTTCGGTCGCATGGGCGCAGGCAGCCGACCCCTATGCCCCGACCGAGGTCGCCATCCGCGACGATTTCGAGGTGGGCAGCATTGTCGTCGTCAGTCGGGACTTCTTTCTGTATCACGTGATCGCGCCGGGCCGGGCGATTCGCTACGGTGTTGCCGTAGGCCGTGACGAACTGGTCTGGAAGGGCAAGGCCACGATCGGGCGCAAGGTCGAATGGCCCAGCTGGCGTCCCACGCCCGAGATGATCGCCCGCAACCCCGCCGCCTACGAGAAATACAAGGATGGTATGCCGGGCGGGCCGCAGAACCCGTTGGGCGCGCGGGCGCTGTATCTCTATAACGACCGCGGGCAGGACACCGCCATCCGCATCCACGGCACGACCGAGCCGGGCTCGATCGGGCGTGCAGTCTCGAATGGCTGTCTCAGAATGCGGAACGAGGCGGTCATGAGCCTCTATGACCGCGTTCCCATCGGCACCCCGGTTTACGTGTTCTGATCGGTTCTGCCAGATCCTGTCAGATGGTTCCAGCGTCGCGGCCGGAGCCTTTGGGTGAGAGGGCTGCGATCTGAAAGACCGCACGCGGTCGCAGATGATCCGGCAGCGGGGCAGAGAGCCGCCCGCCGACCGCAAGCGGATGGCCCTTGGCCAAGCGCCGGCTGGACCCGCCCGTCAGACAGGTCGCCTTTCCCGGTCTTGCGGGGGGCTTCGGTCCTTCTGGCCCTGTGGTCGTCGGAAGGGTGCAAGCCAAGGGCGCGGTGCTTGCGACCATCCGACCGCGCGTTCAGGCAATCACCCGCTTTGGTGGCGCTGCGTCATGCCGTTTTGCGTCTTGCTGTGAAACTGGCGACGGCCATTGATCCCTGTTCTTGCAATCGCGATCACGCGGGCGCGGCCCCGGTCAGGCCGCGAGCCACACGGTCGGCCTGTTGCAGCAAGGCGAAGGCGCGCGCGCGGCGGTCGTGAAGCGCCGCGATCCGCCCCCCGGCGGGGTGAAAGCGCGCCCTTTCGCGCGACATCGCGGCCATCGCGTCACCAAGCGTCGCGGCATGGCCCGACGTGACCGCCCCCAGCATCGCGGCGCCCAGCAGCACCGGCTCGGGGCAGTCCGTATCCATGACCGGCAGGCCGCTGGCGTCGGCCAGCAATTGCTTGACCGCGTCGCTTGCCCCTGCACCGCCGCTGATGGCGACAAGGTGGGGCGTCACGCCCTGTGCGGCCTGCGCCTCGATGATCTGGCGCAGCCCGTAGCCGATGCCGTAGAGCCCCGCGACGTAAAACCCCAGCAGATCGCCTTGGCCCCGATCCATGCCCAGGCCGGACAGGACCGCGCCGGCATGGGGATCGGCATGAGGCGCGCGGTTGCCCAGGAAATCCGGCACGACCATGCGGCTGCCCGCCAGATCGACTGCCTGGCTGACATCGGGACACAGCGCCTGAAGCCGCGACAGAAGGTGGTCCTGGATCGAGCCGCCTCCGGTCCTGATCTGTGCGCTTGCGGGGTGGGTCGCGATGATCTGGGCGATGGCCTCGCCCGCCGCGGACTGGCCGCCCTCGGACAGCCAGAGGCCGGGGATCATCGCGGAATGATAGGGCCCCCAGATGCCCGGCACGAAATGCGGCTGCGGCGACGACGCCATCGTGCAGGCCGAGGTGCCGAAGACATAGGCCATCACGGCCTCGGGGCCGGCATCGCGTGCCGCCCCCACGGTTGCGATGCCGCCCGCATGAGCGTCGATCAGTCCCGCGCCGACCGGCGTGCCGGGCCGCAGCCCCATTTCCGCTGCGGCCTCGGGGGTCAGGCCTGCGCCAAGCGGCGTGCCGGGCTGCACAATCGTCTGGCCGATGCGGGCGAAATCCTCGCTGGCCAGCGCGCCCAGCCCGATCTGGTGGAAGTAGCTTGCGTCCCAACGCTGCTCATGGGCCAGATAGGTCCACTTGCACGTCACCGTGCAGGCCGAGCGGGCCAGACTGCCCGTTGCGGCCCAGGTCAGAAAATCGGCCAGGTCCAGGAAATGCCCGGCGCGTGCAAATGCCTCTGGCATGGTTTCGGCCAGCCACAGAAGTTTCGGCGTCTGCATCTCGGGCGAGATGCGCCCGCCGACATAGTCCAGCACCGGATGGCCGGTCGCGTTGATCCGCTCGGCCTGGTCGGTCGCGCGGTGATCCATCCAGACGATCACGTTACGCGCCGGATCGCCCGAGGGGCCGATGGCCATGGGCTGCCCGGCGCGGTCCAGCACCACCAGCGAGCAGGCCGCGTCGAAGCCGATCCCCGCGACGCGCGCCGGGTCGGTTCCCGCCACGGTCTGCCGGACGCTGGCGCAAACGGCGGTCCAGATCGCGGCGCTGGACTGCTCGACGATATCGCCGCCCTCGCGCCAGATGGGAAAGGGGGTCTTGTGGCTGGCCAGCAGCGTGCCGGTCTGGTCGAACAGCCCCGCCCGCGCGCTGCCGGTGCCGACATCGACGCCGATGAACAGAGGCCCGGCCATCACAGATCCACCGCGTTGGGCAGGATCACCAGATCGCGGATCACCACGTTGCGCGGCCGCGTCAGCATGAAGACGACGCAATCGGCGACCTCTTCGGGCTGCATCAGGCTGCCCTCGGCCAGGGCCTGATCCATCTTGGCCTTGGGCCAGTCGTCCAGAAGCGCGGTCACGACCGGGCCGGGCAGCACCGCGCCCACCCTGACGCCGTGGCTCGACATCTGTCGCCGCAGCGTATGCGTGAAGGCCTGGATCGCGTGTTTCGAGGCGGTATAGACCGGCTCCCACACCACCGGCACGACGCCCGCGATGGAGCTGGTCAGGATCACGTCGCCCGACCCTTGCACCACCATATGCGGCAGCACCGCGCGGATCGTTCGGAAGGCCGCGTTGATGTTGAGGTTCAGCACCCGGTCCCAGGCATCGGGATCGCCGGTCAGCACCGCGCCGCCCACATAGGCGCCCGCATTGGCGTGGAACACGTCCAGCCGCCCGGTCGCGGCCAGAATCTGCGGCAGCATCGCATCGACGCTGGCGGGGTCGGTCACATCGGTGACTACCCCATGCGCGCCCGGACCCAGTTCGTCGCAAAGCGCCGCCAGCCTGTCGCCCGCCCGGTCGATCAGCGCCACCTCGGCCCCCGCCGCAAGGCAGGCGCGCGCGCAGGCCAGCCCGATCCCCGAGGCCGCCCCGGTGATGGCCACGGTCTTTCCGCCCAGTGCGTTCATCATTCCCCCCGTTCTAGATGCTGGAATAGCCGCCCTCGATCATCATCACTGCGCCGTTCACCAGATCGGACGCGCCAGAGGCCAGATACAGGGCCATGTCCGCGATCTCGACCGGCTGGCCGAAGCGGCCAAGCGGCGTGCGTGCGATGAACGGGTCTCGCCGTTCGGGCGCGGACCACAGCGCCTCGCCCATCTCGGTCAGCACGACGGTCGGGCAGATCGCATTGACCTGCACGTTATAGGGCGCGGCCTCGGTCATCAGCGCCTTGGTCAGCGCATTCAGCCCCCCTTTCGAGGCCGCATAGGCCGCATGATCGGGCAGGGCGATCACCCCGGTCTGGCTGGAAATGTTGATGATCTTGCCCATGCGCCTTTCGATCATCCCGGGAAGCACAGCTTGCGACAGGATGAAGGGCGCGGTCAGGTTCACGGCCAGCGTGCGCTGCCAATCGGCCGCGTCATAGCCGATCACGGGGCCGGTCAGCGCGATGCCCGCGCTGTTGACCAGAATGTCGATCCGTCCCGTGGCCAGCGCGCGATGCGCCACGCCCGCCGCATCATCGGCCAGATCGCCCGTCACCAGATCGCAGGATCGGCCCGCGCGGCGGATGGTCCTGGCCAGATCCTCCAGCCGGGCGGCGTCGCGGCCCTGGGCCACGATATCGGCCCCTGCATCGGCAAAGACCTCGGCAATGGCGCGGCCGATCCCCGAGGATGCGCCTGTGATCAGGGCGCGCTTACCGGTCAGGCTGAAGCGTCGGGTCCAGTCGGGCATGGTCACTCCAGATTCGTGTGGCGCGCGCGCATGGCATCAGGGGTGATGCCAAGACGGTCGCGCAGGTCCAGAACCAGAAGTTCGGAAAAGAGCAGCATCAGCACCTCGTAGAGCGAACCCATCGGCAGGATCGAACCCGCGCCCGCATCATCGGCCATGGTCTGTGCGGGTAGATGCACGACCAGATCTGCGGCACGCGGCACCGTGCCTTGTGGTTGCGCGGTCAGGCAGGCGACCTGCGCCCCTGCCTCGCGCGCTGTCGCTGCCAGCGAGGCCACGGTGCCGAAATGCCCGGGTCCTGCGCTGACCAGCAGCAGATCCCCCGGGCCAATTGGTGGAACGGTCATGTCTCCTACCACATGCGTGTCCAGCCCCAGATGGAACAGCCGCATCGCCAGGGCGCGCATCATCAGCCCTTCGCGCCCGACGCCGTGGCAGGCGATGCGTCCAGCCCCGGCCAGTGCCTGCGCCAGGGGGGCGATCTGGGCCAGCACCTCGGGGGCAAGGCCGGGGCGCAATTCATCAAGCAGGCGGTCGGCAGGTGCGGTCATGGCCTAGTCCAACGTGATCTGGATCTTGACGTCGGTCGGGCGCGCCTCGACCGCGCGGTCAAAGGCGGCGATGGCGTTGTCAAAGGCATAGGTCGCGGTGATCAGCCGCTTGAGGTCGATCCGCCCCGAGCCGATCACCTGAATGGCGCGGTCATACATGTTGGCATAGCGGAACACGGTCTCCATCCGGATCTCCTTGGACTGGGCCAGCACCAGGTCGAAGGGGACCGGATCGACCGGCATACCCACCCAGACGACGCAGCCCGCCGGCGCGACCGCCCGCAGCGCGGTCTGGATCGCGCCGGCCGCGCCAGCGCACTCGAAGACGACATCCGCGCCCCAGCCGCCGGTCGCATCCGCCACCACCCGTGCGGGGTCGTCGCGGCCTGCGTCGATGGGCGTGATCCCGTCGAATCCGCCCGCGATGGCCAGCTTGTCGGCCACCAGATCGCTGACGAAGACCCGCGCGCAGCCCCCTGCAAGGGCCGCCAGTGCCGTCATCACGCCGATCGGCCCGGCCCCTGTCACCAGCGCCACGTCGCCCGGTCTGATCCGCGCGCGCGCGGCAGCCTGCATACCGATGGCGAAAGGCTCGACCATCGCGCCCTCGGCCAGCGAGACATGGTCGGGCAGGCGATAGGTGAAAGCGGCCGGATGGATGACGAGGGGCGTCAGGCAGCCATGAACCGGCGGCGTCGCCCAGAACCGGACCGAAGGATCGACATTATAGACACCCAGCTTTGACGCTTTCGAGGTCGTGTCGGGGATGCCCGGCTCCATGCAGACGCGGTCGCCCACGGCAAGGTGCGTCACGCCGTCGCCCAGGGCGGTGACGATCCCCGCGGCCTCGTGGCCCAGAACCATCGGGGCCTCGACCGCGAAAGGACCGATCCGCCCATGCGTGTAGTAATGCACGTCGCTGCCGCAGATGCCCACGACCTTGACCGCGATGGCGACCTCGCCCGGTCCGGGCCGCTCCGGCAGGGCGATTTCTCGCAGGGACAGTCGGTTTCGCTCTTCGAGCACCAGGGCGCGTGCCATATTCGACCTCTTGTTCCGGGGCAAACCCGGCTAGACTGCCCGGGCCGCCAGCTTCGGGGCTGCCGCCCCTCATGCTGACGATACATAAGCACCAAAAGGTTTACAAATGTATTATTGCGGTGCATCAAGGCACAAATCGCGAGGAGGCGTCATGTATCTGGGAATCGACCTTGGCACGTCCGGGGCCAAGCTGCTGGTCATCGACGAGGTTCAGCACGTGCAGGCCGAGGCGACTGCGCGCGTGCCGGACCTGCTGCGTCCGGCGCCTCTTTCGGAACAGAATCCGGCCGCCTGGATCGCCGCGGTCGAAGAGGCTCTGGCGCAGATTGCGCGCGACCATCCCGGGCTTCTGGCGCAGGTGCGTGGGGTGGGGCTGTCGGGTCACATGCATGGCGCGGTCCTGCTGGATGCGAAGGATCGGGTGCTGCGGCCCTGCATCATGTGGAACGATGGCCGCTCGTCCCGCGAATGCAGCGAATTGTCCAAAGCGGCTGATTTCGAGGGGATCGGCGGCAATCTTGTCATGGCCGGCTTCACCGCGCCCAAGCTGGCCTGGGTCGCCCGGCACGAACCCGAGATCTTTGCCCGCACGGCCCGCGTCCTGCTGCCCAAGGATTACCTGCGGCTGTGGCTGACCGGCGATCACGTGGCCGAGATGTCGGACGCGGCGGGGACATTGTGGATGGATGTGGCCGCCCGGCGCTGGTCGCCCGAATTGCTGGCCGCGACCGGCCTGACCGAGGCGCAGATGCCGCGCCTGGTCGAAGGCACCGATGTCAGCGGCACCCTGCGCCCGGATATCTGCGCGCGATGGGGCTTTGCCCCAGGCACGGTCGTCGCGGGGGGCGCAGGCGACAATGCCGCTGCGGCCTGCGGGATGGGCATCGTCGAGGACGGCGCCTTCCTGTCGCTTGGCACCTCGGGCGTGGTCTTTGCGCCGAGCGACCAGTTCCGACCCAACACGCGGCAGGGGGTTCACGCCTTCTGCCATGCCGTGCCCGGTCATTGGCACCAGATGGGGGTGATCCTCGCGGCGGCCTCGTGCCTGGACTGGTTGGCGGGCATCCTGGGGCGCCCGGTTCCCGACATGCTGGCCTTGGCCGAGGGGCATGAGGGGCCTTCGCCCGTGCGCTTCCTGCCCTATCTGACCGGCGTTCGGACGCCGCACAACGACCCTACCGCGCAGGCCAGTCTGCACGGCATGACCAGCCGCACCTCCGCGCCCGATCTGGTTCTGGCCGTGCTGGAGGGCGTGGGCTTCGCGCTGGCCGATTGCCTTGACGCGCTGCGCGAGGGCGGCACCACGATCACCGAGGCCTACGCGGTCGGCGGCGGATCGCGGTCGCAGCTTTGGTTGCAGATCATCGCCGATATCTGCGGCGTCACGCTTCTGATCCCGGAACGCGGCGAATATGGCGCGGCCTTCGGCGCGGCGCGGCTGGGACAGGCGGCGGCACTGGGCTATGATCCCGCCCGTTTCGGAAGGCCCGCCGTCAGCCGCCGGGTCACGCCGGATGCGGCACGCCACGAAGCCTATGCAGCGGCCCATGCCGAATGGCGGGCGCTTTACCGGCCGGGCTGATCCTCGGCCAGAAGGGCGGTCGCGGTGTTCTCGTCGGTGACGAGCGTGTTGACGATGCCCGCGCGCAGGGCGGCGCGGATGATCGGCACCTTGTGCGCGCCCCCCGCGGCCAGGATCACGTTCGGCACTTGCCTCAGATCGTCCAGCGTCAGGCCGATCAGGCGGTTGTTCAGGTCATGCGCGACAGGGTTGCCGTCGGCGTCGAGGATGTTGCCGATGATGTCGCCTACCCCGCCAAGCGCGACCAGTTCCTGAGGGGTCACATCGCGGGGCAGGGCGTCGCGCACCAGAAGCGAGCGCGTCAGATCGCCCGTGGCCAGCGCCATTGCCTGACAGCCGCGGATCTTGTCCAGCGCCTGCGCGATCACGTCCTGCTGCATGAAGACCTGGCGGCTGGCGGCGCTGCCGGCATAGATCGGCGCCAGAAAGAATGAATGTTGCGCATTGCACAGATCGGCCAGGCGGGTCGTGATCTCGTAGCCATTCACGTCGGATCCGCGCGCGATGCCACCCATCACGGAAACGATTTCCAGATCGGGACGGTTGAGCGGCTGCATGAAGCGCGTGGCAAGGTTCAGCGTGTTGCCCCAGGACATGCCGAAGCGCGTCACGGCGCGGTCGGCCAGAAGATTGCCCAGATGTCCGCCCAGCCCCGCGCTGACCAGCGTCGTCACCGCGCCGGGCCGTTCCGGGCTGGGCACCACCACGGCGCGGCGCAGCGACCAGCGGTCCGCGACCTGCCATTCCAGCGCGGCCGAGGCTGCATAGACGCTGTCGATGCTGACCCGCAGGATGCCGCGCTGGCGCAGCTCGGCCAGGCCCTTGTTGACGCGCAGGCGGGTCAGGCCGAAGCGGGCGGCGGCCTCGGCCTGTGTCAGGCCCTCGATCTCGCAGGCATAGGCCAGACGGACCAGCAGTTGTTCTTCCGCGTCGATCTGCTCGATCTTGATCTGGCGTGCCATCGCCCCCTCTTGTTACTTGACCGCGCCCATCGTCAATCCGCGCACAAGCTGTTTAGAGGCGATCAGCGCAAAGATCAGCACCGGAATGACGATCAGCGTCGATGTCGCCATGATCTTGCCATAGGGCAGGTTGTAGCCCTCCATGAAGGACACGGCCATGGCGGGGGCCGTGCGCGCCTCGGACCGGGTCAGGATCAGACCGAACATCAGTTCGTTCCAGGAAAAGATGAACGAAAAGATCGCAGACACTGCGACGCCCGGCATGGCCAGCGGCAGGCAGATCTTGCGCATGATGGTGAACTGGGATGCGCCTTCCATCCGGGCAGCCTCGTCCAGGTCATAAGGGATTCCGCGGAACTGGTCGGTGACGATCCAGATGACGATCGGCAGGTTGAAGGTCAGGTAGATCAGGATCAGCGTGATGTGCTTGTCCAGCATTCCGAAATGCCGTGCGATCAGGAAGAAGGGCAGCGCCAGCACGATGGGCGAGATCATGCGATTGGTGATGAACCAGAACCACAGATCCTTTTTGCCGCGAAACTCGAACCGCGCCAGCGCAAAGGCTGCGGGCACCCCCAGCACCACCGCCAACGCGGTCGTCGAGACCGCGATGATCAGCGAGTTCAGCAGCGTGCGCGAGACGCCGTCCACGAACAGCGCCTGCCGGTAATTGTCCAGCGTCGGCGTGAAGATCCAGGCGGGCGGGGATTGCATCGCCACGACCTGCGTTTTCAGCGATGTTGTCACCATCCAGTAGAAGGGAAAAACGCAGACCAGGATGACCAGCGCCAGCAGCGCCAGTTCGATCGCCAGCGAACGGCGGGTCCGGTTCATGTCAGACCTCCTTGTAGAAGACGCGGATATAGAGCCGCGCCAGAACGATGGTGATGATCAGCAGAATCACCGCCTGCGCCGAGGCCAGCCCCTGATCGAAGACCCGGAAGCCGACGCGCTGGATCAGCAGCGAGATCATCTCGGTCGAGTTTCCCGGCCCGCCGCGTGTCAGGGTGAAGACCATGTCGAAGAGCTTCAGCGTGTCGGCGGTGCGCAGGATCAGCACCGCCACAAGGCCCGGCATCAGGAAGGGCAGCTGCACATGGCGCAGGATCGTCCACCAATTGCTGGTCTCAAGCCGCGCGGCTTCCTCGACCTCGCCGGGGACCATGGTCAGCCCGGCCAGAAGGACCAGCGCGACAAAGGGCGTCCATTGCCAGACATCCCAGAACACGATCATCGCGAAGGCATTCGAGGCATTGCCAATCCAGTTGATGTTCTGCCCCAGAAGCTGGTTCACCACGCCGAATTGCTGGTTGAACATGACCTGCCCCAGAAGGCCTACCACCGCATAGGTCGTGGCCATCGGCAGGACCAGACTCAGCCTGGTCAGCGTCTTGACCAGCGTCAGGCCGGGCCGGTGCAGCACCAGCGCGATCCCCAGGCCAAGCGCAAGCTGCAAGGGCAGCGAGGTCGCCAGCAGCAGGAAGGTCCGCCCCATCGCCTGCCAGAAGGCCGCGTCGGTCAGCACGGTCTGGTAGTTCTCCAGCCCGATGAAGCGCACCTGACGCAGCTTGGTCAGATTGTAGAAATGCAGCGAAGTCCAGACCGCATAGAGCAGCGGCGCGATCCCGATCACGGCCAGCGCGATCACCGAAGGCCCGATGAAAGCCAGAATTGTCTTTCGCGATACCTGCCCGCGCATGGGCCCGCCCCCCCTTGGTCGAACGGCGGGGACGCTTGAACGCCCCCGCCCGATGCATCACTGCGCCAGAGGCTTGTCGCCGCTGTAATAGCCCGCGCGTTCCAGCACGGCCTCCATCCGGGTGCCGATCTCGCGGGCGCCATCCTCGATCGAGATTTCGCCCATCATCATGCGAGTGCCGAATTCCTGGACGATTTCAGTGATTTCCGGCCATTCGGCAAAGCGCGGGCGGAATTCGGGCACGCCTTCCTGCCAGCTTTCGACAAGGGCGGGGATGAACCTGAACCGCTCGGCCAAGGCCGGGTCGGCATAGGCCGACTGCCGGGCGGGCACGCCGCCGCGTTCCAGATACTCACGCGCATTGGCGGCCGAGGTCGCCCACTGGATGAACAGATAGGCCGCTGCCTGCTCGGCCTCGTCGGCCTGCGAGGCCACCGCCAGCGAGAAGCCGCCAAGCGCCGGCTTGCGCCCCGCCGGGCCGGCGGGTTCGGGCGCAACGCCCACGCAATCGGCCACGCGCGAGGTCGCCGGATCGACCATCGTGGTGTAGAACGACGACCATTCCGTGATCATCGCCACATCGCCCTGCGCGAAGGCGTTGACGGTTTCCGCATGATCCCAGGCCACGATCCCGTCGGGCATGTAGGCCATCAGCTCCTGCCGGAATTGCAGCCCTGCCTGGCTTTCGGGCGACAGCAGGTTGGACCTGAAATCGGCATCCAGGAACGACCCGCCAAACGGCCACAGCATCCGTGCGAAACTGTCGGCCGATTGCGTCTCGTTGCGCTTGGATTGCAGGGCGAATGCGTATTTACCGTCCTTGGTCAAGGCGGGGCCATACACATCCTTCAGCTCTTGCCAGGTTTCGGGTGGGCCGTCAAAGCCGGCCTCTTCAAGCATACAGCGGTTGTAGAACAGCAGGCCCGAATAATTGTCGAAGGGCAGTCCATAGATCTTGCCGTTCCAGCCGCCGAAGGCGTTCAGCACCAGCGGGAAGAAATCGTCCATGTCCAGCGCCGGATCGACGATGTCGGGGAATTTCGCCTGCACCTCTTCAAGCGGCAGGATCCATTCGTTCTCGGCGAAGTTGCCGATCCAGACCAGGTCGATCAGCGCGATATCCAGATCGCCGCCGGCCACGAAGTCGCGCACCTGTTCGCCAAGCGCGTTCTCATAGGGGTGGTCGGTGATGTTGACCTTGATGCCGGTCTCCTCCTCGAAGGCGGGCAGCATGGCCTTGATCGCGTCATAACCGGGCCGGGTCAGGAAGATGACATCGACGGTCGTCCCGGCATAGGGGGCGGCGGCCTCTTTCAGGCTCCATTCCGCCATGGCGCCGGTTGCGGCCGAAGCCGCCAGCGCCGTGGTGCAAGCCAGTATGCGTAGTTTCATGGTGTTTCCCCTCCCTGCGATGAAAGAAGTCGGTTGACATTCTTTTGTTTCGGTAGTCATACAAATGTATGGGAACGCGCCAAAGTCAACCGAAATCTTGACAAGGCCGGGCAGGATAGGAACGGGCAGGGCGGCGCCCGTCGGGAACAGCAAAGGGGGGATGGGCGATGGCTTCGGTGAAGCTGAAGAATATCAACAAGTTCTATGGTGGAACCCAAGCGCTGTTCGATGTCTCGCTGGATGTCGAGGATGGCAGTTTCGTGGTTTTCGTGGGGCCGTCGGGCTGTGGCAAGTCCACGTTGCTGCGCTCGATCGCGGGGCTTGAAGGGATCGATTCCGGCCAGATCCTGATCGGCGACCGCGACGTGACGCAGGCCGCACCAGCCGACCGCGGCGTGTCGATGGTGTTCCAGTCCTACGCGCTTTATCCGCAAATGACGGTCCGGCAGAACATGGAATTCGGCATGAAGGTCAACGGCGTGGACGCCGCCGAACGCACCCGCCGCGTGGAGCGCGCCGCGGCGATCCTGCAACTGGGCGATTACCTCGACCGCAAGCCGGGCCAGCTATCGGGCGGCCAGCGTCAGCGCGTTGCCATCGGGCGTTCGATCGTGAAAAGCCCCGAGGTGTTTCTGTTCGACGAGCCTCTGTCGAATCTGGACGCCAAGCTGCGCGTGCAGATGCGGGTCGAGCTTGAGGCGCTGCATGGCCAGCTTGGGGCGACGATGATCTACGTCACCCATGACCAGGTTGAGGCGATGACCATGGCCGATCAGATCGTCGTTCTGAATGCCGGCCGGGTCGAGCAGGTGGGCAGCCCGATGGACCTCTATCACCGCCCCGATTCGCGCTTTGTGGCGGAGTTCATCGGCTCGCCCGCGATGAACGTCTTCGAGCGCGCGCTTGTGCCGGGCCTGCGCGGGCTGGCTCTGCGCGAAGACACGGCGGCCATCGGCTGCCGCCCCGAGCACCTGGCGATTGGCCCGGAGGGTAGCGGCCAGTTCGATGCGACGATCCGCGTCAAGGAACAGCTTGGCGGCGAGAGCCTGCTTTACGCCGTGGTCTCGGAGGCGCTGACCGTGGTGGTGCGGACCGATGGCGAGGACCAGACCGCGCCGGGCGACCGCGTGGGGATTGCCATTCCGCCCCATCGGCTGCACCAGTTCGACGCCGCCGGACGGGCGCTGCGCTGAAGGAAGGGATTGCCCATGCCAAAGCATGATGCAAGCACGGCGCCGCCGGCGCCCCGCACCCGTCTGGTCATCTTCGATTTCGACGGGGTGGTTGTGGACAGCGAGCCGATTTCGCTTTCGACGCTGCGCGACACCCTGGCCCATTTCGGGCTGGATCTGACGATCGACGCGGTGCGTTCGCGCTTTCTGGGCAATTCCGTGCCGCGCATCGCGCAGGCGATCCGGGCCGAGACGGGGCGCGACCAGCCCGATTTCGCGGCGCATTGGTATGATCTGCTCTTTGCCCGCTTCCGTGCCGAATTGCGGGCCATGCCGGGCATCACCGACCTGCTGGACGCGCTGGACCGTCGCGGTGTGGCTTATTGCATCGCCTCGGGCAGCGCGTATCGGCGGCTGGATGTCTCGCTGGAGGTGACGGGGCTGGCCCCGCGCTTTGCGGGCCGGGTCTTCAGCGCCGATCTGGTCTTGCGCGGCAAGCCTGCCCCCGACCTGTTCCTGCTGGCGGCCGAGCGGATGGGGGTGGCGCCGGGCGAATGTCTGGTGGTCGAGGACGCGCCCGCCGGGATCGAGGCCGCGCGCGCCGCCGGAATGCGCGCCCTGGGCTTTGTCGGGGGCGGGCATCTGGCCGCGCTGGCGCAGTCGCATGGGGCGCTTCTGACGGAACGAGGCGCCGAGCGGATGCTGACCGCGCTGGACGAGGTCACGGCCTGGCTTTGACGCCTAGAAACGCTCGGCGCGCAGAACCTCGCAATCGGTGACGCTGACGACGCCGATATGGCGGTCCAGCACGCCGAAGGCCGCGTCCAGCAGCGAGTCCAGCCGTTCGGGGCGGATGATGCAAACGACGTTGATCATACCGCTGGCGCGGCTGACCTGGCCTTCGCGGCTCCAGCGGCCCGACCGGCCGGACCCGCCCAGAACCGGCAGGATCGTGAAGCCCGTCACGCCAACCTTTTCCAGCGATTCCGCCAGACGGCGTTCCATCACGGCCTCGATGGTGATTTCAACACGCTTCGCCTTGTGGGTCTGCATCGTCTCAGCCTCCGAAGATGACCTTGGCCACAGCCAGATAGATGGGGATTCCGATGGTCAGGTTGAACGGGAATGTGATGCCCAGAGCCAAGGTCAGATAGATGGCCGGGTTCGCCTCGGGCAGGGCAACGCGCATGGCTGCAGGAACCGCAATATAGGAGGCCGAGGCCGACACCGTCATCATCAGCATGATGCCGCCGACCGACAGGCCCAGCAAGCCCCCCGCCACCAGCCCCAGCGTGGCACCCGTCAGCGGCATGAGGATGCCGAAAGCCAGCAGGCCGGGACGCAACAGGCCCCGCGTGTCGCGCAGGCCGCGCCCCGCGACAAGGCCCATGTCCAGCAGGAACAGGCACAGCACGCCCTGAAACGGGGCGACGATGAAGGCTTCGATCCGGGCCAGCCCCTCTTGCCCGGTGATTGCACCGATGGCAAAAGCGCCGATCAGCAGCACGATCGACCCGTTCAGCAGAATCTCGCGCAGCAATTCCGCGTCCAGTCCGCGG
The DNA here is from genome assembly GCF_019431455.1 of Paracoccus bogoriensis. Lineage (GTDB taxonomy): Bacteria > Pseudomonadota > Alphaproteobacteria > Rhodobacterales > Rhodobacteraceae > Paracoccus > Paracoccus bogoriensis. The sequence continues at coordinate 64,915 of NZ_JAHYSR010000014.1, forward strand.
CCAGATCCGCCATGCGATCCGGTTGCGGGACGGCCTGCACGCGCGACCAGCCACAGGGCGCTGAGGATGGCGGGCGCCTCCATCACGGCAGCGACGGCGACCATGTAACCCTCGAAGACCAGCCCCGCGGCGGTCAGGACCGAACTGGCCGTCACGAAGGTCACGATCGAGATCGAGCCATAATGCGCCGCAACCGCAGCCGCGTCGATGACCGAAAGCCCCGTTATCATCCGCAAGAGACCAAAGGCGACGAAGGGAAGGACGAAGGACAGGACCAGACCGGCCAGCAAGGACATGATCAGCGTGGCATCGACGCCATGGGCGGCGACGCTGGCGCCGCCCTTGAAGCCGATGGCCAGCAACAGGTAAAGCGACAGGCCCTTGGCCACGGCTTCGGGGACGCTGAGGTCGGAACGCGCGAAGGCCGCCGCGAAGCCCAATGCAAAGAACAGGATGATCGGCGAGATGAGATTCTCTGCCGCAAGTGCCAGAATGCCGTCCATGATCCCTGCGCCCGTTGTTGCCCGCAGCCCCCGCGGGCCGCGGCGCTACCTTGCGCGAAATGCTTGACCGATCAAGCGTTTCCTTGTCACGCGTAGAGGATGCCAAGGGGGAAAGGTGGTGGGTGATGAGGGATTTGAACCCCCGACATCTTCGATGTGAACGAAGCGCTCTACCACTGAGCTAATCACCCGTTGAGGCGGCTTCTAACGCCAGATGCAGAGGGTTGCAAGAGGCTGATCGCGGCACCGATATCGGGTTCCGGGCGCGACCTGTGCCTGCCACAAAGGGGACCACCTGTCGGGAACGCTGGCCAAGGACGGGCCTGAATCGCCTGGATCAACGACAGGGCCGCGCTGTGGCAGGCCTCTGTCCGGGTAAGACACGACACGATGTGACGCTGCATCGACATCTTCCGCGGCAGGGGCGGCGCAATGACAGGGGGACGGGTTTGCACCCGGCCCCTGCCAAGTCGCGACAAGCGTCAATGTGCGACGGATTTGCCTTGGGCGTCGTCTTGATTGCGGGCGGCCAATCGGGCGGCTTCGGCAGCTTCTTCCGCGGCTTCGTCCCATTCGACGGGCTCAGGCATCCGGACCAGCGCGTGCTTCAGAACCTCGCGAACATTGCTGACAGGAATGATGGTCAGACCCTCCTTCACATTCTCCGGGATCTCGGCCAGATCCTTTTCGTTGTCCTGCGGAATCAGCACCGTCTTGATGCCGCCTCGCAGCGCCGCCAGCAGTTTTTCCTTCAGCCCGCCGATGGCCAGCACATTGCCACGCAAGGTCACTTCGCCGGTCATGGCAATATCCTTGCGGACAGGGATGCCTGTCATCACCGACACAACCGATGTCACCATGGCAATGCCCGCCGAAGGACCGTCCTTGGGTGTCGCGCCCTCGGGGACGTGGACGTGAATGTCGCGCCGGTCGAATTCGGGGGGCTTGACCCCAATCTCGGGCGCGATCGAGCGCACGAAGCTGGAGGCCGCGTCGATCGACTCTTTCATCACCTCGCCCAGCTTGCCGGTCGTCTTCATCCGCCCCTTGCCGGGCAGGCGCAGCGCCTCGATCTGAAGAAGGTCACCCCCGACCGAAGTCCAGGCCAGACCGGTCACGACGCCGACTTGATCCTCTTTCTCCGCCAGGCCATAGCGGTGGCGCCTTACGCCCAGATATTCCTCGGCCTTCTCGGGTGTCACCTCGACGGATTTGACCTTGCCCTTGAGAATTTCGGTCACGGCCTTGCGGGCCAGTTTGGCGATTTCGCGCTCCAGCGACCGCACGCCCGCCTCGCGGGTATAATAGCGAATGACATGGGTCAACGCCTCGTCGGTCACGCTGAACTCGCCCTTGCGCAGGCCGTTCGCGGCGATCTGCTTGGGCAGCAGGTGGCCCTTGGCAATCTCGCGCTTTTCGTCCTCGGTATAGCCGGACAGGCTGATGATCTCCATCCGGTCAAGCAACGGCCCCGGCATGTTGTAGCTGTTGGCCGTGGTCACGAACATCACGTTCGACAAGTCGTATTCCACTTCCAGATAGTGGTCCACGAAGGTCGAGTTCTGTTCGGGGTCCAGCACCTCCAGCATAGCCGAGGCCGGGTCGCCGCGGAAGTCCTGACCCATCTTGTCGATTTCGTCCAGCAGAATCAGCGGGTTTGTGGTTCTGGCCTTTCTCAGCGCCTGAATGATCTTGCCGGGCATCGAGCCGATATAGGTCCGCCGGTGGCCCCGGATCTCGGATTCGTCGCGCACACCGCCAAGCGAGATGCGGATGAATTCACGCCCCGTCGCCTTGGCGATCGAGCGGCCGAGCGAGGTCTTGCCCACGCCCGGAGGGCCGACCAGCGTCAGGATCGGGCCTTTCAGCTTCTGGCTGCGCGCCTGCACCGCCAGGTATTCGACGATACGTTCCTTGACCTTTTCCAGCCCGTAATGATCGGCATCAAGGATCGCTTCGGCCCGCGGCAGATCCTTGCGAGTGCGCGATTTGATGCCCCAGGGCAAAGCCAGCAGCCAGTCCAGATAATTGCGGCTGACGGTCGCCTCGGCGGACATCGGCGACATGGATTTCAGCTTCTTGAGTTCCGATTCGGCCTTTTCGCGGGCTTCCTTGCTGAACTTGGTCTTGCGGATCCGCTCTTCCAGCTCGGCCAGCTCGTTCTGGCCGTCCTCGCCATCCCCGAGTTCCTTCTGAATGGCCTTCATCTGCTCATTCAGGTAATATTCGCGCTGCGTCTTCTCCATCTGGGTCTTGACGCGGGACTTGATCTTCTTCTCGACCTGAATGACGGACATTTCGCCCTGCATCAGACCATAGACCTTTTCCAGACGCTCGGCGATGTCGTCGGTTTCAAGAAGATCCTGCTTGCGATCCAGCGGCACGCCCAGATGACCCGCCACCAGATCCGCCAGCTTGGCCGCTTCGCGCGTCTCGGCGACGGCAGCCACGACTTCTTCGGGGATGTTCTTGCGGATCTTGACGTAGCGGTCGAATTCCTCGGCCACGGTGCGGACCAGCGCCTGTGACGTTGCCTCGTCGCCGGGCAATTCCGGGACAGCCTGGGCCATGGCCTCGAAATGGTCGTCATTGGGAACGAAGCTCGTGATGCGGACACGTTCGCGCCCCTCGACCAGCACCTTGACGGTGCCGTCCGGCAGTTTCAGCAGCTGAAGCACATTGGCCAGAACCCCGGTCGTGTAGATGCCATCCTCGGAGGGTTCATCAACCGCAGCATCCTTTTGTGCGGCCAGCAGGATCGGGCGATCGCTTTCAATCACCGCTTCCAGCGCGCGCACCGACTTTTCCCGGCCCACGAACAGCGGGACGATCATGTGCGGAAACACCACAATGTCGCGCAGCGGCAGAACCGGGTAGGTCGCAGAGGTCAAGTCATTCATCATTTTTCCTTTCCTGCCCGAAGCCGTGGCCCCGTCATGGCGACGCACGGCCCCTGCATCGCGCCAATCTAGGTTCGCCCCCGCCATCGTTCAATATGACGCTTAGAATACACGCTATATCCATGGGCATCCTTGGGCGTCCATGGTCTCCTTGCGAGCTGGCCGTGCCCCGTTCAGCGTGGGATCACCAGTTCCGCGCGCAGCCCGCCAAGCCGGCCGCCGCGCCCCAGGCGCAGGTGCCCGCCATGCGCGCGCGCCACGTCGGCGGCGATGGCAAGACCCAGGCCGGCACCCTGCTGCCGATTGCGCCGCCTTGCGGGATCCAGGCGCGTGAAGGGGCGCATCGCCGCGTCCATGCTGTCTTCGGGGATGCCTGGACCGTCATCCTCGACACCGATCCGCAGACTGCGAGGCCCGAGGGTTGCGTCCAGTTCAACGACCTTGCCGTAGCGGGCCGCATTGCCGATCAGGTTTTCGAGCGCGCGGCGCAGCATGTCGGCGCGAAAGACCGCGGCGCCGGAGGTGTCGCCCTCGAAATGGGTCAGGCGGACGGGCTGGCCCGCGCGTTCGGCATCGGCCAGCACGCTGTCCAGAAAACTTGCCACCGGGGTCAGGGTGGCGCGGCTGTCCTGCGCCTCGTCCCGGGCATAATCGAGAAAACCGTCCACCATGCGGCTCATTTCGGCAATGTCGGCCTCCATGGCAGCGATATCCTCGGCATCGGGGGGCATCTCGGGCGAGATCATCGACAGGCTCAGCCGCAGCCGCGTCAGCGGCGTCCGCAGGTCGTGGCTGATGCCCGACATCATCAGCTTGCGCTGTTCGTTCTGACGTTCAAGCCGGTTGCGCATGTCCAGGAAGGCGGTGCCCGCGCTGCGCACCTCGACGGCACCCGAAGGCCGATAGGGCACGATCCGGCCCTTGCCGTATTCCTCGGCTGCATGGGCCAGGCGGCGGATGGGGCGCAGTTGGTTGCGCAGGAAAATCGTTGCGATTCCCGTCATCAGAAGCGAGGTGAACACCATCAGGACCAGAAGCTGATGCGGGTTCGAGGCACTGACGCGCCGCCGGTCGAATTCCAGAGCATAGGGGCCGTGCCGTCCGTTCAGCACGACCAGCACCCGCTTGTCGTCGGTGGCCAGATCGATTGCGCGCAATTCCGGCACACCGGCGCGCAGCATTTCGATCACCACCCGCCCCGAAAAGTCATACATGCGCCGCAGGTCGCCTTGCCGGGGTGGTGCGGGCAAGTGCAGGGTCAGGCCAAGCGCCCCGGCAACAGAGCCCCCGGCGCTGCGCGCGTCTTCGGGGGTGGCGGAATCCTCGACCCGCTCGGCGATCAAGGCAAGTTCGCGCACCGTGCTTTCGGTCATCTGCCGGGTCACGCCCTCGAAATGGCGTTGCAGGAACATGACCGAGACGACCAGTGTGATCACGATCACCGGCAAGAACAGGATCAGAGCGGCGCGGGCATAAAGGCCCCGCGGCACGAGGTCTGCGAACAGTCCGCCGAATACGCCGTCCTCGCGTGTTTTGGTCATGGAAATCCCTTGGCTACGGCCTTAGGCTACCCCCATGCAGGCGGTTGCGAAAGACCTCAAGGTGGTGCTGGCGCCCAACCCCTCGGCCCTGACGGGGCCGGGGACCAACACCTATCTGCTGGGCCAGGAGGCGCGCGTCGTCATTGATCCCGGCCCCGACGATCCCGCCCATCTGCAGGCCGTGGTTCAGGCCGCCGATGGCCGGATCGCGATGATTCTCGTGACCCATGCCCATCGCGACCACAGCGCGGGCGCCGCGCGCCTGTCGGGGCTGACCGGCGCGCCGGTCCTGGCCTATGGCGGCGCGCTTCAGGGGCGTTCGGCCCGGATGCAGGCGCTGGCTGACGAAACCGTCGGCGGGGGCGAGGGGCTGGACATGGATTTCACCCCTGACCGGGTGCTGGCCGACGGCGTGGTGATCGACACTCCTGCCGGCCCGATCGAGGCACTGCACACGCCCGGCCATGCCGGCAGCCATCTGTGCTTTCGGTGGGGCAAGGCGATGTTCTGCGGCGATATCGTGCTGGGCTGGACCTCGACCCTGATCTCGCCGCCCGATGGCGATTTGCTGGACTATCTGCGCTCGATGGCGCGGATCGCCAGGGCCGGGTCCGAGATCCTTCATCCCGGCCATGGCGCCCCGATTACCGCGCCGACGGCGCGCATTGCCGAGCTGCTGGCCCATCGCCGCCAGAGAACCGCGCAGATCCTGTCGGCCCTGCACGCCAGCCCCGACTCGGCCGCCGGACTGGCGCGGCGTCTCTATGACGTGCCGCCCGCGCTCATGGTGGCCGCCGAGCGCAACGTTCTGGCGCATCTGATCGCGCTTCACGACATCGGAGCCATTGATTGCAAGGGAGAACTCTCGTCCTCCAGCCGCTTCGCTCCAGCCCGGTGAAAAAATTGCAACACCCCTCTGGACGCCGTCCAAGGCCATTGCTATACGGCCCCTGTGTTCCGGCGTAGCTCAGCGGTAGAGCAGTTGACTGTTAATCAATTGGTCGCAGGTTCGATCCCTGCCGCCGGAGCCAAAAAATCCTGACAAAACAAAGCGATACACGACGCCCGCACAAGCGGGTTTTGTGCATTTTGGAGCTGGTCACCAGATTGGTCACCGATTGCCGCACATCGAGTGAAAAGAGCCCTTCCTGCCACCCCTGCGAAACGAGTTTTTCGAGATTCGGACGATCCGGAAACACCCATTCGGGTTCCGCCGCAGCGGTTTTCTGGTGGCGTATGGTGCTGGCCGCGCGATGCTCGCGCTCGTCCCAGCCGCCGTGCTGGCGCCCAGCGCTCGCGCGCTCGCGCCGCGCTGCTTGGATGGGTCGGTCTGCGCGTCCCACTGGCGATCCGCTTTCTCCGGATCGATGGTGCCGTCTGGCTCAGTCTTGATCCTGCCAGTGGCGATCGCTTTGCCCACCGCCGTGTGGCTGACGCCCCGGTGCACGGCGTATTGGCGACGCGACATTCCCATTCAGATCGGACTCCCTTCCCCCCTTTCTGCTGGGGAGTTCGCTCATAAAGCAATGTAATTGCTGCGATTTCGCTACACTACAAGCGCCCGCAGAGCGATGGTGATTACACGAAGCGACGCACCCCGCGACGCACTAGGCACGGAGACCAAGCCATGACCACGCTGCGCCACGAGATCGAAACGACAGCCACCGACGCCGACGCTTGGGCGATCAACGACATCTGCGCGGGGGTCCGCGCCGATCACCCTGACGCGATGATCGATGTGAACAGCGACCGGATGTTCTTGCGCATTCGCGCCCGCCGCAACGGAGCCGCGCTGCGCGACCTGATCGTCGCCCTCGACCAAGCGAGCTTTCTCGACTGACCACCACTGCCCGGGCCCAGCGCCCGGGCACCACACTCCCTGAAAGGAGCCACGACCATGCCGCTGATGATCGCGACAATTGAAGTTCTTATCGACGCGAGCGACGACGCGGAAGCGAGCGACGCTCTCAGCGAAACGATGCGTGAGCATCTTCGCGTTTCTGTTCCCTCGTCCAGCATCGTTGACAGGCGTTAGTCGCAGCACGCTGCTGGTTGGCAGCCGCACGACGGTGCTGGTTTCGAATACATGGATGGGGAGTCCGCAGAATGACCACGCTCACCGACACCCAGACCACCATCCTTTTCTTGGCAGCGCAGCGCGCGGACCGCAACGTCCTGCCGCTGCCCGGCTACCTCCGTGGAGGGGCCGCTGCCAAGGTAGCAAGCGCGCTGCTCTCACAGGGTCTGATCTCTGAGACTACGACCGAAAGCCGCATGCGCGCCGACACCGCAATCAACCGCATCTGGCGCAATGACGAGGACGGTCGCGCGATCCTCTTGCACATCACAGACGCGGGCCTCGCGGCCATCTGCATCAAATCCGAGAACACCACCCGAGGACGGAGGACGAGCCCACACCGCGCCCACAGCGCGCCCAGCGCGCGGGAACGAAGCAGGCTGCGCTGATCGCCATGCTGCGGACGCCGGAGGGCGCCACGTTGCAGCAGATCTTCGATGCCACCGGATGGCAACCACATACTGCTCGTGGTGCGCTGGCTGGCGCACTGAAGAAGCGTCTGGGCCTGACCACCCTCTCCGAAGTGGAGGAAGGACGGGGTCGGGTCTATCGCATCCCGGACGACCACTCCGCCTGAGCATGATCGCAGGACGAAACGGAATGGACCGCGCCCAGCGCGGTCTTTATTCGTGCGCGACGACGAAGCGTCAGGCGCTCGAGGGCATGGCCGCGATTTTCTCGGGCAAGGCCGGGGCGAAGGCGGCCGAGAAGGAAGGCG
>NZ_JAHYSR010000015.1 GCF_019431455.1 Paracoccus bogoriensis
CCATACAGGGACCGAGGGCAGCGCCGAAGGGCGATCTGTTTCCAGACGGCTGCGTCTGGGGCTTCGGTGGCCCAGGTGGCGCGGCTTCTACGCTGCGAATGCGAACCGGGTCTTCGAGTGGCTTCGCGATCCCCGCTATGCGCCCGACCCCGCCGCGGCCCTGCCCAGGTCAGGGGAGGCGCGCTTTCTGCCCGCAGAGCCCGTAGAGATCGTCGCGAAAACCAGGTCTGCCCCGGCAGCACCTGCGGCTCAGACCCGCATCGGGATCGGGCTGGCTGGTGGCCTCCGGATGCGGATCGATGGCCGCTACGATCCTGAAGCGCTGGCGCGGCTGATCGGGGGGGGGCTGATGATGTGATCCCGGTTCCGGCCAACATGCGGGTCTGGCTGGCGGCCGGGGTGACGGACATGCCCAAGGGCCTTGCGGCCTTGGCGGCGCAGGCGCAGGCGCAGGCGGTGCTGAAGCAGGATCCCTTCGCCGGACACCTGTTCGTCTTCCGTGGTCGCCGAGGAGACCTGGTCAAGGTCATCCGGCGGGACGGTCAGGGGCTTGCATGGTCATGAAGCGGTTGGAAGGCCGGTTCGTCTGGCCCTCGGCCAGCGAGGGCAAGGCCGCGCTGCCGGCCGCGCAGGTGTCGATGGTGACGGATGTGGCGGCCCTTGGCTGCGGGAGAATCTGCGGGGGCTGCAAGAGTAGGATTCTTGCAAGAAATACAGTGGGATGAACGTCCGGCATGTTCACCCGGACCCTGGCCCTGCCGAAAGACCCCGAGAAGCTGCGCAGCGTCACGGCGCGACGCCTGGCCGGGGCGAAGGTGCAGGCGATCCTGATCGAGAGTGACGAACGCTCCTGCGCAGCAGGATCGAGCCGTCCAGTGGCCGGATCGACGGGCAGGCATCAGCGGGCCGGGCACCGGGCGCAGCGGTCTGGTGCGTCCTCCGGGACGGGGGAGCAGTTGCAACTGGCCCTTGCGCCCCGCGAAATCGCCGCCGCCGCGATGACCGCGCGGATGAAGCTGCCGGCGGTCGAGGGAAAGGACAAACCGAAGCGCCGTCCGAGCCCGGACCACATCCCGCGATGGGGGTGGAACGGACGCCCGGCGCCGATGCCTGTGCCGATTGCGGCGGGCGCTTTCGCCGGATCGGCGAGGATGTCACCGGGGAACCGGAGCATCTCTCCGGCCGCGTCATCGGTGAACCGGATCGTCCGCCCGCGGCTGACCTGCGCCTGGCTTGCGAATGCTGCGTCCAGGCCCCGCTGCCCTCGCGCCCGATCAAGCGGGGCCGGCCCGGGTCTCCTGGCGCATGTCCTGGCCGGCAAAGACGCCGATCATCTTCCGCCGATCATCTTCCCCCAATCATCTTCCCTTTGTGTCGCCAGAGCCAGATCTTCGACCGCGAAGGGCTCGACCTGGACCGCTTCAGCCTGACCGGCCGGATCGCAAATCCGCTGCCCTGCTGGAGCCGCTGGCCGACGCCATCGGACGCCATGCCCTGTCGGCCGAAGCGATCTTTGCCGATGACACGCCCACCGGCATGCTGGCCCCTTGCACCGGCAAGACCCGGACTGCCGCCTTGGCCCATTGGTTGAAGCGGTTGCAGAGGGTCGTGTTGGGGCCATACCGCCCGGGCAGGTCGCTTCACGGCGAGCCGGCTCTCAGCATTCGGAAGACGCCGTTGGGCACGCGCCTGTCATCCACTCGCGCCACCCCGCGCGGCTTGTTGGGAAGAAGGGGTTGGATCAGGCCCCATCCGAAATCCGTCGGATCAAATCGCGCCATCCCATCCTCCATCGTCAAAGACAGTGAATCCCCAGTCAGACCGACCGAAAATCCCCTTGTGGGGACGGAACCTAGCCCAGTGCGCGGATCAGCTTGCGGTCGAGGACGCGCAGCACCTGGGCCAGGTCATGACCGCGCCTGAGGATCTGTCCGTCCATGCCGATCACAGCATAGGCGCCTCGGGCTGCGCGCAGGCGGGGGCGTTTCTCGATCCGATACAGCGGATGTTCCGCGGCACGGCGGAAGACGCTGAATACCGCCGCGTCGCGCAGGAAGGACATGCCGTAATCGCGCCACTCGCCCGCGGCCACGAAATGGCCATAGGTCGAAAGGATCAACGCCAGTTCGCGCCGGTCGAAAGTCACGCGGTCGGGCTGACCGGTCTGGGTCGGGGACTGGAAGGCCTGTGGCATGATGGGATGGTGACACCGTCCCTACCCGGAAGCAATGGCGAAAAAGGCGCCCTTGCGGCGCCTTTCCGTCAGTAGCAACTGACCTTCTCGATGCGGTCGTTGCGGCCATATTCGATGTTCAGCCGCTCGGGGCGGAAATCGGCGGTGACGGCGTCGTCGGGGCCGATCGTGCGGGTTCCGATGGGAAAGGTCATCTGGGCCAGGACGCTGCGAGGTTGGCCGACGAGGCCCTGATAGCCTTGGGCGCCGCATTCGTCGGAGGCGGGCGGCGCAGTCACGGGCACGGGCTCGCAAGCCGCGAGCAACGCGGTCGAGGCGAGGGCCGTCAGGAGGGTCGTTCTGGTCATGATGTCATCCGCAATCAATGCTTGAGATGTTACCCATGGAATCGAGACGGAACACCATGCGGTCGGGCACGTATTCCTGCGGCTCGATCCCGCGATATTCGACGACCCGGTAGCTGCGCGTGAGGCCGAGCGTGGGGATGATGCTGGCGGGCTGGCCGATGGCCGAGGCATGGCGCGCATGGCCGCAGAGGTCGGGCTTGCGTTCCTCGAGCCCGGCGATGCCGCGCGCAGCGGGGGGCGGCGGCTCGAACGATGGAGGCAGGCCCGCCACGGCCGGCGTTGCGGCCCAAGGGGCCGAGCCGGGTGCAGGCTGGGGCATCATGGCCGCTTGGCCCAGAACGGGCTGTCCGAAGGCAGGTTGGCTGATGGCGGGTTGGGGGGTGGGCATCGCCGCCGTGGATGCGGAATCCTGCATCATGGGTGCCTGTATCATCGCGGCGCCAGAGGCCGCGTGCGGCATCGCGGCCATGGGCGGCATCCGGCTTGCGGGCAGCGCGCAGCCTGCAAGGGCCATCGGAAGTGCCATTGCCATGACGGCGGATCTTGGCATCGGGTCTGCTCTCCTCGGGGGCCGGTTGGTCCGGCGCCGTTTCGGGTCATGCTAGGCCGCTGCTTGTCATTTGAGAAGCAGCCGTCTCGATCACGTTTTCATCATGTCCTGGCGGCGACAGGTTCAGGCCGCGCGCGGGCCATGAGCGCGGCACACCATGTCCGAGGTCTCGCAGGCGATCTGTGCGACGGGGTTCTCGATGACGCTGCCATCGCGGTTGGGCAGCGACAGCAGATGCAGTCCGCCGGCCAGCAGGCTGAAGGTCAGCCGTGCCAGTTGACCGCAATCCCCGGCCACGATCTGGCCGGCATCGCGCCAGGTCTCGAATGCGGCGGTCAGGGGCGCCATGATCGAATCGTCGAGCTGGCGGCGATAGGATTGCAGCAGGCCGGGAAACCGTTCCGATTCTGCCATCAGCACGCGCTGAAGCCGCAGGTGCTGGGGTCTGACAATCCACAGGCCGATATGGTTCAGCATATCGCGCAACCCCGGGTCAATCGACACGCCTTGCGCTGCCACGACCGGGGAAGAGGCAAAGGCCTGGGCCATCGCAGCTTCGAGCACTTCCTGAAACATCAGCTTCTTGTCCGGAAAATAGCTGTAGAGCGTGGCTTTGGACACACGTCCCGCCCGCGCGATGTCATCGACGCTGGCGCCTGCATAGCCGTCTCGCAGAAAGACAGCGGAGGCGCCGTCGCGCACCTGATCGAACTTGCGTCCCCGGGTGATGGTCTGTCTGTCTCTCATGACTTTACGTTACCTCTTGAAACCGCCTTGATACAAAATGCGGCCGGTTGCCTCTAATACGTTGTGGGACTTTTGCAGTTCATAAAAAGTTACTGTTCGACAAGAAGTTTGAATATCTGCATCTGTCCGCATCGAGCCATATACGGTCTGTTCCATCGAATTGTTGCACTCGAAGAACGAAACGGTTCGGTTCCATGTTGCTCAAAATGGTGGCAGGAATGGCGCCTCTGGCATAGCCTTGGGGCCGGGCGCATCCCGGCGCCCTGATCAGCAAGGAAAAAGCCCATGTCCGTTACCAAGGCATCCTTTCGAGACTCGGTCGATCGAATGTTCTCTCATGCGGCCAGTCTCATGGAGTTGGCGCCGGGGCTGGAAGAAAAGATCCGCGTCTGCAATTCGACCTATGTCGTCAGGTTCGGGGTCCGGCTGCGCGGCCAGATCCACACATTCACCGGCTATCGCTCCGTTCATTCCGAACATATGGAGCCCGTCAAGGGCGGCATCCGCTATTCGCTGGACGTGAATCAGGACGAGGTCGAGGCGCTGGCCGCGCTGATGACCTACAAATGCGCGCTGGTCGAGGTGCCGTTCGGCGGCTCGAAGGGGGGGCTCTGCATCGACCCTCGCGCCTGGAGCGAGGAAGAGCTGGAGCGGATCACCCGCCGCTTTACCTATGAATTGTCGCGAAGGAACCTGATCTCGCCCAGCCAGAACGTGCCGGCGCCCGACATGGGCACGGGCGAGCGCGAGATGGCCTGGATGGCGGATGCCTACAAGCGTCTGCACCCGGACGACATCAACGCCAAGGCCTGCGTTACCGGCAAGCCGCGCAGCGCGGGCGGGATCGACGGGCGCGTCGAGGCGACGGGGCGCGGCGTGCAATATGCGCTGCGCGAGTTCTTCCGCCATGACGACGTGATGGCCAGGGCCGGGCTGGCGGGCACCCTGGCAGGCAAGCGGGTGATCGTGCAGGGTCTGGGCAATGTGGGCTATCACGCCGCCCAGTTCCTGTCGGCCGAGGACAAGGCGCTTGTGACCTGCGTGATCGAGCGCGACGGCGTCATCCGCAACCCGCAGGGCATCAATATCGACGCGCTGCGCGGACATATCCGCGCCACCGGGGGCGTCAGGGGCTTTGCTGGCGGCGATTTCAGCGAGGACGGTCTGCGCGCGCTGGAGGACGAATGCGACATCCTCATTCCGGCGGCGGTGGAAAGCGTGATCGACCGCGACAATGCCGCGCGCCTCAAGTGCCGCCTGATCATCGAGGCCGCGAACGGCCCCGTCACTGCCGATGCCGACGAGATCCTGCGCGACAAGGGTGTGGTGATCATCCCTGACATGTATGCCAATGCCGGCGGCGTGACCGTGTCCTATTTCGAATGGGTCAAGAACCTGTCGCAGATCAGCCTGGGCCGCCTGGAGCGCCGCCACGAGGAAGCCCGCGCCCGAATGCTGGTCGAGGAGCTGGAGCGGCTGTCCGCCGATACCGGGCTGAACTGGACGCTGTCGAAGGGGTTCAAGGAAAGCTTCCTGACCGGCGCGGATGAGCTGGAGCTGGTGCGGTCGGGGCTGGATGACACGATGCGCACGTCGTTCCAGAAGATGAAGGAGGTCTGGGTCAACAATCCGCGCGTCACCGACATGCGGACGGCGGCCTATGTGGTGGCGATTCGGCGGATCTCGAACGTTTACAATTCGCTTGGGCTGTGATTGCGGCGTTCCAGGGGGAGGAGGGGTTGCAGGGGAGGGATTGCAGGGGGCTGCCCCCGTCGCGTGCCACGACTTCCCCTTGGTTATTTACGCCAAGGCAAAGGACAGGTCAGTCGCGAGGAGCGGCGGCGCGGCGGAGGCGGTCGTTGATCGCGCGGCCCAGGCCGTGATCGGGGATCGGGGCGACCGAGATCGGGCGCCCGATTGCATCGGCGCGGCGTAGCAGGTCGAAGAGGCGGGCGGCGGCCTCGGTCAGGTCTCCGCTGGCAGAAAGGCTGAGCGGGCCGGGCGTGCCGAAAGCCAGGTGCGTCTCGTCCGGGCGGGGTTCCGCGTTCAGCCGCAGGGGCGCCCTGGGCGCGTAGTGGCTGGTCAGCTGGCCGGGCGCGTTCGGGGCCGAGGGGTCGGCCTCGTGCCGGGCGAGGGACTGGCCGAGCGCGGCCTGGATCGTCTCGGCGGGGATGCCGCCGGGCCGCAGCAGGGTGGCGCGCCCCTCGGGCCAGCCGATGATCGTGGATTCGAGACCCACCGGGCAGGGGCCGCCATCGAGCACCGCGGCGATGCGACCGTCGAGGCCGGTGTCGCGGTCCAGCACGTGATCCGCCGTGGTCGGGCTGATCCGGCCGGAGGCATTGGCCGAGGGCGCCGCGAGCGGCAGGCCCGAGGCGCGCAGCAGCGCCTGCGCGACGGGATGGGCGGGCACGCGCAGTCCGATCGTGTCCAGCCCCGCCGTCACCAGCGAGGCGATGCCCGCATCCGCGCGCAGCGGCAGCACCATCGTCAGCGGCCCGGGCCAGAAGGCGTAGGCCAAAGTCAGCGCCTGCGCTGGCAGAGTCGCAATGGCCCGGGCTGCGGCAAGGTCAGGAATGTGGACGATCAGAGGATTGAAGCTGGGCCTGCCCTTGGCGTGATAGATGCGCGCCACTGCCCCGCCGTCGCGGGCATTGGCGGCAAGGCCATAGACGGTCTCGGTCGGGATCGCCACGCACTCGCCCCGCGTCAGCAGGGCGGCCGCCTGGGCAATGCCGTCATCGTCGGGGATCAGGCGGAGGGTCTGCATTCGTGACGCGGGGTTTCGGTTGAGCCATGGGATTTGGCGGCCCAATATGGCCGATGATTGCGGTGATAGTCGCGCCGGGCCGGGATGCCAAGGCGCAGGGGGGACCAGATGAGCTTCAAGGCGCCGGTGACGCAGATCGACTTTATCCTGAACCATGTCGTGCCGTTTCGCGATGTCGCGGCGACCGACCGCTTTGCCGAGGCGACGCCCGAGACGGCCAGCGCGATCCTGGACGAGGCAGGCAAGCTGTGTTCCAACATCCTTGCGCCTCTGAACCGAAGCGGCGATCAGACCCCCGCGCGGCTGGAGAACGGGGTCGTGCGCTCCTCGCCTGGCTATGCCGAGGGGTTTCGGGCCATTGCCGAGGGCGGCTGGATCGGCGTCTCGGCCGATCCCGAATATGGCGGGATGGGCTTGCCGCAAGCCCTGAACATGGCCGTGGCCGAGATGATGTCGGGCGCCTGCCTGTCGCTGCAGCTGAACCCGCTGCTGACCCAGGGCCAGATCGAGGCGCTTGAGCATCATGCGAGCGACGCGCTGAAGGCATTGTATCTGCCCAGGCTCATCAGCGGCGAATGGTCGGGGACCATGAACCTGACCGAACCCGGCGCGGGCAGCGATGTCGGCGCGCTGACAACGCGGGCCGAGGCCGCGGGCGACGGCACCTACCGGATCAGCGGGCAGAAGATCTACATCACCTGGGGCGACAGCGACGTGACCGCGAATGTGTGCCATCTGGTGCTGGCGCGGCTGCCGGGGGCGCCCAAGGGGACTCGCGGCATCAGCCTGTTCATGGTGCCGAAATTCCTGCCCGACGAACAGGGTCAGCCGGGCGTTGCCAACAGCCTCAAGGTCGTCAGCCTGGAACACAAGCTGGGCATTCATGGCAGCCCGACCTGCGTGATGTCCTACGAGAATGCCACCGGCTGGCTGGTGGGCGAGGAAAACAAGGGCATGGCCGCGATGTTCACCATGATGAACTGCGCCCGTCTGGGCGTGGGGATGCAGGGTGTCGGCGTGGCTGAGGCCGCGCTGCAGAAGGCCGTGGCTTATGCCCAGGAGCGCAATCAGATGGGTCCGATCATCCAGCACCCCGATGTGCGCCGGATGCTGGCCACCGCGCGGGCCGAGATCTTTGCCGCCCGCGCCATCGGTCTGGCCTGCGCCACCGCCATCGACATGGAGCGCGCGACCGGCGATGCCGATCAGGCCGCCCGCGCGGCCTTCCTGACGCCCATCGCCAAGGCCTATGGCACCGATGTCGGCATCCGCGTGGCCGATACGGGCGTGCAGGTCCATGGCGGCATGGGCTATGTCGAGGAAACCGGCGCGGCGCAGTATCTGCGCGATGTGCGGATCACCTCGATCTACGAAGGGACGAACGGGATTCAGGCGATGGATCTGGTCGGCCGCAAGCTGTCGGATGGCGGCGAGGCCGCGATGCGCCTGCTGGACGAGGTGCTGGACGGCGCGAAATCGGCGCAGGCCGCCCATCCCGATCTGGCCCATCAGCTGTGGCAGGCCGCCGAGACCCTGCGCGAGGCGACGCTGTCCCTGCTGGAGCGTGACCTGCCGGTGCGCTTTGCGGGCGCGCTGCCTTATCTCAACGCCTTTGCGCGGGTGCTGGGCGGGCATTATCACTTGCGCGCCGCGCTGGCCGGGGGGGAATCGCATCGGGCGCTGGCGCGGGTGTTCATGCTGCGCGTCCTGCCGCGCAATGCCGGCGACCTGGCCGAGGCGTTAGCCGGGCTGGACGATCTGACCGGCATCGCCGACGCGGCCCTGGCGGGCGATTTCGCGGCGTGATCCGCAGCCCCTTTCCGGCGCCTCCCAATGAGGGCGCAGCCATCGCGGTCGCCCCCGGCATCCTGTGGATGCGGCTGCCCCTGCCGATGGCGCTGGATCACGTGAACGTCTATGCGCTGGAAGATGCCGAGGGCTGGACCATCGTCGATACCGGCATGGACAGTCGCCGCACGCGCGCCATCTGGGAAAGCCTGCTGGCGGGACCGCTGGCCGGGCGGCCGGTCACGCGGGTCATCGGCACGCATCACCATCCCGACCATATCGGCCTTGCGGGCTGGTTCCTGGCGCGCGGCGCGCGGCTGGCCATGAGCCGCACGGCATGGCTGATGGCGCGGATGCTGGTGCTGGACGAACAGGACCGCCCCACGCCCGAGGCGCTGGATTTCTGGCGCCGCGCCGGGATGCCCTCTGAGTTGCTCGCCCGGCGGGCGCGCGAACGGCCCTTCAACTTTGCCGATATCGTGCATCCGTTGCCCCCCGGCTATGCCCGCCTGACCGAGGGGCAGGTGCTGACCATCGGCGCGCGGCGCTGGCGGGTGGCGATGGGGCATGGCCATGCGCCCTGCCATGTCACGCTGTGGTCGCAGGACGATGCGGTCGTGATCGGGGGCGATCAGCTTCTGCCGGGCATCTCGCCCAATCTGGGGGTCTATCCGACCGAGCCCGAGGCCGACCCGGTCGGCGAATGGCTGGAAAGCTGCGCGAGGCTGGCGACCCTTGCGCGCGACGACCAGTTGGTGCTGCCGGGCCACAAGCTGCCCTTCACCGGTCTGCCCTTTCGGCTGTCGCAACTGATCCAGAATCATCATGCGGCTCTGGACCGTCTGCGTGCCGCCCTGGCCGAGGCGCCTCGCAGCGCGGTGGATTGCTTCGACATCCTCTTTCGTCGCGGCATCGCCGAATCGGAATTCGGGCTGGCCCTGGTCGAGGCGGTGGCGCATCTGAACCACCTGGCCCGCGCCGAAGTGATCCGCCCCGTGGCCGAAAGCGACGGCGCGGTGCTGTGGGGGGCGTGACAGCTTTGTCCCGATGGTCTATCGGAAACCGAACGCTTGCAGGAGGACGACAGACATGGCCGATCTCGACAACAAACCCGGCGCGACGCAGGGCACGATGGACCTGACCGAACACAAGAAAACCTTTGCCGGGTTTATCAAGGGTGTGACCTGGGTAACGATCCTGTCGCTGGTCGTGCTGATCTTCCTGGCTCTGGCGAATTCCTGAGGCGCGGGGTCTCATGAAACGTCGTGCCTTTCTGGCCGCCGCGCTGCCGGCGGGGCTGGCCGCTTGCGGTGTCGAACATGTCTGGGCGACCGATGAGGAGGTGCGCCGCGCGCGCTATGTCTCGGATCAGCCGCCCTCGATCACGCTGCTGACCGTTATCGGCATCCCGCGCGGCGAAGGGGGACATTCGGCGCTGATGTTCAATGGCAGTCAGCGCGTGATCTATGATCCGGCGGGAAGCTGGCACCATCCACGCATCCCTGAACGCGGCGATGTTCTCTACGGGATCACCGACAATTTTCGGGCATTCTACATTGATTACCACGCCCGCTCGACCTATTGGGTGGCCGAGGATACGGTGCTGGTCCCGCGCGAGATTGCCGACCTGGGCATCCGCAGCGCCGAACAGAACGGCCCCGGGCGCCGCAGCTTCTGCGCGATCGAATGTGGCCGGGTGCTGCGTCGTGTCCCGGGCTTCGAGGGCGCACCGGTCGGCTTTTCGCCGCTGCGCCTGCGCCGGTGGTTCCTGACCCTGCCCAATGTCCAGACGCGCCGTCACTATGACGGCGACCCGGCGAACAATCACGACGTGCTGATGCGCCAGCAGGACGGCACGATCATCGGCGCGATGGGTCCGGTTCAGGGCAGGATGTAAAGCAGCCCGAACAGCGTTCCGCCGCCTGCAAGAATGGCCAGCATGACGTTGCGGGTCAGCACCCCCACCCCCAGGGTCGCCAGGGCAGCAGCCATGCGGGCGGGGTCGGGCTGGCCGTCGGTCGCGGCGGGCCAGACGACCAGCGGCGCGACCAGAGCGGGCAGCACCGCAACCGGCGTGTAGCGCAGAAGCCGCAGCACCCAGCCTGCCATCACGCGCCCGCCAAGCGCGCCCAGAAAGGACCAGCGGATCAGATAGGTTCCCACCCCCAGAAGGATGATGACCGTCCAGATGTCCTGACCCGAGGTCATGTGCGGCTCCTTTCGGTCAAGGTCTCGACAAGGGCGCCCGCGGCCATGCCAAGCGGCGCCGCGATCAGCAGCCCCAGCCCCGAGGGCAGCCCCGCCAGCAGCAGCGCGGCCAGCACCGCCACGAAGCAGGCCGCCAGATGCGCCGCCGTCCGCAGCATCGGCGCGATCATCGCGATGAAGGTGATGGGCATGGCGAAATCCAGCGCGATCTCTTCGGGGATGGCCTGGCCGATCGTCGCACCCAGCCAGCTTCCGATCATCCAGGGCAGGCAGAGGACGACCGCCGTTCCTGCAAAATAGGCCAGACGCTGCTGCATCGAAAGGCCCGGATGGCGTTCGTAATGCTGGATGGCCAGCGCATAGGTCTGGTCGATCAGCACATAGGCCAGACCCGCCCGCTGCGCCGGGCTGGCCTGGCCCAGCCACGGCACCAGAGAGGCCGAATACATCGCCATCCGCAGGTTGACCGCCAATCCCGACAGGATCACGACGATGACCGGGGCATTGTCCGACAGGAGCTGCACGGCGGTGAATTGCGACGCGCCTGCAAGGACCAGCACGGAAAAGCCCATGACCTGCGCCACGTCCATCCCGGCCTCCAGCGCGACCACACCGAACAGGATCGCGAAGGGCACGATCACGATCAGGAACGGCAGGGATTGCACGACCCCGTGCCAGAAGGCCTGACGCGGGCTGCGCGCCAGCGCCCGGGCCGAGACCGCGTCATGGGCGGCCTGCCGATGGCGCGGCCGTGGTTCGGGAGAAGGGGACATCCTGCTTTCGCCTGTCAGCGTCATCGCAACGTTCGTTGCACGATGCGCAAGACTTGGCAAGCCGCCGGATCAGCCGAAGCTGCCCGTCGCCCGCCCCAGCAGCATGAAGGCCCGTCCCGAACGGCTGTCGCCCAGCACTGCGATCTGCAAATCGTCCAGTTCTGGCACCAGCCGGGTCAGAAGCCCATCGAAATGGCGCAGGAAATGGTGGGCAGCGTCGCGGAACACCTCGTCCTCGCGCAGCATGGACGCGGCGGTCTGCAAGGCGTCGGGATCGTCGATCCCGCCAAGGGCGGCGACGGCACTGCCGCGTTGGCCCTCGGCAAAGCGGCGCCAGGCGGCAGCGGGGGGCGGAGCAGGGGGCAGCATGTCCATATAGATGTCACGCCCCGCCAGCAGCGTGACCACATCCTGCGCGGCGCGAATGACGCGGGAATTGTCCTGATCGCGCAACGCGGCGCGCAGGGCCTCGATTGCCTCGTGGTCGTCGGGGCCGTCAGGAAAGTTCAACGCCCGGATCAGCGTGCCTGCATCGACCGGCTGCGAGGGGGGCGCCTCAAAGCGCATCGCCGCCTGTCGCTGGTCTCCGGCCGGGCGCGGGCGGGGCCGCGGTTGCGCCTGTGTGGGTTCGGGCCGCGCCTCGGGCTGCGCTTTGGCCCGCGCCTCGGGCTGTGCTTCGGGCTGCGGCTGGGGTGTGGGCGCGCCGCGCAGGTCGGGCCGAATCGCATCAAGTTGGCGGCGCAGTTCCGCGGCCTCGGCACGCAGCAGGGCCAGCGCGCGCGCCATCGCAACGCCCATCCAGACCAACACCAGGGGCAGCACGACACCAAAGGCCGAAACCAGCCGCGTCACACCGCCCCGTTGCGCTTCGGCCGGAGGTCCGAGCAGCCAGAACAGCAGAACCAGCAGCAGCCAGACACCCGACAGCGCAAGGCCCAGTCCGGTCAGCGCATCGCGGCGCGCAAGGCTGGCAAGTCTGGCGGCCAGGGTCATGCGGGTCACTCGTAGCGGATGCGGAGGATCTCGTAGCTGCGCTGGCCGCCGGGCGTGGTGACCTCGACGCTGTCGCCCTCGTCCTTGCCGATCAGTGCACGCGCCAAGGGCGAACGGACGTTCAGCAGGCCGCGTTCGATATCGGCCTCGGCCTCGCCCACGATCTGATAGCTGCGCTCCTCCTCGGTATCCTCGTCGATCAGATCGACGGTGGCGCCGAACTTGACGCTGCCCGACAGTTTCGCGGGGTCGATGACCTCGGCACGGGACAGGATCGATTCGAGTTCCTTGATGCGCCCTTCGATGAAGCCCTGCTTTTCCCGCGCGGCGTGGTATTCGGCGTTCTCGGACAGATCGCCGTGCTCGCGCGCCTCGGCGATGGCACGGATGATGGCGGGACGTTCCCTGGATTTCAGTTCGCCCAGTTCGGCTTCCAGCGTCTGAAAGCCCCTGCGGGTCATCGGTATCTTGTCCATCGCTGCCCTGTCCTTTTGCGGGATGCGCCCCTTGCGGGTTCTGGTGTCATTCGGGCTTCAAGCCAACGCCCCCGCCATCTGGATGGCAGGGGCGCTGACCCGATTTGCCATATCGTGACCCCAAATTCCGCGCCAATGCAAGACTGTGCCCGTGCAAGCGCGCCGATTTCGGCCGATTTCGTCCCCGCGTCACGATTGCCCCGCGCGGGCTTGCGTATTACCTGTGTGACAAGCCAGACGCCAAGGGGAGGTTGCCAGCGCATGACCGACGAGACCCAGATCATCCGCGAGTCGATGGATTATGATGTCGTGATCGTGGGCGCCGGCCCCGCGGGCCTGTCTGCGGCGATCCGTCTGAAGCAGCTTGACGCGGATCTTTCGGTCGTGGTGCTGGAGAAGGGCTCCGAGGTGGGGGCGCATATCCTGTCGGGCGCGGTGCTTGACCCGTCTGGTCTGGACCGGCTGATCCCGGACTGGCGCGAGAAGGGCGCGCCCGTGACGACCGAGGTGACCGACGACAATTTCTACATCCTGGGCGAGGCGGGGCAGGTCCGTGTGCCGAACTGGCCGATGCCGCCCCTGATGTCGAACCACGGCAATTACATCGTCAGCATGGGCAATGTCTGCCGCTGGCTGGCTGAACAGGCCGAGGCCTTGGGCGTCGAGATCTTCCCCGGCATGGCCGCCAGCGAAGTGGTCTGGGAAGGCAATCGCGTCAAGGGCGTCGTCGCCGGCGAGTTCGGCCGGAACCCTGACGGCAGCATCGGTGATGCCTATGAGCCGGGCATGGAATTGAACGGCAAATACGTCTTTATCGCCGAGGGCGTGCGCGGCAGCCTCGCCAAGCAGATCGACGCGCGGTTGAATCTGAGCGCGGGCAGCGACGCGCAGAAATACGGCATCGGCATGAAGGAGATCTGGGAGGTCTCCCCCGACAAGTTCCGCAAGGGCCGGGTCGTGCACACGATGGGCTGGCCCCTGGGCCGGAATGCGGGCGGCGGCAGCTTCATCTATCACCTTGAGAACAATCAGGTTCTGGTCGGATTCGTGGTCCATCTGAACTACGCGAATCCGTATCTGTATCCCTATATGGAATTCCAGCGCTTCAAGCATCACCCGATGGTGGCCGAGCTGCTGGAGGGCGCCAAGCGCGTGGCCTATGGCGCGCGGGCAATCAGCGAAGGGGGCTGGCAATCGCTACCGCAGCTATCCTTCGAGGGCGGCGTGCTTCTGGGCTGCTCGGCGGGGATGGTCAATGTGCCGCGCATCAAGGGCAACCACAACGCCATGCATTCCGGGATCGAGGCCGCCGAGGCGGCTGCGGCCGCAATCAAGGCGGGCCGCCAGGGCGACCGGCTGACCGATTACGACACCGCCGTGCGCGGCGGTGTGATCGGATCCGATCTGAAGAAGGTTCGCAACGTCAAGCCGATGTGGTCGAAGCTGGGCCTCTCGGCCAGCCTGATGCTGGGCGGGGTGGATATGTGGGTGGCGAACCTGACGGGCTGGAACCCGTTTGGCACCTGGACACACGGCAAGTCGGATGCGGCGGCAACGGGCAAGGCGGCCGATCACAAGCCGATCGACTACCCACGCCCGGACGGCAAGCTGTCGTTCGATCGGCTGACCAATGTGGCATTCAGTTTCACCAATCACGAGGAAAGCCAGCCCTGCCATCTGAAGCTGCGCGATCCCTCTGTGCCGATCCGCGTGAACCTGCCCGAATATGCCGAACCGGCGCAACGCTATTGCCCCGCGGGCGTCTATGAGGTGGTCGAGGATTCCGACGGGCCGCGCTTTGTCATCAACTTTCAGAACTGCGTCCATTGCAAGACCTGCGACATCAAGGATCCCAGCCAGAACATCGTCTGGACCACGCCGCAGGGCGGCGACGGACCCAATTACCCGAACATGTGATGCAGGATCGGGGGGCGAGGCGTTGCGATACCCCTGGCCCAGGGCTAGGCTGGAACAAACGCCATTGTGATTTCCGAAGGCTCGTTTGTGACCCAGAGACCTGCACGCCGCCCGTGGATTGCCGCCGCGCTTCTGGCCCTGATGGCGGGGCCAACCCTGGCGGATGACGCGCCCGCCCCCGCAACTGCGCCGATGATGCGCGGGCTGGCCGGCCCCTATCTGGCCGCCCGCATGGCCACGGTCGAAAACGATTTTCTGGCCGCCGCCCGCTATTACGCACGGGCCTTGGCGCAGGATCCGTCGGACCCCTATCTGCAGGACAGCGCGCTGGTGGCCCTTGCCTCGGCGGGGCAGGTGGACCGCGCGGTCGCCTATGCCGAAACCATGCTGACCGAGGCAGGCGGTGGCACCGAATTCGCCACCCTGATGCGGCGCAGCCAGCTGATCCGCGAGGGGAATTGGGACGCACTGCTGGCCTATCTGGACGAGCGCCACGGCACCGACATGCCGATCTCAGAAGATCTGATGGACGGCACGATCCGGGCCTGGGCGCTTCTGGGGGCCGGCCGCGCCTCGGATTCGCTGGAGGCGTTTCGCCAGATGGCGGCCGACGCAAGCATCGCGCCGGTGGTGAACTATCACCTGGCGCTGGCCCTGGCGCTGGTCGGCGATTACGAGGGCGCCGATGCCATGCTGGACCAGGCCGACGCCAGCGGCCACCTGCTGGGCCTGACCGCCCGCGCGCAGATCCTGGCGCAGCTGGATCGGCGCGACGAGGCGGTCGAGATGCTGGACGCCCTTCCGGGACTGGAGGCCGAGCCGCAACTGATGGCCTTGCGCGCCGCGCTGATCGCCGGCGAGCCCGTCGCCTTTGACGTGGTGACGGGCCCCGCCGACGGGATCGCGCAGCTTTTCCTGGCCTTTGCCTCGGCCCTGTCGGGCGGGCCGGACCCCGAGCCTCTGTCACTGATCCATGCGCGGCTGGCCGTCTGGCTGCAACCCGAGAATACCGAGGCGCGCCTGCTGGTCGCCCAGCTTCTGCAGGAACGTCAGCAATTCGATCTGGCCGAGGAGGAATACGAGGCCGTGCGTGCCCAGGGCCAGGTCCGCCCGGTGGCCGAATTGTCGCGCATCGACGCGCTGTCGCGGGGCGGGCGACGAGCCGAGGCCGAAAAGGCGGCCCTGGCACTGACCGCGGCCTATCCTGATCTGGCGCAGGCCTGGGTCGCGCTTGGCGATGTGCTGCGGATGCAGGAAAAACACGCGATGGCCGTCCCCGCCTATGACAAGGCGCTGTCGCTTCTGGCCGATGCGCCGCCTCAGGCGCGGTGGTTCCCGCTTTATGCCCGCGGCATCGCGCTGGAACGGTCGGGCCAGTTCGACCGGGCCGAGGCCGATCTTCTGGCCGCCATCGAGATCCGCGACGACAATGCCAGCCTGCTGAACTACCTCGGCTATTCCTGGATCGACCGGAACATCCAGCTTGAACGCGGCCTCGACCTGATCAAGCGCGCGGTCGAATTGTCGCCTGATGACGGTTATATCCTCGATTCCCTGGGCTGGGCCTATTTCCGGCTGGGCCGCTACGAAGACGCGGTCGCCCCGATGGAGCGTGCGATCGCCACGATGGCCGCGGACCCGCTGGTGAACGACCATCTGGGCGACATCTACTGGATGGTGGGTCGTGAGCGCGAGGCACAGATCCAGTGGAAACGCGCGCTGTCGCTGGAACCGACCGAAAGCGGCGAGGTCGATCCCGCCCGGATCCGCGACAAGCTGGAGAGGGGGCTGGATGCGGTGATGGCCGACGAAGCCGCCCTGACCAAGGGACGCACCCCGCCCGGTCCGCAAAACGTCGCCGACACGTCCGAAGCCGCAGAATGACCACGGCGTTGACGCTGGTCGAAGAGGCTCCGGCCAAGCTGAACCTGGCGCTGCATGTCACGGGCAGGCGTGCGGACGGCTATCATCTGCTGGATTCGCTGGTCTGCTTTGCGGCAATGGGCGACCGGATCGAACTGGCGCCCGGCCCGCTGTCGCTGGCGATCGACGGCCCCTTTTCGGCCGGGCTGGCGGTGTCGGGCGATAATCTTTGCCTGCGCGCCGCAAGGCTGGCGGGGGCAGAGGCTGCGATCCGGCTGACCAAGAACCTGCCTGTGTCCTCGGGGATCGGGGGCGGGTCGGCGGATGCGGCGGCGGTGCTGCGCGGGCTTGCGCGGATGGGCCATCCGTTGCCCGCGCAACCTCAGGCGCTTGGTGCGGATGTGCCGGTCTGCCTGGCCTCGGAGACGGCGCGAATGCAGGGGATTGGCGAGGTCTTGTCGCCGGTGCCGCCGCTGCCACGTTTCTGGATGGTGCTGGTCAATCCCGGCGTCGCCCTGTCCACGCCGCAGGTCTTTGCAGCGCTGGAGCGGCGCGACAACCCGGCGCTGCCGCCCTTGCCGCGCCTGCACGATCTGGCGGCGCTGACCGGCTGGCTGGCGCTGACGCGCAACGATCTGCAACCGCCCGCGATTGCCTGCGCGCCCGTCATCGCCTCGGTGCTGGACGCGCTGCGGTCCGAGGGCGCGGCCTTTGCGCGGATGTCGGGATCGGGGGCGACCTGTTTCGGGCTGTTCGACGTGGCCGGGCGGGCGCAGGCGGCGGCTGCGTCACTCGCGCGCCACGGCTGGTGGTCGGTCGCGACGGAACTGGCATCCCCTGCCGCGCGCCGCTAATGTGCCGCTGAACTCTCAGGAGGATGACATGCTGCGCCTTGGCGTCAATATCGACCACGTCGCCACGATCCGCAACGCGCGAGGCACGCCTTGGCCCGACCCTCTGCGGGCCGCGCTGCTGGCGCAATCGGCGGGCGCCGACGGCATCACCGCCCATCTGCGCGAGGATCGCCGCCATATCGGTGATGCCGATATCGAGGCTCTGATCGAGGCGCTGACCTTGCCGCTGAACCTGGAGATGGCTGCCACTGCCGAAATGCAGGCCATCGCGCTGCGCCACCGCCCGCACGCCGTCTGCATCGTCCCCGAACGCCGCGAAGAGCGCACGACCGAAGGCGGTCTGGACGTTGCCGGAAACCAGGCGATGCTGGCCGATTTCATCGCGCCCCTGCGCGAGGCGGGCTGCCGCGTGTCGCTGTTCATCGGCCACCAGCCTGCCCAGATCGAGGCGGCCGTCCGCATCGGCGCCGCCGTGGTCGAGTTGCATACCGGCGCCTATTGCGATCTGGACACCGAAGGCCGCCACGCCGAACGTGACGCCGAACTGGACGCCCTGCGCGAGGGCGCGCGTCTGGCCCACAGCCTGGGGCTGGAGGTCCATGCGGGCCACGGCCTGACCTATGACACGGTTGGTCCCATCGCTGCGATCCCGGAACTGGCGGAATTGAATATCGGGCATTTCCTGATCTCGGAATCGGTGTTCCTGGGCCTTGACGGTGCGATCCGCGAGATGCGCGCGCGCATGGATGCGGCCCGCGCGGCATGATCCTGGGCATCGGCACGGATCTGGCCAATATCGACCGTATCCAGAACACGCTGGACCGGTTCGGCGACCGCTTCCTCAACCGCGTCTTTACCGAACGCGAATTGTCGCGCGCCACCGCTCGCGCGCATGAGGCCGCGACACTGGCCAAGCGTTGGGCTGCGAAAGAGGCCTGTTCCAAGGCGCTTGGCACGGGGCTGACCATGGGTATTTCCTGGCGCGACATGGCGGTGTCGAACCTGCGGACTGGCCAGCCGGTAATGGAACTGACCGGATGGGCCGCCGATCGCCTGGCCGAGATGACGCCCCCCGGCCACCGCGCCATCATCCATGTCACTCTGACCGACGATCACCCCTGGGCGCAGGCCTTCGTTGTCATCGAGGCTCGCCCTGACCCCGACGCCAGCCCCGAGAGCCCGGCCACGCTTGACTTTCGCCCCGTCGCGGGACCATGAACACCCCCACGCGGCCGCGCGCCGCCCGGCATCACGAAGGAAACACAGCGAATGGCAAGCAAGGCAGGCGCCAGGAAGGAAGGCATCTGGGAGACGGTCAGGACCATCTTCTGGGCGCTGGTGATCGCGGGCATCTTCCGCACGCTGTTCTTCCAGCCCTTCTGGATCCCTTCGGGCAGCATGAAGGACACGTTGCTGATCGGTGACTTCCTGTTCGTCAACAAGATGGCCTATGGCTATTCGGCACATTCCTGCCCCTTCTCGATGTGCCCAATCACCGGCCGCATCCTCGAACGCGCGCCTGAACGCGGCGATGTCGCGGTGTTCCGCCATCCGACCCGCAATGTGGACTTCATCAAGCGTGTGATCGGCCTGCCCGGAGACACGGTGCAGATGCGCGGCGGCCGTCTGTGGCTGAACGGTGAGCCGGTGCCCACAACCCCGGCCGGCCAGTTCGTCGAGATCAAGGAGCAGCAAGGGCCGCAGGGCCTGATTCCGCGTTGTGTCAATGACCCGGTCGGCGCAGGCGGACAATGCGTCAAGGAACGTTTCATCGAAACGCTGCCCGGCGGGCGCAGCCATTCGATCCTGAACATCACCGATGGCTGGGTCGCCGACGACACGCCGACCTTCACCGTGCCCGAAGGCCATTATTTCTTCATGGGCGACAACCGCGACAATTCAGAGGATTCGCGCTTTCCGGCCGAAATCGGCGGACTGGGCTTCGTCCCGGCAGAGTTCCTGATCGGGCGCGCTGACCGGATCATGTTCTCGTCGGCGGGCCGGTCGCTGCTGTTCTTCTGGACCTGGCGTTCGGACCGCTTCTTCAAGGCGATCGAGTGACGCCTTCCGCCGAAATCCGGGCCTTCATGGCCCGGCTGGGCCACGAATTCGCCCGGCCCGAATTGCTGCTGCGCGCGCTGACGCATGGCTCGATCGCCAGCGCGACAAGGCCCGACAATCAGCGTCTGGAATTTCTGGGCGACCGGGTTCTGGGGCTGGTGATTGCCGATGCGCTCTATCATTCGGACCGCAAGGCCAGCGAAGGACAGCTTGCGCCGCGCTACAATGCGCTGGTGCGCGGCGAAACCTGCGCCGACATTGCCCGCCAGATCGGTCTGGGCGAGGTTCTGAAGCTCGGCCGCTCCGAGATGCTGTCGGGCGGCCGCCGCAAGGAGGCGCTGCTGGCCGACGCGATGGAGGCGGTTCTGGCCGCGATCTATCTGGATGCCGGACTTGATGTGGCGCGGCGGATCATCCTGACGCTCTGGGCGGACCGGCTGGACAGCGTGGCCGATGATGCCCGCGATGCCAAGACCGCGCTGCAGGAATGGGCGCAGGCGCAGGGTATGCCGCCGCCCAGCTATGAAGAGACCGAGCGTAGCGGACCCGATCATGCGCCGGTTTTCCTGATCACCGTGCGCCTGGCCGACGGACGCAAGGCCCAGGCGCGCGGCGCGGGCACGAAACGCAGCATCGAACAGGCCGCCGCCCGCGCCCTGCTTGACCGGCTGGAGACATCGACATGACCGATATTACAACCCGCGCGGGCTTCGTCGCCCTGATCGGCGAACCGAATGCCGGGAAATCCACGCTGCTGAACCAGATGGTCGGCGCCAAGGTCTCGATCGTGACGCACAAGGTCCAGACGACGCGCGCCCGCATCCGCGGCATCGCCGTCCACGAGGCCAGCCAGATCGTCTTTGTCGATACGCCCGGCATCTTTCGCCCCCGCCGCAGGCTGGATCGCAGCATGGTCGCGGCCGCATGGGGCGGGGCGTCCGACGCCGACCTGATCCTGTTGCTGATCGAGGCGCATCGCGGCCTGACCGAGGGCGTGCAGGCCATCATCGACCAGCTCAAGCAGCTTGGCCAGAATGTTCCGGTCGCGCTGGTCATCAACAAGATCGACCGCGTCAAGGCCGAGGTGCTGCTGGCCCTGTCGCAGAAGATGAACGAGGCCTTTCCCTTTGTCCGGACCTTCATGATCTCGGCCGAAAAGGGCTATGGCTGCGGCGATCTGCGCGACTGGCTGGCCGGAGCGCTGCCCGAGGGGCCGTGGCTTTACCCCGAGGACCAGATCGCCGACCTGCCCATGCGGATGATCGCCGCCGAGATCACGCGCGAGAAGCTGACCCTGCGCCTGCACGAGGAAATCCCCTATCAGCTGACCGTCGAGACCGAGGCCTGGGAAGAGAAAACCGACGGCAGCGCGCGGGTCGAACAGGTTGTCTATGTCGCCCGCCCGGGCCACAAGGGCATCGTGCTGGGCCGCGGCGGCGAGACGATCAAGGCCGTGGGCCAGGCCGCCCGTGCCGAGCTTGAGGAATTCATGGGGCGGCGTGTTCATCTGTTCCTTCAGGTCCGCGTGCGCGAGAACTGGCTGAACGAGGCCGAGCGCTATGACGAGATGGGTCTGAACTTCAAGGACGGAGATGGCTGAGGCCCGGCTTGCGGCGGGTTTGTGGGTTTCGGCCTATCTGGCGCGTCTGGGGCTGGCCAACATTCCCGCCTATGTGACCGCACGCGGCGATGACGTGGCGGGCGCGGTCATGGTCAAATGCGCGCATCTGGACGGGCAGGCGACATTGTGGTCGCGCGAATGGGACTTCGAGACCGATACCCGCCGCTGGGTCGCGGCTCGGACCGGCCCGGAACACGAGATCGACGCCATCATTGCCCGCCAGCGCGCTTGCGATCCCGACCTGTGGGTGATCGAAATCGAGAACCGCGAAGGGCGCACCCTTCTGGGGGATGAGGGGCTGGGTTAGGCGCTGGCGCCTGCCGAGCTTGCAGCTTATGCAATCGGCATGAGCACAGCCGACACCGATTCGCCCCGTGGCCTTGCCTATGCCGTTTCGGCCTATGTGCTGTGGGGCTTCCTGCCGCTTTACATGAAGCTGCTGGACCATGTGCCCCCGGCCGAGATCATCGCTCACCGCGTCCTGTGGTCGCTGCCCATCGCGGGGGGTGTGCTGCTGTGGCAGCGGCGGCAGGGCGATCTGCTGGCGGCCTTGCGGCAGCCGCGGCTGCTGGCGATGGCGGCGCTGACGGCGGCGCTGATATCGGTCAACTGGCTGATCTATGTCTGGGCCATCGTGAACGATCACGCGCTGGACGCGGCACTTGGCTATTACATCAACCCGCTGTTCAGCATCTTTCTGGGCGCGACCCTGTTGAAGGAAAAGCTGTCGCGGGCCCAGATGGCGGCGGTGGCGCTGGCGGGGGCTGCGGTCCTGGTGCTGACAATGCGGGCGGGCAGCCTGCCCATCGTGGCGATCGCGCTGATGCTGACCTGGGCGGCCTATGCGCTGTGCAAGAAACAACTGCCGCTTGGCCCCAATCAAGGCTTCACGCTGGAGGTGCTGTTGCTTTTGCCCTTCGCTGCCGGGTTCCTGATCTGGCTGGCGGCGACAGGGCAAGGGCATTTCGGTGCCCTCGACTGGCAGACGGCGATGCTGCTGGGTGCGGGGCCGGCCACGGCGATCCCGCTGCTGTTTTATGCCAACGGCGCCAAGCTGACGCGGCTTTCGACCATCGGCATCCTGCAATATATCTCGCCCACGATGATCTTTCTCTGCGCAGTGCTGGTCTTTGGTGAGGTGCTGGACCCGGCGCGGATGATCGCCTTTCCGATGATCTGGGCGGCGCTGGCCATCTATTCGGTGACGCTGATCCAGCAGGCTGGGGCGCGGCGGCGCGACCGGCGCAATGCCACGAAGCGGATGCAATAAGGGCGGACGCCTGCGCGCCCGGCCCGTTTGTCGCGGCGCGATGGCCGGTCAGTTGTATCTGCGGATCTCGCCCGATTTCAGGCGCGCCAGATAGCTGTTCATCTCGGCCTTGACGATCGGCATCAGCAGGTAAAGCGCCAGGATGTTGACCACCGCCATGGCGAAGATCGCCGCATCCGAGAAGTCGATCACCGCGCTCAGGCTGGAGGCCGCGCCGATGATGACGAAAAAGCAGAACAGCAGCTTGAAGATCAGTTCTTTCGTCTGACCCTCGCCGAACAGGAAGGTCCAGGCTTTCAGCCCGTAATAGCTCCACGAAATCATCGTCGAGAAGGCAAACAGCACCACCGCCAGGACCAGCACATAGCGGAACCAGCCGAAGGCGCTGCTGAACGCGTCCGAAGTCAGCGCGACACCCGAATTGCCGGTGACGGTCTGGATCTGCGTTCCGGCCTCGTTCAGCACGAAAAGCCCGGTTGCGGGATCGCTGACCAGCTGGCCGGTGATGATGATGACCAGCGCGGTCATGGTGCAGATCACGACCGTGTCGATGAACGGCTCCAGCAGCGACACGAAGCCCTCGCTGGCCGGTTCCTTGGTGCGCACGGCACTGTGCGCGATGGCGGCCGAGCCAACCCCCGCCTCGTTCGAGAAGGCCGCGCGGCGGAAGCCCTGGATCAGCGCGCCGATCATGCCGCCCACGACGCCGTCATTGGTGAAGGCGCCGACGAAGATCTGGCGGAACGCCGATCCGATCATGTCGTAGTTCATGCCGATGATGATCAGCGCCGTTCCGACATAGATCGCCGCCATGAAGGGAACGACCTTTTCGGTGACGCGGGCGATGGATTTCAGCCCGCCGACGATGACCAGGAACACGATCGTCGCCATCACGACGCCGGTGATCCAGCCCGGATAGAAGGGCACGACGGTTGTGATCATGGCATGGGCCTGGTTGGCCTGGAACATGTTGCCGCCGCCGAAGCTGCCCAGGATGCAGAAGATCGCGAACAGCACGGCCATGATCTTGCCGCCCGGCAGGCCGCGTTCCCTGAAGCCCTTGACCATGTAATACATCGGCCCGCCCGAGACGGTGCCATCAGCATATTCGTTGCGGTATTTCACGCCCAGGGTGCATTCGGTGAACTTGGACGCCATGCCCAGCAGGCCGGCCAGGATCATCCAGAAGGTCGCGCCCGGACCGCCGATGCTGACCGCCACCGCGACGCCCGCGATGTTGCCCAGACCCACCGTCCCCGACAGGGCGGTGGTCAGGGCCTGAAAATGGCTGACCTCGCCCGCGTCGTTCGGGTCGGAATAGTCGCCCCGGACCAGATGGATCGAATGGCGGAAGGCGCGGAACTGGATGAACCCGAAATAGAGCGTGAAGACCGTGGCTCCCGCGACCAGCCAGGCCACGATCCAGGGGAAGCTGGTCCCTGGAAAGTTCGAGAAGATGATGTTCACGAACCAGGTCGTGGTGGCGGCAAAGAAGCCGTCAATCGCGGTGTCCAGCCCCTGGGCGCGTGCCGGCAGCGTGGCCATAATCAGCGCCAGGGCGGTCGCAGGCAGGCTATGCGCCATGTTCTTGATGTTGTGTTTCATTCTTTTTCTCCCTGTTCCGCCGGTCACGGCACGATGACCACCGGCACGGGCGATGCCTGTGCCAGCGTCGCCGCGACCGAGCCGAAGATGCGCGCGGCAAAGCCCGAATGGCCCATGCGACCGATGATCAGCATGGCGGCATCCTCTTCCTTGGCGATGCGCGCCATTGTTTCGGCGATGTGCCCATAGCGCAGCACGGTGGCGACGGGAATCCCCGCCTGTTCCACCTGGGCCACGACGGGGGCCAGGATGGCGGTTTCGGCGCGTTGCAATTCCTCGGTGCGACGGCGGTGGCGTTCCTCGATCTCGCTTGGGGTCAGGAAGCTGTAGGGCGACCATTCCAGCACATGCGCGATGACGATGCTGTTGCCTTCGGCCTTCGCGCGGGCCATGGCGAAGTCCAGCGCGCGTCGGGCCGTTTCGCTGCCGTCATAGCCGACGACGATCTTGCGTGTCATATGTCCCTCACCTGTTGGTTCTTGTCCTCGGGTCCATAGCCGAAAGGATAGGCACGCCACGGCGGACCGCGCCAGAAAAAAAGGTCACGGCGCCGTGACCTGGGCGGGTCGTTCGCGGGCATGGCGACGGATCGGGTCACTTTTGGTCTTTTCAAGCGCGCGAGGTAGCGTCATATTTCGCGCCATGACTCGGATGCGCCATATCGCCTCGGCCCCTGCGGCACCCAAGGGTGCACGATTCGCCGTGCGACTCCGGGGTCTGCTGCTTCTTACGCTGCGCTGAGCGGGTCCGCCGGGCCGCCGCTCAGTCAGGTTTCGGCCCGGTATCCCTGACAGACAGAACCGACCCGCCAGAGGCAGCACCATGACCCAAGAGAACCGCGTCCTGATCTTCGACACCACCCTGCGCGACGGCGAGCAGTCGCCCGGCGCCACCATGTCCCATGCCGAAAAGCTGGAAATCGCCCAGATGCTGGACGAGATGGGCGTGGACATCATCGAAGCGGGCTTTCCCATCGCATCCGAAGGCGACTTTGCCGCCGTGTCCGAGATCGCGAAACAGACGCAGAACGCCCAGATCTGCGGTCTGGCGCGGGCGCAATTCCCCGATATCGACCGCTGCTGGGAGGCCGTGAAACATGCGCGCCGCCCGCGCATTCACACCTTTATCGGCACATCGCCGCTGCACCGCGCGATCCCCAATCTGGACAAGGATCAGATGGCCGAACGCATCCACGCGACCGTGACCCATGCGCGCAACCTGTGCGACAACGTGCAATGGTCGCCCATGGACGCCACGCGGACCGAACATGATTACTTGTGTCGCGTGGTCGAGATCGCCATCAAGGCCGGCGCCACCACGATCAACATTCCCGACACGGTGGGCTACACCGCGCCGCGCGAAAGCGCCGATCTGATCCGCATGTTGCTGGAGCGCGTGCCCGGCGCGGACGAGGTCATCTTTGCCACCCATTGCCACAACGATCTGGGCATGGCGACTGCGAACGCCCTGGCGGCCGTCGAGGCCGGCGCGCGCCAGATCGAATGCACGATCAACGGTCTTGGCGAACGCGCCGGCAACACCGCGCTGGAAGAGGTCGTGATGGCCATGCGGGTGCGCCATGACATCATGCCCTATGACACGGGCATCGACACCACGAAGATCATCGGCATCTCGCGCCGCGTGGCTGCCGTCTCGGGTTTTCCCGTGCAATACAACAAGGCTATCGTGGGCAAGAACGCCTTTCTGCACGAAAGCGGCATCCATCAGGATGGCGTGCTGAAGAATGTCGAGACCTTCGAGATCATGCGTCCCGCCGATATCGGCCTGAACGAGACCAATATCGCGATGGGCAAGCATTCGGGCCGCGCCGCCCTGCGCGCCAAGCTGCGCGATCTGGGCTATGAGGTCGGGGATAATCAGCTCAAGGACATCTTCGTCCGGTTCAAGGCGCTCGCCGACCGCAAGAAAGAGGTCTATGATGATGATATCGTCGCGCTGATGCAGGACAGCGCCGCCAATACCGGCGACGATCACATCCAGGTCAAGCATCTGCGCGTGGTCTGCGGCAGCGACGGGCAATCCGCCGATCTGACGCTGATCGTCGGGGGCGAGGAAAGGAAAGTCCAGGCCACGGGTGACGGGCCGGTCGATGCCTGCTTCAACGCGGTCAAGCAAATCTTTCCGCATCAGGCGCGGCTGAAGCTGTATCAGGTCCATGCCGTGACCGAGGGCACTGACGCCCAGGCCACCGTCAGCGTCCGCATGGAAGAGGACGGCCGCATCGTGAACGGTCAGGCGGCGGATACGGACACGATCCTCGCCTCGGTCAAGGCCTATGTGGGGGCGCTGAACCACCTGATCATGCGCCGCGCGCAGGCCGGGACGGATGGCAGGCAGATCAGCATGTATTCCCACTGACCAGCGGGCGGGGGTCTTTTGCCCTCGCTGCCCTGATCTGCCCCGACCGCCGCGCAAGATCACGCCATCGCGTCAGCCTGGCTCCATCAGGGCTTTTCCCAAGCGGGCTTGACCTCTATACGGAGCCACGCCGCCACAGGCGATTCAGGGCGACGGCCCTGGCGGAAACCATTCAGACAGGCAGGCCGGGCCAACCGGCACGAAAAGGATACGGGCATGGCATTCGGCGGGCTGTTTTCGACCGACATCGCAATCGACCTGGGAACGGCGAACACGCTGGTCTATGTCAAGGGCAGGGGGATCATCCTGAACGAGCCTTCGGTCGTGGCCTACCACGTCAAGGACGGCAAGCGGCAGGTCCTGGCGGTGGGCGAGGACGCCAAGCTGATGCTGGGCCGCACGCCCGGCAGCATCGAGGCCATCCGCCCGATGCGCGAGGGCGTCATCGCCGATTTCGATAGCGCCGAACAGATGATCAAGCATTTCATCAAGAAGGTGTTCAAGCGGACGACCTTCTCCAAGCCCAAGATCATCGTCTGCGTGCCTCATGGCGCGACCCCGGTCGAGAAGCGCGCGATCCGCCAGTCTGTCCTGTCCGCAGGCGCCCGCAAGGCCGGGCTGATCGCCGAGCCCATCGCCGCCGCCATCGGCGCGGGGATGCCCATTACTGAACCCACCGGCAGCATGGTGGTGGACATCGGTGGCGGCACGACCGAGGTCGCGGTCCTGTCCCTAGGCGATGTGGTCTATGCGCGTTCGGTCCGCATCGGCGGCGACCGGATGGACGAGGCAATCATCAATTATCTGCGCCGCAACCAGAACATGCTGATCGGCGAATCCACGGCCGAGCGGATCAAGACCTCTATCGGCACTGCCCGGATGCCTGATGACGGGCGCGGTGCGACCCTGATGGTGCGCGGCCGCGATCTGCTGAACGGTATTCCCAAGGAAATCGAGATCAGCCAGGCCATGGTCGCCGAGGCTCTGACCGAACCCGTCCAGGCCATCTGCGAGGCCGTGATGGTCGCGCTGGAGGCCACGCCCCCGGATCTGGCCGCCGACATCGTGGATCGCGGCGTGATGCTGACCGGCGGCGGCGCCATGCTGGGCGAGCTGGACCTGGCGTTGCGCGAGCAGACCGGCCTGTCCATCAGCCTGGCCGATCAGCCGATGAGCTGCGTCGCGCTTGGCACCGGAAAGGCGCTGGAATTCGAAAAGCAACTGCGCCACGTTATCGACTTCGACAGCTGACCGCCCGTTCCGGGGCAGGGCCATGGCGCATAAGGGACCAGATTACGCAACCCCCGTCCGGCGCATCCTGATCGCCGTGCTGGCGCTTGCGCTTCTGGTCCTGTTCCTGTTCTGGCGAATCGACAGCCCGCGGGCCGAACAGATGCGGGTTGCCCTGATCGACCGGATCGTGCCGCGTCTCGAATGGGCGCTGGTGCCGGTGACGCAGGTCAGCCAGATGATCGCCGGTTTTCAAAGCTATGCCCGTCTTTACGAACAGAACCAGGAATTGCGGCGCGAATTGCAACGCATGTCCGCCTGGAAAGAGGCCGCCGTCCAGCTTGAGCAGGAGAATTCCAAACTTCTGGCGCTGAATAATGTCCGCATCGACCCTTCGCTGACCGGGCTGACGGGAATGGTGCTGATGGATAGCGGCACCGCGTTCCGGCAATCCGTCCTGCTGAATGTCGGTGCGCAGGATGGTGTTGTCGAGGGCTGGGCCACGATGGATGGGCTGGGTCTGGTGGGGCGGATCGCTGGGGTCGGGCGCTCGACCAGTCGGGTCGTTCTGCTGACCGATCCGTCCTCGCGCGTTCCGGTGACGGTGCAGCCGACCGGCGAACGCGCCCTGTTGACGGGCGACAACACGCCGCTGCCGCTGCTGGAATTCATCGAAAATCTCGACAATGTCCGTCCAGGCGACCGGGTCGTGACCTCGGGCGATGGCGGGGTGTTTCCCTCGGGCCTTCTGGTCGGACAGGTCGCGCAGGGCAGCGATGGCCGAATGCGAGTGCTGATGGCGGCCGATTACGGGCGTCTGGAATTCCTGCGCGTCTTGCGAAGTCACCCGGCCGAGGCCGTGGTCGATGTGGACGCGATCATCCGCAACGACCGGGCGCCGATGGGCCCCGAATTGCCTCTGGCTGTCCCCGAGACAGACTCGGCGCCGGACGAGGCCGCACAAGCGGCGGCCGCGCCATGATGGCACTGCCGCGCCGCGATCTGGTGACTGGCAGCCTGCTGTTCCTGCTGGCCGCCTCGATCCTGCTGTTCGTGCGGCTGCTGCCGCTGTCGTCCGGCCCCGGCTGGCCTGGTCCCGATCTGCTGCTGGCGCTGTCGCTGGTCTGGGTGCTGCGCCGCCCCGACCAGTTGGCCGCGCCCGTCATCGTGCTGGCCGTCCTGATCGAGGACGTGCTGCTGATGCGACCGCTGGGCCTGTGGCCGATGATCGTGCTGCTGGGCACTGAAGCCGCACGAACGCGCGAGCACCGTTGGCGTGACCAGGGTTTTCTGGTTGAGTGGCTTCGCGCGGCGGTTCTGATCGCGGCCATGATCCTGGGATACCGGCTGGTGCAGATCCTGTTCATCCTGCCGGTGCCTGCCCTGGGACAGGCGATGTTGCAAGTCGTGGCGACGGTCGCCTTCTATCCGCTGGTGGTGCTGGCCGCGCGCTGGCTGTTGGGGCTTCGCCGCCCCGGCCGCCCCGATTGAGACGAGGCCGCAGATGAAGAAATCCCCGCGCGAGATCCAGGACAGCAGCCGCATGATCACCCGCCGAGGGCTGATGCTGGGCGGCATCCAGATCGCCACGGCGGGCGCTCTGGCGATGCAGATGCGGTCGATGCAACTGGACCACGCCGAGGAATTCCGGATGCTGGCGGACGGCAACTCGATCAAGATCCGCCTGCTGCCGCCCGCGCGCGGCCTGATCTTGGACCGCAATGGCATCGTGATCGCCGGCAACGAGCAGAATTACCGCGTCACGCTGACGCGCGAGGAAGCGGGCGGCGATGTCGAGCCGATCCTGCGGCGGTTGGCGCAGATCATCCCGCTCAGCGATGCCCGGATCGAGGAATTGCTGGAAGAATTTTCCCGCCGCAGCGCGATCACCCCCATCGTGCTGGCCGACCGCCTGTCCTGGGAAGAATTCAGCGCCATCGCCGTGAACGCGCCCTCGTTGCCCGGGGTGACGCCGGAATCGGCCCTGTCGCGGCATTACCCGCGGCGGGGCGATTTCGCGCATGTGATGGGCTATGTCGGCCCGGTCAGCGATCACGACCTGTCGCGGATCGAAGAGCCCGATCCGGTGCTGCGCCTGCCCGACTTCCAGTTGGGCAAGATCGGCGTCGAAGGAAGGATGGAGGAGATCCTGCGCGGCAAGGCGGGCGCCCGCCGGGTCGAGGTGAACAGCACCGGCCGCGAGATGCGCGAATTGTCCCGCCAGGAGGGCGAGCAGGGCGCGACGCTGCAACTGACCGTCGATGCCGCGCTTCAGAACTATGCCGCGCAGCGCTTGGGTGAGGAAAGCGCCGCCGCCGTGGTGATGGATTGCGAGACGGGCGAACTGGCCGCGATCTGTTCGTCGCCAAGCTTCGATCCGAACCTGTTCGTGCGGGGGATTTCCAGCCGCGATTACCGCGCGCTGATGGATCACGATCACCGCCCGCTGGCCGACAAGACCGTGCAGGGCGTCTATCCGCCGGGCTCGACCTTCAAGATGATCACGCTGATGGCCGGACTCGAGGCGGGCGTCGTCAATGCCGGCACGCGCTTTTTCTGCCCGGGCCATACCGAACTGGGCGGGCGTCGTTTTCACTGCTGGCGCCGGGGGGGGCATGGCTCGGTCGATGCGATCAAGAGCCTCGAGGAAAGTTGCGATGTTTACTATTACGAACTGGCGCAGCGCGTGGGCATCGACCGCATCGCCGAGATGGCGCGCAAGTTCGGCCTGGGGGTGCGCCATGATCTGCCCATGTCCGCCGTGGCCGAGGGGATCGCGCCCGACCGCGAGTGGAAGATGCGCCGTCACGGCCAGCCCTGGCAGATCGGCGACAGCCTCAACGCCTCGATCGGGCAGGGTTATGTGCTGTCCTCGCCGCTGCAACTGGCGGTAATGACGGCCCGCATCGCCAGCGGCCGCGCGGTCGAGCCGCGCCTGATTCGCGCCATAGACGGCGTCCGCCAGCCCATCCCCGAATGGCCCGAGTTGGAGGGCGTCAGTGCCAATACGCTGCGCGTCACCCGGTTGGGCATGGACGCGGTCATGTATGGCAGCCGCGGCACGGCACGGGCCAGCCGGATCACGCGCGACGAATGGCGAATGGCGGGCAAGACCGGCACCAGCCAGGTCCGCAACATTACTGCCGCAGAACGCGCTCGGGGCGTCATCTCGAACGAACAGCTTCCGTGGAACCGCCGCGACCATGCGCTGTTCGTGGCCTATGCCCCGTTCGAGGCGCCGAAATACGCGATTTCGCTGGTGGTGGAACATGGCGGCGGCGGCTCGACTGCGGCGGCACCCCTGGCGCGCGACATCCTGCTATTCGCGCTGAATGGCGGGTTGCCGCCGCTGGACGCGGTGCCTTCTGACCAGCGCGCCGCGATGGAGGCCCGCCACCAGGCCATGGACCTCTTCATCCCCGAGCCCCCCCGCAACGCCCGCACGAGGGTCTGAGCCATGGCCTATCTCGACTACAAGGTCGCCCAGATCCCGACCGGCTGGCGCAAGATCCTGCATATCAGCTGGCCGCTGGTTCTTCTGGTCACGGCGGTCTGCTGCATCGGCTTCGTGATGTTGTACTCCGTGGCGGGCGGACGGCTGGACCTCTGGGCCGAGCCGCAGATGTATCGCTTTGCCGTCGGCATGGTGCTGATGATCGGGCTGGCCTTCGTGCCGATGTGGTTCTGGCGCGGCATCTCGGTGGCGGCCTATGTGGTATGTTTCCTGATGCTGGTCGCGGTCGATCTGTTCGGCGTGATCGGCATGGGCGCGCGGCGCTGGATCGACCTTGGCCCGATCCGCATCCAGCCCTCCGAGCTGATGAAGATCGCGCTCGTCCTGCTGCTGGCGGCCTATTACGACTGGCTGGACATCCGCCGCGTCTCAAGGCCCCTCTGGGTGATCATCCCGGCCCTGCTGATCCTTGCGCCGACAGCGCTTGTGCTGATCCAGCCCGATCTGGGCACCTCGATCATGCTGGTGGCGGGGGGCGCCATCGTGATGTTCGCGGCGGGTGTTTCGCTGTGGTATTTCGCCATCATCGCCGCGGCAGGGGTGGGGCTGGTGACTGCGGTGCTGAAAAGCCGCGGCACGGAATGGCAGCTTCTCAAGGACTACCAGTATCGCCGGATCGACACCTTTCTGGACCCCTATGCCGATCCCTTGGGCGCAGGCTACAACATCATCCAGAGCCAGATCGCCTTCGGCTCGGGCGGATGGTCGGGGCGCGGCTTCATGCAGGGCTCGCAATCGCGGCTGAACTTCCTGCCCGAAAAGCACACCGATTTCATCTTCACCGTGCTGGCCGAGGAATTCGGCTTTGTCGGCGCAATCTCGCTTCTGACCCTCTACATGCTGATCCTGGGCTTCTGCCTCTATTCGGCGCTGACGAACCGCGACCGCTTCGCCAGCCTGATCACGATCGGCATTTCGGGGACGTTCTTTCTGTATTTCGCCATCAACATGGCCACGGTGATGGGGCTTCTGCCCGCCAAGGGCTCGCCCCTGCCGCTGGTCAGCTACGGAGGAACCTCGCTGATGATCCTGATGCTGGGCTTCGGACTGGTCCAGTCCGCGCATGTCCACAGGCCAAGGTGATGCGCGTCCGTTTCTCTGCCTGCCCGAGGGCCTGGGATGAGTGGGCACCCGCCCTGCGCGCCGCCTGCCCCGAGATGGTGCTGCAACGCGACGGAGACCCCGCCGCCTTCGACGCGATCATCTACGCGCCGGGCGGTGACATCAAGGATTTCTCGCCCTATCGCAACGTGCGCCTGGTCCAAAGCCTCTGGGCCGGGGTCGAACGCATCGTGACGAACCCGACCCTGACCCAACCGCTGGCCCGGATGGTCGATCCGGGTCTTTCGGCGGGCATGGCGGAATACTGCACCGGATGGGCGATGCGCGCGCATCTGGGCATGGACCGCTACGCTCAGGACGGCGTCTGGCGCAACGGCCAGATCCCGCCGCTTGCGACCGAGCGGCCCGT
Source organism: Paracoccus bogoriensis (assembly GCF_019431455.1). Taxonomy (GTDB): domain Bacteria; phylum Pseudomonadota; class Alphaproteobacteria; order Rhodobacterales; family Rhodobacteraceae; genus Paracoccus; species Paracoccus bogoriensis. Next base: position 32,632 of record NZ_JAHYSR010000015.1, read on the forward strand.
GACGATCCTCGGCATGGGAGAACTGGGCCGCGCTACGGCCAGCCACCTGCGCGCGATCGGCTTTCCCGTGACAGGCTTCAGCCGCAGCGGCCGCCCGGTCGAGGGCGTGACCGTCACCTCTGATCTGCCCAAGGCCCTCGCGCAGGCGCAGATTCTGATTGCGCTGTTGCCCGACACGCCCGACACGCGCAACCTCATGGACGCGGCCAGCCTTGGCCTGCTGCCCAAGGGCGCCTGGCTCATCAACCCGGGGCGGGGCACGCTGATCGACGATCGCGCCCTGCTCGACGCTCTGGATACGGGGCATCTGGCCCATGCCGTGCTGGATGTTTTCCGGACCGAACCGCTTCCCGCCGATCACCCCTTCTGGCATCATGCCGGCGTGACCGTCACCCCCCATATCGCGGCCGAGACAAGGCCCGAAACCGCGGCTCCGGTGGTTGCAGCCAACCTGCGCGCCGCCATGTCGGGCCAGCCGGTCTTTGGTCTTGTAGATCGTAGCCGAGGATACTGACGCCCCCCCGGCCCCTTTGCCTTGGGTCAAATATCCCCGGAGGAATCCCCGGGATGAGGGGCAGCGCTCTCCTCCTGCGTCGCCGCCCGCATGGCCGCCAGTTCGGCGGCTCGCGCGATCCGGTCGGCCATCTTCTTCTCGCGCCGCCGCTGATAGGCGCGGAAGACCGGCACGGTCAGGTAATGCGTCGCCACCGACACCGCCAAGCCCAGGATCATCCCGCCCACCCAATAGGGCAGGAAGATCTGCTCGTGAAACTCCCAGAGCCGGTTCCAGTGCGCCGTTTCGGGGCCGAAGATCGACTTGATGTTGTGCCACAGCTCGCTGCTGGCGCGGGTGAATTCGCGAAAGATCAGATTGGCCGAAGGCTCGCCGGGCAGATCCAGGATACGCCGCCCCAGCCCCACCGCCCCCAGGGCGATGAACGGAAATGTGACCGGATTGCCCACGAAGGTGGCCAGAAGCGCGGCCAGAACATTGCCACGAATGATCCAGGCCAGCGCCGCAGCGGACAGGAAATGGAACCCGAAAAGCGGCGTGAAGGACACGAAGACCCCTGCCGCCACGCCACGTGCGATGCGGTGAGGCTGGTCGGGCAGGCGGCGCAGGCGATACAGGATATAGGTTCCGGCTCGGCGCCAGCCGCCGCGAGGATAGACGAATTCGCTGGCAATCTGGCCGTAACTGCGAGGCTTCTTGCGCTTGAACACGGACCACCCATTGCTTGGGACGGACGGCCCGTCGGGGCCGCCTTCAGGGTTTCAGCGCCGGGTCGCGAATCCGCGCCACTTGCGCCACATCGCTTTCCGCTTCCAGCGCGGTCAGCAGCTTGTGCAGATGCTCGTGATCGCGCAGCTCGACCTCGACCTCGATACGGTAAAAGTCCGGCTTGCGATCAATGAACTCGAGGTTCGAGATATTCGCCCCCTGCCCGCCGATCAAGCTGCAGATGCGCCCAAGCACCCCGGCATCGTGACGGATCGTCAGGCTCAGCATCGTGGAATAGGCCGCTGGATGGCGCCCTTCGCGCCATTGCAGATCGACCCAACGCCCTGGCTGATCCTCGAATTCGGCCAGGACCGGGCAGTCGATGGCGTGAATGACCACGCCCGCCCCGCGATAGGTGATGCCGACGATCCGTTCGCCTGGCAAGGGGTTGCAGCAGGGGGCGCGCTTGAAATTGGCATCCGCTTCGAGGCCCGCAATGGGACGACGCGAATCGATCTCGTCGCCGTGATTGGCCAGTTCGGGATAAAGCAGTTCCAGCACTTCCTTGGCCGAATTTTCGGCGCTGCCGATCCGGGCCAGAAGATCCTCGGCCGAGGGCAGGCCCATCTGCCGCGCGGCGGTGCGCAGCGCCTTGTCCGTGACCTTGCGTCCGACATGCTCGAAGCAGACGCGCACCAGTTCGCGCCCCAGCCGCATGAAGCGGTCGCGGTCCTCTTCGCGCAAGCTGCGCCGGATCGCGGCCTTGGCGCGGCCTGTCACCACGATGTCGAGCCAGGTCGCTTGCGGTCGCTGCCCCGAGGCCGAAATGATCTCCACGGATTGCCCGTTCTTCAGCCGCGTCCAAAGCGGCACGCGGATGCCGTCCACCTTGGCGCCGACACAGGAACTGCCCAGCCTTGTGTGAATCGCATAGGCGAAGTCGATCGGAGTCGCGCCCTTGGGCAGTTGCAGCACATCGCCCTTGGGCGTGAAGCAGAAGACCTGATCCTGATACATCTCGAGCTTCACATGCTCGAGGAATTCGTTGTGGTCCTCGCTGTCGAAGCGGTCGGTCAGCTGCGCGATCCAGGCGGCCGGATCGACGGCAAAGGGGTTCCGCGCGCGCACGCCGTCACGATAAGCCCAATGCGCGGCCACCCCGGCCTCGGCGACCTCATGCATCTGGCGGGTGCGGATCTGCACCTCGACCCGCTTGCCATCGCGACCCGAAACCGTTGTGTGGATCGAGCGGTAGCCGTTCGATTTCGGCTGGCTGATATAATCCTTGAACCGTCCCGGCACGGCGCGCCAGCGATGGTGGATCACGCCAAGCGAGCGGTAGCAATCCATCTCGGATGTGGTGATGATGCGAAAGCCGTAGATGTCGGACAGGCGCGAGAAGGAAAGCTGCTTTTCCTGCATCTTGCGCCAGATACTGAAGGGCTTTTTCGCACGCCCGAAAACGGTCGCCTCGATTCCCTCGCGCTCCAGTTCGGCCCGGATATCGGCGGTGATCTGGCCGATGATGTCGCCGCTGTCGCGCTGCATACTGACGAAGCGCCGGATGATGGACTTGCGCGCTTCGGGATTGATGACCTTGAAGGCCAGATCCTCGAGCTCTTCGCGCATCCATTGCATCCCCATCCGCCCCGCCAGCGGAGCGTAGATGTCCATCGTCTCGCGCGCTTTCTTGACCTGCTTTTCCGGCTTCATCGAGCGGATGGTGCGCATGTTGTGCAACCGGTCGGCCAGCTTGACCAGGATCACGCGCAGATCGCGCGACATGGCCATGAACAGCTTGCGGAAGTTCTCGGCCTGTTTGGACTGGGCGCTGGACAATTCCAGATTGGTCAGCTTGGTCACGCCATCGACCAGATCGGCGATTTCCTCGCCGAACAATGCCGCAACCTCGGCCTTGGTCGAGCGCGTGTCCTCGATCGTGTCATGCAGCAGGGCGGTGACGATGGTCGCATCGTCCAGCCGCATCTCGGTCAGAATGGCCGCGACGGCAACCGGATGGGTAAAGTAGGGCTCGCCCGAGTGACGAAACTGCCCTTCGTGCATCCGCATCCCGTATTCGTAGGCATCGCGGATCAGGGTGGCATTGCTGCGCGGATTGTAGTTGCGCACCAACGCCAGAAGGTCTTCGACGTCGATCATCTTGCTGCCGAAGACCTCTGCTTGCTGTTCCTGCCGTGGTTCTTTCAGTTGCGCTGGTTGGCTTCCAGCATCATGCGCAGCATACGCTCTTCGGATTCCTCGTCGGCGGGACGGGGGCGATCCACCTCGGCGCCGAGAAGCAGAGCCATCGCGTCTTCTTCGGGCTCGTCCACCTCGATCTGGGTCTGGGTGGCTTCGATCATCCGCTCGCGCAGCTCGTCAACGGGCTGGGTTTCCTCGGCAATTTCACGCAGCGCGACGACGGGGTTCTTGTCGTTGTCGCGGTCCACGGTGATCGGGCTTCCCGCCGCGATCTCGCGCGCGCGATGCGCGGCCAGCATCACCAGATCAAACCGGTTGGGAACCTTGTCGACGCAGTCTTCAACCGTAACGCGGGCCATGAATCACCTGTGCAGTTGCGAATCGGATATTCCGGGCGAAACCGGACTAGTGGTCGGCATCCGGACGAATGTCAAGCCAAAGCCCCCGAATCACCCGGATCGAGGGGGTGCATCCCGGCCAATTCCTCGGGGCCGAGCGCCGCCAGCATCTGCGCCACGCTGCGCCCGGTCAGCGGATGGCGCCAGTCGGGCGCGATCTCGGCCAGAGGAGCAAGGACGAAGCCGCGATCCTGCATCCGGGGATGGGGCAGAATCAGCCGGTCCGGCGCAACGCGGCCCTGATCCTGCGGCGCAAGGCCGATCCAGTGGCGCAAGTGCGACTCGTCGGGCAGGATCAGTCCGTCCAGCGCAATCAGGTCCAGATCCAGCACCCGCGCCGTCCATCGCCCGGTCGAGCGGTCGCGCCCGGCTCGCGCCTCGATCGCGTGCAGCCGCGCCAGCAGCGCCTCGGCCGGCAGGCTGGTGCGGATCAGCGCGACCGCATTGGCAAAATCGGGGCCAGAGCCGGGCGGATAGGCGGGCGTCCGCCAGAAACGGCTGAGCGCCGTGATTGAAATATCTGGTTCGGCGTGCAGAATGCTGACGGTCTCGTGCAGCTTGACCATGGGGCCCTGCGCGAGCGAGGGGAGGTTCGCGCCCAGGGCGACTATACCAGAAGACAGGTTAACCATTCTCTCCTTCCCGTCCTACAAAGCGTGGCCGGGGCAATGGTCGGATCCCTCACTCCGGTCGCCCCAGGCTGTCCATCAGCAAGACTTATTGAAGGCAACACCGCATGTTCTACAAGGATGACCGCCTGGCGATCTTCATAGATGGGGCAAACCTCTATGCAGCATCCAAGGCTCTTGGCTTCGACATTGATTACAAGCTCTTGCGACAGGAGTTCGACCGACGTGGCAAGCTGATGCGCGCCTATTACTACACTGCCCTGATCGAGGGTGAGGAATATTCCCCCATCCGGCCCCTGGTGGACTGGCTGCATTACAACGGCTATTGCGTCGTCACCAAGCCGGCCCGCGAATACACGGACGCGCTTGGGCGCCGCAAGGTCAAGGGCAATATGGATATCGAACTGGCCGTGACCGCGATGGAACTGGCGCCGCGGCTGGATCATGCCGTGCTGTTTTCCGGCGACGGCGACTTTCGGCCGCTGGTCGAGGCGTTGCAGCGCCAGGGCGTGCGGGTCTCGGTCTGTTCGACCATCCGCAGCCAGCCGCCAATGATCGCAGACGACCTGCGCCGCCAGGCCGACAACTTCATCGAACTGGATGCGCTGCGCGAGATCATCGGCCGCCCCCCGCGCGAGACGGCCCCGCAAGAGGGCTGAGACAAACCCGCCGCCCCCGGCGACAGGGGCGGCCGACGGGGGCGGCGGCTTGTGGTGCGGACGGCGGGACTCGAACCCGCACTTCCTTGCGGAAAACAGATTTTCATACCACTTCGGCTTTCGCCGCCGGGTGCTGTGCGACCCGTTCGTGGTCTGGACTATCCCTTCGCCATGGCCCGAAGGCTTTAGGCGCCGCCCGTCTAGTCTCTACACCTTCCCCGTTTCCGGGGCTTGGCTCGGGATCGGCACGGGCGCAAGCGCCCAGAGCTTTCCCCGAATTTGAGCGGTTCTGCACCGGGGGTTTCCCCGACCGGGCACTCCAATCGTCAAAGTCTGCTGCGTCTACCGGTTTCGCCACGTCCGCATGGCTTGCCTCATGCCACAGACGGGCGGCCGATGCGACAGGAAAGTGGTGATCGCGCGCAAGGGCTTGGCGGCCTCAGCCAAAGCTGCGGGTCGGGCGGTCAAAGACCTTGCGGCCCATCAGGCTGCCCACCAGATCGACCATCAGCTTGGCGGTGCGGCCACGCTCGTCCAGAAAGGGGTTCAGCTCGACCAGATCCAGCGAGGTGACAAGCCCGGATTCATGCAGCAATTCCATGACCAGATGCGCCTCGCGGAAGGTCGCGCCGCCGGGCACGGTCGTTCCGACCGCCGGCGCGATCGAGGGGTCCAGGAAATCCACATCCAGGCTGACATGCAAGAGCCCGCCCGCCGCGCGCACCCGGTCCAGAAAGGCGCGCAGCGGCGCGGTGATGCCGTGCTCGTCCAGGACGCGCATGTCGTTCACGGTAATCTCGGTCGGCTGCATCGCGGCCAGCTCGGCCGGGTCCACGCTGCGGATGCCGAACATGCAGATGTTCTCGCCCGGTATGGGGGTGGGAAAGGGCGGGAACGGATCGAAGCCGGGCAAGCCGTGGGCATAGGCCATGGGCGTTCCGTGCAGATTGCCCGATGTGGTCGTCTCCACTGTGTGGAAATCGCTGTGCGCGTCCAGCCAGATCACGAAAAGCGGCCTGTTGGCGCGCGCCGCGTGCCGGGCAACGCCGGTTAGCGTTCCCATGGCCAGAGCGTGATCGCCGCCCATGATGATCGGCATACCCGTGGCCATCGCGTCCTCGGTTGCCTGGGCCAGCGCCCTGGTCCAGGCGATCACTTCGGGCAGGTGATGGACGGCAGGATTGGCGCAGGTCTCGGTGCCCGGCGGGAGGGGGGCAACGTCGCCGCGATCCTCGACCTGATGGCCAAGTGCGGTCAGAGTTCCGGCAAGGCCCGCCACGCGGTAGGCGGCGGGCCCCATGAGGCAGCCGGGGCGGCGCTGGCCTTCATCGACGGGGGCGCCGATCAGGATGCAATGGGTCATCCGGGTCTCCTTTCCTTTTGGCCCGGATCAAAGCGGTCCGGCGGCGGAATGTCCACCGCCGGCACATGGGTCAGAACTCGGTCGTCAGGCCAAGCCACAAACGACGGCCCTCGCCGACCGTGTTGTTGGTGGCCATGTCGATGACGCGATCCAGTAGGTTATAGACCGCCGCATTGACCGTGGCGCGATCCGACAGATGGTAATTCGCACCCAGGTCCACGGTCAGGTAGGATCCGTACTCATAGGCGATGACCTGGCCGGCCTCGTTCGTGGCATAGGGTCGGCCATTGGTGCCAATTCGCGCGCCTGCCGCAATTTCGCGTCCGTGGTAGTTGGCCGAGCCCCACAGGTCCAGCCCGGTGACGGGCGTTTGCCAATCCACCGTGAGGCTAGCCGAGTGACGCGGCGTCCGCGCCAGAGGCAGACCCGCAAAGTCGCCCGTGCGCTGTTCGGAATCCACCAGGCTGTAGGCGGCCCGCACAGTCACATCCGCCCGGGCATTCCAGTCGGCGGTGAGCTCCACGCCTTGAAGCCGCGCCTCGCCTACATTGAACCATTCCCAGCGGTTGTAGCCTTGGCCGCCCACCGTGATGCGTTCGCCGGTATTGGCGCTTTCGATCTTGTTCCGAAAATCGGTGCGAAAGACCGTCGCGCCCAGGCCGAAGCCTTGGCCCTCGTACAGGGCAGCCAGTTCAAAGTTGGTGCTTTTCTCGGGGGCAAGGTCGGGGTTCGAGACGATCACGCCCGCGCCGCGCTGTGTGGTGTAGTAATAGCCCGGCACGATCGAGCGCACGTCCGGTGCCCGGAACCCGGTCGAGACACCGCCCTTCAGCACCAGACCCGGCGTCGCGTTCCACACGCCGTAAAGGCGCGGTGTGACATGGGTGCCGAATTCCTTGTGGCGGTTCAGGCGCGCGCCAAGCGTCAGGGAAAGATCGTCGGTGGGCTTCCATTCGTCCTCGGCAAAGACCGCCCATTGCGAGGTGGCAAAGCGATAGGTCACGCCATCCCCAAGACCGGGGTTGTGATCGTGCACATCGGCGCGGTTGTGCTGGGCGCCCAGGGTCAGCATGTGGCGGCCCTGCCATTCCAGCGGCGTGGTCAGCTTCGCGTCGGCGACGGTGTTCGTGACCTTAGGCGCGCGCGTGGCAGGCGACAGGCCCACCGCGCCGTTGCCCGACCAGGTCACGCGCTGCCCCGTCTCGCGCTGGATCGAGGCTTCAAGCCGCGTCTCGCCCATCCGGCCCGCATAGCTCAGCCGGGCATGGTCGCGCCTGTTCTCTTGCAGGCTGTCGTTCTGGCGCGTGCCTTGGAAGTCGGTCTCGGGGATCGTGCGGCCCACGCGGCCCAGATCCTCGATCCGGCTGCGCCCGCCTTGCAGGCTGATCTCGTGATCCGTGGCAGGGGTCCAGGTCAGCCGGGCGGACAGGTCGGTCAGGTCGCGGTCGCGCAGCCCGTCTATGACTCGCGCCTCGCTGCGGTCCAGCTTGCGGCCCCAGACCTGCAGGCCCAGACGGTCCGCGATCACCGGGCCGTTGGCGTAGAAGGACAGTTGCCGGCTAGAACTGTCCTCGTCACGACCCGGTATCGTGGTCTCGGCCGTGACCGAGCCGCCCCACCGATCCGCCACGGGCTTGGTGATGATGTTGATCACGCCGCCCATCGCATCCGAACCGTAAAGCGACGACATCGGCCCGCGCACGATCTCGATCCGCTCGATGGCGGCGACGGGAGGGATGAAGCTCTGTTCGATGCCTGCGCTGCCATTCGTGCGGCTTTCGCGGGTGGATTGGCGTTTTCCGTCCACCAGGATCAGCGTGTATTGTCCGCCAAGGCCGCGGATGGTGATGTCCTGTTCGTTGGCGATGCCGGTCGCGGCGACGCCCTGGACGCCGCGCAGCGCGTCGGTCAGGCTGGTGATGTTGCGGCGCTGCAATTCGGTGCCCGAGATGACGGTGATGCTGGCGGGCGCCTCCGCGACGTTCTGCTCGAACCCCGAGGCGGTGATGACGATCTCGTCCAGCAGGAAGGGCTGGCTTTCCTGGGCAGCGGCCAGCACGGGCGCCAGTGCGACAGTCGCGGCCAGTGTCGTGCGAGTGACAATGCGGCAAGAGGCCATGCGCCGGGACGGCGCGGCCAAAGCATGGGCGAAGGGCATGCGAAAGGCTCCGGAATGTGGGATTTGGATGCCTGGGGCAGGGCCGAGGGAACAGACCGCATACCTGGGTAATATAGTCAGGATTATGCCCGCGGCTTGCCGGTCACAACCGGCACGGAAAAGCCTGTGGCAGGCTGTTGCGCAAAGGCTACATCGGGCGCCTCGGCCCAGGGGGGTGCGGGGGGCAGGATGCCCCCCGCCCTGTCGCGGGACGCAAGCGGCGCGAGGCCGCAATCCTCAGCGGCGAACGCCCTTGAAGCGCTCGGCCCAAGCCTCGCGGTCCTCGTCGCTGATCTTGGCGAACAGCAGGTCGGGCACGGTGAAGGCATGGCCGGGGCGCAGCGCGGACAGCGCCTCGGTCAGGTCGCCGGGCCAGGCGGCATCGGTTGCGCCCATCGCTTCAAGCAGCCGGGCCGAGGCAAAGGGGATGAAGGGCGCCGACAGAATCGCATAAAGCCGGATCAGGTTCAGGCCCATCCTGATCTGCATCGCGGCCTTGCCGGGATCGGTCCTGAACACCGTCCAGGGTGCGGCGGATTGCAGGTATTCGTTGCCCAGAACCCAGATCGCGCGCAGTTCGGATGCGGATTTGCGGACCTCCATGGCCTGCATATTGGCATCATAGGCGGCCAGGCGCGCCGTCAGGGCAGCGATCAGGGCGGCCTCGTCGGCCCCATAGGCCGGGCCTTCGGGCACGGTCTCGCCGAACTTGCTGCGACAGAACTTGGTGACGCGGCTGACGAAATTGCCGAGAACGTCCGCCAGATCCTTGTTCACCGATTGCTGGAAATTCTCCCAGGTGAACTCGCTGTCGCCCGACTCGGGGGCGTGCGACAGCAGCCACCAGCGCCAGTAATCCGCCGGCAGGATCTCAAGCGCCTGGTCCATGAAGACACCGCGGCCCTGCGAGGTGCTGAACTGCCCGCCGTCATAGGTCAGGTAATTGAACGACTTTATGTAATCGACCATTTTCCATGGCTCGCCCGAACCGATCAGCGTGGCGGGGAAGCTGAGCGTATGGAAAGGCACGTTGTCCTTGCCCATGAACTGGGTGTAGGTCACATCCTCGGCGCCCTCGTCCAGGCGCCACCAGCGGCGCCAGCCTTCCTCGCCTGCACCGGTCGCGTCGGCCCATTCGGCGGTTGCGGCGATATATTCGATGGGCGCGTCGAACCAGACATAGAAGACCTTGCCCTCCATGCCGGGCCAGTCCTGATCGCCGCGCTTCACGGGCACGCCCCAATCCAGATCGCGGGTGATGCCCCGGTCCTGCAGCCCGTCGCCGTCGTTCAGCCATTTCTTCGCGATCGAGGTGGTCAGGATCGGCCAGTCGGTCTTGCTGTCGATCCAGGCCGCGATCTCGGATTTCAGTGCCGACTGGCGCAGATAGAGATGTTTGGTCTCGCGCACTTCCAGATCGGTCGAGCCGGAAATCGCGCTGCGAGGGTTGATCAGGTCGGTCGGGTCAAGTTGCTTGGTGCAGTTCTCGCACTGGTCGCCGCGGGCCTTGTCATAGCCGCAATTGGGGCAGGTGCCCTCGATGTAGCGGTCGGGCAGAAAGCGCTTGTCTGCATGCGAATAGACCTGCTTTTCGATGACTTCTCGGATATAGCCCCGCTCGGCCAGACGGCCCGCGAAATGCTGGGTCAGGGCGCGGTTGCGGTCGCTGGAGGAGCGGCCGTAATGGTCGAAGGACAGGCCGAACCCCGCCGCCAGCGCGCTTTGTTCGCCATGCATCCGGGCGCAGTAATCGGCCACGGCCTCACCGGTCCTGGCGGCGGCCAGTTCGGCGGGCGTGCCGTGTTCGTCGGTGGCACAGATGAACATGACCTCGTGGCCGCGCGCGCGCAGATAGCGGGCATAGAGATCCGCCGGAAGCTGAGAGCCGACGAGGTTCCCCAGATGCTTGATGCCGTTGATATAGGGCAGGGCAGAAGTGATCAGGTGGCGGGCCATGTCATGCGTCCTTTGGGGGTCGCGCTTCTCTAGCCGCGTTGCGCGGTGATGAAAAGTGCGGCGCGCGTTGCAGCGGCTGTGCGCGCAGCGCCGGGGGCCGGGCGGGGCGCGAAAATCCCTTGCTTCTCGGGGAAAACCGGCCTCACCGGGGATGCACCGGCGCGGCACCGGATGTGCACCGGTGGTGCAGCGCTTGCGCGCGTTGCAGGACGTATTGCGACAAGGGACTTGAGCGGAAACCGGGGCCGGTGCAGCGTGGCGAACCGATCACCGGAAGGCCCGCCATGACACGATCCCCGCTTCCCGCCGCGACGCTGGCCCTGCTGTTGCCGCTGGTCTGGCTGGCGCTGGGCGTGGCGCTGGGACAGGATGACCCCGCCCTGCATGGCGAGGGCGGGCCGGTCGAGCTGTTCTCGGCGATGTATCTGCTGCTGGCGGGGACGATGCTGCTGATCCTGCCGGACCGGGCCGCGCGCTGGCATCAGGCCGTGCTGCTGGCCGCCTCCTGCGCGAGATGGACTGGGACAAGCGCTTCACCAAGCACGGCATCCTGTCGCTGCGCCATGACACCGGAGAGGCGCCGCTGCCCGAAAAGATCATCGGCGCGCTGGTCGCGCTGATCGTGCTGGCGGCGGGGTTGCGGCTGCTGCGCCGCGACCTGTGGCCCTTGGCTGGGCGGGTTGCGGCGCGGATCGGGGATGGAATGGCTGCGGCTGGATTGCGACGCGGATCAGCGGCGGCGGTCGCGGCGGCTGCTCATCGGCTGGAAGGCCACGCCGACATGCGCCTCGCAATAGGGTTTGCCGGGCTGGCTGGGCAGGCCGCAGAACCAGAACTTGTCGGTTGCCGGATCGCCGATCGGCCATTTGCAGGTGCGTTCGGTCAGCTCCATCAGCGTCAGCTTGCGGGCGCGTTTCTCGACCTCGCGCACCGAGGCGAGGGCTTCGGGGCTGATCTCGTTGGCCGAGGGCTGCGGCGGCAGAGGCTGGCCCGCCGGCACAATGGGGCGGCGCGGCGCGGGGGTGAAGGCGACGGGTTCGGCGGTGCGGGCCTCGGGCTTCGGCTCGGGACGCGGCTCGGGTCGGGCTTCGACCTTCGGCTCGGGGCGCGGTTCGGCGCGGTGGGGCACGGCCGCAGCGCGGGCCGGCGATTCGGCGCGGGCGGTGACTTGCTTCTGCGGCTCGGGCGCGGCTTCGGGCTGCGGGTCGTCATTGCGGTTGGACAGGCCCAGACGATGGACCTTGCCGATCACCGCGTTGCGGGTGACGCCGCCCAGTTCCTTGGCGATGGCACTGGCCGACTGCCCCTCGGACCACATGCGTTTGAGCGTCTCGACACGTTCATCCGTCCAGGACATGGCTGCCTTTCCGGGCGGGTCTTGCCTGCCGCCCCATCTTGAAACCTGCGATTGGTCCCGCCAGAAACGGGATGCCGAGATTTAGCCGCTGATGCGCAGAAATTCAAGGACCGCCCGATGACAGCCTCCAGCCCCCAGAAACACCCCCGCGCCCTGCCGCCCGCCGCGCGCGAGATGGGGGTGCGCCGCTTCGGCCGTGTGAACTGGCTGGGGCTGTGGACCCTGGCCGTGCGCGAGGTCATGCGCTTCATGGCGGTCTGGCAGCAGACGGTCTTTGCGCCGCTGATGACAGCGGGGCTGTTCGTGCTGGTCTTTGCGCTGGCCCTGGGCGGCGAGCGGCAGGTGATGGGCCTGCCCTATCTGGTCTTTCTGGGGCCGGGCGTCCTGATGATGACGGTGATCCAGAACGCCTTCGCCAACAGTTCCAGCTCGATCGTGGCGGCCAAGGTGCAGGGCAATATCGTGGACACGCTGATGCCGCCCCTGTCGGCGGGCGAATTGCTGGCGGGCTATCTGGCGGGCTCGGTCGTGCGGGCGGGGCTGGTCGCGGGGGTGATCGGCGCGGGCATGATCGCGGTGACGGGGCGGGGCGTGGCGCATCCGCTCTGGGCGCTGGCCTTTGTCGTGATGGCGGCGGCGCTGATGGGGGCGCTTGGCATCCTGGCCGGGATCATGGCGCAGAAATTCGACCAGATGGCCGCGATCAGCAATTTCATCGTCACGCCGCTGAGCTTCCTGTCGGGCACCTTCTATTCGGTGCAGGCCCTGCCCGAGCCGTTCAACACGATCTCGCACTGGAACCCGATCTTCTATCTGATCGACGGGGCGCGCTACGGCGTGACCGGGGTCAGCGATTCGCCGCCCCTGCGCGGGCTGATCGTCTGCGGCGCGGTGCTGGCCGTGGTGCTGTATCTGGCCTGGCGCTGGCTGAAGACCGGCTATCGGATGAAGCCCTAGCGGCGGCGTTGCCGGTCGCGCCAGACCAGCAGGCCCGCCCCCGCGACCAGCACGGCCGCGCCGATCAGGCTGACCCCGTCGGGCAGGACGCCAAAGACCCACAGGTCGAACCCCGCCGCCCAGACCAGCGTCAGATAGAAGAACGGCGCCACGAAGCTGGCATCCGCCCGCCGCATCGCCGCAAGGTTCAGCGCCTGTCCGCCCGCCATGATCAGCCCAAGAGCCGCCAGCGCCGCCCATTGCGCGGGATTGGGCGCGGACCAGACCGCCAGCGCCGCTACCGTCGCGACCGCAGCGCCCATGCCGTTGTTCACGATCAGGATCTGCAACCGCCCCTCGCGCCCGGTGAGGCGCTTGATGAAGATCGCCTCAAGCCCCATCGCGGCGGCGGCGCCCAGGGCCAGGAACGCGGCGGGCTGGATGGCGCCGGTCGGGCGCAGCAGGATCGCGGCGCCGATCAGGGCGATCACGGCGGCGCCCCAGCGGACCGGGCCGACGCGCTCTCCCAGCAGGGGGATGGCCAGCATCATGGTGAAGACCGGCGACAGGAAGCTGATCGCGGTCGCATCGGGCAAGGGCATCTGCGCGACGGCCGCGAACATCAGCGTGATCCCGCCCCAGCCGCAGAGCGTGCGCGCCAGATGCGTCCCCCATGCCGGGCGCGTCAGGACGGGCCGCATCACCGCCAGCGCCAGCGCGATCCCGGCCAGCGCAAAGCCGAACCGGCCGAAGCTGACCATCAGCGGCGGCAGGGCGGGGCCAAGCGCGCCCGTGCCGATCGCCTTGGCAATCAGCGAGGTGGCGGCGAAAAGCGCGGTCGCCGCCACCATCAGGGCGGCGGTCACGCGGCGGTCGGGCTGATGTTCACCGGATGTTTCCATGAGCGCAGGCATGACCCGACCCGCCGGCAGGGTCAACCGCCCCGGGTGGTATTTATCGCTTGCGTGTCGCGCCCGTCACGCGCATCTTCCGGCCATGAACAAGCGACGCGCCCGTATCATCCGACGCTGATGCGACCCCTCGACGGTCCGCATCCCCGCTTGCCTGCCCCTTTCCCACCGCTGCAAATTTCCCATCGCTGCAAAGGCCCTGCCCATGACCACGCCCGCGATTCCGCATGTCCTGCCGACCTATAACCGCGCCAACCTGGCCTTTGAGCGCGGCGAGGGCGCTTGGGCGATCACCGCCGACGGCACGCGCTATCTGGATCTGGGCGCAGGGATCGCCGTGAACGCGCTGGGCCACGCCCATCCGGCGCTGGTCCGGGCGCTGACCGAACAGGCCGGGCGGATCTGGCACGTCTCGAACCTCTACCAGATCCCCGAGCAGGAGCGTCTGGCCGATCTGCTGGTCGAACATACTTTCGCGGATACGGTCTTCTTTACCAATTCCGGGACCGAGGCCGCGGAACTGGCCATCAAGATGGTCCGCAAATACTGGGACCATGCGGGCGATCCCGACCGGACCGAGATCCTGACCTTCGAGGGTGCCTTCCACGGCCGCTCGACCGGCGCCATCGCGGCGGCGGGATCGGAAAAGATGACCAAGGGCTTCGGCCCGCTGATGCCGGGTTTCCGCACGCTGCCCTTCGGCGATCACGACGCCCTGCGCGCCGCCGCCACCGACCGGACGGCGGCAATCATGGTCGAACCCGTCCAGGGCGAGGGCGGCATCCGCGTGCTGCCCGATATCTGCCTCAAGGGCCTGCGCGAGATCTGCGACGCGACAGGCGCGCTGCTGGTCCTTGACGAGGTGCAATGCGGCATGGGCCGGACGGGGCGGCTTTTCGCGCATGAACATGCGGGCATCGCCCCCGACATCATGATGGTCGCCAAGGGCATCGGCGGGGGCTTCCCGCTGGGCGCGGTGCTGGCCACGGCCAGGGCGGCCTCGGGCATGACCGCGGGCACGCATGGCTCGACCTATGGCGGCAACCCGCTGGCCTGCGCGGTCGGCGCCCGGGTGATGGAGATCGTCGCCGACCCGGCCTTTCTGGCCGAGGTGAACCGCAAGGCCGCCCTGTTCCGCCAGAAGCTGGAAGGTCTTGTCGCCGCCCATCCCGACATCTTCGAGGCCGTGCGCGGACAGGGCCTGATGCTGGGCCTGAAATGCCGCATGGCCCCGGCCGATCTGGTCCGGGCGGCCTATGATCAGCACTTGCTGACGGTGCCGGCGGCCGACAACACGCTGCGCCTTTTGCCGCCGCTGAACATCGAGGATGCCGAGATCGCCGAGGCCGTCGAGCGTCTGGACCGCGCCGCAGCCAGTCTTGCCGCCTGAACCGGGGGGACGTGTCCGCGCCCCTGCCGCATTCTTCCTCAGGCAAAACCGGGTCGGGGCGCGGGGCGGCGCGACAGGCCAGCGCCCGCTGTTCCCGACCTTCAGCCTCTTGACCCCGCTCGCCGGGCGGGGCTTGCTGTCACAAAACGTTGAAAGCCGGAACGATGACGCATTTTCTCGATATTCACACCACCGACCGCGCCGCCCTGCGCGCGATCATCGACAATGCCCGCGCGATGAAGGCCGCCCGCCAGGGCCGTCCGCGCGGGATGCCCGATGACGAACAGCCGCTGGCCGGCCGGATGGTGGCGCTGATCTTCGAGAAGCCCTCGACCCGGACCCGCGTCAGCTTCGACGTGGGTGTGCGGCAGATGGGCGGCCAGACGATGGTCCTGTCGGGGTCCGAGATGCAGCTGGGTCATGGCGAAACCATCGCGGACACCGCCCGCGTCCTGTCGCGCTATGTCGATCTGATCATGATCCGCACCTTCGAGGAGGCGACGCTGCACGAAATGGCCGAATATGCCAGCGTGCCGGTCATCAACGGGCTGACGAACCGCACCCATCCCTGTCAGATCATGGCCGATGTGATGACCTTCGAGGAACATCGCGGCGACATCGCCGGCCGCAAGGTCGTGTGGTCGGGCGACGGAAACAACGTCTTTGCCAGCTATGCCCATGCGGCAGGGCAGTTCGGCTTCGACCTGACCTTTACCGGTCCGAAACCGCTGGACCCGGAACAGGAATGGCTGGATTACGCGGCCTCGCAAGGGCGCCCCATCACCATCGAGCGCGACCCCGAACGCGCGGTCATCGGCGCCGATCTGGTCGTCACCGATACCTGGGTCAGCATGCATGACCCGCAATCCGCCAAGGAGCGCCGCCACAACCAGCTGCGCGGCTACCAGGTGAACGAAGCCCTGATGGCGCGCGCCAAGCCTGACGCGCTGTTCATGCATTGCCTGCCAGCCCACCGCGAGGACGAGGTGACAAGCGCGGTCATGGATGGTCCGAACTCGGTCATCTGGGACGAGGCCGAAAACCGTCTGCACGCGCAGAAGGCGATCATGCGGCATTGCCTGGGGGTCTAGGCGGCCGTCCGGTCAGGTCTGGTGCCAGAACGGTGCCAGAACGCCGGTCTGGTCGGCCTCGCGCAGCCGTTCGCATGTGGCAAGAAACAGGTTCTGCCGCTCTGACAGCGTGTCCGAGACCTGCCTGATGCGCGACCGGAACGGGTCGCTGCGGGGGCGGAAGTCTTGTGCGGTGGCGGCCTCGATGGCGGCGATAGCGGCTTCGGCCTCGGCGCCAAGGCCCCCCTGGCCATCTCTGCGTGCGCGCAGGAAGCCCGACAGCCACGCGGGCAGGTCGTCATAACCCACGATATCGGTCTGCGGCGCGGGCACGCACCATTTGCGCGCGAAGTCCAGCACGAAGCGGCTGCGGCGGTCCAGCCAGGCCTCCAGCGCGCCGGGGGCGACAGGGCGGAACCGCGACTCGATCACCCGATAGGCGCGGGCCAGAAGCGCGGGATCGTGGCGGAAATAGATCTGCGTCAGCGGCACATCGTGGGCCTTGAGGATGTCGCCGTGGCGTTGCAATTCGTCCAGCGCCCACCACGAGGTCAGAATCATCAGCGGGTCGCGCAGCATGATCAGCCGGTGGATGCCGGGACCGGGCGTATAGATCGGGTCGGTCAGGTCGAAATCATGGGACTTGACCATTCTCAGGCCGGGCCACCCCGTCCCCTGTTCCTGCGGCAAGGGCGTCAGGCGGCAGGGAAAGCCGCGGCAGCAGCCGGGCTCGTTATACCATTCGCAAAATCGGAAGCCCGGACCGAAGACCCGCGAGAGTCTCGATTCAAGGAAATGCAGTCCCGAGCGGGGCAGGGATTTGGTCTCCAGCAGCAACGGCATGTCACGTCCGGCCTGCCAGCCGGGCAGGGATTCGGTCAGACGCGCCAGATGCGGGGCGGAAACGCTGTGGCGCCCGGTGGCCGGATGAGGCAGACGCTGTCGGGCGCGGCCGAGGGCCTCTGCGGCAAGGCGTTCGGCATCGGCGGGCATCGTGCCATCGGCCAGCAGCGCGGCGGCGCGTCGGGCCAGTCGTCGGGCACCGCTTTCGTCCTGCGCCAGCAAGGCGGCCTCGGTCAGGGCATCCAGCGCGCCCGAACTCAGCGCGGCTGCGGCCTGTTTGCGCGGGCAGCCCCAGTCGATCGCGAGTCTGAGCAGGGGGCGGGCCTTGTCCAGCGCCCCGTGCCGCGCCTGTGCCACAGCCAGAGCCAGCGCCAGTTGCGCACGGTCGGGCGCGTCCTGCAACAGCGCGGCCGGAATGTCCGGGCGCGCTTCCTGCGCGGTCGCCATTGCGTCAGGCAGGTGCCACTCGGCAAGGCTGGTCCAATCGCCGCGCGCCAGCGCTGCCCGGATCAGGTCGAGATGCCCCGGATCAGCGGTCATGTCGCGGTCCCGTCAGCGGCCAGCAGATCGCGCAGCAGGTCGATCTGCCCCTCGGCGCGCAAGAGCTGGTCGCGCATCGAGGCCAGGCGCTGGCGGGCATCGTCGCGTTCGGACTGGACCTTGGCCAGGGCCTCGCGCAGTCGCTTCAGTTCGGCCTGCAACTCGGCCTCGACCCCAGCAGAGAGGGCGGGCCGTTGCGCCAGCGCGCAGCGGGCTGCGGCCAGCGCCTGACGCAAGCGCTCGATGGCCGGCTTGGCCGCCAGCAGCCAGGGGCGGTCGGGGTCGCCCTGCCAGGCTTGTGTCGGAATCAAGCCGAAGCCTTCGGCGGTCAGCATCTGCGCCACGTCCGACAGGGGGGCCGCACCCTCATACAGGGGCTCGCGGCCTTCTCGCAGCAGCAGCGCGTCCAGTCGTGCCAGCGCGCCGCATTGCGCCAGCCGCCGCAGCAATGCCAGCGCCCGGCCCGGCGCTTCGAGACACAGGACCGCCGCGCGACCTTCGGTGCCTGCGGCTTCGTCGATCGGGTCGGGCAGGGGGTCCGGCAGGGGCAGCGTCGCGATGTCGCGCGCCTCCACCGGGTCGTCTCCCAGAAGGCGCAGGCCGGGGAACAGGCGCAGCAACGCGGGCGCGGGGGCGCCAAGCCCGTCCAACGGCGCAAAGCTGGTGCGGTGCAGCACCTGCGGACCTGCTGCGGGTGCCAACACGGCCTGTTCCAGCAGCACCAGACCCGCGGGCATGGGGCGGTCGGACAGCGCGACCACGGCCTGCGGGTCGGCCAGCACCAGGCGCAGGCTGTCATCGGGACCAAGCCGGTCCACGAGCCCGGCCTCGCCCATGCCGCCCGAGACGACGACATGTGTGATGTCCAGCGCCCGCGCACCTCGGTCGCGGCTCAGATGGTCGCGGAGTTGGTCAAGACAGTGCTTCGACATGGCCGGGCTTCCTGGCAGATTCGACAAGGGTGGCGGCGGGCGCGATCAGGGGCGGAGACGACGCCGCAGCCAGCGCAGGGGTGCGGTCACGCGATAGGAGTTCGAGCGGTAGAAACGGTCAAGTTCTGCCCGGGCCGCGTCGCGATCGCGAATGGCCTGATCGGCGCGGGCGATGATGGCGTCTTTTTCCTGAATCTTTGCCCTGGCCTCAGCCTCGGCCTCTTCGATCCGCGCGACAAGGGCGATGTTCTGGCGGGCCATCGCCTCAAGCTCCTCGCGCCCCGAGGCGCAGCGGGCCTCCAGCAGGGCGATGGTGTCGGCATCGCGGCGGCGGGCGGCGGCATTGTCGGCGGCGTGGCCGCGCACGGTTTCAAGGTCCAGCGGATCAGTCGGGGCCACGGGTGCAAGGGCGCTTCTCTCGGCCATCAGAGCCTGTTCAAGCGCGCCAAGAGCCGGGTCGCGGTCGATCAGGTGACGCGCCAGCAGGATCAGCAGCGCGTCGGGCAAGGCCGGGGCGGGCAGGGGCAAGGGCTGCGGCACGGGCTGAATCCCCAGCCCCAGCAGGGCGGCCAACGCCTGCGGATGAGCCAGCGCCTCTTGCGCGATCAGCAGATGCGTGTTCGCGCGGTCGGCCCGGCGGTCGGTCAGCGCGGCCTCGGCGCTTGCGATCAGGGTGGGCAGGGCGGTCTGCACCGGCGTCCGGGCCAGCAAGGCGGCCAGCGTCACGACCGGCTGGCCGATGAGCACAAGACGCAGCCCCTCTGGCCAGGCGGATTGCGACAGCGCCAGGCGCAACGTCTCGGTCGCGGGGCTGTCATCGGCGCAGATCACGCTTGACGAGGGGGCGGGTGTGACGGGGATGGGCGATGGCACGGGCGCGGCAACCTTTGCTGGCGCGGCCAGAGGCGCGCGGGTGTGGGTGGTCGGTCAGGCTTAGCAAAGACGAATGCCTTGCGACAAGACGTTGCCGCCCTCAGGCAAGCGCCCGCGGCTCTGGTCCTGGCGAAGCGGCGGCGATATGGTCGGCGCGGCCTTCATCGGGGCCGGGCTCAGGGGGCAGCGGGGATGCGCGGCAGGATCAGGGTTTTTGTCTCGGGTCGCCACAAGGCGCGGATGCCGGTCAGCTATGGCGCGCTGGCGCCGCTGTTTGCCGACCGGATCGCCGTGGTGGACCGGCCCGATCAAGCGGATCTTTACCTTTTCGCGCATGTGCTGGACGTGGCCGAGGCGCCCTTGGCCGTGGTCGAGGATTGGCGCGCGCGGCGGGTGCCGGTCGTGCTGTTGTCCGAAGAGCCGTTCTGGGATACGATCTGGAACCGTCGCCCGATTGCGCCGCACCGGGTGGTGGACGGTCTGCACGGCGCGTTGCCGGTGGTGCAGATCAATCACCAGACCAGCGATGTCTTCCGGTTCGACCAGATCCCCTATTACCTGCTGACCCATCACCGTTTCGCCTCGACCTATGCCGCGCGCTTTGCCCGCAATGCACGGCTGTCGGCATCGGGCCTGCGCGCGCGCCTGGAGGCCGCGCCCTGCGATCTGTGCTTTCTGTTCGAGCGCCGCCCCGAGCCGCATCACAACGCAAGCTGGCCCGAGGCGGGGCTGTTCGGTCTCTGCGCCTGGCGGACGGCCTTGGCCGAGGCCTGCACGACCGGCCGTGTCGAGCGTCTGGGTGCAAGCTGGCAGGGCGGCACGCGCCGACAGGCGCTGACGAACTGGTATGCCGACAAGATGGCGCGGCTGGACGGGCGCGCGCGGATCATGGGCGCGATCGAGAACACGCATCAGCCCGATTACCTGACCGAAAAGCTGTTCGATGCGCTGGCGAACCTGTCGCTGCCGCTTTACTGGGCGCAGCCCGGCCATCGGCTGTCGGAATTCGGCCTGCCCGAGGGCTCTTGGGTCAATCTGGTCGGGATGGACCCGGCCGAGGCGGCGCAGCATGTGGCTGATCTGATCCTCACGCCCTTCAGCGACGAGCGGATCGAGGCGCTGCGCGAGGCGCAGGCGATTCTGGCTGCCCGGCTGGGTCGCCCCGAGCCGTGGCTGGCCGAACGTGCGCGCCTTGCTCATGCGCTGCCCCGTGCTCTGGAGGCAGTGCTGGAGGCGCCGCGTTCAGCCGATGCCGAGGCGCTCGAGCAGCGGGCCGCGCCTGGCGCGTAGGTTTTCACGCAGGGCAGGGGATGTGTGGTCCAGCCAGAAGCGCGAGGCGCAGGCGCGCAGAGCGGGGCGGTCTGCGGGTGGCAGATGCGCCTGGATCCAGTCGGCCAGTCCCCAGACAAAGGTGTTGAAGGCCTCGGCCAGGGCGGGCCTGGCGCCAAGGGCGATCTCGGTCGCAAGCGCATCCAGAACCGGGAACAGGCGCAGCCTTTCGGCGGTGTGGCGGTTGGTCAGGCGGTTGCCGCTGGGGCGCACGACGTGCACGACGCCGATCCGGTCGCTGGCCAGAATCCGGTCGGCCAGCAGAAAGCTGCGCCAATGCAATTCGACATCGTTATGCACCATCAGCGGCGTGCAGCCGATGCCCTTGTCGCGCAGAAAGGCGGTGCGGTAGATCTTGTTCCACGGGTAATTCGCCGTCTGCGCCAGCAGCGCGGCCTGCGTCTCCGAGACAGGGTTCAGCGCGCCATGCGACAGCCCCGCCTGCCGCCACAACCTGTCGTCGAAGGGGCGCTGCCCCCAGAGCCTTTCCTGATCGCCGCGCGTGTCGTGATGCTGGAAGATGCAGAAATCCGCGCAGTGACCCGCAGGGTCGTGGGCCAGATCGCGCATCAGATGCGCCAGATCGGGAAGCGCCATGTCATCGGCGTCCAGAAAGATCACATGCGGCGCCGTGACCAGCGTCAGACCCAGATTGCGTGCTGCCCCCGCGCCCACAGGGAATGAATTGCGCAGGATGCGCAGCCAGCCAGGCGGCATGGCCCGCGCTTCGGCTCCGGCGTCGTGCAGCAGCGCCGTGCTGCATAGAGGCGGGCTTGAGGCGTCGTCGATCACCACCACCTCGGCCACCGGACCCAACCGGGCCAGCGCCCCCAGCAGCGGGGCCAGCGTCGCCGCGTCGTTGTGGCAGGGGATGACGGCGGCCAGGGCCAAGGGGGCGGCTGCGCTCATGCGGTCAGGATCGCCAGGTCGTGCAGGTGCAACTCTACCGCCCGGCAGGGCAGGAACAGCACCAGTTCCCGCCAGGGGGCCTGAACTGGCAGGGCGTTCTGGCTGGGCAGGTGGATCAGGTCGTGATGGGTCGCGGCCTCGTCATGGGCCAGCCAGTGCCGCGGCAGGAAATGGTCGAGAAAGCCGCCCCCTGGCAGGCCCGAGCGCAGGCAGGCACGGATCAGCACCTCGTCGGGGGCGACGGCGCGGGCGGCAAGACCCAGAAAGCGCAGCCCCGCAAGGTCGGGCAGGTCCAGCGTCAGATGCAGCCCCGTCCAGGCACCGCTTGCTGCGGGTCGCAGCACCAGTTCCAGCAACCGCCCCGAGGGCGAACGCCAGTTGCCCGCCATCTGCAGGTCCGGATCGACATGCAACGCCAGGCCCTTGCAGAACGCAGTATGCTTGCCGTGGATCGCACCTTGGGCAGGATTATCCAGAAAGGCGCGGAAGGCCGTGGGATAGGCCAGGCTCATGCGGCGTTCCTGTTGATCGGGACGGGCAGCGGGTCGAGGCCGGCAAGGTCGCGGAACAGCGCCTCGTAGCGGCGGGCCTGGGTCATGAAGGACAGCATCTCCTCGGCATGGGCACGGCAATCGCGGGCCATGCGCTGTGCCGTCTGCGGCTCCATCGACAAAAGCGCGGCCATGGCGCGGGTCAGCCCCTCGACATCGCCCACCGGGGCGGTCTGGCCGGTCTTGCCGTCGATCACCAGGTCGGGGATGGCGCCGGTGCGGAAGCCCGCCACCGGCACCCCGCAAGAGATCGCCTCGGCGGTGGTGTTGGAAAAGGTTTCCTCAAGCGAGGGCACCACGACCAGATCCGCGCAGGCATAGGCGCGGGCCAGGGTTTCGTTGTCGTGAATATAGCCTAGCGCCTTGCGCTCGAACGGGATCGATTCGGTGGCCGGGGTGCTGTTGCCCACCAGCATGACAAAGGGCGCGGGGCCGGAATGGCGGCGGGCCAGGCGTTTCATCGCCTCGGCGATCTCGCGGTAGCCCTTGACCTCGCTGGAGAACGAAGGGACGTAGCCGATGATGGGCCGGTCCTGCGGCAGGCCGAATTCGGCGCGGCAGGCGGCGCGGTCCTGCGGGCGGAAGATGTCGGTCTCGATCGAATTGGGGATCAGTTCGATTCGGCAATCGCGGAAGAACGGCGCCCGGCGCAGGATATCCTGCGTGTGCCGCGACAGTGCCACCAGCGTCAGGTTGGCGAAGTCGTAGCCGCTGCGCTTCATCGCCAGCACCGAGGCGGGATAATCGCCATGGCCATCCGCGATCTGCGGACAGGCGGCGCAGTCGCGTGTCCAGCCCTCGCAGCCGTGGAAATAATGGCAGTCGCCGGTCAGGGGCTGCATGTCGCGCACGGTCATCACCACCGGCTTGCCGCTGCGTGTCAGCGCCGCGACATTGCCCGCCGACAGAAAGCGCGCGTGCCAGTGCAGGTTGATGATGTCATAGGGCTGGACCATCCGCAGCAATTCGGCATTGGTGATGTGGTCGTCATTGACGGAAAAGATCGTTACCCCCTGGCGCGGGGGCCGTTGCAGGCGGTCCCATTGGCGGAATTCGCCCGAGGGATGGGGCACGACCGTCACATCGGGCTGGGCGCCTTCGTCGGGAACCTTGGCAAAGAGGCGCGGCCTGACCGAGGTCTGGCGCAGCCCGCGATGCAGCCGGTAGGCCGCATAGCCCGCCCCCTGCCGCGTGCTGGAGGAGAACAGCGCCACCTTCAGCGCGGGCGGCGCGGTCAGCCGGTCGATCAGGGCGGTCAGCCCGTCGATCCGCGCCTGCGGCGAAAAGCGCGCCAGCCGGTCCAGCGCGTAATCGCGGTTGTCGGCAAAGGCGCTGCCGTCGCGCCACAGCTCGATCATGGCGCGGGCCAGCGCATCGGCATCGCCATGCGGCACGATCCGGGCAAAGCGGGTCTCGGCGCCGATCACCTCGGGCAGGCCGCCCGCATCGGTGGTGATGACCGGCAGCCCGGCCACGATGGCCTCAAGCGGCGCCACGCCGAAGGTTTCGGATTTCGGAGAAGGCCCCGCGCTGTAGGTCGAGGGATGCACGAACAGGTCGAAGCCCGCGTAGAAATCGGGCCGGGCCGAGAAATCGACGAAGGGCTCCAGCGTGACATGCGCCTCTAGCCCCAGCCGGGCGATCTGCGCCGTCAGGGCGGGCTTTTCGTGGTCGCCCATGCCATAGACGATGGTGAGATGGGCGTCCGCAGTGGCCTCGGCCCGGAACCGGGCGAAGGCGTCGATCAGAACGGCATGGCCCTTCCAGTCGATCAGCCGCCCCACGGCCAGCAGCCGTAGCGTCCGGTCGCGGCGGTAGAAGCCGCCGGTCTTGCGGTGCCGGAAGAAGCGGTCGTTCACGCTGTTGGGCAGCAGGTGGATGCGGTCCTCGGGGATGCCGCGCGCGATCATCTGCCCGCGCAGGTAATCCGACACGGCGGTGAAGGCCGCGTCGGGGCGTTGTGCAAGGACGTTCAGCACATGCTCGGTGTAATCGGGCTTGTCGCCCAGCATGAATACGTCGATGCCGTGGCACATGGCGATGGTGGGGATCGTGTGGCCCAGGCCGCGGATACGCTCGGCCCATTTCCATTCGTTCAGCGCGAAATGCCCGATCACCACATCGGGGCGCAGCCGGTCGAGGATGTGGCGATAGATCAGTCGCGCGACGGGTTCGGGATGGTCGGCCCAGTGGACCTGGATCGCCTTGGCGAAGGGACGTTCCTCGGTCAGTTTCGCGTGCTCGAACAGGACGAAGTTGTCGGTATCGGGCAGCGCGTCGAGCTGCGTGACCAGATCGTGGATGAAGGTTTCCGAAGGGGCCGAAAACACCGTGACAAAATGCAGGATGGTCCGGCGCGCACCCTGTTTGCGGCGTTCGAGGATCGCGTCGATCCGGGCCAGATGCTCGGCCAGGGTGCCGCCCTTGGTCTCGACCTGGAGGCAGCCTGCGCCGAGGCCCAGCAGGTCGGCCAGCCGGACCAGATCGCGCAGGACCGGGCCTGTCGCCTCGCTGCGCGAGACGCGGAAATTCGCGCGGTGGCTCAGGCAATAGGCCACATAGGCGGCCAGTGCCCGGATCAGCGCCGGATCGCCCAGATGGCGCGCCGCCACATCGGCCAGCGCCGCGGCGCGGGTCTTGTTGAAGCGGAACAGGTAGATCGCCTCGGCCTCGGCCGGGGTCAGCGCGGGAAACACTTTCAGAACTGAGGCCGAGGCCTCGCGAATCATGGTGGCGCGGTGGCCGGGCGTTGTTCCCGAAGAAAGTCCACCGGTTGTAAAGTGGAACAGGGGCTCCGCCAGCACGGCAAAGGTCTCGTTTCGCAGAAACGCGCGGCGAATCCACATTACATCGCTGACGATCCTGTGTTGCTCATCATAAGGGCCGTTGCGATCATAGATCTCGCGCGGGACCAGAAAGGACGCGTGGTTCAAGTTGAGGTTGCCGAAAAGAACTCCTTCGTTGATCGGCAACGCCCTCATGTGGGTCTCGTCGTTGAAGAAGTCGGTGCATATGATCGCGCCCGGGTAAACATGTGATTCGGCCACCGTCTTTTCGATGAAGTCCGGCGCGTAGAAATCGTCCGAGTTCAGCAGGCAGATGAAATCGCCCCGCGCCGCGGCGATCCCCTTGTTCATCGCGCTGTAGATGCCGCCATCGGGTTCCGAAACAACATAGGCCAGGTGGTCGGCATTCGCGCGCAGGATGTCCAGGGTGGCCGTGTCGCTGCCGCCGTCGATGATGATGTGCTCGACATGGGGCCAGGTCTGGGCACGCACGGAATCGATGCAGCGTTGCAGCGTGTCGGGGTTGTTGAACAGGGCCGTCACAACCGTCACCAGCGGTCCCTTGGCCGGATCGTGCGGCGGGCGCATCGGGTCGAGGCGGGTGCCCATCTCAAGCCAGCGGGCGCCGGTCACGTCGGGCAGGCGGTCGAACAGCCCCGCCCGAAAGCCCGAGGCCAGTCCGTAGAACCAGCGATCCGGCGCCAGCGCGCCCGCCGGGTCGCTGACGGGCGCGGGGCCTTGCAGTGCCGCCAGCCGGGCGCGCAGCCGGTCCAGCGGGCTGCGGCTGCGGTCATCGGCGCGCGGGTCGGGCGGGGTGCTGGTCATGTAGGGTAATCCGTTCTGGGCTGCGGGGCGGGATTGGCGCCCCTTCCATAGGCGGGTTTGCGCGGGTTGGGCAAGGTCGCAACCTTGAGCCATGGCAATACGCGCGGGATTGTGCTTGAAGTTCGGCCAGGCAGGCCAGAGGCACGATCCGACATGCAGAACCAGACGACCCCAGCCGCATCTGATCCGATGCCCGACCCGTTGCCCCACCTGATGCGGGCCGAGGCCGAGGGCTTGGCCATTGCCTGCGCTTTGGACGGGGTGTCGCCCGATGATCTGGCCGCTCCCGGTGTGCGGCCGGTCGCTCTGGCCGATCTGCTGGCCGGGACCGGACCGGGGGTGATCCTGCTGCATCCCCCGGCGGTCGCGCTGGCGCGGGCTTTGGGCGAGTCTGCGCCCGAGGCTGCGCTGGCTGGCTGGGTCAAGGCCACGCGCGCCCTGCTGGCGGCCTATCGTCCCCGGCGCGCGCAGCTGACGCTGTTGGATGTGGCGCGGATCGGCGATGCCGTGGTGGCCGCGTATCTTGGATTGCCCTTGCGACGGTTGCCCTTGCGGATGCCGCACGTGCCCGCGGCGGCGCTGCTGGCGGCGGGGCGGCTGATCGAGGCCGATGCCGGGGCGCGCGCGCTGGCTCACGAACTGGAAGCCGCGATGATCGCGGCCCCTGCGCCCGATCCGGCCTGGCTGGCCGCGCAGACCTGCGCCATGATCGAAGAACTGACCCTGCTGCGCGCGTTGAACGCGGCGCAGGACGCCGAGATCGAGCGCCTTGGCCGCGCGCGGCTTGCCGATGAATTGGCCCGGCGCGACGCCCCGCCCCCCAAGCCTGCCGTCGATCCCGCCCAATCGAAGGCGCTTGCGCAGCGCGTGGCCGAACTGGAGGGTAAGCTGGCAGAGGCTTCCCGGTCGCGCACGACGCCTGTCGTCGATCCCGCGCGGCTGGAGGCGCTTGCGCAGCGTGTGACCGAACTGGAGCATGAATTGGCGGCGGTTTACCGGTCTCGGTCCTGGCGGATCACGGCGCCTCTGCGCAACGCGCGGCGCGCTCTGGGGTTCTGAGCGAGGGCAGAGCCGGATCCTGCATGTCGGCAGGCCCTTCCCGGGCGGGCCCATGCAGAGCGCGGCGGGCCTTGACCCGCCGCGCCACTCTTTCGATTAGCGCATCTCAGCCGATGGCCGCGGCGCGGACCTCGTCGTCGATCGCATCCAGATATTGTGCAAAATTGTCGCAGAACATCTGCACCAGTTTTCTGGCCTGTGCATCATAGGCCGTCGGATCGGCCCAGGTCTGGCGGGGGTCCAGCAGCCGATCCTCGACGCCCGGCACGCTGACGGGCACCTCGAAGCCGAAATTCGGATCCTTGCGGAACTGAGCGCCGTTCAGGCTGCCGTCCAGCGCCGCCGCCAGCAAGGCCCGGGTCGCGGCAATCGGCATACGCTTGCCGGTGCCGAAGGCGCCGCCGGTCCAGCCGGTGTTCACCAGCCAGCACGAGGCGCCGTGCCGGGCGATCTTCTGTTGCAAGAGCCGGCCATAGACCTCGGGGCGGCGCGGCATGAAAGGCGCGCCGAAGCAGGTCGAGAAGGTCGGCACAGGCTCGGTCACGCCGACTTCGGTGCCCGGCGTCTTGGAGGTGAAGCCCGACAGGAAGTGATACATCGCCTGCGCCGGGGTCAGCCGCGCGATGGGCGGCAGGACGCCGTAAGCGTCGCAGGTCAGCATGATGACGTTCTTCGGATGCCCGCCGATGCTGGTCGCAGAGGCGTTCGAGATCGCCTCCAGCGGGTAGGCGCAGCGCATGTTGTCGGTGATCGAGTTGTCCTCGAAATCCAGCTCCAGCGTGTCGGGGTCAAAGACCATGTTCTCGATCACGGTGCCGAAGCGCGAGGTGGTGGCGTAGATTTCCGGCTCGGCCTTGGGCGAGAGGTTGATCGTCTTGGCGTAGCAGCCGCCCTCGAAGTTGAAGATGCCATTGTCCGACCAGCCGTGTTCGTCATCGCCGATCAGCACGCGCGAGGGATCGGCCGACAGCGTCGTCTTGCCGGTTCCCGAGAGGCCGAAGAACACGGCGCTGTCATCGGGGTTGCCTGGCGCGTGGTTCGCGCTGCAATGCATCGGCATGATACCCTTTTCGGGCAGCAGGTAGTTCAGCAGGGTGAAGACCGATTTCTTGTTCTCGCCGGCATAGGCGGTGTTGGCGATCAGGATCAGCTTCTTGTCGAAGTTCAGCGCGATCACGGTTTCCGAGCGGCAGCCGTGGCGGGCAGGGTCGGCCTTGAAGCCGGGGCAGTTGATGATCGTGAAATCGGGCGTGAAGGTCGCCAGTTCCGACGCCTCGGGGCGGCGCAGCAGGTGCCGGATGAACAGACCGTGCCAGGCCAGTTCGGTCACGACGCGCACGTCCAGCCGGTTTTCGGGATCGGCGCCGCCGTAGAGATCCTGCACGAAATAGTCGCGGCCCTTCATGTGGGCCAGCATGTCGGCATGAAGCAGATCGAATGCCTCGGGGGACATCGGCTTGTTGTTGTCCCACCAGATGGTGTTTTCCACCGAGGGCGTGCGGACGACGAACTTGTCCTTGGGCGAGCGGCCCGTGTGGCTTCCCGTCGAGACGAGGAAGGCGCCGCCGAGGCCCAAACGACCCTCGCCGCGCGAGATGGCCTCGGTGATCAGGGCGGGTTCCAGCAGGTTGTAATAGACCTGGCCCAGCCCCTCGATGCCTTGATCCTCAAGCCGGCAATTGGGGTTCACGCGCGTCGTCATGTTCTCGGGGCTCCGTGGCTGTGAAGTGGACCGCGACGTTTCGCGGTGCCGCAAGGCGGCTATAACACGGGGCGAAATCGAGGAAACAAGTCAGCGCAAACGGTTAGCGCCAACATCGAATGTTATCGCCAACGGAAGGGAATCTGACGGACATTCGCGCGGAATTAACCAATCACGGGCATGTTGGACAGGGAGGTGATTCGCATGATCCAGCTTCACGCAAGCACTGTCGCGCTGAATGGCCGGGGGCTGATCATCCTGGGCCCTTCCGGTTCGGGCAAGTCCAGCCTGGCGCTGGACCTGATGGCGGCGGGGGCGGTGCTGGTGGCCGATGACCGCACCGATCTGCGCGTCGAAGAGGGGCGGCTGGTGGCCTCGGCGCCCGCAGGCGTGGCTGGCCGGATCGAGGCGCGGGGCATCGGCATTCTGGCCGCCGAAACCGCGCCGGCCGCGCTGATGATGGCCTGCGATCTGGGCCTGGCCGAGGATATGCGCCTGCCGAAATGGCGGCATGTGGAATGGCTGGGAATGCGGCTGCCTCTTGTGTTGGGGCCATATCGGCCGCATCTTCATGCTGCGCTGCGGCAGATGCTGCTGGCAGGGCGGCTGGAATAAGGGGCGCTGCTCGCGAAGGGGTATGCCATGACAGACGCCACAGAGACCGAGACCGGGACGCAGAGGTTGGTTCTGGTGACGGGACCGTCCGGGGCCGGGCGGTCCACCGCGATCAACGTGCTGGAGGATCTGGGCTTCGAGGCGATCGACAATCTGCCGCTGTCGCTGATCCCGCGGCTGCTGGACGGCCCGGCGCGGCCCACGCCGCTGGCGCTTGGGCTGGATGTGCGTAACCGCGACTTTTCGGCCTCGAATGTGATCGAACTGATCGATCGGCTGACCCGTGCCCCGGGTTTCCTGCCCGAAGTCCTGTATCTGGATTGCGACGCCGACGTGCTGGTGCGCCGCTACAACGAGACGCGTCGTCGTCATCCCCTGTCGCCCGACCGCGCCCCCCTTGCGGGCGTCATGGCCGAGATCGACCTGCTGGCGCCGATCCGGGCGCGCGCCGACGTGCTGGTCGATACCAGCGACCTGTCGCCCCACGACCTGCGCGCCGAACTGGCGCGCTGGTTCGACATGAGCGCGTCGTCACGGCTCAGCGTGTCGCTGCATTCCTTCAGCTACAAGCGCGGGGTGCCGCGCGGTCTGGACCTGATGTTCGACTGCCGCTTCCTGGCCAACCCGCACTGGCAGGCTGATCTGCGGCCGCTGACGGGGCTGGACCCGCGCGTTCAGGCCCATGTCGAGGCCGATCCCCGATTCGCGGAATTCTTCGAGCGGACGCGCGATCTTGTGTGTTTCCTGCTTCCCGCCCATATGGAAGAGGGCAAATCGCATCTTTCCGTGGGCTTCGGATGCACCGGCGGGCAACACCGTTCCGTCACTTTGGTCGAAAAGATGGCCGTTGCGCTTGCAGAGACGGGGTGGCCGGTGTCAATAAGGCACAGGGAACTTGAGCGGCGGATCAACGCTGTGCCCCTTGAAGGCGATGCGGCGCTCAAAGCCGAGGCAGGACCGGACAAGAGGCGGGCATGACGATGCCGCAGTCAGGACGTGGTGGAACGCGTTGATAGGAATTGTGATCGTAGCGCATGGAGGACTGGCCCGGGAATATCTCTCGGCGGTCGAACATGTCGTCGGACCCCAGGCCGGGATAGCTGCCGTCGCGATCGAGGATGATCACGACCGTGCGGCCAAGACGGCCGAAATCAAGGCCGCCGCGAACGCGGTTGATCAGGGCGAAGGCGTCGTCGTGGTAACGGACCTGTTCGGGGGTTCACCCTCGAACCTTTCTCTTCCGGCCTGCGCGATGCGGGACCGCGCAATCCTTTACGGCGCGAACCTGCCGATGCTGGTCAAGCTGGCCAAGTCGCGCCACCTGCCGGTGTCCGACGCCGTGGCCTTTGCCAAGGAGGCCGGGCGAAAATACATCAATTCCTATCATGTTCCCCCCGAGGTGGATTCCAACCTGGGGCGGCTTGCGCGATGAGCGATGTGATCACGCGTCAGCTGACCATCGTCAACGTCAAGGGGCTTCATGCCCGCGCCAGCGCCAAGTTCGTCGATGTGGTCGAAGGCTACGACGCCCGGGCCCTGGTCTCCAAGGATGGAATGGAGGTTTCGGGCGATTCCATCATGGGACTGCTGATGCTGACGGCGACGCGTGGCAGCACTATCACGGTCACCACAAGCGGCCCCGAGGCCGCGGCGCTGGCCGACGCGCTGGAGGCGCTGGTGGGGGACTGTTTCGGCGAAGGCATGTAGTGGCCGAACGCCGTTCCTATCATCACGGCAATCTGCGCCAGGCGCTGGTCGAGGCGACCGCCGCGCTGATCGAGGAACAGGGGCCGCAGGCCTTTACCCTGACCGAGGCCGCGCGCCGGGCGGGCGTGTCCGCCGCCGCCCCCTATCGCCATTTCAAGGGCCGCGAGGATTTGCTGGAAGAGGTCGCGCGGCAGGGCTTTGTCGAATTTGCCGGACGGTTGGAGGCCGCGTTCGATGGGGGCCGCCCGCGCGCGCTCACTGCCTTTCTTCGGATGGGGCAGGCTTATCTGGATTTTGCCCGCGACCGGCCCGGCTATTATATGGCGATGTTCGAATCCGGCCTGTCCATCGCCGGCAATGCCGATCTGGCCGCCGCCTCCGAACGCGCGCAGCGCGTGCTGGTCGAGGGTGCCAGGGCCCTGGCCGAGCGCCTGCCCGAGGATCGCCGTCCCCCACCCCGGATGGTCGCGAACCATATCTGGGCCCTGAGCCATGGCGTCGTCGAGCTGTTCGGCCGTGGTAAGCCCGGCAGCCGCAGTCCGGTTTCGCCTTCCGAGATGCTGGAAAGTGGCGTGATCGTCTATCTGCGTGGGCTGGGCCTGATCCCCGAGTGATTATTCCCCTTGATGCCCTTGACGCGATGGATATGGGCTTCCATCTATGTGAATGTAATTAACATTAACATCGGAGATGAAAGATGAGCATGGGCACACAGGCGTTGCCTCCGGTTCCTGGAGGGACGCGCCTTTCCGACGTTCTTCGGCGGGGGCGAGACTGGCTGGACGGGCATGGCCGCAAGGCATGGATCGCCGCCATGATCCTGGGCTTCATCGCCTTCTGGCCGATCGGCTTGGCCTTCCTGTTCTACATGATCTGGAGCAATCGCATGTTCGGATGCAGCAAGCGCAGTCACGCACCCCGCTATCACGCCCCCGCCACCGGCAATTCGGCCTTTGACGCCTATCGCGAGCAGACGCTGAAGCGGCTGGAGGACGAGCATCGCGAATTCATGGACTTTCTTGAAAAGCTGCGCGAGGCCAAGGACAAGGCCGAGTTCGACCAGTTCATGGAAAGGCGCAATGCCAAGGCCGATGCCTGACAATCGTCACGGGGCCGGATCGCCGGCCCCGCGCCAAGGTGCCTAGCGCGTCGGAACCGGGGTGTCGCCCCGATAGTCGTAGAAGCCGCGGCCGGTCTTGCGGCCCAGCCATCCGGCCTCGACATATTTCGTCAGCAGGGGGCAGGGGCGGTATTTCGTATCGGCAAAACCGTCATGCAGAACGTTCATGATGGCAAGACATGTGTCCAGCCCGATGAAATCGGCCAGTTCCAGCGGCCCCATCGGGTGATTGGTCCCCAGCTTCATCGCCAGGTCGATGGACTGGACCGACCCGACCCCTTCGTAAAGCGTATAGACGGCCTCGTTGATCATCGGCATCAGGATGCGATTCACAATGAAGGCGGGGAAATCCTCGGCCGTGGCGGGGGTCTTGCCCAGGCGTTCGACGACCTCCAGCAGGGTCTGATAGGTCGCGTCGTCCGTGGCAATCCCGCGGATCAGCTCGACCAGCTGCATGACCGGCACCGGGTTCATGAAGTGGAAGCCCATGAATTTCTCGGGGCGGTCGGTGCGGCTGGCCAGGCGCGTGATCGAGATCGACGATGTGTTCGAGGTCAGGATCGTATCGGGTTTCAGATGCGGCACAAGGTCGGCGAAGATGGCCTGCTTGACCGTCTCGCGCTCGGTTGCTGCCTCGATCACCAGGTCGGATTGGCCCAGATCGGAAAGCTGCGTGGTGGTGCGGATCCGGGCCAGCGCGGCGTCCTTGTCGGCGGCCGAGATCTTCTCGCGGCTTACCTGCCGGTCGAGATTGCGCTCGATCAGCGCCATGGCCTTGTCCAGCGCTTCTGCACTGATATCGGTCAGCAGCACATCATAGCCCGCCTGGGCGAAGACATGGGCAATGCCGTTGCCCATCTGGCCCGCTCCGATCACCCCAACCGTCTGAATCGTCATGGATGCCCCCCTTGCAGTGACGCGCAGACGATAGGAGGCGTGCTGCGATGCCGCAATGCAAAAACCGCCCCCGTGGCGCAAGGTTGCGTCGCGGAGGCGGCGTTCTGCGGGTGCCTGCGGGGGCGCCCGGTCGAATCGGCTGACCCGGTCAGAGCTTTTCGATCAGCTCCGGGACGGCGCTGAACAGATCGCCCACAAGACCGTAATCGGCGACCTGGAAGATCGGTGCCTCTTCGTCCTTGTTGATGGCGACGATGACCTTGCTGTCCTTCATGCCCGCAAGATGCTGGATCGCGCCCGAGATGCCCACCGCGACGTAAAGTTCGGGGGCGACGACCTTGCCGGTCTGGCCGACCTGCCAGTCATTCGGCGCATAGCCCGAATCGACGGCGGCGCGGCTGGCGCCGACGGCCGCGCCCAGCTTGTCGGCCAACGCCTCGATCATGGCGAATTGCTCCTTGGAGCCAAGTGCACGGCCGCCCGAGACGACGCGCTTGGCCGAGGTCAGTTCCGGCCGGTCGCTTTGCGCCACTTCGTCCGACAGCCATTTCGACAGCGCCGGATCATCAGCCAGCGCCGCGTCCGAGACAGGGGCGGGGGCACCTTCGCCGGCGGCGTCGAAGCTGGCGGTGCGGATCGTCATGACCTTGACGCGGTCGCCCGATTTCACCGTCTGAATCGCGTTGCCGGCATAGACCGGGCGTTCAAACGTGTCTGCGTCGATCACCGCCGAGACATCCGAGATGACCATGACATCCAGCAGCGCCGCGACGCGGGGCATGATGTTCTTGGCATCGGTCGTGGCCGGAGCCGCGACATGGCTGTATTCGCCCGCAAGCCCGGCCAGCAGCGCCGCGGTCGGTTCGGCCAGACGGTGGCCATAGCGCGCATCCTCGGCGACCAGCACGCGGCTGACGCCCGCGATGGTGGCGGCCGCATCGGCCGCGCCGCGCGCCGAGGCGCCCGCGCAGAGAACCGTCACATCGCCAAGGGCCTTGACCGCGTTCACGGCCTTGGCCGTCGCGTCGCGGTTCAATTCGCCATTCGTGACCTCGGCCAGAAGAAGAACAGCCATCACACCACCCCCGCTTCCTTCAGTTTCGACACCAGCTCATCGACCGAGCCGACCTTGATCCCGGCCTTGCGGCCCTCGGGTTCGCGCGTGCTGACCACGGTCAGCCGCGGGGTCGTGTCCACGCCGTAATCGGCAGCAGTCTTTTCCTCGAGTGGTTTCTTCTTGGCCTTCATGATGTTGGGAAGGCTGGCATAGCGCGGCTCGTTCAGGCGCAGGTCGGCGGTGACGATGGCCGGCAGCTTGACCTCGATCGTCTGCAGGCCGCCATCGACCTCGCGCGTGACATGGGCGACATCGCCCGCGATCTCCAGCTTGCTGGCAAAGGTCGCCTGACCCCAGCCCAGCAGCGCGGCCAGCATCTGACCCGTCGCGTTCATGTCGTTGTCGATGGCCTGCTTGCCTGCGATTACCAGACGCGGCTGTTCGGCCTCGATCACCGCCTTGAGAATCTTGGCGACGGCCAGCGGCTCGATGTCCTGGTGCACGTCATCGGCGGCGACGATCAGGATGGCGCGGTCCGCGCCCATGGCCAGCGCCGTGCGCAGCGTTTCGGCGGCCTGCTTGACGCCGATCGAGACGGCGACGATCTCCGAGGCCGCGCCCTTTTCCTTGAGCCGGATCGCTTCTTCGACCGCGATCTCGTCGAAGGGGTTCATCGACATCTTCACGTTCGTCAGATCGACACCGGAACCGTCCGCCTTCACGCGGGCCTTCACGTTGTAGTCGATCACGCGCTTGACTGGCACGAGAACCTTCATCGGCCTCTCTCCCTTGGTTGCGTCATCTGTCGAACAGGAAGGTAGAGGCGGAAATCGCCCAATGACAGGGCAAAAATGACGCAAGACGCAGCGTTTGCGACCGGCGCCGGGCCGGTCGCGGCGCTAACGGCTGGCGCCCGGCACCCAGAGGATGTCACCCCGCCCGTTGTCGTTGGCCACGCGCGAGGCGACGAACAGCCAGTCCGACAGACGGTTCAGATAGCGGATCGCCGCGCCGTTCACATCGCCGCGCGCCAGCAATTCGGTGGCGCGCCGCTCCGCGCGGCGCGCGACGGTGCGGGCCAGGTGCAGATGCGCGGCCAAAGGCGATCCTCCGGGCAGGATGAAGCTGCGCAAGGGTTCCAGATGCGCGTTCATGGCGTCGATCTCGGTTTCCAGGCGCGTCACCTGCGCGTCGATGATCCGCAGCACGGGATAGCCCGCCTGATCGTCTGCCGCCATGTTCGGCCGCGACAGGTCCGCGCCCAGATCGAAGAGGTCGTTCTGGATCACCGCGATCCGCTGCGCCATCTCGCCCGTCGCGTGCTGGCGGCAGAGGCCGAGCGTGGCGTTCAGTTCGTCCACGGTGCCATAGGCCTCGACGCGGGGGTCGTGCTTGGCCACGCGGCTGCCGTCGGAGAGGGCGGTTTCGCCCTGATCGCCGGTGCGCGTATAGATACGGTTCAGGACGACCATCAGCGCGCCCTCCACCACACGAAGAGCAGCATGATCGCGATGGCCGCCGCCTGCGCGTAAAGGCGCCAGCGCATCATGCGGTTGCCGTGCTTGCGGTTGAACTCTCCGCCTCTGGCGAAGCCGCCGATGCCGGTGAGCAAAATGGCCATGACCACACCGATCGAGATGATGGTCACGAGAAACAGGGGTTTGTCTGCCATGGGGACCGCCTTTCGGGGGTCAACCTAGTTCCGCCGCGCGAGCCAGTCCAGAGCGCGGGTCGGCAGAACGCGCCTTGCCAGCCCCGAAATCCGCGTCGGGGCCGTGACATAATAGCGCGGCGCGGGGTTGCGCGCAGTCAGCGCGGTCAGGATCCGGTCGCTGACGGCCGAGGCGGGCAGCTCGAATCGGTCCCGGCCGGGTGGGCCATAGAGTCGGTTCAGCAGGCTGGCGCGATACTGGTCGGCGCGGGGGCTGGACTGCCAGTCCACCCATCGCTCGAAATGCGGAATGGCGTTTTGGCGGATGCGGCTGGTGATGGGCCCGGGCTCGATCAGGATGACGCGGACCGGGGTGCCGTGCATTTCCAGCCGCAACACATCGGTCAGCCCTTCCAGCGCGAATTTCGTTGCGACATAGGCGCCCCGCCAAGGGATGCCCACAAGACCCAGGACCGAACTGATGTTCACGATCCGCCCGCCGCGCTGGCGGAAATGCGGGATCAGGCGGCGGGTCAGGTCATGGGTGCCGAACAGGTTCACCTCGAAGATGGCGCGCAGCGCGCCGCGCGGCATGTCCTCGACCGCGCCGGGCAGGGCGAAGGCCGCGTTGTTGACCAGCGCGTCCAGCGGCCCTTCGGCAAGGGCGGCCTGGGCGCAGGCGGCAACGCTGTCCTCGCAGGCCAGATCGAGGGGCAGACACTCCATCCCCTCGGCCTTTCGGGCGGCGATGTCCTCGGGGCGGCGGCAGGTGGCGACGACCTGCCAGCCCTCGGCCCTCAGTCGGCGCGCGGCATCCAGCCCGATCCCGGACGAGCAGCCGGTGATCAGCACCCGGCCGGGCTGCCTCATTGCGGTTGGTCGCTGACGAATTGCGCCGAGACATAGCCTGTCTGGCCGCCCGGCGCGCGGACGTTGACCCAGCCGTCCTGTTCGGGGGCCAGAGGCTCCAACCGCGTGCCGCCGTCAAGGCCTGTGACCACACTCGCGGCAGTATCGGGCGCGGCGCGCATGTTCAGGCGGTTGGCCGTCACCCACAGCGCAGGGCCGTCTGGCGCGGCGGGGGCAGGCGTTTCGGTCTGGGGATCGCGGCCCGCGAATTCGGGCGAACGCTCCAGCGCAGGGCCGGGGAAGCGCGGTGCCCGTTCGGGCGTCTGCTCTGGCTGGGGCAGGGGCTCGGCTGCCTGCTCCGGCATGTCCGGCATGGCTGCGGCCTCGGGCAGAGCAACGGGCTCGGGCAGTCTGACCGCAACGGGCTGGGACAGGATGCGTTCGGCGCGCAGGTTCTCGCCACCAAGGATCATCAACGCGGCGTAGATCCCCGCAATCGTTGCCAGAAGCAGAAAGGACAATCTGAACATCACCGGCGCGTTCCCCGTCGTCTCGGCGATCCTAGCCGCCTTGTTGTTCAACGCCAAGCCGACGCTCCTGTTCCGCGCCCGAGCCTCGGCACTTTTCGATCTGGACCGTTGCCGCGCCTCGCCCTATCCAAGGGCGCATGTCAGACGATCCGATTGCCGATCCCGCCGAAGGTGCCGACAAGGGCACGATGTCAGAGCCGCTCAGCCGAGCCATCGGCGAGCGTTATCTGACCTATGCGCTGTCCACGATCATGCACCGCGCGCTGCCCGATGCCCGCGACGGGCTGAAGCCGGTGCATCGCCGCATCCTCTATGCGATGCGCGAACTGAGGCTGGCGTCGAACGGGGCGTTTCGCAAATCGGCCAAGATCACCGGCGACGTGATGGGCAATTACCATCCCCATGGCGATGCGGCGATCTATGACGCGATGGCGCGTCTGGCGCAGGACTTTGCCATGCGCTACCCGCTGGTGGACGGCCAGGGGAACTTCGGCAATATCGACGGCGACAACCCCGCCGCCGCCCGATACACCGAGGCCCGCCTGGCCGCTGCGGCCGAGGCGCTGATGGACGGGCTGGCCGAGGATGCGGTCGATTACCGCCCCAATTACGATGGCACGCTGACCGAGCCGGTCGTCCTGCCGTCGGCCTTTCCGAACCTGCTGGCCAATGGCGCCTCGGGGATCGCGGTGGGGATGGCGACGAACATCCCGCCCCATAACCTGCACGAGGTCGTGGATGCCTGCCTGCATCTGATCAAGTCGCCCGATGCGCGCGATGATACGCTGGCCGCACTGATCAAGGGCCCCGATTTCCCGACCGGCGGCGTTCTGGTCGAGACCGCCGAAAGCATGGCCGAGACCTATCGCACCGGCCGCGGTGCCTTCCGTCTGCGCGCCCGCTGGTCGGTCGAGGATCTGGGCCGGGGCCAGTGGCAGATCGTTGTCACCGAGATCCCCTATCAGGTGCAGAAATCCAAGCTGATCGAACGGCTGGCCGAATTGATCCAGACCCGCAAGATCCCGATCCTGGCCGATATCCGCGACGAATCCGCCGAGGATGTCCGCATCGTGCTGGAGCCGAAATCCCGCAGCGTCGATCCCGACCAGCTGATGGGCGCGCTGTTCAAGACCAGCGACTTGGAAATCCGCTTCAACCTGAACATGAATGTCCTGATCGACGGCCGGGTGCCCAAGGTCTGTTCCCTCAAGGAGGTTCTGCGCGCCTTTCTGGACCATCGCCGCGAAGTGCTGGTCCGGCGCTCGAATTTCCGGCTGGGCAAGATCGCGGCCCGGCTCGAGGTGCTGGAAGGTTATCTGGTCGCCTATCTGAACCTGGACCGCGTGATCGAGATCATCCGCAACGAGGATGACCCCAAGGCCGTCATGATGGCCGAATTCGCGCTGAGCGAGACCCAGGTCGAGGCGATCCTGAACATGCGTCTGCGTGCGCTGCGCAAGCTCGAAGAGATCGAACTGCGCGCCGAACGCGACGCCCTGCTTGAGGAACGCACCGCGCTGGAGACCATGCTGGCCGACGAAGGCGCGCAATGGGCGCGTATCGCAGAGGAACTGAAGAACGTGCGCGATGCTTTCGGCAAGTCCCGTCCCGAGGGCCAGCGCCGCACCACCATCGCAGAGGCCACCGAGACGCCCGAGATCGACCTTGATTCGATGATCGAACGCGAGCCTTTGACCGTGATCCTGTCCCGGATGGGCTGGATCCGCGCGATGAAGGGCCACCAGCCGCTGGACGCCGAAGTCAAGTTCAAGGATGGCGATGGTCCGGGCTTCGCGCTTCATGCCGAAACGACCGACAAGCTGATGATCTTCGCCTCGAACGGGCGGTTCTACACGCTTCCGGCCGCGAACCTGCCCGGCGGGCGCGGCATGGGCGAACCCTTGCGCCTGATGATCGACCTGCCGAACGAAGCCGAGATCGTCGCCGTTTTCCCCTGGCGCGAGGGCGGGCGTTATCTTGTAGCCTCGAAAGCCGGGGACGGCTTTATCGTGGGCGCTTCGGACATCCTGGCGCAGACGCGCGCAGGCAAGCAGGTTCTGAACGGCGACGCGCTGCTGTGCCGCCCGGTGCAGGGCGATCACGTCGCGGTCATCGGCGACAACCGCAGGCTGCTGGTCTTTCCGCTGGACGAATTGCCCGAGATGGCGCGCGGCAAGGGCGTGCGGCTGCTCAAGTTCAAGGATGGCGGGCTGTCGGATGCGGTCTGCCTGACCTTGGCCGAGGGCCTGTCCTGGCCCATGGGCGGCGGCAAGACGCGGCACGAACCCGACCTGACCGAATGGTTGGGCAAGCGCGCCACCGCGGGCCGCATGGCACCGCGTGGCTTTCCCCGAGACAACCGCTTCGCGTGATCTTTCGTCACGGCCGCGCGGCGCGGCCACAATCTCATCGGGGCGTTGCGCCAGGGGCGCAACCTGCCCTTGATTTTTCCACGGTCCCCTTATAGATCGCAGCGCACGTCAAATCCGGGGCCATCTCAGCCATGCCCCGTGGTATCCAGGAGGCCCAGATGGCAAAGGCAAAGTTTGAACGGACGAAACCGCACGTCAACATTGGCACGATCGGTCACGTTGACCACGGCAAGAC
>NZ_JAHYSR010000016.1 GCF_019431455.1 Paracoccus bogoriensis
ACAAATCGCATGGAGGGGCGCGACACGGCTTCACAGATCGCCTCGGCATCAGCGGCGTCCGTCTTGCCGCGCTTGACGTAACCCTTCACATGGCTGGGCTGCATCAAACGGACGTCATGCCCGAACCTGGTCAGCTCGCGCGCCCAATAGTGCGCGCTGGCGCAGGCTTCGATGCCGATCAGGCAGGGTGGCAGGCGCTGAAAAAACTCCAGCATCTGGCTGCGCCGCAACTGGCGCCGCAAGACAACCCGGCCCTCGGCGTCAACGCCGTGCAGCTGGAAAACAGACTTCGCCAGATCGATCCCGAGTGTGGTAATCCTGTTCATGGATGGCTCCCTTTGTTGGTGATGTTCACAGCACCCAACAGGGCACATTGCGATGCCGGAAGCGGGAGCCATCCACCTCATCAGGGGCGAACAATGGCTCGTTCCGGCAAGAATAGCTGGACCTCTACATCTTGAAACCATCAAGGAGGTGCAGCAGGTCGCCACCGAATGGCTGTGGATCTACAATAACGAACGCCTCAACATGGGCATTGGCAGTATCACACCCGCCATGAAGCTGAAAATGGCCGCGTGAGTTCTACGGTCGCGCCCCGTCGAAACGAGGAGGATTACCACGGTACAGGTGGGGACGCCGATGATAGTCCAAGGCAAAGCGCCCCGCCTTGTTTGAAGCGGGGCGTGAACTTTCTTTGCCTTGGAAAAATAACGGGGCGGAGTCCCGGAATGGGACGGGGGCAGCGCCCCCTTGCTGTTATTGCGGGATTTGCGCGGTGATGCCTTCGACGTAGAAGTTCATCGATTGCAGATCGGCATCCGAGGCCGTTTCGCCCTCGGCCAGCCAGACGGTGCCGTCGGCCTTGTTCAGCGGCCCCGTGAAAGGGTGATATTCGCCCGCGGCAATCGCGTCGCGAAGGGCCAGCGCCTCGGCCTTGACGTTTTCGGGGACCGCGTCGCTGATCTCTCCGATCACGACCTCGCCATCGCCGATCCCCGCCCAGCTTGAGCCGCTTTCCCAGGTGCCATCCAGCATCGCCTGCACGCGCTTGATGTAATAGGGCGACCAGTCGTCGATGATCGACGAGACGCGGGGTGTCGGCGCGAAGGCCGCCATGTCGCTGGCCTGGCCGAAGCCGATCGCGCCCGCGGCCTGGGCCTGGGCCAGCGGGGCGGTCGAATCGGTGTGCTGCATGATCACGTCAACGCCTTCGGCCAGCAGGGCGTTGGCGGCTTCGGCCTCTTTGGCGGGGTCGAACCAGCTATAGACCCAGACGATCCGCATCTCGACATCCGGGTTCACCTTGCGGGCATGGATGAAGGACGAGTTGATGCCCTGGATCACCTCGGGGATCGGGAATGACCCGATATAACCGATCTTGTTCGATTGCGTCATATGGCCGGCGATGGTGCCGATCACGGCGCGGCCTTCGTAGAAGCGCGCGTCATAAGTCGCAACATTCTCGGCGGTCTTGTAGCCGGTCGCGTGTTCGAACTTCACGTCGGGGAAGCGTTGGGCGACGTTGATCACCGGGTCCATAAAGCCGAAGCTCGTCGCGAAGATCAGCTTGTTGCCCGCCAGCGCCAGCTGGGTCAGGGCGCGTTCGGCATCAGCCCCCTCGGGGACGCTTTCGATGAAGGTGGTTTCCACCCGGTCGCCGAATTCGGCCTCGATGGCCAGGCGACCCTGGTCGTGCTGATAGGTCCAGCCGCCGTCGCCCACCGGGCCGACATAGATGAAGCCGACCTTCAGCGGCTCGTCCTGCGCCAGGACCGGGGCGGCCAGCGCCATCATCATGGCCGAGGCTGTTGCCAGAAGGGTTCTGCGTTGCATGGGTCTGTTCCTCTGTTGGAAGTGAAGGGCCGCGTTTCAGCGCAGCGCGTGGAAATTCGTGCCAAGCGATCCGGGCGCGCCTGTGCCGGCGCGCCTGCTGAATTTCTGCCGGGCCGAGATGGCGACCAGCACGATGATCGTGGCCAGATAGGGCGCCATGGACAGAAGCTGCACGGGCACCGCCACGCCCGCCGCCTGCAGGCGCAGTTGCAGCACCGTGACGCCGCCGAAGAGCCAAGCGCCCGCCAGCACGCCCGGCGCCGTCCAGTTGGAAAAGACCACGATGGCCAGCGCGATCCAGCCTGCGCCCGCGGTCATCCCTTCGGTCCATTGCAGGACCGTCGCGATCGAGATGAACGCACCGCCGACCCCTGCCATGGCGCCGCCAAAGGCGATCGCGGCCAGACGGGTCAGGCGGATGTTGTAGCCAAGCGCGTGCGCGGCCTCGTGGTTCTCGCCCACGGCGCGCAGGATCAGGCCGGACCGCGTGCGGTTCAGGAACCACCAGACCAGAGGCACCATGACCAGCCCCAGCCAGACGATCCAGTTGATCCGCAAGGGGCCTGCGGGCATCGACGGCGCGCGCACGCCCTCGAAGGGTTTGCCCAGCATGGCGGCAAGGCCCAGGCCGAACAGGGTCAGCGCCAGGCCGGATGCGACCTGATTGGCCAGAAAGACCTGCGTCAGCGCCGCGAACAGCATCGAGATCGCTGCCCCCGCGCAGGCCGCCACCAGAAAGCCCAGAAAGGGGTTGCCGGTCGAATAGGCCGCGCCGAAGCCCGCCAGCGCGCCGGTGATCATCATCCCCTCGACCCCGAGGTTCAGCACGCCCGCGCGCTCCACGACCAGTTCGCCCAAGGCCGCGAACAGGATCGGGGTCGAGGCGCCCAGCAGCAGCAGAAAGACGGAAAGCGGGTCGATCATCATGCCGTGATCCTCCGGCGGATCTGGTAGCGGGTCAGCAGGTCGAAACCCAGCAGGAAGAACAGCAGCATCCCCTGAAAGACCTGGACCGAGGCGGCGGGCAGGCCCATCGTCAGCTGCGCCAGCTCGCCGCCGATATAGGTCAGCGCCAGCAGCAGGCCCGCCAGCAGGATGCCGACGGGATGCAGGCGCCCCAGAAAGGCCACGATGATCGCGGTAAAACCGTAGCCCACGCCGATCCGGTCGGTGATCTGGCCCGCCGGGCCCGCGACCTCGAAAAGCCCCGCCGCCCCCGCCAGCGCGCCCGATAGCCCAAGGCAGAACGCGACCAGCACCGCAGGGCGAACGCCCGCGAAGCGCGCGGCACGGGGCGCGGTGCCTGCGGCGCGGATATGGAAGCCGCGGATATGGCGGCTCATCAGGAACCACGTCGCCAGCACGGCAAAGGCCGCCGCGACGACGCCCCAATGCGCGCCCGTTCCCGCGATCAGTTCCGGGTTCGAGGCCGAGGGATATTGCTGAAGGTTGCGCGAGCCGGGAAAGCCCATCCCCTGCGGGTTGCGCATCGGGCCGAATGCCATCCACGCCGCGATGCGCTGTGCCACATAGACCAGCATCAGCGAGACGAGAATTTCGGACGCGCCGAACCAGTTGCGCAGAAGCGCGGGGATCATCCCCCAGGCCCAGCCCCCCGCCAGACCCGCCGCGACCATGGCCGGGAACAGCCACCACGCCTCTAGCGGGTAAAGCGCCAGCGCGACGGCGGCGCCGGTGATGGCGCCCATGATATATTGTCCCTCGGCGCCGATATTCCAGATGCCGGCGCGAAAGCCGATGGCAAGGCCGCTGGCAATCAGGATCAGCGGCGCGGCCTTCACCAGAAGCTGCGGGCGCGAATAGCCCGAGGCCATGCCGAACAGTGGATCCCAGAAGATCGTGCGGATCGCCGCCACCGGATTGTGGCCCATCGTGGCGAACAGAAGACCGCCCGCGATCATCGTGGCCAGCACCGCCAGCAGGGGCGTGGCGATCTGCCATAAGTTCGAGGCGTTCTGACGCGGGACAAGCTGGATCATATCCGGGCCTCCTCCATGCCATGCGCGCCGCCCAGCATCAGGCCGATGCGGTCCAGCGTCAGGCCCTCGGTCGGGACGGGGGGCGACAGACGGCCTTCGTTCAGGGCGCAGAAACGGTCGGATAGTTCCAGAAGCTCATCCAGATCCTGAGAGATGACGATAACCCCCGCCCCTTGCCGCGCCAGATCCAACAGCGACTGGCGCACGGCAGCGGCCGCGCCTGCATCCACGCCCCATGTGGGCTGGTTCACGACCAGCACGCGGGGCGCCTGCATCACCTCGCGGCCGATGACGAATTTCTGAAGATTGCCGCCCGAGAGCGCGCGGGCCGCGACATGGGGGCCGGGGGTGCGGACATCGAAGTCGCGGATCACCGCCAGCGCGTAGTCGCGTGCCGCGCCATGGTCGATCAGCCCACGCCGGACCAGCCCCTTGCGGGCGCCCGCCGTCAGCAGCGTGTTCTCGATCAGGCTGAAATCGGGGACGGCGGCATGGCCCAGACGATCCTCGGGCGCGGCCAGAAGGCCCGCGACGCGGCGCGGCTCGGGGCCCTTGCCCGACAGGTCGGCGCCTTCCAGCGTGACGGTGCCGGGGCGGCTGGCGACCTCGCCCGACAGGGCGGCCAGCAATTCCTCCTGCCCGTTGCCGGCAACGCCGCCGATGCCCAGGATCTCGCCCGCGCGCAGGGTCAGGGCGATGTCCTTCAGCGCGGTCCCCTCGGCATCGGGGGCAGGCAGCGACAGGCCCTGCACCTCCAGCAGGACCTCGCCCGCCTGACGGCCCGAGCGGTCGATCTGGCGCATCTGGCCGCCGACCATCATCGCGGCCAGGTCGCGGGCCGAATGGGCGCGGGGATCGCAGCTCTCCACGACGCGGCCATGGCGCAGGATCGTGGCGCGGTCGCAATGGGCGCGGATTTCCTCGAGCTTGTGGCTGATGTAAAGGATCGCGGTCCCCTGTGCCGCCAGCTTGCGGAGGGTGGCGAACAGCAATTCGGCCTCTTGCGGGGTCAGCACGCTGGTCGGTTCGTCCATGATCAAGAGGCGCGGGTTCTGCAGCAGGCAGCGGATGATCTCGACCCGCTGACGCTCGCCCGCCGACAGGGTCACGACGCGGCGCGCGGGGTTCAGCGGCAGGCCGAAATCATGGCTGACCTGCGTGATCCGCGCGGCCAATTCGCGCCGGGGGGGCGGGTTCTCCATTCCCAGGGCGATGTTCTCGGCCACCGTCAGCGCGTCGAACAGGCTGAAATGCTGGAACACCATCGCAACA
Source organism: Paracoccus bogoriensis (assembly GCF_019431455.1). Taxonomy (GTDB): domain Bacteria; phylum Pseudomonadota; class Alphaproteobacteria; order Rhodobacterales; family Rhodobacteraceae; genus Paracoccus; species Paracoccus bogoriensis. Next base: position 5,106 of record NZ_JAHYSR010000016.1, read on the forward strand.
CCCGCCGCCCGTGCCGCGCGCGGATCCTGGGGCGCGTGGGGCGCATCCAGCAGGAACATCCGCCCCTCATCCGGGCGCACGAGGCCATAGATCATCTTGACCAGCGTGGACTTGCCTGCGCCGTTCTCGCCCAGAAGGGCGTGGATCTCGCCCGGCCTGACGGCAAAGGAGATGTCGTCATTGGCCCGGACGCCGGGATAGGACTTGCCGATCCCCTCGGCGCGAAAGACGGTCGGCACGGCCAAATCTGTCCCCTTGGTCAAAACGTCACCTGCTTAAACCGCCAATCGCCCGACGCGCAATTGCGCTGTTCGGTCCGGCTGCGATAGTGTTGCGATCATGGCCGAGAAATCCCCCCGATTCATCCATCTTCGCACACATTCCGAGCATTCTTTGCTGGAAGGTGCCATTCCCGTAGGCAAATTGCCAAGCCTTGCCGCCGATGCGGGCATGCCGGCTGTGGCCCTGACCGACACGAACAACATGTTCGCCGCCCTGGAATTCAGCGTGAAGGCCCGTGACAAGGGGGTTCAACCGATCATCGGCTGTCAGGTGACGCTGGCGGCCGAGGCGACCGGCCCGGTTGTCCTGCTGGCGCAGAACCGCGATGGCTGGATGAACCTGATGGCGCTTTCGTCCTGTCTGTATCTGCGCGAAGGCGGCGCGCCGCCTCATGTCACGGTTGAGGAATTGTGCCGCCATGCCAAGGGGTTGATCTGTCTGACCGGCGGCGCGACCGGGCCTCTGGGCCAGTTGATCGCACAGGGGCAGGCCGCGCGGGCCGACGCGCTGGCCGCGCAACTGGCCGAGGCCTTTCCGACCCGGCTCTATATCGAACTCCAGCGCCATCCCGACGAGGACGGCGCCCTGATGCCCGCCGAGGCTGCCAGCGAGGGCGCGCTGATCGACATCGCCTATGCGCGTGACCTGCCGCTTGTGGCGACGAACGATGCCTATTTCCCCAGTCCAAGCATGTATGAGGCCCACGACGCCTTGATCTGCATAGCCGAAAAGGCCTATGTCGATCAGTCCCAGCCTCGCCGTCGTCTGACGCCGCAACATTACTTCAAGACGGCCGAGGAAATGGCAGTGCTGTTCGCCGATCTGCCCGAGGCGCTGGAAAATACCGTCGAGATCGCCCGCCGCTGCGCCTTCGCGGTGTCCAGGCACGCGCCCATCCTGCCGAAATTCGCCGATGATGAGGTGGCCGAATTGCGCCGTCAGGCCCGCGAGGGGCTTGAGGCGCGCCTGAAGGTCATCCCCCACGCCGTCAGCGTCCAGGAATACCACGCCCGTCTGGATTTCGAGTTGGGGATCATCGAACAGATGGGCTTTCCGGGTTATTTCCTGATCGTCGCGGATTTCATCGGCTGGGCCAAGGCGCAGGGCATCCCGGTCGGGCCGGGCCGCGGATCGGGGGCAGGTTCGCTGGTCGCCTATGCGCTGACCATCACCGACCTGGACCCGCTGCGCTATTCCCTGCTGTTCGAGCGCTTCCTGAACCCCGAGCGTGTCTCGATGCCGGATTTCGACATCGACTTCTGCATGGATCGCCGGGAAGAGGTGATCCGCTACGTTCAGCAAAAATACGGCAGGGACCGGGTGGGCCAGATCATCACCTTCGGCGCGCTTCTGTCCAAGGCCGCCATCCGGGATGTCGGTCGCGTGCTGCAACTGCCCTTTGGTCAGGTGGACCGCCTGTCCAAGATGATTCCGGTCGAGGGGGTCAAGCCTGTCAGCATTGCCAAGGCCCGCGCCGACGAACCCCGTCTGCGAGAGGCCGCCCGCGAAGAGGTCGTCGGCCGGCTTCTGGACTATGCCGAACAACTCGAAGGGCTTTATCGCAACGCCTCGACCCATGCAGCGGGCGTGGTGATCGGCGACCGGCCGCTGGACCAGCTTGTGCCGCTTTATCGCGATCCGTCGTCGGACATGCCCGCGACACAGTTCAACATGAAATGGGTGGAACAGGCTGGTCTGGTCAAGTTCGACTTCCTGGGACTCAAGACCCTGACGGTGATCCAGAACGCGGTGGACCTGATCAACGGGCAGGGCCGCCCGCTGCATGTGGCTGCGGACGGGCGGCAATTGTATCAGCCGAGACCGGGGACCGAGAACCAGATCAACCTGATTCCGCTGGACGACAAGGCCACCTATGATCTGTTCGCCAGCGCGCGCACGGTCGCGGTGTTCCAGGTCGAAAGCTCGGGCATGATGGACGCGCTGCGTCGCATGAAGCCCACCTGCATCGAGGATATCGTGGCGCTCGTGGCGCTCTACCGTCCCGGCCCGATGGAAAACATCCCGACCTATTGCGAGGTCAAGAACGGGCAGCGCCCGCTGGAATCGATCCATCCCAGCATCGACCATATCCTGGCCGAAACGCAGGGCATCATTGTCTATCAGGAACAGGTGATGCAGATCGCGCAGGTCATGGCGGGCTATTCGCTTGGCGGCGCGGACCTTCTTCGCCGCGCCATGGGCAAGAAGATCGCCGCCGAGATGGCTAGGGAACGCCCCAAATTCGTGCAGGGCGCGGTGGCCAATGGCGTGCCGGAAAAGAAGGCAGGCGAGGTCTTCGACCTGCTGGAGAAATTCGCCAATTACGGCTTCAACAAATCGCACGCGGCGGCCTATGCCGTGGTCAGTTACCAGACGGCATGGCTCAAGGCGAATCATCCGGTCGAATTCATGGCCGCGGTGATGAACTGCGATATCCACCTCACGGACAAGCTGGCCGTTTATAAACGCGAATGCGACCGCATGGGCATCGAGATCGTGCCGCCCTGCGTCAACCGCTCGGCGCCCACGTTCACCGTGGCGCAGGGGCGTATCCACTACGCGCTCGGGGCGCTCAAGGGGGTCGGGATCGAGGCGATGCGGCTGGTCCATGATGCACGCGGCGATACGCCGTTCAGGGACATCCACGACTTTGCCCGCCGCGTGGACATGAAACGGGTGGGCAAGCGCCCGCTTGAGATGCTGGCTCGCGCGGGCGCCTTCGATGTTCTGGACGAGAACCGCGCGCGCGTGATGAAGTCGCTCGACGGGCTCGTGGCCTGGTCGGCGGCGGTGCAGGAACAGGCGGCCTCCAGCCAGACATCGCTTTTCGGCGCGGGCGAGGATCTGCCGCCGCCACGCGCCCCTTTGGCGCAGGTCTGGCTGCCGACCGAGAAGCTGGGCGAGGAACACAAGGCCATCGGCTTCTATCTCTCGGGCCATCCGCTGGACGATTATCAGACTGCGTTGAAACGCAAGAAGGTGCAGACCCTGAGCGAGCTCTTGCGCGAGGCCGAGACGGGGCCGATGGTCGCCTTCATCGCCGGCACGGTCGCCGCGCGGATGGAGCGTAAATCGGCCAAGGGCACGGCCTACGCCTTTGTCAGCCTGTCCGACCCGACGGGCCTTTACGAAGTGACGTGCTTTTCCGATCTGCTGTCTGCTGCGCGCGACAAGCTGGAGCCGGGGCAGAACGTCGTCCTGCAGGTCAAGGTCGAGCCGTCGGGCGATCAGGTGAAGATGCTGGCCAATTCGGTCAGCCTGCTCGATGATTTTGTCGCCGATGCGGGGGCGGGCTGCCTCGCGGTTGAAATCCAGGGCGCCGACACGATCCCGCGCCTGGCCGAGGTTCTGCGCCGGGTCACGACCGAAATCGCCGCCCCTTCGCGTGCCCGCGGCCCCATCCGCCTGCGGCTGCGCCACGCGGACGAGATCATCGAGATCGAGGTCGCCAATGACGCCCCCCTTACCACGCCAGCCCGCCAAGCCCTGCGCGCCGTGCCGGGTGTGCTGGAGGTCATCGAGGAATGATGGGCTTCTTCGTTGTCCAAATACCCATCTTCGATTCATTCTTCCCCTGGCGCCATGGCCAGTTGTTCCCGCTTCGTGCTAGAGATTGAAAAAACGGAGGCAGCATGAAGGTCATGGGCATTGATCCCGGCTTGCGGAACATGGGCTGGGGTGTGATCGAGGTTGATGGCCTGCGCATCCGCCACGTGGCCAATGGCACAATCCAGTCTGACGGCGCGCAGGCATTGGGCGCGCGGCTGTCGATGCTGTTCCGGGGGCTATGCCAGGTGATTGCGGCCTATCGGCCCGACGAGGCGGCAGTGGAACAGACCTTCGTGAACAAGGATGCGACCGGCACTCTGAAACTGGGCCAGGCGCGCGGGATCGCGCTTCTGGCCCCGGCCGAGGCCGGGATCGCGGTGGGCGAATATGCGCCGAACGCGGTCAAGAAGACCGTGGTCGGTGTTGGTCATGCCGGCAAGGAACAGGTGCAGCATATGGTCCGCGTCCAGTTGCCGGGTGTGCGGTTTGCAAGCCCGGATGCGGCTGACGCGCTGGCCATCGCCATCTGCCACGCGCGCCATATTCAGGGGCGCAGCCTGCGCATGATCGCCGCCGGAAAAGGCGCGGCATGATCGGGCGGATCGCGGGGATCATCCTGCACCGTGCACGCGATCATGTGCTGATCGACGTGCGCGGCGTGGGCTACATCGTCCATGTGAGCGAAAGGACGGCGGCGATGCTGCCTCCGGTCGGACAGGGCGCCGCACTCTATACCGAACTGGTGGTGCGCGAGGATCTGCTGCAACTCTTCGGTTTTCCGACGATGCTGGAAAAGGAATGGCACCGGTTGCTGACCTCTGTTCAGGGGGTCGGCGCCAAGGTGTCGCTGGCGATCCTCGGCACGCTTGGGCCAGAGGGGCTGGGCCGGGCGATCGCGCTGGGCGACTGGTCTTCGGTCCGCAAGGCAAACGGGGTCGGGCCGAAGCTCGCGCAGCGGATCGTGCTGGAGCTGAAGGACAAGGCGCCCTCGGTCATGGCCTTGGGCGGTGCGCTGACCGTCGATGCGGGGGATGTTGCCGGGGGCGGTGGCGCGGAGGCGTCGGGCATCGAACCCGACGCCTCCGCCGCCGCGGCGCCGGGCGCCACGGCGCCCCCTCCGCCAGCCGCAGCCAAAAGGGCCGACGGAAGCTTGAACGCCAGTCAGGCCATGGCCGACGCATTGTCGGCGCTGGCCAATCTGGGCTATGGTCCTGCGGAGGCGGCGGCAGCGGTGGCCGAGGCTCAGGCGGGGGAACCGCGCGCCTCGACCCCCGTTCTGATCCGGGCGGCGCTGCGTCTGTTGGCGCCGAAGGACTAGCGGAGGCTGACGGATGGAAGCGAATATCAGGGTTTTCATGCTCATGGCCGCGCTGACGGCGCTGGTCATGGTTCTTGGCTGGATGCTGGGCGGCGGCGGGGGCGCGGTTCTGGCGCTGCTGATCGCGGGGGGCATGAACTTCTTCGCCTACTGGAACAGCGACAAGATGGTCCTGCGCCAGCAGGGCGCGGTTGAATTGTCGCCCAATCAGGGGGCCGAGCTTTACGCCCTGACCGCCGACCTCGCCCGCCGCGCCGACATGCCGATGCCCAAGCTCTACCTGCTGCCGACCGAACAGCCCAATGCCTTCGCCACAGGCCGCAACCCCGAGAATGCCGCCGTTGCGGTGACGCAGGGCCTTTTGCGCATGTTGAACAGGGACGAGATCGCCGGTGTGATCGCGCATGAGTTGGCCCATATCAAGCATCGTGACACGCTGACCATGACCGTCACCGCCACCATGGCGGGGGCGATCGCCATGATGGGCAACATGATGCTGTTCGCGGGCGGCCGCGACGGGCGCGGTGGCGGGATCGGGGCCATTCTGGCCATGATTCTGGCACCCCTGGCCGCGGCGATGGTGCAGATGGCCATTTCGCGCACCCGCGAATACGAGGCCGACGCGACCGGTGCCGCGATCTGCGGGCAGCCGCGTGCGCTGGCCTCGGCCTTGCAGCGGATCAGCGCGGCGGCGGGCCGCAGCGTGAATGTCCCCGCCGAAAAGAACCCTGCCGCCGCGGCCATGTTCATCATCAACCCGCTTCACGCGCTGAGGGCCGACCGGCTGTTCGCCACGCATCCCCCCACCGAGGAACGAATCGCCCGCCTGATGGCGCTGGAGGGGCGCGCCGCGCCCGTGCGCCCGACCACTTCCAGCCGCATTCCGCGCGCGGGCCGCAACGACCCCTGGTCGCGCGGATGAGCCAACCCGATCCCGTCTTGCGCGCCGACCGGATGGAGGGCGATTCCGAGGATCGCGCTCTGCGACCTCAGGCACTGTCGGAGTTTGTCGGTCAGGCCGAGGCGCGGGCCAACCTGAAGGTCTTCATCGAAAGCGCCAGGATCCGCGGCAAGGCGATGGACCACACGTTATTCTACGGGCCGCCGGGGCTGGGCAAGACGACGCTTGCTCAGATCATGGCGCGTGAACTGGGCGTGAATTTCCGCATGACCTCAGGGCCGGTGATTGCGCGGGCCGGGGATCTGGCGGCGATCCTGACCAATCTGGAAGCCCGCGACGTGCTGTTCATTGACGAGATCCACCGGATGAACCCCGCCGTCGAGGAGGTGCTCTATCCTGCAATGGAGGATTTCGAACTGGATCTGGTCATCGGCGAGGGCCCTGCCGCCCGCACCGTTCGGATCGAATTGCAGCCCTTCACGCTGGTCGGTGCGACGACCCGGCTGGGGTTGCTGACCACGCCCTTGCGCGACCGGTTCGGTATTCCGACCCGCCTGCAATTCTACGAGATTGCCGAACTTGACCTGATCGTGCAGCGCGGGGCCCGGCTGATGGGGATTGACGCCGATCCCGAGGGCACGCTGGAGATCGCCCGCCGTGCCCGTGGCACGCCGCGTATCGCCGGGCGGCTTCTGCGGCGTGTGGTCGATTTTGCTCTGGTCGAAGGCAATGGTCGCCTGACGCGCGCGATTGCCGATCTGGCGCTGACGCGGCTGGGGGTTGACGATCTGGGCCTTGACGGCGCAGACCGGCGCTATCTGACGCTGATGGCGCAGCATTATGGCGGCGGTCCGGTCGGGGTCGAGACGCTGGCCGCGGCCCTGTCGGAAAGCCGCGACGCCATCGAGGAGGTGATCGAGCCCTATCTGCTGCAACAGGGCCTGATCGCCCGCACGCCGCGCGGCCGCCAGCTTGCGCCGCGTGCGTGGCGTCATCTGGGGATCGACGCGCCCCGAATCCCGGCGCAGACGGACCTCTTCGACCCCGAGGACTGAGCACGGCGCCTGGATCCTCGGAAAAGCCGCGCCTGCGTCACGGTATCGGATCGGTCTGATGCAAATTCGTTAATTGCGCGGGTCGTCATTGCCCCATAGACAGACCAAATGAACGATTCGTTTCACCTTTCACTGGACACGATGCTCTGCTTCGATGTCTATGCTGCCAATCTGGCCTTTGGTCGGCTTTACAAGCCGATGCTGGATGAATTGGGCGTGACCTATCCTCAGTTTCTGGTGCTGATCTCGCTGTGGCGCGAGGACGGTCAGAGTGTGGGCACCATCAGCACGGCTCTGGGCCTGGACAGCAGCACCCTGACACCGATGCTCAAGCGGCTTGAACAGGCCGGGCTGCTCAATCGCAAGCGCGACGCCGATGACGAACGCCGCGTCCGCGTCAGCTTGACCAAGGCCGGGCGCGCATTGCAGGGCCACGCGCGCGGCGTGCTGAACCGTATCGAAGAATCGCACGGCCTGAGCCAGGCCGAAGTCCAGAGCCTCCAGTCAGTTCTGAGGCGCCTGCGCCGCGCACTGGCTTCTGCGGCAGGCTGACCCTTGCGTATTCCCGTGCGCCGTTGCATGGGACAGACATGAAGCCCACCGACCAGATCCCGGATATGCAGGCCCTGCGGGCCGAGATCGACGCGCTGGACCGCGACCTGGTGCGCCTGCTGGCGCGCCGCCGTGATCTGATCGACCGCGCGGCTCAACTCAAGGCGGTGAATGGCTGGCCCGCTCGCATCGACGCCCGTGTCGAAGAGGTCGTGGCCAATGCCCGCCGCCATGCGACGGCAGCGGGGCTGGACGCCGACCTGATCGAAACGATCTGGCGGCAGCTGATCGAGGCCGCCATCGCCCAGGAAGAACGCCAGCTTGAACGCAAGGAGCAGCCATGACCGCAGCGATCATCGACGGAAAGGCCTTTGCGGCCGGGTTGCGCGCCCGGATCGCCACCGAGGTCGCCGCCCTCGCGGATCGTGGAATCAAGCCCGGGCTTGCCGTGGTGTTGGTCGGCGAGGATCCGGCCAGCCAGGTCTATGTGCGCTCCAAGGGGCGCATGACGGTCGAGGTGGGCATGGCTTCGTTCGAACATCGCCTGCCCGCGACGACGCCCGAGGTCGAGTTGCTGGCCCTGATCGCCCGGCTTAACGCTGATCCTGCGGTGAATGGCATCCTCGTGCAACTTCCGCTGCCGCGCCATCTGAACGAAGCCGCAGTGATCAATGCGATCGCGCCCGAAAAGGACGTGGACGGGTTCCATATCCTGAATGTCGGGCGTCTGGCCACGGGGCAAAGGGCCATGGTGCCCTGCACTCCGCTTGGCTGCCTGATGCTGCTGCGCGACCGGCTGGGCGATCTGGCGGGCAAACGCGCGGTGGTCATCGGTCGCAGCAACATCGTCGGCAAGCCGATGGCGCAGCTTCTGCTGCGTGACAACGCGACGGTCACGGTTGCGCATTCGCGCACGGCCGATCTGCCCGCGCTCTGCCGCGAGGCCGATATTCTGGTCGCCGCTGTGGGGCGTGCCGAATTCGTCAAGGGCAACTGGATCAGGCCGGGCGCGACCGTGATCGACGTGGGCATCAACCGGACCGAGGCGGGTCTGGTCGGGGATGTCGATTTCACAAGCGCCCTGCCGGTGGCGGGCGCGATCACGCCGGTTCCGGGCGGCGTGGGGCCGATGACGATTGCATGCCTGCTGGCCAATACGCTGACTGCGACAGCTCGCGCAAACGGCCTGCCGGACCCCGAGGGGCTGACCCCCTGATTCCGCCTTAGGGCGCGCATGAAAAAGCCCCGGTCCGGCCGGGGCTTCGTTGTTTCATTGCCGGATCAGGCCGGGGCGGGGTCTCCGCCCTGCACGGGCTTGCCCGTCCTGGGGATCGCCGTCACCGAGGGGATCACGCTGCCCGGCCCGCTGTCATCGCCACCGTCAAGCGGCTCGCCGCGCAGGATCTTGCCGATCTCCTCGCCGGTGAGAGTCTCGTATTCCAGCAGACCCTTGGCCAGACGCTCGAACTCGACCTCTTTCTCGATCAGGATGCGGCGGGCTTCCTGGTAGCCCTCTTCGATCAGGGCGCGGACCTCTTGTTCGATCAGCTCCTTGGTCGCGGCCGAGACCGAGAAGCCGCCGGTGCTGCCGCTATAGCCTTCATGCGCCTCGGAATAGTCCACGGCCCCAACCTTGTCGGACATGCCCCACCGCATCACCATCGCACGGGCCAGCGCGCTGGCCTGCTGGATGTCGCCGGCAGGACCGTTCGACACGCCTTCCTCGCCATACTTGATGATCTCGGCAGCCTTGCCCGCCATGGTCATGGCAATCTTCTGCTTGGCCTCGTCCTTGTGGAAGTTCAGCCGGTCCATCTCGGGCAGGCTGACCACCATTCCCAAGGCACCCCCGCGCGGGATGATCGTTGCCTTGTAAACCGGGTCGCATTTCGGCAGCGACAGGCCCACGATGGCGTGACCGGCCTCGTGATAGGCGGTCTTTTCCTTCTGCTCGGGCGTCAGGACCAGGCTGCGGCGCTCGACACCCAGCATGACCTTGTCCTTGGCGTTCTCGAAGTCCTCCATCGAGACGAAGCGGCGGCCGATCCGGGCGGCCATCAGGGCGGCCTCGTTCACCAGGTTCATCAGGTCCGCGCCCGAGAATCCTGGCGTGCCGCGCGCGATGATGCGCAAATCCACATCGGGGCCGACCGGCACCTTGCGGGCATGGACCGACAGGATCCGCTCGCGGCCCTTGATGTCGGGATTGGGCACATAGATCTGGCGGTCGAAGCGGCCGGGGCGCAGCAGAGCGGGGTCCAGCACGTCCTTGCGGTTGGTCGCGGCGACGATGATGATGCCCTCGTTCGCCTCGAACCCGTCCATCTCGACCAGAAGCTGGTTCAGCGTCTGCTCGCGTTCATCATTGCCGCCGCCAATGCCGACCCCGCGGGCGCGGCCCACCGCGTCGATCTCGTCGATGAAGAGGATGCAGGGCGCGGATTTCTTGGCCTGTTCGAACATGTCGCGCACGCGGGATGCGCCCACGCCCACGAACATCTCGACGAAGTCCGAGCCCGAGATGGTAAAGAACGGCACACCCGCCTCTCCCGCGATGGCGCGGGCCAAGAGCGTCTTGCCGGTCCCCGGAGGGCCGACCAGCAGCGCACCCTTGGGGATCTTGCCGCCCAAACGGCTGAACTTCTGCGGGTTGCGCAGGAATTCGACGATCTCTTCCAGCTCTTCCTTGGCCTCGTCGATGCCGGCCACGTCGTCAAAGGTCACACGGCCGGATTTCTCGGTCAAGAGCTTGGCGCGCGACTTGCCGAAGCCCATCGCCCCGCCGCGACCGCCGCCCTGCATCCGGTTCATGAAGAAGATCCAGACGCCGATCAGAAGCAGGAAGGGCAGCCAGACGCCCAGCATCGACATGAAGCCCGAACTTTGCTGGCGCACGACGCGCACGTCGATGCCGCGATCGACCAGATTGCCGGCCAGTTCCTCGCCCAGGGGGCGGATCGTGGCATATTGCTGGCCGTCCGTGCCGGTGATGGTGACGGTCTCGCCGTCGATAACCACGGCACTGACCTGGTCGTTCTGCACCCGCTGGATGAACTCGGAATAGCTGATCTGGCGGCTGTTGGCGGTGCCGGCCCCGTCGCTGAACATGTTGAACAGCGCCAGGATCATCAGAAACAGAACCACCCAAAAGGCGAAGTTGCGTGCGTTGCCCAAAGTCGGTCCTCCGGCGGGATAAGGTTGGCTTGAAAATAGGGATTATGGGCAAAGGTTCAATGCGCCTTTACCAAGCTGCGGAAATCTGCCGCGCCGCGCAGCGGGGTGACGCGCCATGGTCCTCGTCGCAACAGGATGGGGGCGACCAGCGTTTCGCCCTGCCAGATGGCGGGGCTGGCGGCTGCCTCGTCGCGGGCAAGCCCCGCCTCGCGCCAGGGCAGACGATTCAGGTGCGTCACACCAAGCGCCGCGACATGCTGACCCGGCGCCAACCCCTCGACCAGCCAGCGCCGATCCCAAGGCCCTGAAATCACCGGCAGGGCGCGCCCGGCTGCCGCCGCCTCGCGCGTGATGCGCAGATCGGCGCCTGTGGGCGCGATCAGAGTGCCGTCCAGCGTGACGCGCGCGCCCAGTTCGATCGAGCGCAGGGCGTGCAGAAGCGTCGCGCGGCGCGGCGGGTAGTCGGCACCGGTGATCCAACGGCACGAGGCGACCAGCAGGCGGCGCCTGATCTCGGGCGGGGCCTCGTCGAAGGCGCCGCGTGAAAGGATCAGACGGCCCTGCGCGATCTGCGCGTCCCGCGCCACAAGGGCTGCGAAATCGCACAAGGCATCGCGCGCTTCGGCGATGTGGCGGGCGGCCTGGGCCAGCGGGGCCGCGTCCAGGCCAAGCGTGGCCATCGCGCGGCGGATGCGGACGCGCTCGAAATCGGTGTTCTCATTGCTGGGATCGTCGATCCACGAGACGCCACGCGCCGTCAGCCAGTCGCGCAATTCCTGCCGATGCGTGCCCAGAGCCGGGCGCAGCCAGCGCATCCCGAAGGCATCGCGCCATTCGGCCATGCCCGCCAGCCCGTCGATCCCGGCGCTGCGAACCAGGCGCATCAGCAAGGTTTCGGCCATGTCGTCAGCCGTATGGCCAAGCGCCACGGCGGGCAGATCGTTTCGCTGTGCCCAGCCTGCCAGCAGCCGCAGCCTTGCGTCGCGGGCCTGCGCCATCAGGTTGCCGGTGCGGGTCTCGCGCTGCCAGCGCAAGGTTGCGTGGGACAGACCCAGGGCGCGGGCGGCGCGGCCGACCTCGGCGGCCTCCAGCGCGCTGCCGGGGCGCAGGTCGTGATCGACCGTGGCAACCATGATCCGGCGACCTCGCGCCCATTCCGCCGCGACCTGCATCAGCGCGATCGAATCGCCGCCCCCCGACACGGCCAGGCCAAGCGCGGGCAGATCACCCGCGAGACGGTCCAGCGCGGCCATGATCCGCGCGGCTGGGTCGCCCCCCGGGACGGTCACGCCCCGGCCCTATTCGTGTTCTGCCAGATCGGCCAGCGCCTCGGCGTCAAGCGCAGGGTCCAGCAGCGGGTCCAGCACCCCCAGATCCGCGCTGCCGCAGCCCAGCCGGACCAGCGCGGCCTCGGCCTCTTGCGCGGGGGCGCTACCGGGGAAACGGGCCGGGATCTCGGCCAGGTAGAGGCAGGCGGCGGTGGCGTCGCCCTGAGACTCGATCACGCGGGCGATGCCCAGCAGGCTTTCGCCCGCCCGGCGGCCGTCGGGATCGGCGGCGAAGCCCTCAAGCCAGGTGGTCGCGGCCGCGCGAGGGTCGCCCCCCCGCTCCAGGGCCAGGCCGCGCAGGAACAGCGCCTCGGCGGTCAGGGGGCCTCCGGCATGAGCTTCGGCAACCTGTGCGAAAAGGCGCGCGGCTTCCGACGTGTCTCCGGCCTCGAGCGCGGCGCGGGCGCGATCGAAATCGGCCTGTTCGGCGGCCGTGGCCACGCCGGCGGGACGATCATCCATGCCGGGTGCAGGGGCCGAGGGCGCCAGTTCCGGCGCCAGCCCGCCCATGCCCGAAGGCACGGTCAGCGCGCTGAGATCGCAGGTTTCGTCCAGTTCGCACAGGCGAAATTCCAGATCGGCCAGACGCCTTTCATTGTCGGCGGCGACCCGGTTGATACGGTTCTGCAGCCGTTCGGCCTGATCGGTCAGGCGCATCAGCTGCGCCTCCATCGCGTTCATGCGGTCGATGGCCGATTCTCCGCCCGCCGCCTGGAACCCCTGGGCGCCCGAGGCCACAAGCTCTGCCCGAAGCCGCTGCAGATCGGCACGCAATTCCGCCAGGCTTGTCCGCATATCGGCCAGGTTGGCCTCGCGCTCGGGGCTCTGGGCCGCGGGCGCATCGGCCGCAGGCGCATCGGCCTGCTGGGCCAGCGCGGGGCTGGCCATCGCAAGAAGCAGGGCAACAGGCCAGAGGCGCATCACAGGCCCACCCCGCCATCGCTGACCACCGTCACCGCGCGGCGATTGCGGGCATAGCAGCTTTCATCCGAACAGACCTCGGCCGGCCTCTCCTTGCCGAAGGACAGCGTGCGGATACGCCCCGGGGCAACCCCTTGCGCCACCAGATATTCCTGCACCGCGCTGGCACGGCGGGCGCCAAGCGCAAGGTTGTATTCGCGGGTGCCGGTTTCCTCGGCATGGCCCTGGATGATCGCGGTGAAGTTTCCGTGTCGGTTCAGCCATGCGGCCTGGCGGGACAGGATCGCACGGGCCTCGGGTGTCAGCGTGGTCTGGTCGGCGGGAAACAGCACCGTGTCGCCCACCTGCGCGCGGAAGAACTCGGCGCTGCCCTCGACGCCGATCACACCGCCGGGCAGGTTGCCCTGAAAGACCGCGCCCGCCGCAGTCTGGGCATAGGGGTCGATCACCGGTGGCGCAGGCGGGGCAGGCTGGGCGCAGGCGGCCAGCGCCAGAAGACAGGCGATCAGGGCAGGCTTGGTCGCGGCGTGGGTCATCTTGGCCCTCATGGCAGCAGCGGTCCCCAGGACGGGTCCGAGGCGGCAAAATCCAGTTCGATCGGTCGCATGTTTCGTCCGGTGATGTCCACAGAATGCAACCGAGGCTCGCCGGTTCCCCCGGGGGTGACGCGCGTGAACATCACCACCCGCCCGTTCGGAGCCCAGGTCGGCCCCTCGTCCAGGAAGGACTCGGTCAGCATCTTCTCGCCCGAGCCGTCGGTGCGCATCACGCCGATATGAAACCGGTCGCCGATCCGCTTGGTGAAGGCGATCATGTCGCCGCGTGGAGACCAGGCCGGGGTGCCATAGCGGCCGTCACCGAAGCTGATCCGCTGCGGCTCGCCGCCATCGAGGCCCATGATGTAAAGCTGCGGAGTCCCCGAGCGATCGCTTTCAAAGACGATGCGGCTGCCATCCGGGCTGAAGCTGGGCGAGGTCTCGATCGAGGGTGCGTTGGTCAGCGGCCGCTGTCCACCCGTTGCAACATCCATCAGCCAGATGTCGGAATTGCCGCCCTGTTCGCGCGAATAGGCGATGCGGCGGCCATCAGGGCTGAAGGCGGGGGCAAAGGCCATGGCGCCCGGATCCTGCGTCAGCGGGCGCGAGGTCACGCTGGCCACGTCCAGCAGGCGGATCTGCGGAAAGCCGCTGTCATAGCTGGTAAACAGGATCTGCCGCCCGTCGGGCGAGAATTTCGGCGCCAGAACCAGCGAGGCGCCGTCGGTCATCCAGCGGATGTTCGCGCCGTCGTAATCCATCACCCCGATGCGCTTGATGCGGGCATTCTTGGGGCCGGTCTCCTGCACGAAGGCCACGCGGCTGTCGAAATAGGGCCTTTCGCCGGTCAGGCGGGTATAGATCTGATCGGCGATCTTGTGGGCGGCGCGGCGCCAATCGGCGGCGCGGGCGTCGAACTGCATCCCGTCGCCCTGGGGCTGGCCCGTGAACACGTCGAACAGCCGGAAGCGGACGCTGATATCCTCGCCCGCCTGCGTCACCTCGGCGGTGACCAGAGCCTGGGCATTCACCGCGCGCCATTCCTCGTAGCTGATTGCGTCGGAAAAACCGGCGGGGCGGGCGGGATGGGCCTCGGCGGGGATCTCGCGGAAGAGACCCGTCCCGGTCAGGTTGTCGGCCACCACCTGACGCACCCGCGCGGCCAGTTCGGCATCGCCGTGAAAGGCCGGGATGGCGATGGACATGGGCTCGATCACGCCGTCGGTGATCTCGATCCGCAAGGGGGCGGTCTGGCCCATCGCAGGCAGGGCGGGTGCGCCGACGGCCAGGATCGCCGCAAGGGCAGGGGCAAGGGTCAGCTTGTGGAACATGGCGTCCTCATACCGTGATCGGGCGGCAGGCTGACACCTGACGCCAGGGGTCGTCAGAATTCAACGCCTCCGGGGCGAAAACTTACCTCGACATCGCGCCAGCGGGCGTATTTTTCTGCGGGCAGGGCATATCCGGCGCGCCCGCACATCAGGATCGCGCGCCGCGCCACATCGAAGGCCTGCTGCGCGGCGTTGGGCGAACCCCCATGGAAATCGGCTATTCTCATGCTGGCCGGCTCGGGAACGCCGTCCGGCCCAAGCGAGAAGGCAACTGTCACGCTGGTCTGCGCGGCCTCGACCGACAGCGCTCCGACGTTCCAGCACCGCTCGATGGCCATGCGCAGCCCTTCGCGCTCGGCCAGCGAAAGGGGCGCGCCGACGGGCAGACCGCCAAGGGAAGCATCGTTCTGCGGCTCGGGCAGGGGAGTGGCGCTGATCCCTGAGGGCGCGAACTGCATCGCGTCGGGTGCGGGCGCCTCGCCACCATTGCCCGACAATGCGCCTGCAAGGGCCGCAGCCAGCGGGTCCAGCCCGGCCGAAGCGCCGTCGCCGCCCTCGATCCGCTGGCGGTCGCCCCCAAAGGCATCCCCGGTCGAGGCCGTATCGGTCCCGCCAGCGCCTGCGTTATCCTGTTGGGCCTCGCGCAGCGCATCCTCAAGCGCGCGACGGTCGGCCGCTTCACGCTCGGCAGCGGCGCGGCGTTCGGCCTCGGCGGCTTCGGCGCGGCGGCGTTCCTCGGCCTCGCGTTCGGCTGCGGCGCGGCGTTCGGCTTCGGCGGCTTCGGCGCGGCGGCGTTCCTCGGCCTCGCGTTCGGCAGCGGCGCGGCGTTCGGCCTCGGCGGCCTCGGCACGGCGGCGTTCCTCGGCCTCGCGTTCGGCAGCGGCCTGACGCGCGGCGGCCTCTGCCGCCTCACGCTCGGCCAGGCGGCGGTTGAAGGCCTCGACCAGATCGTCCGGACGCTGCTGAGGGCGGGGCGAGACAGCCAGCGCCAGCGCAGAGCGCGGCGGCGCAGGGGCCTCGAGCGACGGCGTGGCGCCCGGCCGGGGCGCGGTCTCGGCGGCGGCAGGAACCGAGGGGCTTTCGGCGGGCGACTCGGTCTGCACGGCAGGAGGCTGGGCCAGATCGCTCGCCACCGCGACCGGCTCTCGCGCGGCGAAATCGCCGAGGTCAGGGGCCGGCTCGGCGGCGTCGGGCTGGGCCAGTTCGGCGACATCCCGAGCCTCGGGCGCGGTCGAGCTTGCGGGCGCCTCGGCCCCTTCGTCGCCCGTTGGCGTGGGCAGGCTGGCCACCGCCGTCGCATCCGGCGCGACAGGTCCGGCCCCGCGGGATGCGGCAGCCAGCGCCTCGAACTCGGAGCCGCTGATGGTCGAGACCTGCGTGCTGCGTATCGGCGGCAAGCTCTGCGGCCGGAACAACGCACCGCCCAGCACCGCCCAGAGGATCAGCGCACCATGCGCCACCCCCGAGACCCACCGACCGATGCGTTCTTCCCGTTCGCTCATGGCTCAGCCGTCCATTCGTGGGCCGCCGGTCTCGGTGACCAGGACGATATCGGTGATGCCCGCCGAATTCAGCGCGCCCATGATCTGGACCACGCGCGCATAGGGGATTGCGCCATCCGCGCGCAGGAAGACCCGGCCCGATTGCCGATCGGCCAGGATCGCCCGCAGCCTTGCGACAACTTCGTTATCGGCGACCGGCAGATCCATTACCAGGATCTGACCATCCGCCGGAACGGATATGACCAGCGGCTCTTCCTGCTCGGTCGGGACGGCATTGGCAGCAGTCTGGGGCAGGTTCAGCGGCACCCCCGCCGTCAGCAGCGGGGCGGCCACCATGAAGATGATCAGCAGGACCAGCATGACATCCACAAAGGGAGTCACGTTGATGTCCGACATTGGCGCGTTGCGCCGCCTGCCACGCCCCTTGCGGGCCTCGCGCTTGACGACCGAGGCGCTCATGCGGCGGGCTCTTCGATCTGGCGCGACAGCAGGCTGGCGAATTCGTCGGCGAAATTCTCCCAGTTGCCGGTGATGCGATCGGCGTCGCCTGACAGCTTGTTGTAGAAGATGACCGCCGGAATCGCCGCGACAAGGCCAAGCGCGGTCGCCAGCAGCGCCTCGGCGATGCCGGGGGCAACGACGGCAAGGCTGGTATCCTGGCTCAGCGCGATGCCCTCGAAGGCGGTCTTGATCCCCCAGACCGTCCCGAACAGCCCGATGAAGGGCGATGTCGAGCCGACCGTCGCCAGGAAGGACAGGCCCTTGAACAGGCGGGCTTCCTCGCGCTGGATGGCGATGTTCATGGCGCGGTCGATGCGTGCCAGAGAACCGGGGATCAGATCACCGCTGTCGCGCTGGCTGCGATTCCATTCCGTCATGCCCGCGGCAAAGATGCGCTCGGGCGCGCTGCGCGGGCGGTCTCCGATCCGGTCGAACAGGTCGTCCAGCGGCTCGCCCGACCAGAAGGCGCGATCGAAGGCTGCCATATCGCGGCGCGCGCGCGCAAAGACCAGGTATTTCTGGATGATGATCGCCCAGGCCCAGAACGAAGCCAAAAGCAGAATGATCATCACGACCTGCACCGTCAGCGAGGACTGAAGGAACAGCCCCACGGCCGAAAAGTCGATGGCCTCGCCGGCCTGAATGGTTTCCATCTTCACTGCCTCGTCGTCATGGACCTGCGGCATATCCTGCCGGGTTGGTCGCCTTTTACTCCGTATTCGCGGCGGGTTTCATCCCCTTCGGCAACACAAAGGTGTCACCTTGCTGCCGATCCGGGCAGGCTGTGTCGCTGTCGCTTCTCAGGCAAGGGGCCGGGAATGCGCCAGCCTCTCCTGCGCCGGGGTCAGGCAGCCAGAACGCTGCATAATGCGTCGGGCAGGCGGACAGCTCGGCCCGAAGCATCCAGGCAGGCGATGGTCACGATGGCCCGAAACAGCACCAGATCGTCGCGCAACACCTCCTGCGTCAGCACCAGCCGTGCGGGCCGCATTTCGGTCAGCGCAGTGGTGATCTCCAGCACGTCATCGAACCGTGCGGGAGACAGATAATCGGCCTCGACCCGGCGGACGGCAAAGACGAGTCCGCGATCCTCCTTCAGCGCGCGCTGGTCCAGCCCCAGATCCCGCAGCCAGTCCGACCGGCCGCGTTCGATGAATTTCAGGTAATTGGCGTAATAGACGATACCGGCCAGGTCGGTATCCTCGTAATAGACGCGCAGCCGGATGCGGTGGCTCATGACCGGGCCGCCGCCATCCGGGCCGCCAGCCTCAAGGCATGGCTCGGGTCGCGGCTGGCCACCGGCAGGACTGGATCATAGGCCGCCCGAATCAACGCCGCCAAAGAGACCGAAGGCTGAACGTCGCGCGCGAAATTCAGCGCCGACCGCATCATGACCGCCTCGGCCAGCTGGGCCGGATGGGCCTCGGCCAGTGCACCGGACATGCGCAGAAATCCCAGACAGGCCCGGATGCCGCCATCCGCATCGAACCGGAAGATACGATAATGATCCGCGCCGCGGCCGCCCGATGCCGCCGCCAGCCGCGCAGGCAATCCCGCCTGCCCGGTCAGGGCATCCAGATCCGGCACATCCTCCAGTTCCTGCCAGTCGCGCAGGAAGAACAGCATCAGATTGGCCCCCATCTCGGGGTCCGTCTCGGCCAGCGGATGCCTGGCATGGGCAAAGCCAGCCCTTATGGCGCCGCGAAAGATGTCCAGGCTCTGATCGGCCAGACCAAAGATCACCGGTGCCACGGGTCGTCCCCACCGGGCGCAGGAAAACTGCCCGTCCTGGCCGGTAAACAACCGCTCGATCTCGTCTGCGTCCATCATTCATTCCGCTCAGCGGGCCTGCTTTGCCTTGGCTCCAAATATCCGGGGGCCGTCCGCAGGATGGCGGGGGCAGAGCCCCCTCCGCACCCTCGGCATCGCGCAGACCTTGGCGCCTCAGGCGACGATCGTCGCCTCGGTCGCGGCGCGCAGTTCGGCCTCGGTCACGCCATCGGCCAGTTCCACGATTCGCAGCCCGCCCGGCACAACGTCCAGAACGCCGAGATTGGTGATGATACGGTTCACCACAGCCTTGCCCGTCAGAGGCAGCGTGCAGGCCCGCAGCACCTTCGATTGGCCCGCCTTGTTCGTGTGGTCCATCACCACGATCACCCGGCCCACGCCCGCGACCAGGTCCATCGCGCCGCCCATTCCCTTGACCAGCTTGCCGGGAATCATCCAGTTCGCCAGGTCGCCCTCTTCTGAGACTTCCATCGCGCCAAGGATCGCTGCCGCGATCTTGCCGCCCCGGATCATCCCGAAGCTGGTCGCGCTGTCGAAATACGCGGTGTGAGGCAATTCGGTAATCGTCTGCTTGCCCGCATTGATGAGGTCGGGATCCTCCTCGCCCTCATAGGGGAAGGGGCCCATGCCCAGCATTCCGTTTTCGGATTGCAGTGTGATGTCCTTGTCGCCCACGTGGTTGGCCACCAGCGTCGGGATGCCGATGCCGAGGTTGACATACATGCCGTCCTGAAGCTCCTCTGCGGCCCGCGCCGCCATCTGGTCGCGATTCCAAGGCATCATGCGGTCTCCTTCTTGCGAGTGGTGCGCTGCTCGATGCGCTTCTCGTGCTGGCCTGCGATGATCCGGTGAACATAGATGCCGGGCAGGTGGATGTGGTCGGGGTCGAGACTGCCGCGCGGGACGATCTCTTCCACCTCGGCCACGCAGACGCGGCCGCACATCGCCGCAGGAGGGTTGAAGTTCCGCGCCGTCTTGCGAAACACCAGATTGCCCGTGTCATCGGCCTTCCACGCCTTGACGATCGAGAGATCCGCCACGATCCCGCGTTCGAGGATGTAATCCTGGCCGTCGAAGGTCTTGACCTCCTTGCCTTCGGCGATGACCGTGCCGACGCCGGTCCTGGTGTAGAAACCCGGAATGCCCGCGCCGCCCGCGCGCATCCGTTCAGCCAAGGTGCCCTGCGGGTTGAATTCCAGCTCGATCTCGCCCGAGAGATATTGCCGCATGAATTCGGCATTCTCGCCGACATAGGAGCTGATCATCTTCCGGATCTGGCGCGTTTCCAGAAGCTTGCCCAGCCCGAACCCGTCCACGCCGCAGTTGTTGCTGGCAATCGTCAGATCCTTCACGCCCGAGCGCACCAGCGCGTCGATCAGCAATTCCGGGATCCCGCAGAGCCCGAACCCCCCCGCCGCAATGAACATCCCGTCATGCAGCAGCCCGTCCAGCGCCGCATCCGCAGTCGCATAAACCTTTTTCATGGGCCTCCCCCTGTCTGTGTTTCTGCACCTGCACACTAGACGCGGTGCACTCGCTGTCAATCGGCGGCCTGCGCGGACGTGGTCTTCGCGCCTTTCGGCTTGGCCGCCGTCCTGGTCCCGGCGCGCGACTTGGGTTTGGCAGCCTTCGTTGCGGCGGCTTTCTTCGCGGCTTTCGCGGGCGACCTGGCCACTTTCGCCGCGATCAGCTCCAACGCCTGCTCGAGGGTCAGATCCTCGGGCGTCGTGTCGCGGGGCAGGGTGGCGTTGACCTTTGCCCATTTGACATAGGGACCGTAGCGGCCGTCCATCACCTGGATCGGGCCGCCTTCGGGATGATCGCCCAATTCGCGCAAGGGCGCGGCGGCGGCTGTGCGGCCGCGTGTCTGCTTGGCCGCCAGAAGTTCGACCGCGCGGTTCATGCCGATGGTAAAGACCTCGTCCACATCGGCGATATTGGCATATTTCGAGCCGTGTTTCACATAGGGGCCGAAACGTCCGATGCCGGCTTCGATGGGCACGCCATCTTCGGGATGCGGGCCGACCACGCGCGGCAGCGACAAGAGCTGCACCGCACGATCCAGATCCAGCGACGCGGCGTCCCAGCCTTTCGGGACCGAGGCGCGGGCCGGTTTCGGGTTCGATTCGGTCGCCTCGCCGCGCTGGACATAGGGGCCGAAACGTCCGGTCCTGAGCATGATCGGATCGCCCTGATATTCGCCCAGCAGGCGGTCGCCGACCGGGGCGTCCTCATCTGGCGCCGAAAGCGGACGGGTATAGCGACATTCGGGATAGTTCGTGCAGCCAATGAAGGCTCCGCCCGATCGCGCGGTCTTGAGGCTCAGCCGTCCCGCCCCGCAGAGCGGGCAGGCGCGCGGATCGCCGCCATCGGCGCGCGGGGGATAGAGATGTGGGGCCAGCGCGTCGTCGATTTCACTGAGAACCTCGCTGATGCGAAGGTCGGATGTGCCCTCTATCGCTTTTGAAAAATCCTTCCAGAAGCGCGCCAGAACGTCGCGCCAGGCCCGCTCACCCGCGCTGATCTCGTCCAGTTCATTTTCAAGATCGGCAGTGAAATCGTAACTGACATAACGCGGGAAGTATTTCAGCAGGAAAATCGTGACCAGCCGGCCCTTGTCCTCGGGGATGAGGCGGTTCTTGTCCTTGCGGACATAGTTGCGGTCCTGGATCGTGGTCACGATGCTGGCATAGGTCGAAGGGCGACCGATGCCCAGTTCCTCCATTCGTTTTACAAGCGTGGCCTCGGTATAGCGAGGGGGTGGCTGGGTGAAGTGCTGCCGCGCGGCAACGGCGGCGTTCTCGTCGGTCAGCAAGCCGGGCGCAGCTTTCTGGCCCGCGGGCGCGGACAATGTTTCGCCGCCCTTGTCACGGGCCTTGTCCAGTTCCGCGGCGAAGGCCGAGCCGACCAGGCGCGCGGCCTCGCCCTCGGTGATGGCGGGCAGACGAGCGCCGTCCTCGCCTTCGTCATCGTCGCGGCCCTGGTCATAGACGCGCAGGAAGCCGTCGAACAGCATCACCTGACCTGTCGCGCGCAGGCCGACCTGGTTGTCGGGGCTGGCGATCTCGACGGTGGTCCGCTCCAACCGGGCGGCTTCCATCTGGCTGGCGATGGTGCGCTTCCAGATCAGGTCGTAGAGTTTCCGCTGGTCCTCCGCGCTGACCGTCAGCCGGTCGGGCGACATCATCATGTCGGTGGGCCGGATGCATTCATGCGCCTCTTGCGCGTTTCTGGCCTTGTTCTTGTACATGCGCGGCGATTTCGGCAGGTAATTCTCGCCGAACTTCGCCCTGATCGCGTCGCGCGCCGACATGACCGCCTCGGGGGCCATGTCGATGCCATCGGTTCGCATATAGGTGATCAACCCGGCTTCGTAGAGCCGCTGCGCCGCCGACATGCAGGCCTTGGCGCCCATGCCCAGCTTGCGGCTGGCCTCTTGCTGGAGGGTCGAGGTCATGAAGGGCGGCCACGGATTGCGGCTGGCGGGTTTCGCCGCGACGCTGACGACCTGCAGATCGCGGCTGGCCACTGCGCTCAGCGCCATCGCGGCCCGATCCTGATCGGTCAGATCGAAGCGTTCCAGCTTGCGTCCTGCCAGCGAAACCAGCGTGGCGTCGTATTCCTCGCCGGCCGGTGTCGCCAAGCGGGCATGGACGGACCAGTATTCACGGGCCTTGAAGGCCTCGATCTCCATCTCGCGGTCCACGATCAGGCGCAGGCAGACCGACTGCACCCGACCCGCCGACCTGGCGCCCGGCAGCTTGCGCCACAGCACCGGCGAGAGGTTGAAGCCCACCAGATAATCCAGCGCCCGGCGGGCCAGATAGGCATCGACCAGCGGCTGGTCGATCTGGCGCGGGCGGGCCATCGCCTCGGTCACGGCGGACTTGGTGATCGCGTTGAAGGTCACACGGTTGACCTCGGCGCCCTTCTTCAGGGCAGGGGCCAGCGCTTCCAGCAGGTGCCAGCTGATCGCCTCGCCCTCGCGGTCGGGGTCGGTGGCCAGGATCAGCGATTGATCGTCCCTGAGCGCGTCCTTGATCGCCTTGATATGCTTCTTGCTATCCGCCGCGATTTCCCATTTCATCTCGAAATCATGTCCGGGATCGACGCTGCCATCCTTGGGGGGCAGGTCGCGGACATGCCCGAAACTGGCCAGAACACGGTAATCCCCGCCCAGATATTTCTCGATCGTTTTGGCCTTGGCCGGAGATTCGACGACGACGACGGGCATGGATTCCTCGGGCAACTGCGATGGGGCGGCAACATGGGTGCGAGGCGCGGTGCTGTCAACGGCTCTTGGCCGCCCGCCCTTGGCCCGTCAGCAGAGGGCGATCCGCCCGCCCGGCACCCGTGTCACCCGTCCCTCCAGTTCCAGCGCCACGATTGCGGCATTGGCAACCGATACCGGGACGCCGAGGTCGCGGATCAGATCGTTCTCGTCCGTGGGCGAGGGCGACAGGCGCGAAAGGATGCGCCTTTCCAGATGCACAGGGCCCCCACGATCGCGTCCGGAGGGGGCAACCGCCGGACCGCCGGTCGCCCGAGCTTGCCTTGCGGCTTGGGCCGGAACGTCCGCGCTGATCGCAGGCGGCTGCGGGGGGCGCCGCCCAGGATGCGCAGATTCTCGGGCTTGCGTTACCTGGGCAAGCGCCTCTGCGACATCCGCCGCGCCGCGCACAAGAAGCGCGCCGTCACGAATCAGCGCGTTGCAGCCGGCTGCGCGCGCATCCATCGGGTGACCCGGCACCGCCATCACCTCGCGCCCCTGATCCAGAGCGTTCTTCGCGGTGATCAGCGTGCCCGAGCGATGCGCGGCCTCGATCACCACGACTGCGCGCGATAACCCCGAGACGATGCGGTTGCGCGGCGGGAAATGACGCGCTGCCGGTTCCGTCCCGGGCGGCTGTTCCGAGATCAGCGCGCCCTTCTCGGCGATTTGCGCGGCCAGAACAGCGTTCTCGGCGGGATAGATGACATCGACGCCGCCTGCCATCACGGCGATGGTTCCGGTGGGCAGGGCGGCGTTGTGGGCGGCCGTGTCGATCCCCCGCGCCAGCCCCGCCGCCACGACCAGGCCCTGTTCGCCAAGCCCCGCCGCCATGCCCCGTGCCATCCGCAGCCCCAGCGACGACGCATTGCGTGCCCCGATCACCGCCACGACATCGCGCGCCAGACATGCGGGATCGCCGCGCAACCACAAGATCGGGGGCGCCCCCTCGATCTGGCGCAGGGCAGGCGGGTAAAGCGGCGAATCGCAACGGATCAGCCGTGCTCCTGCACGGCGGCCGGCCGACAATTCGGCGGCGGCGACACCCTCGGGGCACGTGTTGTAATCCTCGATCCCGGCGGCGGCGGCGATTTCGGGCAGGGCGCGGAGGGCCTCGGACGCGCTGCCATGTTCGGCGATCAGGCGGTGAAACGTCGCAGGCCCCACCTTGCGCGAGCGGATGAGCCGCAAGACCGTCAGATCGTCATCCCGCATGGTCGCGGGTTCCTGGGGGATTGCGTGCAATGCGGACCCGTTCATCAAGCTGCCTCCGACTCATCCGCTCTCACTTCTAGCGCGGAGGTCGTTAACAACCCGTTACCGGCGCCGCGCGGTTCAGGCGGCCGAGCCGCCCACCGTCAGCCCTCCGATCAGCAGCGTCGGCTGGCCCACGCCCACCGGCACCCATTGACCCTGTTTGCCGCAATTGCCGATGCCGGGGTCCAGGGCCATGTCATTACCGATGGCGCGCACATGCCGAAGCGCCGTCGCCCCGTCTCCGATCAGCGTCGCGCCGCGCACCGGGTCTCCGACCACGCCGTTCTTCACGCGATAGGCCTCGGTGCAGGAAAAGACGAACTTGCCGTTGGTGATATCCACCTGACCGCCGCCGAAGCCCACCGCATAGATGCCGTCCTTCAGATCGGCCAGGATCGCGGCCGGATCGGCGTCGCCGCCCGGCATGTAGGTGTTGGTCATGCGCGGCATCGGCGCATGGGCGAAACTTTCGCGCCGGCCATTGCCGGTTGGTTCCACGCCCATCAGGCGGGCGCTCTGGCGGTCCTGCATGTAGCTTACGAGGATGCCATCCTCGATCAGCACGTTGCGCGCGGGGGGCGTGCCCTCGTCGTCGATGTTGATGCTGCCGCGTCGGTCCGGGATGGTGCCGTCATCGACCACGGTCACGCCCGGAGCCGCGACACGCTGGCCTAGCAGGCCGGCAAAGGCGCTGGCCTTCTTGCGGTTGAAATCGCCCTCGAGCCCGTGGCCGACGGCCTCGTGCAACAGGATGCCCGGCCAGCCCGGCCCGAGAACCACGTCCATCACCCCCGCCGGCGCCGCGACCGAGCGCAGGTTGACCAAAGCGATGCGCAGCGCCTCGTGCACCTGGGCGCGCCAGTGGGCGGGCTCCATCAGACCCGCCAGCGAGACACGCCCGCCGCCGCCTGAACTGCCGGTTTCGCGCCGGTCATTGTTTTCGACGATCACTGCGACATTCAGTCGCGCCATGGGGCGGATGTCGCGCACAAGGCTCCCCTCGGGGCGCAGGATCATGACCTCTTGCAGGGCGCTGGCAATGCTTGCGGTGACCTGCACGACGCGCGGGTCAAGGCTGCGGGCATAGTCGTCGATCTCGCGCAGCAGCGCGATGCGCGCGGCGATGCCGATGCCCTCGGCCGGGTCGATCGCGGGATAGAGCGCGACCGGACGCATCGGCGCAGGGTCGGCCAGCATGCCGCCGCCCGCGCCCACCGCCAGACGCGCCGTTTCTGCGGCACGCCGCAGCGAAGCCTCGGAGATGTCGGTCGAATGCGCGTATCCCGTGACTTCGCCGCGCACGGCGCGCAGACCGAAGCCCTGGCCCGCCGTCGCGCTGGAATGACGCAGCCTGCCATCGTCGAAGGTCAGTGCCTCGCTGTGGCTGCGTTCCAGAAACAATTCGCCATCCTCGGCGCCGGCCACCGCCTCGCGCAGGATCGACAGCGCGCGGTCGCGGTCCAGCAGTTCGGCAAAGGGGTCGAAGGTCGCTTCTTTCATGTGGACTCCTTGCCGGGTCATGGTGCGCGGCAGCGCGTCGCGTTTCCAAAATCGCCGGTTTTCCGTAGGTATCACTTGCCCGAGAGGGCGATATATGGTCATAGAACGGCCATTGTGAAAGGAAAAGGGGCAGCCTTGCGGCCGCCCCTGCGGCTGTTCAGGCCGGGCCAATGCAACGGGATGGAACGATGGCAAGAGCGATGATTCGCGGGGCAGTCGCGGCAGCTACGGGTTTTGCGACTGCGGGCATGTTGACCGGCGCGGCGCTGGCGCAGGACGTGTTGGGCGAGTTGCCCTCGATCGGCAAGCCAGTGGCGCGCGGAACCGGGTTCCACCCGGCTGCGACCGAACTGGCGCGTGACCAGCAATGGCTGGACAACTTCGTGCTGTATATCATCACGGGGATCACGCTTTTCGTCTGTGTGCTGCTGCTGATCGTGATCTTCCGCTTCAACGCGCGTGCGAACCCGGTTCCGGCGAAATTCACCCACAATACGCCGCTGGAAATCGCTTGGACGCTGATTCCGGTGCTGATTCTGGTCGCGATCGGCGCCTTTTCGCTGCCGATCCTGTTCCGCAGCCAGGAAATGCCGGAAAATCCGGATGTGGTCGTCAAGATCATCGGTCACCAGTGGTATTGGTCCTACGAATATCCTGACAATGGCATCGCCTTCGATTCGCTGATGCTGGCCGAGGATGAGCTTGCCGATTACGGCTATGCGCCCGACGAATACCTGCTGGCGACCGATACGGCGATGGTTGTTCCGGTCGGGCAGAACGTGCTGGTCCAGATCACCGCCAGCGACGTGATCCATTCCTGGACGATCCCGGCCTTTGCTGTGAAGCAGGATGCCGTTCCGGGGCGCATCGGCCAAGCCTGGTTCAATGTCGAGAAGGAGGGCGTCT
This sequence comes from Paracoccus bogoriensis, assembly GCF_019431455.1. Classification (GTDB taxonomy): domain Bacteria; phylum Pseudomonadota; class Alphaproteobacteria; order Rhodobacterales; family Rhodobacteraceae; genus Paracoccus; species Paracoccus bogoriensis. The sequence continues at coordinate 31,780 of NZ_JAHYSR010000016.1, forward strand.
ATTTCGGCCAGTGCAGCGAGCTTTGCGGCATCAACCATGCCTATATGCCCATTGTCGTGAAGGCGGTCAGCCCCGAAGTCTATGCCGCGTGGATTGTCGAACAGGGCGGCACGCTTGGCGACGAGGCTCCTCAGACCGCCTCGCTGGACACCGCCGCCGAGATCACTCTGGCTCGCGCCGAGTGATCTGACGACCCAGGTCGGGGCTGATGCCCCGGCCAAGGAAGGATGTGGACGCGCGATGACCGACATCAACGCCTGCCAGGCCGCCCCCGAGGCCGAGTTCAACGACTACATCGCCCTGCTGAAGCCGCGGGTGATGTCGCTTGTGGTGTTCACAGCCTTCGTGGGCCTGTGGGTTGCGCCGGTGGACGTGCATCCGTTTCTGGCGTTCTGCTCGGTTCTGTTCATCGCGCTGGGCGGCGGGGCCTCGGGCGCGCTGAACATGTGGTACGACAGCGACATCGACGCGGTGATGCGCCGCACACAATCGCGCCCCATCCCCGCCGGCCGGGTCCAGCGCGGCGAGGCGCTGGCGGTCGGGCTGGCCCTGGCGGGCCTCTCGGTCATGATGCTGGGGCTGGTGGCAAACTGGTTTGCAGCCCTGTTCCTGGCCTTCACGATCTTCTTCTACGCTGTCGTCTATACGATCTGGCTCAAGCGCTGGACGCCGCAGAATATCGTCATCGGCGGCGCGGCGGGCGCCTTTCCCCCGATGATCGGCTGGGCCTGCGCGACGGGCGGCGTCTCGATCGAGTCGCTGCTGATGTTTGCGCTGATCTTCTTCTGGACGCCGCCGCATTTCTGGGCCCTCGCATTGTTCATGCGCGATGACTACAAGGAGGCCGGCGTCCCGATGCTGACGGTGACGCATGGCCGCCCGGTGACGCGCCGCCATATCTTTGCCTATACGCTGGTCCTGGCGCCCTTTTCTTTGTGGCTGGGCTTCACCTCGGTTGGGGGGGCGCTTTATCTGGCGGTGGCGGTGGTGCTGAACGCGGCGTTCGTTCGGGGTGGCTGGCAGATTCTGCGGCGCAGCGAAGAGGCGGCGCGCGCGGATGACTTCGCTGTGGAAAAGCGCGTCTTCAAGCTGTCTCTGACCTATCTCTTCCTTCATTTCCTGGCGCTGCTGGGACAAAACTGGTTGGGGGCGTGGTGATGCAACTTAGGGTGGAGCACGAACTGCATGGCCGACGCCGGTCGCGCAATGTCGGATTGGGCATCGTTCTGATCGCCTTTGTTGCGCTGGTCTTTGCGCTGACCGTGGTCAAGGTCCGGCAGGGACACATGCTGGAGGCTTTCGACCACCAGCCCCGTCTTAGCCTGCTGCCTGCAGAGGAACCTGCCGAACCTGCCCCGAACCCGTCACAGGAGGCGGCAGAATGATGAAACGCATGAGCCCCGAAGGGCGCACCGCGACCAGGCTCGTCGGCGTCGTCATCACCATGGGCGCCCTGTCATGGGCCGCAGTTCCATTCTACGACTGGTTCTGCCGCGTCACCGGCTTTGGCGGGACCACGCAGGTTTCGGTGGCGGTGCCTGATCAGGTGCTGGACGAAATCGTGCGCGTGCGCTTCGATTCCAATACCGACCCGAACCTGCCCTGGACCTTCCGCCCGTTGCAGAACCGCATGGATGTCCGCATCGGCGAGAACGGCTTGGCCTTCTACGAGGCGATCAACAATTCCGACGTGCCGATCACCGGCACGGCCAGCTATAACGTCGCGCCAGAGATTTCGGGCTACTACTTCAGCAAGATCGAATGTTTCTGCTTTACCGAGCAGACCCTTCAGCCGGGCGAGCGGATCGAGATGCCGGTCAGCTTTTTCGTGGACCCCGACATCGTGAAGGACCGCGACGCAAGCTGGGTGCGCGACATCACGCTGTCCTATACCTTCCACCGGACCGAGCCCCGGCGCGCCGCGCTTGACACGGACAGGGCCGAGACCATCAACTGAGACAAGACTTCGAGGGAGCCGACGGGGATCCGCCATGGCGCATACCAAGAACCACGATTACCATATTCTTCCGGCCTCGATCTGGCCATTTCTCGCTTCGGTGGCCGTTTTCGTCATGCTGTTCGGCGCCGTCGCCTGGATGACGGGCGAGGTGACGCTGTTCGGCGCGCCGATCACCGGTCCCTGGATGTTCCTGATTGGCCTAGTCGCCACGACCTATGTCAGCTTTGCCTGGTGGGCCGACGTGATCCGCGAGGGCGAGGCCGGCGACCACACCCCCGTCGTGCGTCTGGGGCTGCAATACGGCTTTATCCTATTCGTGATTTCCGAGGCGATGCTGTTCGTGTCGCTGTTCTGGAACTTCATCAAGAACGCGCTGTATCCGATGGGCCCCGAAAGTCCGCTGCGGGACGGCGTCTGGCCGCCCGAAGGCATCGTGACCTTCGACCCCTGGCACCTGCCCTTTATCAACACGCTGGTCCTGCTGTTGTCGGGCGTCGCCGTGACCTGGGCGCACCATGCCTGGGCGCATGAGGGCGATCGCAAGGTGGCAATCAACGGCCTGGCTGTCGCCGTGGCCCTGGGCGTGATCTTCACCGGGCTTCAGGCCTACGAATACAGCCACGCGGCCTTTGGCCTGGCCGATACGGCCTATGCCTCGGCCTTCTACATCGCGACCGGCTTCCACGGCTTGCACGTCATCATCGGCACGATCTTCCTGGCTGTCTGCCTGTGGCGCTTCATGAAGGGCCAGATGACGCAGCATCAGCATGTCGGCTTCGAGGCCGCCGCATGGTATTGGCACTTCGTTGACGTGATCTGGCTGATCCTGTTCGCCGTGATCTACGTCTGGGGCAGCTGATCCTCGCCATCAGAGAAACGGGCGCGCGGGGAACAGCCCCGCGCGTTTTTCGTTGTCCAAGATCGGAAATGCCATGCGCCGCTATCTCGCACCGCTCGTTGTGGGTATCCTGGGTTGTGCCGTCCTGATCCAGCTTGGCCTGTGGCAGCTTGATCGGCGCGATTGGAAAGAGGGCCTTCTGGCCGAGATCGTCGAAGGCATCAATGCGCCCCCCGTGCCTCTTCCCGACCAGATCGACCCGTCGATGAAATACCTGCCGGTCATGGTCAGCGGCACCACCACCGGCGCCGAGATCGATGTGCTGTCCCATACCCGCGAACAGGGCGCGGGTTATCAGATCGTCTCGCGCTTCATCACCGATGACGGGCGCGCGATCCTCGTGGACAGGGGCTTCGTTCCGCAGCAGATGCGCCGCGTCGAACGTCCGCCGGTCCGGTTGCAGATCACCGGAAATCTGCATTGGCCGCAAGATGCCAGCGCCTCGACCCCTGCGCCGAACCTGGACGAGAACATCTGGTTCGCCCGCGATGTCGAGCAGATGGCCGCAACGCTGGACACACTGCCGGTGCTGGTCGTGGCCAGTTTCGTGCAGGGCGACAATCAGGGCGCGCGCCCGATCCCCGTCGCGGTCGAGGGGATTCCGAACAATCATCTGTCCTATGCCATTCAATGGTTCCTGATCGCGGCGACCTGGGCGGTGATGACACTGGCGTTGATCTGGCGTATCAGGCAGCGCAAATACTGAAGGACGAATGATGCGTTACGTTTCGACCCGCGGGCAGGCCCCGGTTCTGAACTTCCAAGAGGCGATGTTGTCGGGGCTGGCGCGCGATGGCGGTCTTTACCTGCCCGAAACCGTCCCCGCCCTGGACGGGATCGAGTCGCTGGACGGCCTGTCCTATGAAGAGGTCGCCTTCCGCGTGATCCGTCCCTTCACCGGCGACAGCTTCACCGATGAGGAATTGCGCGGCGCCATCGACCGGGCCTATGCGCGCATCAGTCATGCCGCCCGTGCGCCGCTGGTCCAGCTGGCCCCCGGTCATCACCTGCTGGAGCTGTTCCACGGGCCGACCCTGGCCTTCAAGGATTTCGCGATGCAGCTGATCGCGCAGCTCTTCCAGATCGCGCTGAGGCGGTCAGGGGAGCGCATCACGATTGTCGGCGCGACCTCGGGCGATACCGGCAGCGCCGCTATCGAGGCATTCCGCGGCATCGACAATGTGGATGTATTCATCATGTATCCGCATGGCCGCGTCAGCGAGGTGCAGCGCCGTCAGATGACGACGCCCGCTGCTGAAAACGTGCACGCGCTGGCCGTGACCGGGCATTTCGACGATTGCCAGGCGCGGCTGAAGGATCTGTTCAACGATCATGTCTTTCGCGACGAGGTCGGTCTGGCCGGGGTGAACAGCATCAACTGGGCACGCGTCGTGGCGCAGATCGTCTATTACGTCACGGCCTGCGCCTCGCTGGGGATGCGGCAGACGGATTTCTGCGTGCCGACCGGTAATTTCGGGGACATCTTCGCGGGGTCTGTCGCGCGCCGCATGGGCCTGCCGGTACGCCGCCTGATCGTGGCCACGAATCAGAACGACATCCTGCATCGTGCCCTGACGACCGGCGATTATCGCGTGGGCGAGGTCGTGCCTTCGATCAGCCCGTCCATGGATATCCAGGTCAGCTCGAATTTCGAGCGTGCGCTATATCTGGCCTATGGCCAGGACGCGGGCGCGATCCGGCAACTGATGGAGGAACTGAAGGCGGGCGGCTTCTCGATCAGCCAAGGCGCGCTGGAGACGCTGCGCGAGGAATTCCGTTCGGGCCGCGTCTGCGAGGACGAGACGCTGGCGACGATCGCCCGCATCCGCAACACGACGGGCGAGGTTCTCTGCCCGCACAGCGCCATCGGTGTGGCCGTGGCCGAGAGGCATCTTGAACCGGGCGTCCCGATGGTCACGCTGGCCACCGCGCATCCGGCCAAGTTCCCCGACGCGGTCGCGCGCGCCACCGGACTGCGCCCCCCCCTTCCGCCGCATATGGAAGGCCTGTTTGACCTGCCCGAGCGCGTGACACGGGTCGAAAACGATGTCGATGCGCTCAAGTCGCTGATTCGCGAACGGAGAACCCGGTGAACGACGCCATCATCACGACCCTGTCCAACGGGTTGCGCGTGGCGACGCTTGCCATGCCAGGCCTGCATTCCGCCGCGCTCGGCATCTGGGTGACTGCGGGCGGCCGCAACGAGCGGGCCGAACAGAACGGTATCGCGCATTTTCTGGAACACATGGCCTTCAAGGGCACGACGCGCCGCAGCGCCTTGCAGATCGCCGAGGCGATCGAGGATGTGGGCGGTTACATCAATGCCTATACCTCGCGCGATGTGACCGCCTACTACGTCCGCGTGTTGGAGGACGGTGTCGATCTGGCCTTCGACGTGATCAGCGACATCGTTCTGAACCCGGTCTTTGATCCGCGCGAGATCGAGGTCGAACGCGGCGTGATCCTGCAGGAAATCGGGCAATGTCTGGACACGCCCGACGACATCATCTTTGACTGGCTGCAAGAGGCCGCCTATCCCGACCAGCCGATGGGCCGCACGATTCTTGGGCCGGCGGAATGCGTCAGCCGCTTCGGGCGCGCCGATCTGGCACGTTTCGTGGCCGAGAATTACGGGCCTGGCCAGATGGTCATATCGGCTGCGGGCGCGGTTTCGCATGATCGCATCCTGGCTCTGGCCGAGGCCGCGTTCGGCCACCTGAAGCCCGTGGCCCAGGCCCCGCGCGAGGCGGCGCGCTGGCAGGGCCGCGAGACGCGCCACGTCAAGCCGTTGGAACAGGCCCATTTCGCGCTGGCCTTCGAGGGGCCGAGCTATCTGGCGCCCGATTTCTATGCGGCGCAGATCTTTTCCTCGGTGCTTGGCGGGGGCATGTCCTCGCGCCTGTTTCAGAAGATCCGCGAGGAACGCGGGCTCTGCTACACGATCTTTGCGCAGTCCGGGTTCCACGACGATACCGGTATGTTGACCATCTATGCCGGGACTGGCGCCGACGATCTGGCCGATCTGGCGAACCTGACCATCGACGAAATCAAGCGTGCTGCCGAGGACATGACCGAGGCCGAACTGGCTCGCGCCCGTGCCCAGTTGCGCGCCAGCCTGCTGATGGGGCTGGAAAGCCCCTCGGCTCAGGCGGAACGCATGGCGCGGTCCTTGGCGGTCTGGGGCCGCGTGCCCAACGCCGCCGAGGTGGCTGATCGTATTGCCAGCGTCAGCCTGGCCGATATCCGCGACCATGCCATCGGGCTGATCGGCTCTGCGCGGCCTGCCTTGGCGCTATATGGCCCGGTTGATGCCGCGCCGACGCGCGAGGATCTGCTGCGAAGGCTGGCCGCATGATGCTGCTGAGGCGTCGCCCGATCCGGCTGGAGGCCGAGCGGATCGTGCTGCGCCTGCCCATGCATTCCGATTTCAATGCCTGGACCGCGCTGCGGGCCGAAAGCCGCGATTTCCTGACCCCGTGGGAGCCCGTCTGGTCGCGCGATCACCTGTCCCGTAAAAGCTTCACCAACCGCGTCCACTGGGCAGCGCGGGCGGCGCGGGCAGGGACCGGCTTTCCCTTCTTCATCACGCGCCGCGCGGATGGTGCACTGCTGGGCGCGGTGACGCTGGACAATGTCCGGCGCGGTCCAGCGCAATCGGCGACGGTGGGATACTGGATCGGTCAGCCCCATGCGCGACAGGGCTACATGCGCGAGGCCCTGGGCGTGCTGGTCCATTACGCCTTCACCACGCTGGATCTCAGCCGGATCGAGGCCGCCTGTCTGCCCGAGAATGCCGCCTCGCGCGGGGTGCTTGAACAATCGGGCTTCAAATACGAAGGCGTCGCGCAGAGCTATCTGCAGATCGACGGGCGCTGGCGTAACCATGTGCTCTACGCCAATCTGCGCAGCGACCGGAGGGGTCGCACCGATGTCCGCTGACCTGAACCCAGCCGATGAACGCCTGGCCGCCCGCCTGCCTGCGGGGGTGCTGCGCGAACCCTCGCCCGCCTATACCGAGGAACCGCGCGGCCGCTTTCACGGGCAGGCAGGACTGGTCGCCGCCCCCCGCGATGCCGAGGAATGTGCCGCCATCATTCGTGCTTGCGCGGCAGCGCGCGTGCCGGTCGTGCCGCGCGGCGGCGGCACCGGGCTGGTCGGCGGTCAGGTCATGCCTGACGGGCCTGCACCGTTGATCCTGTCTCTGGAACGCATGGCCGCGATCCGCGCCACCCACCCCGACGAGGGCGTGATGATCGCGGAAGCGGGCGTCACGCTGCAAGCCGCGCGGGATGCGGCGGCGGCTGTCGGGCGGCAGTTTCCGCTGTCTCTGGCCTCGCAGGGCAGCGCCCGGATCGGCGGGGTGCTGTCCACCAATGCGGGCGGGGTGAACGTGCTGCGCTACGGCAATGCACGCGCGTTGTGTCTGGGGGTCGAGGCCGTGCTTCCCTCGGGGCAGGTCATGCGCGACCTCAAGCGGCTGCGAAAGGATAATACCGGCTACGACCTGCGTGACCTGCTGATCGGCGCAGAAGGCACGCTTGGCATCATCACCGCCGCCGCGCTGGTCCTGGCCCCGATCCCGGCCGAGACGGGCGTGGCGCTGATGGTCGTGGACAGTCCCGAAGCCGCGCTGTCCCTGCTGGCGCAGGCGCAGGCGCGCCTGGCGGGCGGCGTGACCGCGTTCGAGTTGATCTCGGGTCAGGGGCTGCATTTCCTGGCCGAGGCCTTTCCGCAGATGCGCCAGCCCTTTGCGCCCATCCCCGACTGGATGGCCCTGATCGAGGTCGGCCTGCCCGCCGGCCTGTCCTCGGCCCGCGCACTGGAAGGGCTGTTCGATGCCGGTCTTGCCGCCGGTCTGGTCCATGACGGCACCATCGCGCAATCGGGCCGGCAGGCCGCCGATCTGTGGGCGCTGCGCGAGCATATCCCGCTGGCCAACCGCCATGTCGGCGCGATTGCCAGCCACGACATCAGCCTGCCCTTGTCCGAGATCGCGGCCTTCCTGCGTGACGCGGGCGCCATGATCGCGGCCGAGGGCGACATGCGCATCAACTGTTTCGGACATCTCGGCGACGGCAATCTGCATTACAACCTGTTCCCCGCGAAGGGCCGCAAACGCGAGGAATACGACGGGCAGCGCCGCGCGCTGTCGCACAGCATTCATCAGATGGTGGTGGAACGCGGCGGCTCGTTTTCGGCCGAACACGGGGTTGGGCGGCTCAAGACGACCGAACTGGCGGCATGGGCGGACCCGGCTCGCCTGGCCGCGATGCGCGCCATCAAGCAGGCGCTGGACCCGGCGGGCATCATGAACCCCGGCGCCGTTCTGATCTAGGCCCCCTCGAAGGCGCAGAGCGTATGGACGGGCATTCCCAATGCCTCCAGCGCCTTGCGCCCGCCGAGGTCCGGCAGGTCGATGACGAAGGCGCAGCCCATCACCTCGGCCCCTAGCCGCTGGCACAGCTTGATTCCCGCCGCCGCCGTGCCGCCCGTGGCCAGCAGGTCATCGACGATCAGCACCCGCTCGCCCGCGCGCAGGGCGTCGTCGTGGATCTCCATGATCGCCTCGCCATATTCCAGCTGATAGGCTTCGCTGATGACGGTGCCGGGCAGCTTGCCCTTCTTGCGGATCGGCACGAAACCAACCGACAGCTGATGCGCCACCGCGCCGCCCAGGATGAAGCCCCGCGCCTCGAGGCCCACGACCTTGTCGATGCGCTGCCCGGCATAGGCGTGCAGCAACTGGTCCACCGCCATCCGGAACCCGCGCGCATCCGAAAACAGCGTTGTCACGTCGCGGAAAATAATTCCCTCATGCGGGAAATCATGGATGCTGCGGATGTAATCCTTGACCTCGCGGTTCATGCGGGGCGCTCCATTTCGTAGATTTCGGTGACAGCGGTGTAGTCCTTGTAACCCAGCCGTGCCAACCAGCCCCCGGCAGGGCGTGGATCGAAGCGGCCATCGACGATGCAATCCTCGCGCAGGTGAATCCCGGTGACCACTCCGAAGACCGCAAGATTGCTTTCGCCCGCCAAGGGCAGGATCTGCGTCAGGCGACACTCCAGCGCGGCCACGGCCTGCGCGATACGTGGGCAGTCGATGGTCTCGCAAGGAAGGCTTTCCACGCCCGCAACCTCGAATTCGTTCATCCCTGCTGGCAGGGGGGCCGAACTGGCATTCATCGCAGCTTCGGTGTCCCGGCTGGCGATGTTGATGCAGAATACCCCGCTTTCGATGATCTGCGCGACGCTGTCCTTGGTGCCGGGGCGGTCGGGCTTGGCCCCGGTCGAGGCGAACATGACCTGCGGCGGCACATAGGCGACCGCGTTGAAGAAGGAATAGGGCGCCAGATTGTCACCCAGCTTGCCTCGGGTCGAGATCCAGCCGATTGGCCGCGGTGCCACGATGGCGTTGAACGGGTTGTGGGGCAGGCCGTGTCCGGCTTCGGGTCGATAGAACATGGGCGGCCTCCTGTCGCGTTTGGACGCCAAACTGCCACTGCTTTTCCCGCTGTGCAATGTTCCGCCTGCGCCCCAGCCGTGATAAGGGGCCTCCCCGAACCCAGGAGGCGCGGCAATGTATCAGATCAGCCCCGAGACCAGTGCCGACTCGCCCGAGGTCGAGGCGCTCTATGATCTGTGCTTCGCGCCCGGACGCAAGGCGTTGTCCTCGTATCGGCTGCGCGACGGTGTGCCGCCGGTGGCTGAACTCTGCCTTCTGCTGCGTCAGTCCGGGGTGCTGATGGCGGCGATCCGGCACTGGCCGGTCCGGGTCTCGGATCAGCCGGTTCTGCTGCTGGGTCCGATCGCGGTCCATCCGACGGCACAGGGTGAGGGGCTGGGTGGGCTGCTGATGCGCAGCAGCCTGTCCCGGGCACGCGATCTGGGTTGGAGCCGCGTTCTGTTGGTGGGCGACGCGCCCTATTACAGCCGCTTCGGCTTTTCGCGCCTCGACGGGGTCGTGATGCCGCCGCCCACCAACCCCGAGCGCGTCCTGGGGCTGGAACTTCAGCCCGGCGCATGGGTTGGTATCACCGGAGAGGTCACGCGCGACCTCTCAGGCCAGCCCTGCCCATGAACCCAACCCACTGTGCCGATGAGTGACCGCTCGCCTCAGGACCGCTCGCCTCAGATCGCAGCCCAGATCCTGCCGCCGATCACCGATCCGTCGATCCATGCGCAGATCGCACGGCTTGCGCAAAGCCGCCGGCAGGCCGGTGGGCCGCTGATCCGGCTTATTGCGCGGATCGGTCAGGGGGGCGAGACGGCCGCAACGCATTTGCCGCCCCGCCTTGCGCTCAGGCTTGAAAAAGCGACAGAACAGGCACTGATCCGCGCCTTCCGCGTGGCAAGGGCCAGCCGCACGACACTTCGTCCCCGCAGCGACCGCTTCAACCGCATCGGCGCAACGCTGATCGGCGGCGCCGCGGGCGCGGCCGGCATCACCGGGGCGCTTCTGGAACTGCCGGTCACGGTGACGCTGCTGATGCGTTCGATCCTGGACATCGCCGACGAACACGGTCTTGACCCCGAGGACGGGGATCTGCGTCGCGAGGCCCTGCTGATCCTCGCGGCCCGCCCGCCTTCGCGCGACCTGGCACACTCGCCGCTTTCCGGTCTTGCCATCCCGCTGGCAGGGCAATCCAGCCAGGCCCTGATCGCGGCTGCTGCCCCGCGCCTGGCCGCGATGCTTGGGCAGAAGCTTGCCCTGCAATCGGCCCCGGTCATCGGTGCGGTGGCGGGCGCTTCGATCAATCACGCCTTTCTGGGCTATTATCAAAGCCTTGCGCGCGTCCATTTCGGGCTGCTTCGCCTTTCGCGAGAGACCGGCCTCCCACCCGAGGCGCTGGAAGACGCCTTCATCGCCGCATATTGTCCCTGATCTTTGCCTTGGTCCAAATATCCCGGGGGCCGGGGTCTGGCCCCCGGCGGCGGCGGGCCGCAGCTAGGTATCGACGTCTGTGGTGTTCAGCGTCAGGGCGCTGACAGGCGCCTCCAGATCAGCGGTGCTCAGCGCGGCGGCAGGTCGCGCCAGACGCGCCTTGGTCACCCAGAACAGCCGCTCCTGCGCGCGGGTAATGGCCACATAGGTCAGCCGCTTCCACAACGGCACCCCGGCCTCGTTCCGGTTCGACCATGCGGCCGCGGCGATGTCGGGCGCAAAGACCTGCACCTGCGGCCATTGGCTTCCCTGCGCCTTGTGGATGGTGACGGCGGCGCCGTGCAGGAAGGTGGCTCCCATCCGCGCGGCATAGGGAATGAAGGGTTCCTCGGCATCCGGCATCTCGATCTTCACGATCGAGGCCGCCGACAGGCGCGGATCCTCGGCGCCGATCACATGCAGCCGCGAAAAGCCGGGCTTGCGACCGGGGCCCAGATAGACGACCTGCGCGCCCTTGATCAGCCCCCGCGCCTCCAGATCGATGCGCTTCTTGCGGTGCTTGAGCGGCAATTCCAGCCCGTCGCAGATCAGCGGCTCGCCCGGCAGCAGCGCGTCGCCCGGCGCGCCATAGGCGCTGCGGAAGGCGTGGATCAGCCGGATGCGCGTCGCGTTGCGCCAGACAAGGACCGGGCTGCGCGCCATCAGGTCACTCTCGACCCGCTCGGCCCAGACCACGCGATCGTCGCGCCGCGCCGCGTCCCGCACCAGGCTTTCAAACGCGTCGAACCCCAGTTTCTCATCCGCCAAGGCATGGGCCAGATCCAGGATCGGGTTGTCGTCAGACTGGCGGTGGATGCGGTTCAGGTAAAGCCGTTGCCGGGGTGCCAGCCGGTCAAAGACCATCTCGCCCGATTGCCCGACCGGAGCCAGTTGCGCGGGGTCGCCGAACAGGACCAGCACGGGAAAGATCTCGCGCAGATCCTCGAACTGGCGTTCGTCCAGCATCGAGGCCTCGTCGATCAGGCCGACATCCAGGCCCTCCTCGCGGCGTTTCCAGCCGCGGATGAAATCCGAGCCGCGCAGACCTGCCGCGGCCAGCGCGCCGGGGATCGAGCCGTGCTGGTCGTGGAAGGCGCGGATGCGGTCCAGAGCGGCATCGTCCAGCCCCTCGATCTGGGGCTTCACGCCGGATTCGGTCAGCCATTCGGCGATCTTCTCGTATTCGGGGTCATAGACGGGGGTATAAAGAATACGGTGAATGGTCGTCGCCGGAACGCCACGCATCCGTAGCACGAAGGCCGCCTTGTTCGTCGGCGCCAGGATTGCCACACTGCGGCGGTCCTTGCGGCGCCGCCCCTCCCAATCGGGACGGATCAGCTCCACCCCGGCCTGTAGCAGGGCCTTGGTCAGCTGCGACAGCAGCAGCGTCTTGCCGGACCCGGCCTTGCCGATCACGGCCACGACACGCCCCTTGTCCTGGGTCGCGGGCTGCAATTCCTCGGCGGTGATGTCGATGCCCGCCGCGCCGAAGGTCTCGGCCAGCATGTCCCAGGCTTCGGCCTGATCGGGCGACAGGGTCGGGGCGGGCACGGTCTTTCTCATGGCGAAAGCCTTATCCAAGCGGGGCGGAAAAGCGAAGGGGCTGCGCCGCGCATGGCTCTGAAACGCAAGACGCCGCCCCAAGGGGCGGCGCCGCGGAAGCCGTGAGGCGTCGGATCAGAAGCCGAGGCCCGCGTATTTCGACTTGAACTTGGACACGCGGCCACCGGTATCCATCAGGCGCGACGAGCCGCCGGTCCAGGCCGGGTGCGAGGTCGGATCAATGTCCAGCGACATCGTCTCGCCTTCCTTGCCCCAGGTCGAGCGGGTCTGATAGACCGTGCCGTCCGTCATCTTGACTTCGATCATGTGGTAATCGGGGTGAATGTCTTTTTTCATCGGATGACCTCGATTCAGGCTTGGTCGCCGGACAGGGGGCGATAGTTGCTCTTTTCGGCGATACGGGCCGACTTGCCGCGGCGGTCGCGCAGGTAATACAGCTTGGCGCGACGGACCTTGCCGCGACGCACGACCTCGATCGAATCGATGTTGGTCGAATAGAGCGGGAACACGCGCTCCACGCCTTCGCCGAAGCTGATCTTGCGGACCGTGAAGCTGGCGCCGATGCCGCTGCCGCCTTTGCGCGAGATGCAGACGCCTTCGTAGTTCTGCACGCGGGTCCGGGTGCCTTCGGTCACCTTGTAGCCGACGCGGATCGTGTCGCCGGCCTTGAAATCGGGGATGGTCTTGCCAAGCTCCTTGATCTGCTCGGCTTCGAGTTGTGCGATCAGGTTCATCGCCGGGGTTCCTCTTGATGCTCGCGGTGAGCCCGCGATTGGTCTGATGCGCCCGAGAGCTGTCGGTCCTTTGCCGGGTCCATACCGTCCTGGTATGCCCGCCACAGGTCGGGGCGGCGTTCCTTGGTCAGCCGTTCGGCCTCACTGGCCCGCCATGCAGCGATGGCCGCGTGATTTCCCGACAGCAGAACCGGCGGAATGTCGCGACCTTCCCAACGGGCGGGCTTCGTGAACTGGGGGGCTTCCAGAAGGCCCCTGTTGCCGATGGAAAAGGATTCCTCGGCCAGCGAATCCTGATTCCCCAGCACGCGCGGTATAAGTCGGACCGTCGCGTCGATCAAGACCTGAGCGGCGATCTCACCACCGGTCAGGATGTAATCGCCAATGCTGACCTCCTCGATGTCGTGGGCGTCCAGCACGCGCTGGTCGATCCCCTCGAACCGGCCGCAGATCAGCGTGACGCCCGGCCCTTGCGCCAGGGCGCGTGCGCGGGCCTGCGTCAAGGGCTTGCCGCGCGGCGACATGTAGATGACCGGCAGGCCGGGGCCCGCCTCGCGCAGCGCCGCGTCCAGCACGTCGGGGCGGATCACCATGCCCGCCCCGCCGCCCGCGGGCGTGTCATCCACATTGCGGTGCTTGCCGATCCCGAATTCGCGCAGGGGAATGGTCTCAAGGTTCCACAGACCCTGCGCCAGCGCCTTGCCGGTCAGCGACAGGCCCAGAATGCCGGGGAAGGCCTCGGGGAACAGGGTGATGATGCGGGCGGTCCAGGCGCCACGCACCTGCGGCTCGGCCATCAATTCGCGGGGGCGCAGACTGGGGCGGATCGTCAGCCGCCCGTGGGATTTCGGCGTCTCGGTCATTCTGGGCCGTCATCATCCGAGGCGCCGGGCGGATCGGCGACGATGCGGCCCGCCGCCAGATCGACCGTCGGCACGATGGCCCGCGTGAAGGGCAACAGCAGCACCTGCGCGCCGCCCACGATTTCCAGGATATCGCCTGCGCCGTGATCATAGATAGCGCGCACGCGGCCCAGGGGCGCGCCGCCGGTATCCACGACCTGAAGTCCGATCAGGTCGGCATGATAGAATTCGTCATCGGGCAGCGAGGGCAAGGCCGCGCGCGGGGCCCAGAGTGTCGTGCCCTTCAGCGCCTCGGCATCCTCGCGGCTGGCCACGCCGGACAGGCGCGCGCCAAGGCCGCCGGTGACGGGCCGCGTCAGGGTCACGGTGAAGCTGCGGCTGCCGTTCTCGGTCGTCAGCGGACCATAAGAGGCGATGTCAGAGGGTTCGGCGCAGAAACTTTTCAGGCGCACCTCGCCACGGACCCCGAAGGCCCCGGCGATCGCGCCGACGCAGATCTTGTCGCTCATGGCAGGGCGGTTCCCTTGGGGGGCGAAAAGGACGGCCCGGCGCGGGGCCGGGCCGTCACGGGATCATTCGGCGTCGGCGGTCGCCGCGGCGGCCTTCTTGGCGCGCTCTTCGGCGCGGGCCTTGGCTTTATTGCCGGGCTCGGCCTTCTTCATGTTCTTGCGCTCGGTCTTTTCGGTGACGCCGGCGGCTTCCAGGAAGCGGGCCACGCGGTCGGTCGGCTGCGCGCCTTCGCCCAGCCAGTATTTCACGCGCTCGACGTTCATCTTGACGCGGTCTTCGCTGTCTTTCGCCAGAAGCGGATTGTAGGTGCCCAGCTTCTCGATGAAACGGCCGTCGCGCGGCATACGCGAATCCGAGGCGACGATCGCGTAATGGGGACGTTTCTTGCTGCCACCACGGGCAAGGCGGATCTTCATGGCCATCGGTAGTCTCCTTTGAATGGCGGTCGGGCGAATGCCCTCAGGACTGGTATTGTTCGTGGTGCCGGATCACTTCGGCGATCACGAAGTTCAGGAATTTGCGCGCGAATTCCGGGTCTAGATCGGCCTCGCGCGCGAGGCGTTCCAGCCGTTCGATCTGGGCGGCTTCGCGCGCGGGATCGGACGGAGGAAGGTCGTGTTCGGCCTTGAGGCGGCCGACGGATTGGGTGTGCTTGAACCGCTCGGCCAGAGTATAGACGAGGATCGCGTCCAGCCGGTCGATGCTGGCGCGGTGTTCCTTGAGCAGGGTCGCGGCGCGGGTGGCTGTGTCCGTCACGCGATCTCTCCAAGCCGTTCATGTCGTCCAAGTCCCGCAGGAACGACTCGTGCATCGGTCGGGCGCGGCCCTCGCATGGGGCGGCATAAGGAAATCAGGGTCATGGGCGCGTCACTTCTTGCCGAACAATCCGCCGAGGCCGCCGGGTAGGCCCGCCCGGCCCAATTGCCCGCCAAGACCCTTGGGGTCGGCCAGCATCTTCTGCGCCTCGGCCATCTTGGCGGGGTCGAGATTGTCCAAGTCAGGCAGCCCGCCGCCCTTGCCGGTCATCGCGCGCATGGCCTGCTTCATCAGCCCGCCCTTGCCCATCTTGCCCAGCTTCTTCATCGTGTCGGCCATCTGCTTCTGCATCTTGAGAAGCTTGTTCAGGTCGGCCACCTCCAGCCCCGCGCCGGCCGCGATCCGCTTCTTGCGGCTGGCCTGAAGCATGTCGGGATTGGCGCGTTCCTTCTTGGTCATCGAATTGATCAGCGCGATCTGGCGGCGGATGACGCTGTCGTCATAGCCCGCGGCCTCGGCCTGTTTGGCCATCTTGGCCATGCCGGGCATCATTCCCATGACCGAGGACATCCCGCCCATCTTCTGCATCTGCTCAAGCTGGCCGCGCAGGTCGTTCATGTTGAACAGACCCTTCTGGAAGCGCTTCATCATGCGCTCGGCCTGTTCGACCTCCAGCACCTGCTGGGCCTTTTCGACCAGGGCCACAATATCGCCCATGCCAAGGATGCGGCCCGCGACGCGCTGCGCGTCGAAGGTTTCCAGCGCGTCCATCTTTTCGCCCAGACCCACGAAGCGGATCGGCTTGCCGGTGATGGCGCGCATCGACAAAGCCGCACCGCCGCGCCCGTCACCATCCATCCGGGTCAGAACGACGCCGGTGATGCCCACCTTGCCGTCGAATTCGGTCGCCACGTTCACGGCGTCCTGACCGGTCAGGCCATCGACGACCAGCAACGTCTCGCGTGGCTGGGCGATGTCACGGACCTGCTGGACCTCGGCCATCAGGGCCTCGTCGATGTGCAGGCGGCCGGCCGTGTCCAGAAGCACCACGTCATAGCCGCCAAGCCCGGCCTGGGTCTTGGCGCGCTGCGCGATCTGGGGCGCGGTCTGGCCCGGCAGGATGGGCAGCGTGTCCACCCCGATCTGCTGGCCCAGAATCGCAAGCTGGTCCATCGCCGCCGGGCGGTTCGTGTCCAGCGAGGCCATCAGGACGCGCTTCTTCTCGCGCTCTTTCAGGCGCAGGGCCAGTTTCGCGGTGGTGGTGGTCTTGCCCGAGCCCTGCAGGCCAACCATCAGGATCGTGGCGGGAGGGTTGTCGATCCGCAGCGCCTCGGGGGCGTCGTCGCCCTGCAAAACCTTGATCAGTTCGTCATGGACGATCTTGACGACCTGCTGGCCTGGCGTGATCGACCTGGTAACAGCCGCGCCCGTCGCCTTGGCCGTCACGGCCTTGACGAAGCTGCGCGCCACCGGCAGCGAGACATCCGCCTCGAGCAGGGCGACGCGCACCTCGCGCATGGCGGCGGTGACATCCTCCTCGGACAGCGCGCCCTGCTTGGTCAGCCGGTCGAAGACGCCGCCTAGACGGTCGGATAGGGTCTCGAACATGGCCGGGCCTCCTTCGGTCCAAAACGATATTGCCCCCGTGGGCGCGACGCGCTGACGGGGGGCGATCCCCGCCTTGCGCGGGGACCGGAAGGGCAGTCCTTCCGGGAATCCGTGTCCCCTTACGAAAAAACCCGGCCCGAGTCAACGCAAGGGCGTCGAACCGGGCCGGGTGCGTTTCGTGAGAGGGGTGGCCGGCGATCAGGCGGCGATCTGTTCCAGCGCCTCGGCGGCGCGGGCCATGCCGGCATCACGGTCGAGGGCCAGGCCGTCAGCGGGCACGAACGTCACGTCGGTGATGCCAAGGAAGCCCAGCATGTGGCGCAGATAGCCCGAAGCGTGGTCGTAATCCGAGCCGAACGGTGTGCCCGCGGCGGTATAGGCCACGAAGGCGCGCTTGTTCTTCAGCAGGCCCTCGGGGCCTTCGGCGGTGTAGCGAAAGCTGATCCCGGCGCGGGCGATCTGGTCCAGCCAGTTCTTGAGTTGCGCGGGTAGCGAGAAATTATAGACCGGCAAACCGATCACCAGCGTATCGGCGGCCTGCACTTCGGCCAGAAGCGCGTCCGAGGTGGCCACGATCGCCTGCTGTTCGGGGGTCGGGTTCTCGATGCCCACGCGGACGGCCTGGAACCAGGCGGTGTCAATGGCCGGCACGCCCTCGTTCAGGTCGCGATAGGTCACGGTCGCGCCGGGATTGGCCGCTTTCAGCCGCGCGACGATGTCGGCGGTCAGTTGGCGCGACACCGACGCATCGCCGGTAATCGCGCTGTCGAGGTGGAGGATATGCATGAAGGGCCTCGTCACTTTGCTGTCAGATGCTGCGTCGCGGCACATATGAGGCTATGAACCAGCGAACAGAAGTCGGATTATCGCGCAGGAACTGTGCAGGAGCGCACAATATGCGGATCGAGACTTGGGACGACATCCGGGTGGCCCTGGCCGTGGCGCGGGCGGGCACGGTCAGCGGCGCGGCGGCAGAACTCGGGGTTCATCATGCCACCGTGATCCGGCGGATCGACATGCTGGAAAAGGCGCTCAAGGCGCGGCTGTTCCAGCGTCATTCGCGCGGCTACACCCTGACCGAGGCCGGGCGCGTCATGCTGGCCGCCGCCGTGGCCGCCGATGAACGATTTTCCCAGATGGCCGCGCAGATCGCCGGATCGGTCCAGCGGATCGAGGGCGATCTTCTGGTCACGTCGCTGCCCGAACTGGCCGAGCGGATCATGCCGCGCCTGACCGATCTGATGCGCGCCCATCCCGATCTGCGGATCAGCTATGTCACCGATGTGCGGCTGTTCCGGCTGGATGTCGGCGAGGCGCATGTGGCGATCCGCGCGGGCGCCAGCCCGACCGAGCCCGATTACATCGTCCGGCCCCTGGGGCAGATGCAGCACGTCCTTTACGGCAGCCCCGAATACGTCGCCCACCACGGCACCACCGACGATCCGCGCGCGCATCGCTATGCGCTGCCGGGCGTTGAGGGTGCGGGGGCGCCCTTCATGCGCTGGCTGACGGCGCGGATCGGGCCCGAAAATATCGTGCTGACCAGCAATGACGGCGCCGCGCGCGAAGCGGTCATCCGCGCGGGGCTGGCCATCGGCGCGGTCGCGCCGGGCCAGGAACGGGGGCTGGTGCCGGTGATGAGCCACCCGGAATGGGTTTCGTCTCTATGGTTGGTCACGCATGTCGATCTGCACCGCACACCCAAGGTCCAGGCCGCGCTGACGGCGCTGCGCGGCGCCTTCGACTGAGGCCTGCGGCATTCGCGCCGCATTGGCCGCGCGGGATGCGCCAGACGGCTTTTCATCACCTCACGCGGTCGTTAGGGTCCGCTGCAGCAAGGGGACAAGAGGCGGCCTGTGGCGCATATCATCGTTGTCGGCAACGAAAAGGGGGGCTCGGGGAAGTCCACGACCTCGATGCATGTGGCGACGGCGCTGGCACGCATGGGCTACCGGGTGGGCGCGCTGGATCTGGACGTGCGCCAGCGCAGCTTTGCCCGATATCTGGAAAACCGCGCCGCCTTTGCCGCGCGCGAGGGGCTGCGCCTGCCCACCCCGGCCATCGGCACGATCGGTGGCGGCCCGGACCCGCTGACCCCGGCGCTGGAGGCGCTGGAGAAGGAATGCGACTTCATCCTGCTGGACTGCCCCGGCTCGCATACCAGGCTGAGCCAGATGGCGCATACGCTGGCCGACACGCTGATCACGCCGCTGAATGACAGTTTCATCGACTTCGACCTGCTGGCCCGCATGTCCCCCGAGGGTGAGATCCTGGGGCCGTCGATCTATTCCGAGATGGTCTGGAACGCGCGGCAATTGCGCGGGCAGGCGGGCGCGCGGCCCATCGACTGGCTGGTGCTGCGCAACCGGCTGGGCACGCAGCAGATGAACAACAAGCGCCGCGTCGGCGGCGCGCTGGCGCAGCTGTCGCGCCGGATCGGCTTTCGCGTCGCGCCCGGCTTTTCCGAACGCGTCATCTTCCGCGAATTGTTCCCGCGCGGTCTGACGCTGCTGGACCTGAAGGATATCGGCGTCGAAAGCCTGAGCATGTCGCATGTCGCCGCGCGCCAGGAATTACGCGACCTGATCAACGAATTGCGCCTGCCCGAGGTTACGGTCAGCTTCTAGCGCGCACCCCAAAAAACAATATGCAAGAGATCCCGCACTGCAAGGCAGGAGGCCGGCCTGTGATCGGCTGTCCGGGCGGCGTCGGGGGCGCCACGACAGGCGGATCAGAGCGCGGCGGGCGTGGTGACGGTGCCGCCGGCCTTGCGCGCCATGCCTTCCCGGCGGCAGATCGAGATGGCTTCCTCGCGGGTCATGCCCTCGGGGAAGGACACGGGCTCGTCCCACATCACGATCTGCGGCAGGTAGAGCTGGCACACGACCGGACCCCTATCGGAATTCACCGTGACGGGAGGACGCTCGAACTGGGTGGGCGAGCAGGCGCCGAGCAGAACGCTCAGGCCGAGAACGGGTGCAAACTTGTACATCATAACCTTGATAACCTTGGTCCATGTGAGGGCGATCAGGAAAGTCGTGGCCGATTCCGGCGTCCCGACGACAAGGTCACGAAACGGCCATCGGCGGCAAGCCCAGCCAGACTTGCCGCCGATGTCGAGAAGTGTCTGAATTGTCACAACTTATGCGGTAGTGCGCTGCCCATCATGCCAGCATCGCGACCGGATTTTCCAGATGTTTTACGATCGCATCAAGCAATTGCGCACCAAGCGCGCCGTCGATCACGCGGTGATCGACCGACAGGGTCATCGACATGACGGTGCGGATGACGACCTGCCCATTCTCGACCACAGGGGTCTGGATGCCCGCGCCGACCGCCAGGATCGCGCCATGCGGCGGATTGATGACGGCGTCGAAATTCTCGATCCCGAACATGCCCAGGTTGCTGATTGCGAAGCTGCCGCCCTGGTATTCGTGGGGGGCAAGCTTCTTCGATCTGGCGCGCTGGGCCAGATCCTTCATCTCGCCCGACAGGGCCGAGAGCGATTTCGATTCGGCGTCCTTCAGGACCGGCGTGAAGAGCCCGCCCTCGATCGCGACGGCCACCGCCACATCCGAGGGCTTCAGCTTGAGGATGCGGTCGCCTGCCCAGACGGCATTGGCGTCCGGCACCTCTTGCAGCGCCAGCGCGCAGGCCTTGATGATGAAGTCGTTGACCGACAGCTTGACGCCGCGGGATTCGAGCTTCCTGTTCAGGGTCGCGCGGAACTCCATCAGCTCGTCCAGCTTGGCCGAGCGGCGCAGGTAGAAATGCGGGATCGTCTGCTTGGCTTCGCCCAGACGGGCGGCAATGGTGCGGCGCATCCCGTCCAGCGCGACCTCGGTCGTCTCGCGGTCGGCATAGATCTTGAGGATCGCGTCGGCCGAGGGGCCCTTGGGCGCCGGGGCGGCAGGGGCGGGGGCCGCCTGTGCGGCGGGGGGGGCCGCAGCGGGGGCGGGGGCAGCGCCGGGTTTGGCGCTTTCGACATCGGCCTTGACGATCCGGCCGCGCGGGCCAGAGCCCTTGATCTGCGACAGGTCCAGCCCCTTGTCGGCGGCGATGCGGCGGGCCAGGGGCGAGGCGAAGATGCGCCCGCCCTGATCGGCCTTGCCCTTGTCGCCGCCGGCGACCGGCGCGCCGATCGGGCCGCCATAGCCCTTTTCGGCGGGGGCGGGTTCGGCATCGGCGGCAAGTGCCGGGGCCTCGGCCACCTTGATGTCGCCCGCCGTTTCACCCTCGTCCAGGAGCACCGCGATGGGAGTGTTCACCTTCACCCCGGCGCTGCCCTCGGCGATCAGGATCTTGCCGATCCGGCCTTCATCGACGGCCTCGAATTCCATCGTGGCCTTGTCGGTCTCGATCTCGGCGATGATGTCGCCGGATTTCACCTCGTCGCCTTCCTTGACCAGCCATTTGGCCAGGGTGCCTTCCTCCATCGTGGGGGACAGCGCGGGCATCAGGATTTCCGTGGGCATCGCGTGGCTCCCTTAGCGGTAGGTGACTTTTTTCACCGCCTCGACCACTTCGGCCGGGGTGATGAGGGCGTGCTTTTCCAGATTGGCCGCATAGGGCATCGGCACGTCCTTGCCGGTGCAGTTGATGACGGGCGCATCCAGATAATCGAAGGCGTTTTCCATCACATAGGCCGAGATGTGGTTCCCGATCGAGGCGACGGGGAAGCCCTCTTCCACGGTCACGAGACGGTTGGTCTTTTTCACCGAGGCGATGATCGAGCCGTAATCCAGCGGGCGCAGGGTGCGCAGGTCGATCACCTCGGCCTCGATCCCCTCGGCGGCCAGTTTGTCGGCGGCTTCCAGCGCATGGGCCATGCCGATGCCGAAGCTGACGATGGTCACGTCGCTGCCCGCACGGGCGATGCGCGCCTTGCCGAAGGGGATGGTGAAGTCGGGCAGGTCCGGCACCTCGAACGAGCGGCCATAAAGGATCTCGTTTTCGAGAAACACGACCGGGTTCGGGTCGCGGATCGCCTGCTTCATCAGACCTTTGGCGTCGGCGGCGCTGTAGGGCATCACGACCTTGAGTCCGGGGATCTGCGCATACCAGGCGGCGTAATCCTGGCTGTGCTGGGCGGCCACGCGGGCGGCGGCGCCGTTCGGGCCGCGGAACACGATCGGGCAGCCCATCTGGCCGCCGGACATATACAGCGTCTTGGCGGCCGAGTTGATGATATGGTCGATGGCCTGCATGGCGAAGTTGAAGGTCATGAACTCGACGATGGGGCGCAGACCGGCCAGCGCGGCGCCGGTGCCGATGCCCGCAAAGCCGATCTCGGAGATGGGCGTGTCCACGACGCGGCGGGGGCCGAACCTGTCCAGCAGGCCCTGGCTGACCTTGTAGGCGCCCTGATATTCGCCGACTTCCTCGCCCATCAGGAACACGGTCTCGTCGCGCTCCATCTCTTCGGCCATGGCCTCGCGCAGGGCTTCCCGCACGGTCATGGTCTTCATCTTCGTGCCCT
This sequence comes from Paracoccus bogoriensis, assembly GCF_019431455.1. Classification (GTDB taxonomy): domain Bacteria; phylum Pseudomonadota; class Alphaproteobacteria; order Rhodobacterales; family Rhodobacteraceae; genus Paracoccus; species Paracoccus bogoriensis. The sequence goes on from NZ_JAHYSR010000016.1 coordinate 54,074, forward strand.
CGGGCCAGTCGGGGCTGTGATCGGGTTCGGGGGTCTTGACCTGCTCGACGGCCGAGGCGCCGGGTTGATCGTCGGCCTTGGCCTCTTCGTCGCTGGATCTTGCCTGCGCGGGGGCAGAGGCAGGGGCCTTGATGTCCTCGGCGCTTTCGCCTTCCTCGACCAGCACGGCGATGGGGGTGTTCACGGCTACGCCCTGTGTGCCTTCGGCGATCAGGATCTTGCCCAGGATGCCCTCATCCACGGCCTCGAATTCCATCGTGGCCTTGTCGGTCTCGATCTCGGCGATGATGTCGCCGGCTTTCACGACATCGCCTTCCTTTTTCAGCCATTTCGCCAGAGTTCCCTCTTCCATGGTCGGAGACAGGGCGGGCATCAGAATTTCGGTTGCCATCTTGCGTCCCCCCTCAGGCGTTCTGTTCGGCGCTGCCCTGCGGCAGGTCGTCGGCGTAGATGTCGGTCCAGAGCTCGTCCAGCGACGGTTCCGGGCTTTCCTTGGCGAATTCGGCGGAATCGTTGACGATGTCCTTGATTTCCTTGTCGATCGCCTTCAGCTCGTCCTCGGTCGCGTGGCCGCCGGTCAGCAGCAGGTCGCGCACGTTCTCGATGGCATCGCGTTCGTCGCGCATCTTCTGCACTTCCTCGCGCGAGCGATACTTGGCCGGGTCCGACATGGAATGGCCGCGATAGCGGTAGGTCATGACCTCGAGGATGTAGGGGCCCTTGCCCGCACGGCAATGTGCCACGGCCTTTTCGCCCGCCGCCTTGACCGCCAGAACATCCATGCCATCAACCTGTTCGCCGGGAATGCCGAAAGCCTCGCCCCGACCGAACAGCGTCGTCGATTTCGTCGAGCGCCTGACCGAGGTGCCCATGGCATACTGGTTGTTCTCGATCACGAAGATCACCGGCAGATCCCAGAGTTCCGCCATGTTGTAGGTCTCGTAAACCTGGCCCTGGTTCGCGGCGCCGTCGCCGAAATAGGTGAAGGTGACGTTGTCGTTGCCCAGATACTTGTCGGCAAAGGCAAGGCCCGCGCCAAGCGGCACCTGCGCCGCCACGATGCCGTGGCCACCATAGAAATGCTTTTCGCGGCTGAACATGTGCATCGAGCCGCCCTTGCCCTTGGAATAGCCGCCCTCGCGCCCGGTCAGTTCGGCCATGACGCCGCGCGGGGTCATGCCGCAGGCCAGCATGTGCCCGTGGTCGCGATAGCTGGTGATGCGTTTGTCGCCTTCCTTGGCGCAGGCTTCCAGCCCGACCACGACGGCCTCTTGCCCGATATAGAGATGGCAGAAGCCGCCGATCAGACCCATGCCATAAAGCTGGCCGGCCTTTTCCTCGAATCGGCGGATCAGCAGCATGTCGCGGTAGTATTTGAGCAACTCTTCCTTCGATACGTTTGAAGGCGCCTCTCTGGCGGGGCTGGGTTTCCGGGCCATGCGGCACATCCTCCTGAGGCTGTGGTCGGAATAGTTCAGCGTTAAACTATCCGTAGCGCATCGCCTTGGCCCGCGCAATGCCAGAGGCCGGACCCACCGGTGGCGAGAATCAGCGCAGGATCACCTCGTCCGCGCGGATCACGCCCAGCACGTCGCGGGCGCGTTCGTCCAGAAGGTCAAGATCGAGATATTCGTTCGACAGGCGGCGGGTCAGGTTCTGCATTTGCGAGACCTCGGCCCGCAGGGCATCGCGCTGTGCCTCCAGTTCGGCCATTTCGGCTTCGATCTGGATGCGACGCAACAGCCCTGACGGGCCCTGCACCGCCGCAAAGGCGAAATAGAGGCCGAGCGCCGCCGTCAGCACGATAAAGACGGTGGTGCCGATCGAGAGGCGTTGGGTCATGGGCGTCGTCCTGATGAGGCCGATCCGACTATGCCACAGCGCAACCGGGCGGGGAATCCCCGGTCAGAGCCGCGCGGCGAAAATCGCCGAGAGGCGCGCGGCCTCGTCCTCCAGCCCGAAGGGCGGGTTCAGCACGAACATGCCCGACCCGATCATCCCGTGGCCGGGCCGCAGGGCCGGAAAGCCCAGTTCCGAGACCAGCGCGCCGGGATGGTCGGCGGTCAGCGCCCGGATCATCGGGCGGTGGCGCTGGTCGGCCAGGATTGGATACCAGAGCGCGATGACGCCGACATTCCATTTGCGCGCGATCTGCCCGACATGGCGGGGGATGGTGGCATAGTCGGTCTTGACCTCGTAGCTGGGGTCGATCAGCAGCATTCCGCGCCGGGGCGTGGGTGGACAGACGGCCTGCGCCATGGCGAACCCGTCCTGACGGTAGAGGCTGGCCCATCCCGCGACCTGGCGCAGGGCCTCGTGTTCGGCGGGGTGCAGTTCGGCCAGATGGGTGCGGTCTTCCGGGCGCAGGAAATGCGCCGCGATCAGCGGCGATCCGGGATAGGCGCGCGGCCCCCGGCTGGCGCGGATCGCCGTCAGCGCCGTCATCAGCGGATGGGTTTCGGGCAGCCACCTTTCGGACAGGGCGCGGTCGATGCCGGCCTTTGCCTCGCCGGTGCGCTGCGCCTCGGGGCTGTCCAGCCGATAGAGGCCGCGCCCGGCATGGGTTTCCAGATAGCTGAGGGGCTTGTCCTTGCGCGTCAGGTAATCCAGCGCGGTGGCCAGCAGCGCGTGTTTGTGCAGGTCGGCCAGGTTCCCGGCGTGATAGGCGTGCTGATAGCTGAGCATGGCACCCTGTAGCGCGTCGCGGGCGGGCCGGAAAGCCTAATCGGCGCGGCTTAGCTCCGACCGGGACTTGAGCACCTCGCCCCCGTCATCCTGCCGGATCAGATAGGCAGGATCGTCGGCGCTGGCCTTGCGGCTGACGCTGCTGCCCTTGATCGTGCGGGTGACATCCTTGCGGAAGATCTGGGCGATCTTGCCGCGTCCCTTGCCGTTGCCCCAGTTCCATTCGACGGTCGTTCCCACGCGCAGCATGATGCCTCCGGCCTGTTCAGCAGGGACAATGCATGTCGGCGGTCGCGGGTTTCCCGAAGAGGACGCGGCGGCACCCAGGGAGGAGGTGGGGTGCCGCCGCTGAACGCCGGCCCAGGGAGGAGGGAGGGGCCGCGTTTGGGGTGCGGTCAGGCCAGGGAGGAGGAGGGCCAGGACCGCGCGCGCAGAGGGTTCGGGAGGAGGGAGGAGGGAACCCCCGCGCATCGGTTTGCCGCAGATGGGGCGGCTATGAGGGGGGCGACGATCCAGGGAGGAGGAAGGATCGCCGCCGAACGCTGGCCCAGGGAGGAGGGAGGGCCGCGCAGAGGTGCGGTTCCGGCCAGGGAGGAGGAGAGGCCAAAACCGCGCGCCGAAGATCAGGGAGGAGGAGGGCCTCGGCGCATCCGGATGCCGCAAATGGGGCGGCTATGTTCTTTTGCGGCGACCCCGTGGGGAGGAGATCAGGGGCCGCCGCCTGACGCCAGAACCCGAGGGAGGAAGATCGGTTCCAGCGCTGTCCAGGGGCGGCATCCCGGGGAGGAGGAGAGGGATGCCGCCAGTCCGCCCAGGGAGGAGGAGGGGCGGAAAGGGAATTCTTACTTCGCGTCGCCCCAGGCCGCTTCGTGGGCCAGACGGGTGATCATCGAGCGGCTGATGCCCAGATCGTCCAGATCACGGGTCGTCAGGGCGTTGAGTTCGCGGACCGTCTGCCGGTAAACGGCGCGACGGGCGCGGGTTTCCTGCATGCGCTGGATCGCGGTCAGCAGGCGGGCCCGCAGGCCAGAAGCGGCGGCGGTTTGTTGAGCCTGGGCGATAACAGCCATTTTCGTTTCCTTTCGCGTCGTCTGCGCCGGTCCCGGATTGGCCCGGCGCCTTTCTTGAACCCAAGATGCCCATTTTGCTGCGTCTGCACAATGGACGGTTTGCGAATGCTGCCATGCGGCAAATGCATGACTTGGACTGACCTAATACCGTTTTTCGCTCTGAAAGCATGACATAAAATTGAAGCAACACATTCGTTAACGGTAACGCTGCGTGGGCGAAAACCCAAGGATTGAAGGCGTTTGCAGGGGTGTTTGACAGCATGTCGCAGGGGGCATTGAGGCTGGCGCGGGCTTGGGTCATGCTGTGATCTCCATCCATCACGGAACCGTCACATGTCGATCACGCGCGAAATTGTCCTTGGGGAAATCGCAGACATCGCTCTGCCGCAGGGTGGGGTGCTGGGTCAGGCCGATATCCTGCGAGCCCTGACCATCGAAGACGGGCTGATCCGATTCGTTCTGGAGGTTCCGGATGCCGCGGCCGCTCGCGCTCTTGCGGGGGTCGAGGCCGAAGCCCGTGCGCGACTGTTGCGTCTGCCGGGCATCCGTCAGGTGCAGATCGTGACGACAGCGCCCGCCGCGCCTGCGCCGTCATTGAAGCTGGGGGGGCATCCGCGCCCCCAGGCAGGTCCGCAGGCAATCCCGGGCGTTCGGCATATCCTGGCCATCGGCTCGGGCAAGGGCGGGGTGGGCAAGTCCACGGTTTCGTCGAATCTTGCGGTGGCACTGGCCAGGGCCGGACGCCGGGTCGGGCTGCTGGATGCGGATATCTACGGTCCTTCGCAGCCGCGCATGATGGGGGTGACGGGCCGGCCCGCCAGCCCGGACGGCCAGCGGATCGAGCCCCTGCGCGCCCATGGGGTTACGCTCATGTCCATTGGCCTGATGCTGAAAGAGGGTGAGGCTGTCGTCTGGCGCGGTCCGATGCTGATGGGCGCCATGCAGCAGATGTTGCAGCAGGTCAACTGGGGCGAACTGGACGTGCTGCTGATCGACCTGCCGCCGGGCACGGGCGATGTGCAGTTGTCGCTGTGCCAGAAGGCGCCGGTGACGGGCGCGATCATCGTTTCGACCCCGCAGGATGTGGCGCTTCTGGACGCGCGGCGTGCCATCGACATGTTCGGAAAGCTCAAGACCCCGGTTCTGGGCCTCGTCGAGAACATGTCCAGCTATGTCTGTCCGAAATGCGGCCACGAGGCGCATATCTTCGGCCATGGCGGCGTCGCCGCCGAAGCGGAGGCTTTGGGCCTGCCCTTTCTCGGCGCGCTGCCGCTGGAACTTGAGGTGCGGCTTGCAGGGGACAACGGCACGCCGATCGCCTTGGGCGAGGGCGTGGCGGCGGCAGCCTTTGCGCGGTTGGCAGACCGGCTGGTCGCGGGCGGGATGGCCTGAGAACCCGAGTCAGGGCGGGAATATCCGGGAATGGCGGAAAAACATGGGGAATAGCGGGCGTTCACGCTCTCGATGGCGTGATTCGCCGTGATCTTTGTCGTGAGCCTTGCGAATCTTTCTGAGCGGAAAGGCGCTCAATCTTCTTGACCTTGCCAAAAGCGTGGCGCGTCTGCATCAGTGACGCTGGATGGTTTCGCCCTGCCAGATGCCCTGTATCTGGTGTCTTCGGGGGATCGCGCCGCTAGAAATTGATCCGTTTGACGCATCGTCCTGCCAAAGATCAGTCCGGTGACGAAGCGACGCGGAAAGCGCGGCTCATCCAGAGGGCGAAGAAACCCGTTGCTTCCCATGAAATCCCATGTCACAACGAGATCACGAAAACGGGCAGTGACCAACGAGGCGGAAGACCTCGGCATGGCAAAGCAGACTTCATACAGGCATCCGTTTTCCAACATAGATCCGCCCGCGCGTGCGAGCAGCACCTCCCCCAGGGTGGCGCGCGTCAGGGTGGGCGACCAACCCCGCAAAGGGGCCCGGTAACGGGAACGAGGGCGGCGGATCGGGCAGTGGCAGCGGCCCGATCCGCCCTTTCTCTTTCGGGGTGCGAAAGAGCGGACAGCAAGGGGCGGCCAGGGTGGCGCGGAAGTTCAGGGGCACCGAACATGTCAAGGTCGATGGCAAGGGTCGCATGTCGATTCCCGCCCGCCTGCGGCGCGTGTTCGATGCGGGTGATCCTGGCTTTGCGGCCTCGGCCACCGGGCGCACCCAGCTTGTCGCCGTCTATGGCCCCGAATGGTGGAACTGGATCGAGCTTTATTCCATCGAGGCGATAGAGGCCATCGACGAACAGATCGACCGCCTGCCGCGTGGCAGCCAGGAACGCCGCTGGCTTGAACTGCTGATGAACGGCCAGTCCACCGATCTGGAGATCGACCGCGAGGGGCGTCTGGTCCTGCCGCTGAAACTGCGCGAAAAACTGGGTTTCACCGAAGGAACCGAGACTGTTTTCGAATCGCGCGGCGACTATGTGCAGGTCTATCACCCCGACGAGCGTCCCAAGGACGTGCAGGCGCTGGAAGCCTTTGCCGAAAGTCACGGCCCGGAATTCGACCCGCGCGTCTTCCTGCAGCAAGCCGACAAGGGGTAAGCCCATGGCCGATCCCCATATCCCCGTCCTGCTGAAGCCGCTTCTCAGGGCGGTGGCGCCCGTCTCGGGGGTCTGGGCCGATGGCACCTTTGGCGCTGGCGGCTATGCGCGCGGCCTGCTTCAGGCGGGCGCGGCGCGCGTCATCGGCATCGACCGCGACCCGTCGGTCTTTGCGATGGCGGCGGATTGGGCTTCGCCGCTAGGCGAAAGGCTGCGTCTGGTCGAGGGCACGTTTTCCGATCTGGACATCCTTGCGGCCGAGCCGCTGGACGGCGTGGTCCTGGATCTGGGCGTCAGTTCGATGCAGCTTGATCAGGCCGAGCGCGGCTTTTCCTTCCTGCGCGACGGGCCGCTGGACATGCGGATGGGGGGCGAGATCCCCTCGGCCGCGGATCTGCTGAACAGCGCCGAGGAATCGGTGATCGCGGATGTGCTTTATCATTACGGCGAGGAGCGCGCCGCGCGCCGCATCGCGCGCGCCATCGTGGCGGCGCGGCCTCTGAGCCGCACCGGCGAACTGGCCGAGATCGTGGCGGGCTGCCTGCCACGGCCCAAGCCGGGCCAGAGCCATCCCGCCACCCGTAGCTTTCAGGCGATCCGCATCTGGGTGAATGATGAATTCGGCCAGCTTGTCGCGGGCCTCTCGGCCGCCGAACGCGCGCTGCGCCCGGGCGGCAAGCTGGCCGTGGTCAGCTTCCATTCGCTGGAGGACCGGATCGTCAAGCGCTTCATGCAGGCGCGGGCCGATACGGGCGGGGGCGGCAACCGCTATGCGCCGGTCCAGGCCGCGCAGGAGGCGGCCTTTACGCTGCCCTTCCGCCGCGCCATCGGCCCCGACGACGATGAGCTGGCCGTCAATCCCCGCGCCCGCTCGGCCCTGTTGCGGGTGGCGGTGCGGACCGATGCGCCCGCAGGCAGCGTCGATGCCCGCGCGCTGGCCATGCCCAGCCTGCCGGGGAGGCGCTGATGCGGTCCCTGACCTATCTGGCCTGCGTGCTGGTGGTGATGGGCCTCGCCTTCTGGGCCTATCGCGAGAATTACTCGACCCAGGCCGCCATGGCCGAGATGCAGCAGGTCCGCCGCGAGATCGCGCAGCTGCGCGACGAGCTGGGCATCCTGCGCGCGGAATGGGCCTATCTGAACCGGCCCGAACGGCTGCGCGAACTGGTCGATCTGAATTTCGAGCGGCTGCCCTTGCTGCCGATCGAATCGGGGCAGATGCTGGATCTGGGTCACATCGACTATCCCAAGCCCCCGCCCCCGCCCGAAGTCGCAGCCCAGGACGAAGATTCCGCCACGGAGCTCCAGCCATGATCCGCACGCCCTTGCGCCCCCTGGCCCGCATTCTTCGCGCGCGTGAGCGCGGCGAGAATCCTGATGACATCGAGGCCGAGAACCGCCGCCGCCGTCACGAGGAGATCGAGGCCCGCGCCCATCGCCGCGCCGAAGGGCGGCTGGTGCTGATGGCGGGCCTGTTCGCGATGGCATTCGCCACGGTCGGCGTGCGAATGGGCGCGCTGGCCGCAAGCGAGCCGGCCGAGCCGGGCGCGCAGGTTCTGTCGGCGCAGATCATGTCGCAGCGTGCCGACATCACCGACCGGCGGGGCCGGGTGCTGGCCACGAATCTGCTGACCCATTCGGTCTATGCCCATCCTCATCAGATGGTCGATCCGGTCGGCGCGGCGCGCGGGCTCAAGCGCATCTTTCCTGACCTGGACGAAGAGAGGCTGATCCGCGACTTTACCGGCGACCGGCGCTTCATGTGGATCAAGCGCAAGATCAGTCCCGAACAGATGCAGGCCGTCCATGATCTGGGCGAGCCAGGCTTGCTGTTCGGCCCGCGCGAGATGCGTGTCTATCCCAATGGGGATGTGGCCGCGCATATCCTGGGCGGGTCCGGTTTCGGCAATGAGGGCGTCAACAGCGCCGAGGTGATCGGCATCGCGGGCGTCGAGAAGGCCTTTGACGCCTGGCTGCGCGACCCGGCCAACGAGGGCGCGCCCCTTGCCCTGTCCATCGACCTGACCGTGCAGCAGGCGATGGAAGACGTGCTGGCGACAGGGATGCGCGTGATGAACGCCGTCGGCGCGACCGGCATCCTGATGGAGGTCAGAACCGGCGAGATCATCGCCATGGCCAGCCTGCCCGATTTCGACCCCAATGACCGCCCGCGTCCGCTGCTGACCGGAGAGCCTTCGGATAGCCCGCTCTTCAACCGCGCCGTGCAGGGGCAATACGAGCTGGGCTCGACCTTCAAGATCTTTCCGGTCGCGCAGGCGCTGGATCTGGGCCTTGTGAACCCCTCGACCGGAATCAGCGCCGCCGCGCCCATGCGGATCGGGCGATTCCTGATCAACGATTTCCACAATTATGGCCGCGAACTCAGCGTGACGGACGTGATCGTGAAGTCGTCGAACGTGGCCACGGTGCGGATCGCCCAGATGATCGGGGTCGAGCGTCAGCGCGACTTCCTGCGCAAGTTGGGCCTGTTCGAGCCGACCAGCGTCGAGATGGTCGAGGCGCCGACGGGCCAGCCGCTGGTCCCGCAACGCTGGCCTGCTGTGACGGCGGCGACGGTCAGCTTCGGGCACGGCCTTGCTGCCAGCCCTCTGCACCTGGCCGCCGCCTATGGCACGATCGCCAATGGCGGCAAGCGTGTCACGCCCACCCTGATCCATGGCCGCCAGCGCCCCGAGGGCGAACAGATCCTGTCGCCGCGCGCCGCCGCAATGGCTGTCGATATGCTGCGCCAGGTCGTCACCCGCGGCACGGCGCGCGGCGCCGAGGTTCCAGGCTACGAGGTCGCGGGCAAGACCGGCACCGCCGACAAGCCCCGCGCGACGGGCGGTTATTACAAGAACAAGGTCATCGCGACCTTTGCGGCGGTCTTTCCGGCCTCGGACCCGAAATATGTGCTGATCGTGGCGCTGGACGAGCCCTCGACCCGCAATGCCAACGGCATCGAGACACGCACGGCGGGCACGACCGCCGTTCCGGTCGCCGCCGAGGTGATCCGCCGCATCGGCCCCCTGCTGGGGCTGGAGCCGAAAACCGACGAAAAGCTGCCGACGATCGCGCCCCGCTTCGCGCCGCGTGTTGAACCCGGCGAAGAGGCTGGGGTAAGGCTCGTCGCAAATCAATGACGGGTGTTTCGGTGACTGAAGGCAAGGTGATGCTGTCGCAGCTGGGGCTGCGGTCGAGGGATGGGCAGGATCCGGTGATCACCGGCCTTTCGCTGGACAGCCGCGCGGTCCGTCCGGGCCATCTGTTCGCCGCCCTGCCCGGATCGGCCATGCACGGGGCCGAGTTCATCCAATACGCGATCCGTCAGCAGGCCGCCGCCGTCCTGACCGACCGCGCCGGCGCCGAGATCGCCCGCGACGTGCTGGAGGGCTGGACCGGCGCGCTGGTCCTGGCCGAGGATTCGCGCGCGGCCCTGGCCGGGGCGGCCTCGCTGTGGTTCCGTGACCAGCCCCCCCATGTCGTGGCCGTGACCGGCACCAGCGGCAAGACCAGCGTGGCCAGCTTCGCCCGCCAGATCTGGCAGCTTCTGGGCCTGAAGGCGATCAGCCTTGGCACGATGGGGGTCGAGGGCGATTTCCACGCCAAGCTGGCCCATACCACGCCCGATCCCCTGACGCTGCATCAGGTTCTGGCCGATGCGACCCGCGCGGGCATCACCCATGCCGCGATGGAGGCCTCGAGCCACGGGCTGGACCAGCGCCGTCTTGACGGGGTCCGGGTTCAGGCGGCGGCCTTTACCAATCTCAGCCAGGATCATCTGGATTATCACGCGGGTTTTGACGAATACTTCGCGGCCAAGGCGCTGCTGTTCAATCATATCCTGGACGAGGGCGCCTCGGCCGTCATCAACATCGACAGCCCGCGCGGGCGGCAGATGGCCGATATCGCCACCGATCGCGGGCTTGCGCTGACCAGCGTGGGCCGGGGCGAGGGCGCGATGCTGCGCATTCTCGATCAGCGTTTCGACGCGACGGGGCAGGATCTGCGCTTTTCGATCATGGGGCAGCCGCAGCTTGTGCGCCTGCCGCTGATCGGCGGCTTTCAGGCGGAAAACGTGCTGGTGGCTGTTGGGCTTTGCCTTGCCACGGGCTGTTCGGCCGAGGACATCCTGCGCGTCCTGCCACAGTTGACCACGGTGCGCGGGCGGATGCAGCTTGTCGCGCAGCGCGCCAATGGCGCGGCGGTCTTCGTCGATTACGCCCACAAGCCCGGCGCGGTCGTGGCGGCGCTGCAATCGCTGCGCCCGCATGTGATGGGTCGGATCATCTGCGTGATCGGCGCGGGCGGGGACCGCGACCGGGGCAAGCGCCCGCTGATGGGCGAGGCCGCGCGGCTTCACGCCGACAAGGTGATCGTGACCGACGACAACCCCCGCCACGAGGATCCCGCCGCGATCCGCGCGGCCGTCCTTGAGGGCGCGGGCCCCGAGGCCAGCGAAGTCCCCGACCGCGCCGAGGCGATCCTGCGCGGCGTCGATGCGCTATTGCCCGGCGACGCGCTCTTGATCGCGGGCAAGGGGCACGAAACCGGCCAGATCATCGGCAACGATGTCTATCCCTTCGACGACGCCGAACAGGCCTCGGTCGCGGTCGCGGCACTGGACGGCACGATATGACCGCGCTCTGGACCGCCGACGAGGCCGCCGCCGCAACGGGCGGGCGGGCGCAGGGTGACTGGGCCGCCTCGGGCGTGTCCATCGACACGCGCAGCATCGCGCCGGGCGATCTGTTCGTGGCCCTGCAAGCCGCGCGTGACGGCCATGATTTCGTCGCGCAGGCGCTGGAGAAGGGCGCCGCCGCCGCGCTGGTCAGCCGAATCCCCGAGGGCGTGGCACCCGACGCGCCGCTGCTGATTGTGGATGACGTGCTGCGCGGGCTCGAGGCTTTGGCCCGCGCGGGCCGCGCCCGCACAACAGGCCGCGTCATCGCGATTACCGGCTCGGTCGGCAAGACCTCGACCAAGGAGATGGCGCGCGTGGCGCTGGCGGGGCAGGGCGTGATCCATGCCGCCGAGGCCAGCTACAACAACCATTGGGGCGTGCCGCTGACGCTGGCGCGGATGCCCGCCGACACCGATTTCGCCATCATCGAGATCGGTATGAACCATCCCGGCGAGATCGCGCCCCTGTCGCGCATGGCCCGCCCGCATGTCGCGCTGATCACCACGGTCGGCGCCGCCCATCTGGAGGCCTTCGGTGCCATCGAAGGCATCGCGCGCGAAAAGGGTTCGATCTACCAGGGGCTGGAACCCGTAGGCACCGCGATCCTGCCCGAGGATCTGCCGGTGACGCAGATCCTGCGCGACTGCGCCGATGCGGCGGGCGCGGTGGTGGTGGGCTTTGGCCGCGACGGCATGGCCCGCCCGCTGAAGGTCGAGGTCTCCGGGACCGGCCTGATCTGCCATGCCCGCATCCTGGGCGAGACGGCGATCTTCGGTCTGCGCACCACCGGGCGCCATTTCGCGATGAACGCGGTCGGCGTCCTGGCCGCCCTGTCGGCGGCGGGCGCCGATCTGACCCAGGCCGCCCGCGCGATGGGTGACTGGCAGCCCCCGAAAGGCCGCGGCGCGGTCGAGGATCTGGGCGCGATCCGCCTGATCGACGACGCGTTCAACGCCAATCCGGCCTCGATGGCGGCGGGCCTTGCGATGCTGGCGGGCCTGCCCGCCGCGCGTCGCGTGGCGATCCTGGGCGACATGCTGGAACTGGGCGAGGCCGAGGCCGCGATGCACGCCGCCTTGGCGCATGACCCGGCCATGGCCGAGATCGCGCTGGTCCATTGCGCCGGACCCCGGATGCGCCACCTGCATGAGGCGCTGCCCGAGACGCGCCGTGGCCGTTGGACCGAGACCGCCGCCGAACTGGCGGCTGATGCCGCGGCGCTGGTCGCGCCGGGCGATCTGGTCCTGGTCAAGGGCTCGAAATCCTCGCGCATCTCGGCCGTGGTCGAGGCCCTGCGCACCCAAGCCGCCCCTGCATAAGGACGAAGGGATGCTTTACTGGCTCAGCAGCTTTTCCGAGGGCGGGGACATCTTCAACCTGTTCCGCTACATCACCTTCCGCGCGGGCGCGGCCTTCTTCACGGCACTGTTCTTCGGCTTCCTCTTCGGCGGGCCGCTGATCAACTACCTGCGCCGCGTCCAGAAGAAGGGCCAGCCGATCCGCGATGACGGCCCCGAGGGTCATCTGGCCAAGGCCGGCACCCCCACGATGGGCGGCATCCTGATCCTGTCGGCGCTGCTTTTCTCGACTCTGCTCTGGGCGCGGCTGGACAATGGCTATGTCTGGATCGTGCTGCTGGTCACGGCGGGCTTTGCCGGGATCGGCTTCGCCGACGATTACGCCAAGGTCACCAAGCAGAACACCAGGGGCGTCAGCTCGCGCATCCGCATGGCCATCGGGCTGGTCATCGCGGCGCTTGCGGCGATCGCGGCTTCGGCGCTGCATCCGCAGGCGCTGACCAATCAGCTTGCGCTGCCGGTCTTCAAGGACGTGCTGATCAACATGGGCTGGTTCTTCGTGCCCTTCGCGATGATCGTGATCGTGGGCGCGGCCAATGCGGTGAACCTGACCGACGGGCTGGACGGGCTGGCGATCATGCCGGTGATGATCGCGGCGGGCACGCTGGGCGTCATCGCCTATACGGTCGGCCGGGTCGATTTCACCGAATATCTGGGCGTCCACCACGTCCCCGGCACGGGCGAGATCCTCGTCTTCGTCTCGGCCCTGATCGGCGGCGGCCTGGGCTTCCTGTGGTATAACGCCCCGCCGGCCGCGGTCTTCATGGGCGATACCGGCAGCCTGGCCCTGGGCGGCGCGCTCGGCGCCATCGCGGTCGTCACCAAGCACGAGATCGTGCTGGCCATCGTCGGCGGCCTCTTCGTGGTCGAGGCGCTCAGCGTTATTATCCAAGTTCTCTACTTCAAGCGCACGGGCAAGCGCGTCTTCCTGATGGCGCCCATCCACCACCATTTCGAGAAAAAGGGCTGGGGCGAGGCACAGATCGTGATCCGCTTCTGGATCATCGCGCTGATTCTCGCGCTGATTGGTCTTGCAACCCTGAAATTGCGCTAGTCTTTGCCTTGGTCCAAATATCCCGGGGGGTCCGGGGCGCGAAGCTCCCGGCCCTCTCCTCCAGGAGCCTTGCCATGATCCCTGTCCAGGGCGTTGAAAACCAGATCATCGCGGTCCTCGGCCTCGGCCGGTCGGGCCGGGCCACGGCGGCGGCGCTTGCGGCGGGGGGGGCGCGGGTCGTTGCCTGGGATGATGGGCAGGACACGCGCGAATCCGCCCTGGCCGAGGGGATCGAGATCGTCGATCTGACCCGCGACGCATCCTGGCAGGGGGTCGCGGCGCTGATCGTCAGCCCGGGCATCCCGCATCTCTATCCGCGCCCCCATCCGGTCATCGCCGAAGCCTATGCCCGCGGCGTGCCGGTGGACAATGATATCGGCCTGTTCTTTCGCAGCTATGCCAGCGCCGAATGGGAAGGATTCGACCGCGCGCCCCGCGTCGTGGCCGTCACCGGCTCGAACGGCAAATCCACGACGACCGCGCTGATCCACCACATCCTGTCCGAGGCCGGGCGCCCGGTGCAGATGGGCGGCAATATCGGCACGGGCGTCCTTTCGCTGGAACCGGCTTCGGATGGCGAAGTCGTGGTGCTGGAATTGTCCAGCTACCAGACCGATCTGGCGCGCGCCCTGACGCCCGATGTGGCGGTCTTCACCAATCTCTCGCCCGATCATCTGGACCGGCATGGCGGTTACGGCGGCTATTTCGCGGCCAAGCGCCGCCTTTTTGCCGAGGGCGGGCCGGATCGTGCCGTGATCGGCGTGGACGAGGCCGAGGGCCGCTATATCGCCAACCAGCTGGCGATGGGGCCGGGCGATGACCGGGTGATCCGCATTTCGTCGGGGCAGAAGCTCGACCGGTTCGGCTGGTCGGTCTTTGCGCGCAAGGGCTTCCTGTCGGAATGGCGCAAGGGGCGGCAGGCGGCCTCGATCGACCTCAGGACGATTTCGGGCCTGCCGGGCGCACATAACCACCAGAATGCCTGCGCCGCCTATGCGGCCTGCCGCGCGCTTGGCCTGTCGCCGCGCGAGATCGAGGCCGCCTTCCACAGCTTTCGCGGCCTGCCCCATCGCAGCCAGCTTGTCGCCGAGATCGGCGGCGTGCGCTATGTGAACGACAGCAAGGCCACGAATGTCGATGCCGCCGCCAAGGCACTGCAAGCCTTCGAGCGTATCCGCTGGATCGCCGGGGGGCTGGGCAAGGAGGGCGGAATAGCGGGGCTGGTCCCGCATCTGGGACGGGTCAGCAAGGCCTATCTGTTCGGCCATTCGGCGCGCGATTTCGCGCTGGAACTGGGCGCGCTGCCGCATGAGATCTTTGGGACGCTGGCCGAGGCTCTGGCTCGCGCCCATGCCGAGGCCGCGCCGGGCGAGACCGTGCTGCTGGCCCCGGCCGCGGCGAGCTTCGACCAGTATCCGAACTTCGAGAAGCGCGGCGAGGATTTCGTGCGCCTTGTCGGAGAACTCTACGGCGCCCCTTGAACCGGCCGCCTGGTGGCAAGGCACCACAACCGGGCTTATGGCCAGCGGGGCGCGCGCTTTTCGAGAAAGGCCGTGATGCCTTCGACCGTCTCCTCCAGCATCATGTTGGCGCATATCGCATCCGACGCGGTGCGGTAAGCCTCGCCCAGGGATTCGGCCCGCTGACGGTGGAAGGCGGCCTTGCCGAGCCGCATGGCCGCGGGCGGCTTGGCCGCAATGTTCCGGGCCAGCGCGAGCGTTTCGGCCTCGAGCTGATCGGGGGCGGTGACGCGGTTGATCAGCCCAAGCTCGGCGGCGCGGCTGGCGGGGATGAAATCGCCGGTCGCCAGCATCTCGAAGGCGGCCTTGGGCGGAATGGCGCGGGCCAGCGCCACGGCCGGGGTCGAGCAGAACAGCCCGATCGAGATGCCATTCACGCCGAACCGCGCTTGATCCGAGGCGACCGCCAGATCGCAGGATGCAACCAGTTGGCAGCCCGCCGCCGTCGCCACGCCCTGCACCTGCGCGATGACCGGCTGCGGCAAGGCGGGCAGGCGCTGCATCAGCGCCGCGCAGCGTTCAAACAGGGCGGCCAGATCGGCCCGCGGGTCGGGGCCGTCCCGCAAGGCCTGCAACTGTCGCAGATCGTGACCTGCGCAGAAGGCGCGACCGGTGGCCGACAGGATCACCACGCGGGCCCCAGATGCCGCAATCCGGTCGAAGGCCCGGTCGAGGGCCTCGATCATCTCCAGCGACAGGGCGTTGTGATTGTCGGGGCTGTTCAGGACCAGCCGCGCAACCGGGCCTTCATCATGGATCAGCAGCAGTGCCATCTTGATCTCTCCCTGTTTTCTCGAAAGCCTACGCGTCAGAGGGCCAGGGGGAAAGCATGATGATGATGGACGCAAAGGCGCTGAACGAATTTCTGGCGCGCGACTTTCCGCAGGTCGCCGGCAGCTACCGGGTCGAGGCGGCCGAGCCCGACCGCCTGATCGCGCGGCTGATCGTGTCGGACGCGCATCTGCGTCCGGGCGGCACCGTCAGCGGCCCCTCGATCTTCGCGCTGGCCGATCTGGCGATCTATTGCGCGATCCTGTCGCGGATCGGCCCCGTCGCCCTGGCGGTGACGACAAGCGCCAATATGGACTTCATGCGCAAGCCCGCCGCGGGCCGCGATCTGCTGGCGGAATGCCGGCTGCTGAAGCTTGGTCGGGTTCTGGCCGTGGCCGACGCGCTGATCTTCTCGGAGGGTTCGGACGAGCCTGTGGCCCGCTGCGCGATGACCTATTCGATTCCGCCCAAATGACCCGATGTCGGGGGTTTGCAATAAGGTATTCAGATACCTAATTTTTAAACATTTGAATATAAATGAATATTTTGTGTCCGCGATGCTTGACCTGTGGCGCGGTGTGCAGGATATACGCGCATCTCGAATGCACACGACCCTGAAGGGACGCAAGATGAAAACCTATACCGCGAAACCGGCGGAGATCGAGAAGAAGTGGATCCTGATCGACGCCGAGGGCGTCGTTCTGGGCCGCCTCGCCACGATCGTCGCCAGCCGCCTGCGCGGCAAGCACAAGCCGACATTCACGCCGCACATGGACATGGGCGACAACGTCATCGTCATCAACGCCGACAAGGTGCAGATGACGGGCAACAAGCGCGACGACAAGAAATACTACTGGCATACCGGCCATCCGGGCGGCATCAAGCACCGCACGGCGCGCCAGATCCTGGAAGGCGCCCATCCCGAGCGCGTCGTCTTCAAGGCTGTCGAGCGCATGATCAGCCGCAACAAGCTGGGCAAGCAGCAGATGACCCATCTGCGCGTCTATGCCGGGGCCGAGCATCCGCATGAAGCGCAGCAGCCCGAGGTTCTGGACGTCAAGGTCTTGAACAAGAAAAACACCCGGAGCGCATGATCATGGCCGAAGACATCAAAACCCTCGACGATCTGAAATCGGTCGTGTCGGGCACGCCGGCCGCCGCCGAGCCCGCCATTCGTCGCGAGCCGCAGCGCGACGAGCTGGGTCGCTCTTACGCCACCGGCAAACGCAAGGACGCGGTCGCGCGCGTCTGGGTCAAGCCGGGTTCGGGCAAGGTCGTCGTGAACGGCAAGGACATTGCGCAGTATTTTGCGCGCCCTGTGCTTCAGATGATCCTCCGCCAGCCCTTCGAGGTGGCGGGCGTCGTCAACCAATATGATGTGCACGCCACCGTCAAGGGCGGCGGTCTGTCCGGCCAGGCCGGTGCGGTCAAGCACGGCATCAGCCAGGCGCTGCAACTGCACGAGCCCAGCCTGCGCGCCGCGCTGAAGGCTGCCGGTTTCCTGACCCGCGACAGCCGCGTCGTCGAGCGGAAGAAATACGGCAAGGCCAAAGCCCGCCGCAGCTTCCAGTTCTCGAAGCGTTGATCCGGGCCGGATCTGGAACCTGAAAGGGGCGTGGCGAAAGCCGCGCCCCTTTTCCTTTCGTGCTGTGCCGTATCGATGGGCTCTTTGCCAGTCCCTGCGGCAGAGAGGGCGATCCGAGTCATCAAAGGCCCTCCGAACGGGCCGTTTTGTCATCAGGATGACGCGATTCCGTGCCACCAAGGGCGCCGATCACCAGGACATGCCGTCATCGGTGGTCGCGCGCGGCAGAATTTCATGATTTCTGTCAGTGGCTTGCACGTTTCTGACCCGAGGCACGCTTTTTTTTGCTTGCGGTCGTTGTTCTGCGGACGTAAACACCGCTTCACCGAAGGCGGGGACGCTGACGGTGCTGGGGTGGCGCTTTGGGGTGCTGGACTGGCGGGAATTCTGGGA